>NZ_JABANE010000123.1 GCF_012844305.1 Flammeovirga aprica JL-4
TTTACCCTAGTTTTAAAAAGCAATTTACCATCTTAGATAAATACAACACTATAAATCTAAGGTTTTGTCTTAACACAAAAACGAAGCAAAAAAGTCAAGGCTTTGATTGCAAAAGCTAAATTCCATTCCTTTCGCCTAAATGATTTTAAACTCGCTTTGCTCAAACAAAAAATCATTTTTTACGGCTCAATACATAAAATTCTTAACGCTTTTCCCTTCAAGGCCGAAGAAGTGCTACCAAACGAATTAGGTAGAAAGCCCACTAGCACGAATGTTAAGCGTAAGTGCCATTCGTATCCAACATGATCATCGGAAATCTCCTGATTTCTAATTACCATAAATAACGAAAACTTAGTTTACAATGTACTTAGCTAAAAAATAAACCCAAGTAGTTCTTTATCTTGAATACTTGGGCCTAAATTTACAGATTTAATTTAAAACTTTTTCTTGTAAATATGACAATACGGTAAGCCTGCTGTTTTCTCGTAATAATCTTGATGATAATCTTCGGCTTTCCAGAAAGTTAAATTTTCTGCTGGTGTAAGTTTTGTCACAACTTCATAACCTTTTGCTTTTAACTGAGCAATCAACAGTATGGCTTCTTCCCTTTGTTTCTCGTCCATATAAAAAATCTCTGAGCGGTATTGTGTTCCAATATCCGGTCCTTGTCGGTCTACTTGAGAAGGGTCATGCGTTTCAAAAAAGAGTTTGGTCAACGACTCAAAACTAACTCTATCTGAATCATATACTACTTTTACAGCTTCTGCATGTCCTGTCTGTCCAGTACATACTTCTTTATAAGTAGGATTATCAACTGTTCCCCCTATGTAGCCCACATCACATGAAATCACTCCTTTCCATCTTAAGAAATAGAATTGAGTTCCCCAGAAACAACCCGAAGCAAAAATGGCTGTTTTAGGATTCTTGACTTCATTTCCTTCAAAGTTCATAGACACTGAATTCACACAATGTCTAACATTTTTGGGCGTTAGCTGTTCTCCTTCAAAAACATGCCCTAAATGACCTCCACAATTGGAACAAAGAATTTCTACTCTCTGCCCATCAGCATCAGGAACTCTTTCTACTGCCCCGGGTATCTCATCATCAAAACTTGGCCATCCGCAAGAAGACTCAAACTTATGATCTGATTTGTACAAAGGAGCATCGCATCTTTTACAAGTATAAGTTCCCGGTTCTGAATGTAAATTATATTTTCCTGTATTGGGTCTTTCTGTCCCTTTATTGACAATAACCCATTCTTCAAAGGGTGTTAATTTTTTCATAGCTTGATGCTCTAGTTTTGGTGTAAAATCGTATTAATTGATAGTTATATAACAATTAATCATTCACAAGGTTATGAAGAAGACTAAAAGTTCTATTCACATCACGTTTAGCAAGAATCAACGTAAACTCGTTGGTCGTTGAAATTACCTCTACAATGTTGATTCCTTCCCAAGCAATTTTTTTCAATAAATAATAATAGATACCCGGAACGGAAGTATTGTCCTGTGGCAATCTCATTGTTAAAGATGCTAGATTTTCTTTTCTACTGATGATCTCCTCTCCTTCAAAAATAGTTAATAATTGATCCAGCATTTTTTTACTGGTTACAATGTTCGTTTCATACACTCCTTTTGAAGACGCCTGAAAAACATCTTTTTCGCCTTGGATGGATCTCAATAATTCCTGTTGCTTTCCGATCAAGCTTGGTGAATTTTTAAAAGTGTAATCGACTAAATCAGATCTGACAATAATTTCACCCATTTTCTTTAGGTAATTGAGCACTTCATGTTCAATATCTAACTTTGATAATTTGGGTCTCAAACGCTGAATTGCCATCACTACACCACCGATTTGAACATCCTTCATCAACTTGTCTTCCACCTCTGGCATAATCTGTCTTGCCAATCCTGTGTAATTAACAATACCATCTACGATCGCCTCTTCTAGGAACGGAGATTTACGTACAATCTCTTCTACAGCCTCTGCAATTGTTATCATTTTCTAATATTTAATTTCTTGAAGTTATAAATATAACAACTTGTTACGAAAAGGTTTTCTTTTTATTGTAAATTTGAGCAATTAATAGATCTATTTATTTTTGTTCTCGTAAAATATAAAGAGAAACACCATCAAAATTCATATAAATTTATAATCATGGAAACGTTTATTGGACAAGGTATTGCATTAGTGACACCATTCACATCAGAAAACACGATAGATTTTCCTGCTTTAAAGAAACTTTTAGAGCACACAAAGGATGCTGACTATTGGGTAGTAAATGGAACAACAGCTGAAAGTGCAAATTTATCCAAATCCGAAAAACGTGCGGTTTTAAATTTTGTAAAGTCAAACAATCCTACTGAAAAGCCAATCATGTTTGGTATTGGCAGTAACAACACTGCTGAAGTAGTTGAACAACTAACTACTTGGGATCTTTCTGGGGTAGATGCTATCCTTTCTGTTTGTCCTTACTATGTGAAGCCTACACAAGCGGGTATTGTAGCACATTACACAGCTATTGCTGACGCTTCTCCTCTACCTGTGTTATTATATAATGTTCCAGGTAGAACGGGTGTAAACATGAGTGTTGAAACGATTGTTACGCTTTCTCAGCACAAAAACATTTTTGGTGTTAAAGATGCCGGTGGAGACCTTGCTCAAGCGATGCGTGTGATCAGCAGTACTCCTGATGATTTCCTTTACATTTCTGGAGACGATGCGTTAACAGTACCGATTCTTGGTGTTGGCGGTAATGGTGTTATTACTGTTTTGGGTAATGTTTTACCACAAGAATTTGGCTCAACAGTTAAAAACGCTTTAAACGGTGATGTTAAATTAGCAACGAAGCAAATGTCTGAGATGCTAGATTTCACTGATGCTTTATTTGAAGAAGGTAACCCTGTCGGAATCAAATTAGCGTTAGATATTGCAGGTATCTGTGGCAAGAGAGTTAGACTTCCATTGGTGGAAGGTTCTGAGGAATTGGAACAAAAACTTTCTTCTATGTATGAAGCAATCAAAATTTCAAGTAGAAAATCAATTTTTGTATCCAACTTTGATGCAAAATACGCGATATAAAAGATTCACAATCACATCTATAAGCACCTCTAACGTTATGTTGAGGTGTTTTTTTATGACCAAATTTTCAGGCACAAAAAAATCCCATAAGTAAAAACCTATGGGACTTATAAGTACTGGCTAAAATACTATTTTTAACTGCACTCAATATCTTGAAATAAGTTTAGCTGTTTTGCCAAACGATCTTTCTATTCTTGCTATCCACATTAAGGATAATTCTCAATGGATTAGGAATAATCACCAATTTTGTTGGTTTTCTCTCCAAGTCATCCACCTCTACAGGAACTCCTTGGCCGTGATCACAGTCAAACTGAGCACCTACTTCATTGTCCCCTGTCTTGATATAACTTTGAGCGATATAACTTAATGGAGATAATACGTCTGTATCCACAGAGAAATCTTCATGTACATCACCGATGATGTCTTCTAATGTCTCTCCGTGTTCATCAATAAAGTCATCCTCTAAATCATGAAGCTCATCCTCAATATCATCATAAGACTCATCTTCATACGATAAAGCGTTAAGCTGATTACGCTTCTCAATAATTTCAATTAGTGCTTTATCAATTGCAGTTGTATCCATAAATATAAATGTGTAAATGTATTTCTAATTAGACGCTAAAGATAAAAGAATTATTTCGTCTATGAATTAAAAATAGGTAATAGTTTTTGTTAATACAAAGTAATGTTTGACATAAAAATCTCTTTTTCATAGACTTTAAAAATGCAACATTTTGCACATTTTTTTTAAAGTTTTGAAAGGTTTTTAGAGGTCTAAATCTTCCTTCTTCAACACGATTTGTAATGTATCAAAAGAAATCTGTCTCATATATACTTTTGACAAATCGATACCCAATTGCTGAATAATATCTTCCTTATAGTTTTTAACAGTAACCAATTCCATCTGATACACAATTTCAATCTTAAATTTATCATGGAAGAGTTGTTTGAGCTTCTGTATTTTTTTCGGCTCGTTATTCGTACAAATAGAAAGTGAAAGTGCACTATTTTTTATCAAATTCACTTTCATATTCAATTTTGAAAACTCACTAAAAACCAAACCCAGATCACCCTTACTTACATTTAAGAAATCCTTCTCTTCAAATCTTATGATTACCTGATTGGTTTTAAAAATGATGGATGGTAAAGTAGGTGAAGACTTGAAATCACCAATCACAGTACCCTTTTCTTCAGGATTTAAGAAACTATTGACATGCAATGGTATATTTTTCAGAGCAAGCGGTCGAATGGTTTTAGGGTGAATAACTGATGCTCCATAATAAGTTAATTCAGCCGCATATTTATAGGGCAATTCATGAAACAGTGTCACATCTTCAACTCTTCTAGGATCACTGCTCATAATGCCTGGGACATCTTTCCAAATACAAACATTTTCCGCATTCAAACAGTAGGCAAAAATGGCTGCCGTGAAATCAGAACCTTCCCTTCCCAATGTTGTAGTTTTATTGTTGATCGTACCTCCAATAAAACCTTGGGTCACCACAACATTTTCTTTAATTAGTTGTGGCACATCCGCTTTCATCATTCTTTCCGTCCAAGTCCAATCCACATTACCTTCTCTCCAATTATCATCGGTTTGAATGTAGATTCTTGCATCCAGAAAGTGAGTCGGTATATTTTCTTGATTCAGGTAAGCAGAAACAATGTGTGTAGATAATAATTCACCATAACATACAACCTGATCGTAAAGTTCTTCTTCTGAAAAATAACGGAGTCTTAGTTTTCCCTCAAGGTCAACAATGAGTTTTTCAATTTGTTGAAAAATACTGGCTTTAGGATTTTGGAATAGCTCTTTAGCTATAGTGGAATGAAATATCCTTAGCTCTTCAATATGATGCTCAAAAGGCTCTCCTTTTATGACATCCAACACAATTTTCTCCATCAGGTTAGTAGTTTTACCCATTGCAGAAACCACCACCACTAACTCTTTCTGATCCGAATATTGTCCAATGATCTTCTGAACATTTCTTACAGCATCAGCACTTTTCACAGATGCCCCACCAAATTTAAATACACGCATCAATTATTTTTAGGTTAGAGTGAAAGAGGTAAGATTTTTTAAGGTCTGAAAAAGAAATGTAAATCCCCCTTCTTTCCACATAATTCTTACCTCTTACCTGATATTAAAGTTTTATTTTCTCAATTGCTGCTTTCGGATCTTCTGCTCCAAAAACATAGCTACCTGCCACTAAAACTGAAGCACCTGCTTCTTTTAATTTAGCCGCATTGGAAGCGTCAACACCTCCATCAATCTGAATCAATACTTCAGCTCCAGCTTCATCGATCATATCCTTCAGGTCTCTTACTTTTTGGTAAGTAGTAGGGATAAATTTCTGACCTCCGAAACCTGGGTTTACTGACATGATACATACATAGTCAATTTCATGTAATAAGTATCTCAAGCAGTCAATTGAGGTATGAGGATTAAGTGCCACACCTGCTTTCAATCCTAATTCTTTGATTTTTTGGATAGTACGGTGTAAGTGAGGACAAGCTTCTGCATGTACTGAAATCATATCAGCACCTGCTTTCTTAAAGTCTTCAAGATAACGATCAGGTTGTTCAATCATCAAGTGAACATCCATAGGTTTTTTAGCGTGCTTGCTAATGGCTGCACATACTGGCAATCCAAAAGAAATGTTCGGAACAAACATTCCGTCCATAATGTCAATGTGAAACCAATCTGCTTGGCTTTCATTAAGCATTACAGCGTCTCTCTGCAAATTTGCAAAGTCTGCTGCCAATACTGAAGGTGCAATTAAAGTTTTCATAAGCGCAAAAGAAATAAACTTCAACCGTGTAACAAAAAAAGAATTGGTATTTCTTTATTGTAAAATAAAATATTTTTCGTTTTCTAAATTGTTAAGTCTTAACAAAAAACAAAGAAACACATTGAAAAACAGCACTTTAATACATATTATCATTACGTAATTTATACACTTAAATTGAGAAGTCCGAAACATTGACTATGTTAGTACTTTCGTTCGTGTTATTTGTTTATCACATCTAAAAAATAATGAGTACAAAATTACCAAAACTAGTTAAGGACGACCCATGGTTGGAGCCGCAAACTGAAGAGATTAATGCTAGAATAAACAGCTTCGAGCAACTTAAAAATGACCTGAATGATAAGTATGGAAGTATATATGAATTTGCTGGTGCTCATAAGTTTCTAGGCTTTAACTACGACGCAACAAACAACGGTTGGTGGTATAGAGAATGGGCTCCTGCTGCTCATGCCTTATATCTGACTGGTGACTTTATCGGCTGGAATAGAGATAGTCATCCTTTGAGAAAAATTGAAGGGTCACTGCACTGGGATGGTGTTTGGGAGATTTTCCTTCCAAAAGATGAATACAAAGACACATTTGTACACGGAAGTTTTGTTAAAGTAAGAGTATTATCCCAAGCAGGTGATAATGACAGAATTCCAGCTTACATTACTAGAGTTGTACAAGAACCTAACTCACCTAACTTCAAAGGACAGTTATGGTTTAGTGAAGAGACAAATTTTGATTGGTCAGACGATAATTTCAAAACTGAATCGATCAAAGCTCCAATTATATATGAGGCTCACGTTGGAATGTCCCAAGAAGAAGAAAAAATGGGTTCTTATGTTGAGTTTACTGAAAATGTTTTACCTAGAGTTAGAGATTTAGGATACAACTGTATTCAATTGATGGCCGTTCAAGAACATCCTTATTATGGTTCTTTCGGTTATCATGTTAGTAATTTCTACGCTGCTACCTCAAAATTTGGTACGCCAGAAGAATTAAAGCAATTGATTAAAACAGCACACTCTATGGGTATTGCTGTAATTATGGATATTGTGCATTCTCATGCGGTTAAAAACCATAATGAAGGTATCAATGAGTTTGACGGAACTGTTTACCAATATTTCCACACTGGCGGAAAAGGTGATCACCCAGATTGGGACTCAAAGTTATTTGATTACAAGAAATGGGAAGTAATTCAATTCCTTGCGTCAAATGTTAGATATTGGTTAGAAGAATTCCATTTTGACGGATTCCGTTTTGATGGTGTTACTTCTATGATGTATCATCACCATGGTCACGCTGGCTTTGGTAGCTACGATGATTACTTCAATATGGGCGTTGATGTAGATGCTGTACGTTATTTACAATTAGCCAATGAAGTAGCTCACATTATCAAACCTGACGTTATTTCTATTGCAGAAGATGTTTCGGGTATGCCAGGATTGAGTAGAGCATCTGAAGAAGGTGGTGTTGGTTTTGATTACCGTTTGAGCATGGGTATTCCAGATTTCTGGGTAAAACTTCTTGAAGAACAACAAGATGAAAACTGGAATGTTTGGGATCTTTGGAGCGTAATGCTAAACAGAAGAGCCAACGAGAAAGCTATTGCTTACGCTGAATCACATGATCAGGCATTAGTTGGTGATAAAACAATTGCCATGTGGTTAATGGATGCAGAAATGTATACAGGCATGGACAATGAAAGTGGAAGCCTTGTGGTTGACAGAGGTGTTGCCCTTCATAAAATTATCCGTTTCTTAACTTGTGTTCTTGGAGGTGAAGGTTACCTTAACTTTATGGGCAATGAATTCGGCCACCCTGAATGGATCGACTTCCCAAGAGAAGGTAATGGATGGAGCTACCAATATGCTAGACGTCAATGGTCATTAGTGGAAAATGGATTCTTGCGTTATCAAAAATTAAATAGCTTTGATGGTGCAATGGTTCACTTGGTAAGAGAGCATAATTTATTAGCTGAACACACTCCAGTAAACTTATTGAACATGGATACTGAAAATAAAACGATCTGCTTCAAGAAAGGTGATCTTGTTTTTGTTTTCAACTTCTCTCCTACTAATTCACTTCCAGATTATAAATTCTATGTTGGTGAAGCCGGTACTTATGAGATTGTATTATGTTCAGATGACAATCAGTTTGGTGGACATAACCGTGTAGATTCTTCTAGTAAATTCTTTACTGATGAAGATAAACACATTTCGATTTACAATGTGAATAGATCAGCAGTGGTTTTCAAAAAAGTAGATTAATATAGTCTATATATTACAATATATTTTAAGGCTGATTTGTACTGTTACGGTATGGATCAGCCTTTTTTCTTTAATTTGATTTCGATAAGAGCAGAAAAAAGAACTATTCCTTTTTCACTCATTAAATTCGTACATTTGCTCAAAAGAAAATAACGATGCTACAAGAAAAATATATCAATCCCTTTACCGACTTTGGTTTTAAGCGGTTGTTTGGACAAGAGCCGAGCAAAGCTATTTTAATGGATTTTTTAAATGAGCTCCTACGTGAACATGAAGGTGAGATTAAGTCTATGACTTATTTGAAAAATGAACATTTAGGAAGCGGTGAAGTAGATCGAAAAGCTATATTTGATTTGTACTGTGAAAATGAAAGAGGTGAGAAATTTATTGTAGAATTACAAAAAACAAAACAAAATTTCTTTAAAGACAGAGCTTTATATTATTCTACATTCCCTATTCAAGAACAAGCTAGGAAAGGTTCCGAATGGAATTATGAACTAAAAGCAGTATACACTATCGCTATCCTTGATTTTGTTTTCGAAGAAGATAAAGGGCAAAATAAATATCGCTACGATGTAAAATTAACTGATATAGATACTCAAAAGATATTCTACAACAAGTTAACTTTCACCTATTTGGCCATGCCTAATTTTAATAAAAAGCTTTCTGAGTTAGAAACAAAGTTTGATAAATGGCTTTATGTTATTAAAAATTTGGCCACGCTTGATAATCGTCCCAAAGAACTGAAAGGAAAAATCTTTGATGCATTTTTTGAAACGGCTGAAGTCGCTAAAATGACGAGAAAGGAACTATTAAGCTATGAAGACTCTTTAAAGTATTATAGAGATTTACATAACTCCCTCGATACCGCTAAGGAAGAAGGCATTGAGATTGGTAGAGAAGAGGGGCTTGAAATTGGAAGAGAAGAAGGTATTGAAATTGGAGAAAAAAGAAAAGCAATTGAAACTGCTAGAAACCTTTTAAAACTTAACCTCACTCTTGAACAAATTGCAGAAAGTACAGGCTTAAGTATTGAAGAGGTCAAGAAAATAAAACTATAAGCTATACTGAAAAAAGTCATTTACTATTTATATATCCAACATGATAATCATTTAAGCTGATTTATTTTGTTGGATTTTTTCATGTAAAAAAAAGAGGCTACCCAAAAGGATAGCCTCCAACTCGACTTGCAACCTAGTTACAGTGCGAAAATATGATTAACTTCTAATTAGAAGTTGAAGTCTTGCTTGAATGCTTTCAAACCTAAGTATTTAGCAGTAGAACCTAATTTTTCTTCGATACGAAGTAATTGGTTGTACTTAGCCATACGGTCTGAACGAGAAGCAGAACCAGTCTTGATTTGACCACAGTTCAATGCTACTGCTAAGTCAGCAATAGTGTTGTCCTCAGTCTCACCAGAACGGTGTGACATTACTGAAGTGTAACCAGCTCTGTGAGCCATCTCAACTGCAGCAATTGTTTCAGTTAATGAACCGATTTGGTTAACTTTGATAAGGATAGAGTTAGCAATACCTTCGTTGATACCACGCTCTAATTTCTCAACGTTAGTAACGAATAAATCGTCACCTACTAATTGTACTTTATCTCCGCAAAGGTCAGTCAATTTCTTGAAACCATCCCAATCGTTTTCATCCATACCGTCTTCGATAGAAGTGATACAGTATTTCTCAGCTAATGCTGCTAAGTATTCAGCTTGCTCTTGAGAAGTTTTGATACCACCTTTCATGTCACCAAATTTCTCATAGTTGTACTTACCGTCTACGAAGAACTCAGAAGCAGCACAGTCTAAAGCGATAGTGATGTCTTTACCGAACTCGTAACCAGCGTTTGCAACTGCTAATTTTACTGAATCTAAAGCATCCTCAGTTGAATCGAAAGCTGGAGCGAAACCACCTTCGTCACCTACTGCAGTAGAAAGACCACGGTCGTGGATTACTTTCTTCAATGCGTGGAATACTTCACAACCGATACGGATAGCATCAGTAAAGTTTGTAGCTGATACAGGTTGGATCATGAACTCTTGGAATGCGATAGGAGCATCAGAGTGAGAACCACCGTTGATGATGTTCATCATTGGAACAGGCATTGTGTTTGCTGAAACACCACCTACATATCTATATAAAGGAAGACCTAACTCAGCTGCTGCTGCGTGAGCTACTGCAAGTGAAACACCTAAGATAGCGTTAGCACCTAATTTTGCTTTATTTGGAGTACCGTCTAAAGCGATCATTGCTTGGTCGATAGCGTTTTGCTCAAATACAGAAGCACCGATTAATTCCTCAGCAATAATTTCATTAACGTTTTCAACAGCTTTTAAAACTCCTTTTCCAAGATAATCTTTACCACCGTCACGTAATTCAACTGCTTCGTACTCACCAGTTGAAGCTCCTGAAGGAACAGCAGCACGGCCAATAGTACCAGTCTCAGTTGTTACGTCAACTTCTACAGTAGGATTACCTCTTGAATCAAGAATTTGTCTTGCGTGAACGTCTACGATTAAACTCATGTCTTCGTAATTTTTTTATTATTGATTTTTAAAACGATACAATACTAGGGAATGGAAACGGTTTAAAACATGACTATTGTCAGTCTAGCTCAAAGACATCAATATGTTTCAATTAGATCATTAAATAATCCTTTGTTTTTGACCCGTTTACACTCTTTCCACTGATTTCTCAAACATTCGTCAAATACAATAATTTAACATTTATTTAATATAATATTTTAATAAGTGTAACTTTAACCTATTTAAAATCAGTGAAATACAATGAAAATATTATAAATACTCTCTTACATCAATTACTTTCATACCTGCCGCTCTTGCTGCTTGAATTCCTGGCTCTCCATCTTCAAACACTAAGCAGAAACGTGGCTCTACTCCCATACGAATTGCACATTGTAAAAACGTTTCTGGATCAGGCTTTGGATTTTCCACCTGATCAGCCCCTACTTTTACATCAAACCAATGATAAACTCCAAGAGCCGTTAGTGTATGCTCTATCAATTCATCAATATTTCCAGTACCGATTGCCATTGGCATTTTACCGTAATATTCTTCTGCTATTTTAAAAACAGGCTCGACAGGCTTCACGTCACCAATCAGCTCCAAGTATTCTTTTTCTTTTTGATCAGCTAATTTTGGAACATCCATCTCAATATTATGCTCCTTTCCTATTTTCTTTAGAATTCGTTCTGTTGACATCCCTGCCAAACTATAGAATTCCTCTTCTGAAAAGTCGTACCCTACAGAGGCCAGTGTTTTTTTCCATGCCAAATAATGTGTAGGCATAGTATCTGCCAATGTTCCATCCATGTCAAAAATTAAACCTTGGATACCTTGAGGGATTTTAATTGTCTTGCTCATCATTTCTAGATATTTATTTTCAACAAAACTAAAGAAAAAAGGGAATTCTCTTGAAGCCTTTTGAAATTAATTGACAACTACTTTCTCTGTCTTTATATTTCCTGAATAAGATTTCACCTCTACAATAAAAAGTCCGGAACCATAAATCATAGGTATCTCCATAAAAATATTCTCAGTTGAAAGCTGCCCATACAACCTGCCTGATGTATCAAATAACTGTACTTGAAAACCATCACTATTTGACAATACATTGAGTTTTTCACCATAAGCTATAGGGTTAGGATAAATACTTAACTCAGGTGTCAATTCTGAATTTGAAACAGCATTTGGGCCATAAATTGTCATAGCACCGTCAAAGTCTACTTGTCGTAATCGATAGTAAACTATACTTGCATTAGGAACTTCTAGATCTTGAAAATCATATTCAATAGTACTATTTGAGTTTCCTGCTCCTTCTACAAAGGCAATTTCTGACCATTCCCTTTTATCGATACTCCTTTCCACTGCAAACCCTTTATTATTAATTTCTGTTGCAGTTGCCCATTCCATCAAAACATTCTGCTCTTTTAAAGTGGTATTAAAATAAAGCAATTCGACAGGTAAATCATCTCCAGAGTCAAAACATGTACCTCCTTCAGGCATGATATACTCTTTCCCATCCACATCTATTCTAACTCCTTCTTTTCCACAAATACTATAATACCCTTCATTTTCAAATAGCACATCAGTCATATGCACACTCCCGTGAATTACAATAGACGCACCCTCCATCATGATCAACTTTGATGAAGTCAATTGCCCCGTAATAATATCAACCTGTACATTTTCATGTATCGTCACATTGGACCAAATTAAATTAATACCATTTATAGTGGTATCATTCTTTATGTTGATTTCAGTATTTTCAAAATTAGGTTTCACCCCAACCGGCAACTCTTCAAGATTGGAACACGAAAAGAAAGCTATCAAAGAGATATATAACAAATAAAATCGTCTCATAACAAAACAAGTTAGTGATCTAATATACTTTGGATGTATTATTCATTCAATTGTATACTATCTAACTAACTTATTTCGAATTCGTTTACCTTAAAAAGACCACTCATTTCCTTAAAAGGGTCATCTTGCTGGCAGGTATTAGATTATCAATAATAACTAGGATAATAAGTACCCTTTTGCTAACTTTTTATATTTCTTGACTTCCTCGTTTTCCCATTCCTCATCTTTACCCAAAATTCCTGACATCAGTTTAGCTACTTTTGGTGCTATCTTAATACTTGCCTTCGCGTTCAATAGCAAACAACGGGTTCTCCGAGCAAGAGCATCTTCTAATGTCATTGCCATTTCAAACTCCGTTCCCCAGTAAATATCAGCGAAAGTATAAGGCAGGTCTTTATGAAGTTTCTTTTTTAAGGAAGGCACATTATCTGACAGTTCTTCTATTTTACTTAAGTCATTACCATAAACACTTCTTACATCGGATCTGTCCATACCTTTCTTATACCCATGAAGTAATACTTCTCTAGTAATACATTTTACAGGCTCCCATCTACCTACTCTTTCAATGGTGTTTACGGCATCTTCTGCCATTTGTCTGTAAGTCGTCCATTTTCCTCCAACTATTGTAATAAGTTTAGAGTCACTGACTACGATTTTATGGGATCTTGAAATATTTTTAGTTTCCGCTTTTTGCTTTTTAACCAATGGGCGAAGACCTGCATATACACTTTTCACATCAGCTCTTGTAGGTGTTTTATTGAGGTACTGAGCCGCTGTTTTAAGAATAAAATCTATTTCTTCTTCCAATGCCCTTGGTTCATGTGATACTTTTTTGAGAGGAGTATCTGTGGTCCCTACTACAATTTTATCATACCAAGGCACAGCAAACAACACCCTTCCGTCACTTGTGCGTGGCACCATTATAGAAGAGGCCCCTTGAAGAAATTCTTTATCTAAAATAATGTGAACTCCCTGACTAGGACTGACCATTCTTTTGTGCTCCTCGTTGTCCATTTTCAGAATTTTATCGACAAAAACACCTGTTGCATTGACAACCACTTTTCCTTTTATCTCAAAAATCTCATCACTTAATGTATCTTTTGCATTGACACCACAAATTTTTTCCTCTTCATCTTTTAAGAGTCCCGTTACTTTTACATGGTTCAAAATTGTTCCGCCATAATCATTGATTGTCAATGCTAAAGTAATTGCATATCTCGCATCGTCAAACTGCCCATCATAGTATCTCACACCACCTCTGAGGCCTTCCTGATTAAGATTAGGAATATGCTCCAATGTACTTTCTTTAGATATCATTTCTGAGGCTCCTAAACCTAATTTACCAGACATTACATCATACACCTTTAAGCCTGTTGTATATAAAGGTGCATCCCACCAATCATAAACAGGGACAATAAATTTCTGGTCATGTACCAAGTGAGGAGCATTTTCTTTCATCAATCCTCTTTCTCTTAATGCTTCCCTTACCATGGCCACATCCCCCTGCTTTAAATAACGTACGCCTCCATGAGCTAATTTTGTACTCCTGCTTGAAGTCCCTTTCGCAAAATCATGCTGTTCTAATAACAAAGTCTTGTATCCCCTCAAACAACTATCCAAAGCAGTCCCCAAACCCGAAGCTCCACCGCCTATCACGATCACATCAAACTCATCGGTGCTCCTCAAGCTTTCTAACATCTTATTCCTGTTCATCATATCTTAGTATTAAAGTGTCATTTTATGGTATTTTGTAAAAGTAATTTAATAAGAATCTCGTCTTTTTGATTTATTTTTTTATTTTTAATAAACAAATTAACTCTTAATTAGTAATTGTAATATTACATTAATTTAACCACCCTTTTAGTAAACTACATGTCAGAAGTTAAACGTATTACTCTCATTATCTTTTGTCTATTTACTTCTTCTTTTCTTTATGGTCAGACAAAAAACTATACTTTAAGTGGCTATATAAAAGATGGTACTTCAGGCGAGACACTAATAGGTGCTACTATTTATGCCAATGAATTAAAAGCTGGTGTTGTAACCAACTCCTATGGTTTTTATTCATTGACACTTCCAGAAGGTGTCTATACTATTACCTCAACATTTGTTGGTTTTCAAAACTTCTCCAAAAAAATAAATCTCAATGAGAATAAAAAATTAAACATCGAACTGACGGGGAATGAAACAGAACTTGATGAAGTACTTATTACTGGAGAGAGAGAAGATGCCAATGTGAGTGATGTACAAATGAGTACACAAAAGATGGAAATAGAAACCATTCTTAAAATCCCTGCCCTTTTAGGTGAAGTCGATATCATCAAATCAATTCAGTTATTACCCGGTGTAAGTTCTGTAGGTGAAGGTGCTACGGGCTTTAATGTAAGAGGCGGTGGAATTGGACAGAACCTTGTGCTTTTGGATGAAGCTCCGGTTTTCAACTCCTCACACCTTTTCGGTTTTTTCTCTGTATTCAACCCTGATGCAGTGAAAGATGTGAAATTAATTAAGGGAGGTATTCCTGCTCAATATGGAGGTAGAATATCTTCTATTCTTGACGTCCGAATGAAAGAAGGTAATTCGAAACAGCTTACTGTACAAGGCGGTATTGGAGTTATTTTTAGCCGACTTACTGTGGAAGCTCCTATTATAAAAGATAAAATGTCATTTCTTATTGCAGGTAGAAGGTCTTATATCGATATCCTTGCTAAACCTTTTTTAGAGGAAGACCTTAGAGATTCGAAATTCAATTTCTGGGATCTTACCGCAAAGCTGAATTATGATGTAAATGAAAACAATAAGATCTTTCTATCTGCCTACTGGGGAAGAGACAATTTCGGCGCCGCTGGAACTTTCGACTCAGGATGGGGAAATGTAACGGGTACGTTCCGTTGGAATCATTTATTTAATGATAAACTTTTCCTTAATACCACTGCTTATATCTCAGATTATGATTATAATTTGACTTTCCAGCAAGATGATACGGATGCTTTTAACTGGAAATCAAGAGTAAAAACTTATTCTGTAAAGCCTGAATTCACATGGTATTTAGGAAATCATAGTACTGTTACATTTGGTGGACAGTCTATCTATTATGATTTTTCCCCTGGAACAACTACTGCTAAAAGTGGTGGACAAGAGTTACCTCCTTTCGCACTGCAAAATCAATATGCTTTGGAGAATGCTATTTACATAGGTAATGACCATAAAATTTCTAAAGCAATAACTATACAATATGGCATAAGAGGAAGTTCTTTCACTTATTTAGGGCCGGTTACTACCTATGAGTACGAGGAGGCAGTCATTCCCAATACAAGAAGAGACCCTATACCTGGTTCAGAAAAAGTTTATGATGACTGGGAACCTGTGGAAACGTATTTCAGCTTAGAACCTCGATTTGCTATCAAATATCAATTCAATGAGAAAAATTCCTTTAAGGCCAGCTATACCCACATGGCACAGTATATTCATTTGATTTCTAATACATCTGCCGCTTCTCCACTAGATATATGGTCACCAAGTACAAATAATATTGTTCCTCAGCGTGGTGATCAATATGCTTTAGGTTATTTCAGGAACATGAATGACAACATGTTTGAATTTTCGACAGAGGTATATTACAAACCAATGCGAAACCTCATCGATTATATCAATGGTGCAGATTTATTGCTGAATCCTAATCTTGAAGGTGATTTATTAAATTCAACTGGCAGAGCTTATGGTATTGAATTTTATTTAAGAAAGAAAAAAGGAAAATATACGGGATGGTTAAGCTACACATTGGCACGATCAGAACAGATCACTGAAGGCATAAATCAAAGTCAGTACTATCCACGTCGATTTGATCAAGCTCACAACCTCACATTGAGTAATTTTTATACTCTTAATGATAGATGGTCGTTTGCTGCCAACTTTTCATTGATCAGTGGCACACCTTCTACATTCCCTACCAATCAGATTCAGGTACAAGGTTATGGAGTTCCTCATAATGTAGATGGCCTTAGGAACAATCAAAGAATTCCTTATTATCACCGTCTGGATGTCTCTGCAACTTTACAAGGGAAAAAGAAACCTAACAGAAGGTGGCATCATTACTGGGTATTTGGATTTTATAATACCTATGCCCGAAAAAACCCTTATTCCATTTACTTTCTTCCTTCAGAGGAAAGACCGCCCCAAGGGCAACCGGCTCCTAACCAAGCAATACAGTTTTCTGTACTCGCTAATATTATCCCTTCTGTTTCATTTAATTTCAAATGGTAAGCAATGAAAAATCACTATATATATTTATTTCTCCTGCTCATTTTGTTATCAACCTCCTGCGAGGACATTATTACCATAGATCTTCCGCAAGGGCAAACACAAATTGTAGTGGACGGCTTTATCAATAATCAATTTGAAAAGCAACGCATCCGACTCGTTACCACTAATGGGTACTTTGACCCCACTACACCTCCATTGGTAGAAAATGCCGATGTCAAGATCATAGATTTAGTGAATAACAAAACAATACAGTTCAACTATGAAAGTGATGGCTATTATACTTGGACTCCCTCTACTTTGGCTGATACGCTAATAGTAAGACAAAGACCTAGTGATTTTGATAGAGATGGAGACGGAAGATATGACAACTACTATAAACTTGAAGTTTCAGTAGATTTTGAAGGTCAGGAATTAGCTTTCGAATCTTACACTTCCTTGGAAAGAGTACCTCCTATCGATTCTCTTGTATTTAAAACATCAAGAGGTAAAACGGAGGTAGAAGATATGATTTTTGGAGAATTATGGGCCAAGGACTTTGCAGGACCAGCTGACTGTTACTGGATAAGAACTTACAAGAATGGTGACTTTTTAAATAAAAGAAATGAGATGTCACTTGCTTTTGACATTACACCTGGAAGAAGCACTTTTGGCGACATTATCACTCAAGACACCTATTTTATTCCTCCTATTCGAACAAGTATAAATCCCAGCCGTACTGAAGAAGAAGTTGAGAACAACTTCCCTATCTATGAAATAAACGATTCGGTTCGTGTTGAAATTCACTCTATCACAGAAAATGCTTTTGATTTTTTAAGCCAATCAAGACAACAAATGTCAAATGGAGGACTTTTTGCTAGACCTTTAGCAAATGTTCCAACCAACATTATCCCTGCAAATGATCAAAGTGTAGGGTTAGCTGTTGGTGTTTTTTGTGGTTCGGCAATATCTTCCAAAGGATTTCGTATTACTACTAAGCCTCCTTATGAAGATTAGAAACAAATAGAGGCTATTTGGTTTAAAATTTTTTGATATGTCAATAGAGCAAGAAGTAGATAAATTCACACCTACCCGGGAAAGAGTTGAAAGTTATTATTATGAAAATTTCAAACGATTAGACAGAGCAATGCAATATACCCTTATAGGGTCTTTCATTTTAGCAATTGGCTTATCTTTTGAATCGGGAAACTGGATTTTAGCACTGGCACTTGCTGCCGGAAGTTCTATTGTTTACTTCATATTGCTTTACAGCTCTACGAATACATCTTCCACACGATATATTTTAGCATTCACGTTTTTCCTCTATCAAGTGCAGTACCTCATGGTGTCTCCACAGACCCCCTATGGTCAATTTGCGTTTTTCGGTATACTGGCTCTTCTATCCCTATATCAAAATACCAACCTGCTCACTGTTTATTTTATGCTGACCGTGCTAATGTATGTTTCATTGGCACTTCTAGGATCAGATATGTGGCTTACTCAAGTTTATCAAGAAAGTTTGACCACAAGGTCTTTTAAAGGTATTGTTTCCATTCCTCTTGTAGCATTGAGTTTTTATCTGGCATGTGTATTTATCGCCAATCAATTAAAAAAGCAAAGTTTCAGAAATGCACGTTACGCTATCTTCCTGGAAGATCAGATGCATATTGATGAAAACACAAAACTTGCTCAGGATATTGAAAATGGGAAGCTCTATGAGAAGTATAATATTCATGAGAACGACATTTTAGGGAACTTACTGATCTCCATGCGTGATCAAGTACGTATTCAGAAAGAAAATGTAGAAAATCAAGGATGGATCGCCTCTGGGTTATCTTCTATCAGTGAACTCTTACTTTCTGTGAAAGATATTAAAAGACTTTCTACTAAAACACTTCGTGAAATAACGGAATATACTCAATCTACTTTAGGTGCTTTTTATCTTTATAATGAAGAGAAAGACTGTTTAGAAATCACAGCTTGCTATAGTCAGCATAGAAGAAAAAAAGTAGGTGATGTGTACAAAAAAGGTGAAGGACAAGTGGGTGAAGTTTTTTTAAAAAACACCCCTACCTTAATTTCAGAGATTCCATCTGACTATACCCCTATTCAATCTGGATTGGGTGAAGCAATTCCTAAAAATATATTTCTTGTTCCGCTTGCCATTAAAAATGATGTGGTGGGTGTAATTGAACTGGGTTCAATCAGAGAATACAACGATCAGGAAAAAGCCTTGCTTACGGAAATAGCTCCTTCAATTGCTTTGACAATTCGAACAATTCAGTCAACAATTAGAACGAATGAGTTATTAGACGATGCTCAGAAAACCAATCAAGAATTGAAGGACAAAGAAGAAACTCTAAAGGAAAACATGGAGTTGCTTGAGGTCACTAAAAAGGAAATGGAGGCCAAACAGGTGCAATTGGAAGCACAGGAAGAAGAAAGCCTTTTATTCTTTGAAAGAGCAATGGATGCCATGATCGCCTTCAACGAAGAGGGAGAAATTTTAAAATTAAACCCTGCCGCCTCTCATATCTTCCAAATCGGTATTGTTGCTGATGGAAGAAATATATCTGAACTATTGGGTAAGAGTTATGACAGGGCAATTAATAATAGGAGAACGATGAAATTAAAACGTTCTTCTGGCGATGTCTTTACCGCTTTGATTTTCATCACTGAAATTACTAATAATGAAGGTGTGAGAAGAATTGCCTATATACAGGATATTTCAGAACAGGACAAAAAAGAAAAAGAACTTCGTATTTTATTGGATAAAGCACAACTAAAGAACGAACAATTAGTTATACAAGAGAAAACAATGAAGGAAAGTTTGAGTCTTATGATCAGTACTAAGGAAGAACTTAACAATGCAAAGAAAAAAATTGTTGAGCTTGAACTTGAAATTGGACGCCTTCATCAACAAATAAAAAAGAATTCGTAGTTATTATCACATAAATGGACAAACAACTTTTTAAAGAGGCTATGAGGCACCTAGCTGCCACTGTCAATGTCATTTCTACAGATGGAGATGCAGGAAGAAATGGAATTACAGCCACAGCCGTCACGTCGCTTTCAGACACACCACCCAGCTTATTAGTGTCAGTAAACAAAAATGGAGAATTTCATGATCAAGTATTGAAAAATAAAAAGTTTTCCGTTCACATCTTGAGAGAAGATATGTCTGAAATTTCAAACTGTTTTGCAGGCTACAAAGGATTGCAGGGTGAAGAAAAATTTCAACTTGGGGCATGGGAAATTTCAGAAGAAAGCCGAGTGTTAGAACACGCCTTGGCCAACATTGAATGTGAACTCCAAGAAGCTTATGATGGCTATACTCACAGTATTTTCATTGGGAACATCATCAGCATAAAAAACACTGAAAATCAAAATGATAAACCTTTATTATACAGTCAAGGGCAGTATACAACCGTTCAAAGTTAGATTTTAAAGGACGAAAATATTGGTGTAGATTATCGTATCTACCATTAAAACAAAGAAAGCTCAATAAGAATTGGGCTTTTTTTATACCCTCCAATCAGCACAAAAAAGATGAATATTAGATAAATATAATTTTAAGTATTTCTTTCAAAAAAGATAATTTTTATACAAATTTGCACAATACCAAGATTGATCTTAATTCATTATTTAAAAAAAAGATAAAAAAATGCTTGATTTTAAGATCCATTATTACTTTATTTAAGTATTGGAACTATAATATAACTATAAACTACATGGTTATCCTCCTATTATTACACACAAAATTGATTATAAGTAATAGAAAAAAATTGCACATTTTGTATAACTGATGTCGAAACCCATTGCCTAAGTAGGTAGTAGTTATTTCTCCTTTTTAATTACAATGACTATGATAGAAGATTACAACAAAATCATTGAATCGTTGAACATTAAGTTTATCCGTTCAAACAGTCTAAACGTTATCCGTTCAGTAAAAGTCTCTAACTTTTATGACGTTCAAAACACCCTTATCCAAGTTAAATCTGGTGATATCACTATCAACGAGAATGAAGTAGCTCATGCGGGTGATCTTGTATTTATTCCTGGAGGTAAGTCGATTGAGATTGCCTTTGGTAATATGAACACGACGGAAGTAACAAATGAGAGCTTTATCAACGATAGAGACTCTTATCTGAGAAAGATTAATGATGACGTCTCATTGCATACTATTCACACTAGCTTTACGTCCGTAACTTTTGACGCTAAGGCCTTTGATTCAGTGAATTTCTTCAACTCTCTTGACATCCCTCCTTTCATCATACCGAAACATGAGGAAATCAGTGAAGCGATTGATAAAATCTACAAAGAATCTTTAGGTGACAAACCTGGTAGAGATAGAATTGCTACTAATATTACAGAATATGCTGTAATTGAAGTATTCAGACATGTATTAGAGAAGAAATTGTTTGTGGAGCAAATTGCCACTAATAGCAATTACTTTAAAGATCCTCGATTGATTGATATTTTCAACTTCATCAAGGACAATATATCAAGTGATCTTTCGAATAAGATCCTTGCCAATGTAGCCAATGTATCAGAAGATTATGTAGGGCAGTACTTCAAAATGCTGACAGGTATTAATCCTCAAGATTACATTGAATACCAAAGAATGGAAAAAGCAGTTGAACTGCTTCGTACATCAAGAAAAAGTATTCGTGCTATCGGATCTGAAGTAGGTTATAAAGACACTGCTTATTTCTGTAGACGTTTCAAAATGATGTTCGGTATTCCTGCAGGAAAAATGAGAAGAAGAGATTCATTGATGAATGTATAATCTCTTTTTAAAGATATAAATCAAATGGAGGTCCTCATTTCAGGACCTCTTTTTTATGCTCATTTTTCTACGCTATGATTGAACATTTTGAATCAAAATCGAAGCGTAAATAAACAAAACATTAAAATTCTGGTTATTGGTAACATATAACAATTATTCTGTTCTCAATCTAAATTTTATCTGTATTTTTGTCGCAAACAAGCATTCCAATGAAAAAAGAAGATATTCAAACATATAACTACTGCGACAATATTAACGCATATCAAAGAAGGCAAACGGTTACCGTTAATATTGGAGGAGTTCCTATGGGAGGAGACAACCCTATCAGAATTCAATCTATGACCACTGTGGACACTATGGATACAGAAGGGTCGATAGAGGAAATTATCAGAATGGTTGAATCAGGATGTGAATATGTAAGAATCACGGCTCCTAGTAAAAAGGAAGCTGAAAACCTTCAAAATATAAAAGATGGATTAAGAGCTAGAGGATATAATGTACCGCTAGTGGCAGATATTCATTTTACTCCCAACGCGGCTGAAGTTGCTGCTAAGATCGTAGAGAAAGTGAGAATCAATCCTGGTAATTATGCCGATAAGAAAAAGTTTGATTTCATAGAATACGATGACGTTGCATATCAAGCTGAACTCGATAGAATCAGAGAGAAATTTATCCCTCTTGTAGAGATTTGTAAAGAGCATGGCACTGCTATGAGAATTGGTACAAACCATGGTTCTCTATCTGATCGTATTTTAAGCCGTTATGGCGACACTCCACTTGGGATGGTGGAATCTGCTTTAGAATTCCTCAGAATCTGTGATGAATTGGATTATCATGAAATTGTGCTTTCAATGAAAGCCAGCAATACACAAGTGATGGTTCAAGCTTACAGGCTGTTGGTTCAGAAAATGGAAGAAGAGGGTTTGAAACCTTACCCTCTACATTTAGGAGTTACTGAGGCTGGTGATGGTGAAGATGGCAGGGTAAAGTCTGCAGTGGGGATTGGTACTCTTTTAGAAGATGGACTTGGTGATACCGTTAGAGTTTCGCTTACTGAAGCTCCAGAAGCAGAGGCACCAGTTGCAGAGGCTTTGATCAAAAGGTATGACACAAGAAGTGAGGAAAGCAATGCAATCCATACTCCTATTACTTCTTCGCCAAAAAATCCTTTCAAATACGAAAGAAGAGCAACAAATGAGGTCGCTACCTTTGGAGATCACAATGTACCGAGAGTAATTGCTGATTTCTCTAAAGTGGAGGAGATCACAATGAAAAGTTTAAAAGCTATTGGTCATCACTATTTACCTGCTACAGATAAATGGGCAATGAGTGATCATGGTGCCGATTATATCTACACAGGAGCGAGCACGCTTCCTTTTATGGCTCCTAATGGCTTGAAAAATATTGTCGATGCTTCATCTTGGAAAAAAGAAGACGATACTTACCCTCTATTTGAATTAGCAGAATTTCTAAACCACAAAGATGTTCATCAAGAACTGAACTTTGTAAGAGTAGCTTTTCACCAAATCAATGAGGAAACATTATCTGCTCTTCAGGAATTAAAAAATGTAGTTCTTATCATTCATACAAGCAATGCTCATGCAATGCCTGAACTAAGAGCCCTTTTATTTACGCTTTACAATACTGACATTAAAACACCTGTTGTCATTGAAAGAAATTATCAAGGACTTACAGATGATCAGTTACAGCTTTACAGTTCAACGGATATTGGAGGGTTATTAATTGATGGTCTTGGTGACGGTGTGATATTAAGTACTGATAACACTCTGGAATCGATAGAGTTCTGTAATCGATTATCATTCGGAATCTTACAAGCAGCTAGAACCCGAATGACAAAAACAGAATATATCTCTTGCCCTTCATGTGGCCGTACATTGTTTGATTTACAAGAAACTACTGCAATGATCCGTCAAAGGACAGATCATTTAAAAGGAGTGAAAATCGGGATCATGGGTTGTATTGTAAACGGCCCTGGTGAAATGGCTGATGCTGATTATGGCTACGTTGGCTCTGGAAAAGGTAAAATCACTTTATACAGAGGTCAGGAAGTAGTAAAAAGATCTGTTCCTGAAGCTGATGCGGTTGACGAACTAATCAAACTTATTGATGAAGATGGTAATTGGTTCGCTCCTCAGACTGAAGTGGAAGCACAATAAAAAAACAATCTAGTTATTTGTAATGTCCTGAAAAAACGATACAGTTTTTCAGTGAATTAATTTCGATATAAGACTCAATAATTTTAAGAATTATTGGGTCTTTTTTTGTGGGTAACCTTCAGTTTTTTTCTTTTCGCTACCGCGGGTTCCTCAAATTTATCGATGCAAAATTGATTCGC
>NZ_JABANE010000124.1 GCF_012844305.1 Flammeovirga aprica JL-4
GCGAATCAATTTTGCATCGATAAATTTGAGGAACCCGCGGTAGCGAAAAGAAAAAAACTGAAGGTTACCCACAAAAAAAGACCCAATAATTCTTAAAATTATTGAGTCTTATATCGAAATTAATTCACTGAAAAACTGTATCGTTTTTTCAGGACATTACAAGATTAGCTTAAATATGAGTAACGGCTAAATTATAGACCCGAGTAGCGATTTTCTTCCGGCCACCAATGGTATTGTACTCCGCAATGATTGGAACTCTTTTCATAATTCCATGACCTTTAGGTACATGAATATTAACTATACCTCTTCTGTTTCGCATTAGAATAGGCCTCAAGTTATACTTTTCCAAATCAATCGTTTTTACTGTTACATCAGGATCTTCTGCAATATAAAATTTCACATTCTTTCTTTTTTCAGAAAGGGTAATTTCTAAAACTACCTTGTCATACAAAGCTGTGTCATCATTTTCTTTGACTTGTATCGTTGGGTATTTCGTTTTCGGTTTACCAGACTTATAATATTCTTTTAAATTCGTAGTAGGCTTTCCATTACTATAATGTGCCTCAGATTTCAATTTCCCGTCTTTATAGTAGTCACCTCATTGTCTTTGTAAAAGGCTTCTTTATAAAGGGTGCCGTTGGTATGGTACATCTTGGCTACACCTTCCTTTTTGCCCATTACATAGTTGATTTCCTGTTTCAATTTCCCAGACTTATAGTAGGTCTTTGCCAGTCCATCTTTTAATCCTTTAGTGTAATTAATTTCCGCTCTTTTTTTATTAGAATTATCATATTTGAAAATATGAAGTCCTTCTTTGATTTCATCTGAAAAAGGTGAAGCCCTTACTATTTTTTCCTCTTTATTTTGGGTAGGCTGATCGCAGGCAGAGACACAGAATAGTACGCTAATTAATAACCAATAGTTAAATTTCATTTGCTTTTTTTATAAAGTTAAATTCATAAGTACAAAGTCAAAAATAAATCATAGTTAATTCTAATTTATTTTTTGAGAGTACAACGCTAAAAAACGTATTAATAGTGGTTCTATTAAAAGTTTTTTGAAGGAAGTAATCGCAAAACAATAAATAGAATTAGTATGAGATAATTTTGAATTTGTACTTAATCACCTTTTAAAAGTAATAAAAAACTCATCACAACGACAGTATAAGTTACCAATCATTATAATGAGGTTTTTCACTTAGAGCCATATTTCAAACATGCTCTTAGAAAAGGTCTGAATGCATTACGGCATTTTCACCACAAAAGCATCCGTAAAGCCTAGTCTTCTTATTCTTAATTTTAAAGATTGAGCTGTTTCAGTAGTAGGAACGTTCCCCACCGTATATTTATAGATCTTTTTGTTATTTCTAATGATCTCATGTTCCTTGATCAAGTGTCCTTGATTGAGTAATTTCTGGAAATGAGGATTAGTATTCGTTACTCTTTTATTGGTAGCAAGAATCTGAATGCTATAATTATCGCCTTGAGGTGTGCTTGATTGACCATGGAAGCTTTGGAATCCTTGGAAAATAGCATTTGCAATTTCATTCTGTCCTTCCTTAGAGTTGATGTATTTTCTTTCATAAGGATTCGACAAGAAACCGCATTCAATTAAAACAGAGGGCATGCTCGTATTTTTCAGAACATACAAGTTATAGCCTCTATCGTTGCGGTTCATCATTCCTCTGGACTGAATCAATGTTTTCTTCTCAATGCTGTTCAATAAGACTTTGGCAAGAGCAACACTCACCTGATCTTGATCCGTATCTACGTGTGCTTTCGCTCCAACAATCCATTTATTAGGATTGGAGTTACTATGAATACTCAAGAAATAATCGGCTTGAGCCACTTCCGCAAAGTCTACTCTATCTTCCAAGCTGACATATTTATCACTTGTACGAGTATAATACACTTGAACATTTGGCATATGTTGACGCATCAGCAAACCAATTTTTTTTGCGATACGGAGATTAATGTCTTTTTCATGCATATATGCACTAGAACCTCTGGGTTTACCAGGATCTTTTCCTCCATGACCAGGGTCTATCACCACCACATACGTTTTTTTACTTTGAGCATTAACAATGGATGTCATGCTTGAGAGTGTAAAAAGTATTAAAGTGATAAAGATTGCAGTACTTAATTTTTTCAGTGTTTCCATTTTCTTGTTAAGGAGTTGGAATATTGTGGGTTTGAATCAGGTGATCTATAAAATTATCTACACTTTCTGAAACAACTTGATAGCAATTTTCAAACCCTGAGATTCCTCCATAATAAGGATCGTCCACATCTTTGTTTGAAGCTTTTTTGTCAAAAGATCTCAATTTCGAAACTTTTGATAATTGAGTGTCATCAGTTGCCAGTCGAGTAACGTTACTGTAGTTGCTGTCGTCCATCACTATTACATAGTCATAATGATCCAAATCTTCTGCCAAAAATTGTCGTGCTATAGATGCTAGTTCAACACCATGCTTCTGAGCTGTAGATCGCATACGGGAATCTGCTCTTTCGCCGGCATGACCAGCGTATGTACCTGCGGAGTCAACTTCAAAGAAATTTTCAAGCCCTCTTTCAGTAATTTTATGAAGCATTAAGCCATCTGCTAGAGGAGAACGACAAATGTTACCTAGACAAACAAAGATTACTTTAACAGTAGACGTCATTCAAAAAATGTTTTAAAAAATTTTTAATTAATTCAGTATGTAAAACTAATTAAAAATTTACTTCGGTTAGATTTGATTATAAAATTTTATTCAAATAAAATTGAGAAATGTAGGTATTAAGTGTGAAATTGAATACACATCTCTTAATAATTACAAATATTTGAAAATATACGCAGAAAATTAAAATTTTCTAACTAAAAATGTAATACAGAAGGATTTTATTTTTTTCTTTCAAAGATTACATTAAAATTAAGTTAGAAACCTAAGGCAAATTTAAAAATGATTTTAGCTCCTAGGGGTTCTGCATTTTTTAAAGCTCATATCAAGTTCGCATATTAAATTGAATGCCCGCATTATTATGAGCACATTATTTTAAAATACAACAATGAAACAAATTTTATTAAAAGTGCTCTATTTCTTCTTATTTCTAATAGTTGCATCCTTGATATTCTTCTTTTGGGCAAAATCACCTAATCTGGAAAAGTCAGAGTATGCAAAAATAGTTGAGTTTGATAACCCTCAGAAAATAGAGGACGACTCCATAATCAGTATTATTTCCTACAACATCGGTTACTTGTCAGGGATGACCAACAATACTTCTGTGAGACCAACGGAAGATTTTTATAAAGGGAATATGGATAAAGTGCTTAAAGACTTGAAAGCTTACAGACCCAATGTTTTAGCACTGCAGGAAATAGATTATGGTGGAAAGAGATCTTATTATGTCAATCAGTTTGAGGTCATTGGCAAAGAGTTAGGGTATCTGAATGGAGGAATGACCATCAATTGGGATAAGACTTATGTACCGTTTCCTTATTTCCCGCCATCGGTGCATTTTGGGAAGATGTTGAGTGGACAGGCTATACTTTCTGATTATAAAATTGTAGAACACGAGAGAACGGAATTAGCTAGAGTAAGAAGTCATCCTTATTATTATTCAGCCATGTATTTAGACCGACTTGCAGAAAGAGTCTTAGTGAATATCGGAGGGCAAGAGGTGATGATTTTCAATGTGCATACTGAAGCGTTTGATGTGAAAACTAGAGAGTTACATATCAGCTTTTTGAAAGACTGGTTTTTAAGAATTGAAGAGAAAATGCCAGTGATCATGGTAGGGGATTTTAATAGTGACCCCACCTATAAAGAGAAAGGGGTGAAAGAGTTTTATAATGACGAAAGAATTGGTGCAATGTGTCCTGAAGGAGATTTATTAAAAGAGGGAACACTCACTTATCCGACGGATACAGCTATAGAGCAATTGGATTTTGTCTTCTTTTCCACAAGACATTTTGAACTAATTGATTGGAAAGTACTGTCAGAATTCGGGCAAGTTTCGGATCACTTTCCGGTCTTAACAAAGTTGAAATTAAAAAAATAAATATTTCCTCAAAAAGCATTCTGTAAAAGAGTGCTTTTTTTATTAGCTTTGTCAGCTTATGAAGTATGCTGTAATAGATCTTGAGACAACAGGAGGGTCAGTAGCCCAAGGAGGAAGAATTATTGAGATAGCCATCATTGTTTTAGAGGATGGTGTTGAGATAGATCGCTTTGAGTCATTTGTGAATCCTGAAATGAATATTCCACCTTTTATCCAGAATTTAACAGGGATAAAAAATGGAATGGTTAGAAATGCTCCAAAGTTTTTTGAAATAGCCAAAAAGGTAGTCGAAATCACTAAAGACTGCTTGTTTGTGGCTCATAATGCTGATTTTGACTATAACTTCGTGAAAGACGAGTTTAAGTCGCTAGGGTATAAGTACAGAAGAAATTCTGTTTGTACTGTAGAGCTGTCAAGAGTGCTTTTGCCAGGTAAAAAATCATACAGTTTAGGAAAGCTGTGTGATGAAATAGGCATTCCGCACAATTCACGACATAGAGCTATCGGTGATACAGAAGCTACAGCCAAGCTATTCCAACTTTTATTACAGCAACCAAAAGCGGATGAAGTGATTGAAGAAATGACAGATTATGATGTCTATTCTTCAAAAAAGCACTATCAACTTTCTAAAGAAAAAATAGATAATTTGCCTGACGAAACAGGTGTGTACTATCTTTATAATGAAGAGGAAGAGTTGATTTACATCGGTAAAAGCAAAAATATCCGTAAGAGAATCCTCCAACATCTTTCAAATAAGAGCACTCCAAGAGCTATAAGAATGGCTGAAATGGTAAGAGATGTGAAAACTACTCTTACAGGAAGTGAATTAATTGCATTGTTATTAGAATCTGACGAAATTAAGAAACACCTTCCAAGGTTTAACAGAGCACAAAGACGTGCGAAGACCTTCTTTGGTATTTATCAGTCCTATGATGACAATGGATATGTCAATTTCAGTATTGCTCCGTTGTCTGATGGCGATCATCCTGTAACCACTACTTTCTCTAGAAAAGAAGCAGAGAAGATATTGGACAGAATGGTGGATAAAAACAATCTTTGTCAGAAACTAGCGGGTATTGACCACAGCGACAAAGCTTGTTTCAGGTATCATCTGAAAAACTGTAACGGTGCATGTATTCAAGAGGAAACTCCAGAAGAATACAACAAAAGAGCACTGCAGGCTTCAATGAGATTTAGCTACGGCGTACCGAATATGTTCTTGATTGACAAAGGACGAGAAGAGAACGAAAGAGCAGTGGTTCAAATTGCAAAAGGTATTTACAGAGGTTTTGGGTATATCAAAATGGATGAAAACTATTCTCCTAAAGCACTCGAAAAGGTAATTACTCCTTATGCTGACAATGCTGATGTAAACAAGATAATCCGTGGAATTCTTCGAAAGAAAAAAGGAATTGAAAGAAAGGTATTTTATTAATCTATTACTGACACTCTGCATTACTCTTTTGCTACAAACTTCTGCTGAAGCAAATGAAGGAGTATTGATGTTTAGTAATCAGAATATTGACCTTGGTGTAGTAAGTCATGAAGCGACTTATCATATTGTCATCCCTTTTAAAAATATAGGCAAACAAGAAGTAGAACTATTACAGATTGATACTGATTGTGGCTGTTCGAAGGCTTCTTACTCTAAGAAAATCGTCGCCTCAGGTGATTCCGCTACCATTAGTGTGGATTTCAAACCCACAGAAGGAGAGTCTCCTTTTTATAGAAGTATTGTCTTGTTAACCAACGGGAAAATAGGACAGTATACCATTTCTTTACAAGGTGTAGTAGGAAATCATCTTTCAAAAAAACAGCCTTTCAATACAGAATTTATTATCCCTTGGAAAACCGGTAAAAGTGCGGTTCCGTTGCTTTCAAAATATGCTTTAAAAGTGGAAGGTAATAAGGGTGAGACCATCAGCTATCCTTTATATGTAACAAATTTGGGAGAGAAACCTCTAGTACTCAATCGATTTGATACAAAAGGAAAAGCGGAAACAATGCAGTACCCTAGAATGGTAAGGCAGGGAGAAATTCTAATGATTCCACTTCAAATAAAGCTTACTGAAAGTGGTGTCTTCCGAGACTATTTCAAACTTATGACGGACGAAAAAAACATACTTATCCGCCTACAGACTATTGTAAATTAAAATGCCGATTGTTCAACCACAAAAATACAAAATGCCTTTCTGGCATCTCAATGGTCATTTGCAAACCATTTTACCATCTATCCAAAGAAAAGTAGAAGGCGTTGTTTACCAAAGAGAACGCATAGAACTTCCTGACGGAGATTTCTTTGACTTTGATTGGGTAAAAAATGGTAATGAACGCTTGGTGATTGTCTTGCATGGTCTAGAAGGAGGAACGGACAGGCATTACTGTAAAGGAATCGCTAAGTTATTTACGGAGAATAACTGGGATTTTTTGGGATGGAATTGTCGTTCATGCAGTGGTGAAATTAACAGACTGCCAAGGTTTTATCATCATGGTGATGTAAAGGATGTTGAAGTGGTATTGAATGAAGTGAATAAGCACGCTTATAAAGAAATCGCTTTTGTAGGGTTTAGTATGGGAGGAGCGATTTCCATCAATACTTTAGGGACTTCTTCATTGAACCTTGATAAAGTCATTGGAGCAGTGGCAGTTTCAACCCCGATTGATTTGAAAACTTGTAGTGATGAGTTGGAGAAAAGGTCCAAACGTTTTTACAATCAAAAGTTTTATAAAAAATTGAGTGCTAAAGTTACCGCTAAAACGAAAGTGATGAGTGGTATAGATGATACATTGATTCAAGAAGGGAAAATAAATTCCTTAAGAGATTTTGACCATTACTACACTGCACCTTTACATGGTTTTCAGTCTACAGATGACTTCTATTATCAGGCAAGTCCTGAACGAAAAATAAATAATATTCAAAAGCCTGTGCTTCTTTTAAATGCCTTAAATGATCCTTTCTTACCAAAAGAAAGTTATCCATTTGAACTTGCCAAAGAGAGTAAATACCTATATTTGGAGGCTCCAAAAAAAGGAGGGCATGTTGGCTTTTGCAGAGATAAAGAATACTACACTTATTCTGAGCAAAGAAGCTTGGAATTCCTAAACAATTGTTCAGCATTTTAGAATTTAAAGAAATGAGTATGATCAAGTCAAAAACAATACTTCGAAACCTAGTTTTATTCAGCCTGTCATTTTTCATGTTTTCATGTCTTTCTAAAGAAGGTGCTACATCTGATTTGGAAAAATCATACTTACCATCGGCCAAAGGAAAGCCTGGTGAAATGGTTTTAGTCATGGACTCTGTGCAATGGAAACCCCAAGATGGTGTAGGTGCTGATTTATATAAACTGGTTTTAGGAAAATCAAGAGGGGTATTACCTCAGCCAGAACCTCAATTTACAGTGACACAAGTGATGCCTTCAGGTTTTACAAGTATCTTGAGACAAGCAAGAAATGTATTGATCGTAACTACTTTTGATCAGAATACAAGAGAAAGTGCTGTATTAAGATCATTTTTTGGGAAAGGTGTAATTGAGAAACTTAGAAAAGAGCAAGATAAATTCCATTTTATCAAATACGATGCTTGGGCTCAAGGTCAAACAGTGGAGCTTTTATTTGCTAAGGATGAAGCTACATTAAGAGAAATTTTAAAAGACCCAGAAAAGCAAAGAATGATTGCTGAACCATTCCACACTTTAGAAACAAAGAACCTTCAGAAAGCAATTAATAAAACATATTCTAGAGTAACGGATAAGTTTTTAAGAAAGAATATGAACGTTTCTATGAAGCTGTTGGATGGTTATAAAGTGGCTCAAAATGATGAGAACTTTATTTGGTTAAGACACCCTGAGCAAAGCTTTGATAAAAACATTTTTATTTCAAAAGTACCTTATACAGATCAAAAGCAATTTGACCCGGCGCAGATTATTATTGATAGAGATTTGCTGGCGAAACAATATTTGTATGGAGACCCAAGCAATCAAAACTCTTTTGTGGTAACAGAAAAGTTAGTGCCTGTAGAGTCTCATAAGACAAAAATTGACGGACGCTTGGCTGTAGAGACAAGAGGGCTTTGGAAAACCAACAATATCACAATGGGAGGACCATTTGTAAGCTACACTTTCACGGATAAATCCGGAGCTAATTTATACTATGTTGAAGGCTTTATTTTTGCTCCAGGCATGGATAAAAGAGAACTTGTAAGGGAAATGGAAGCCCAATTGAAAACATTCAAGGAAATAGACTAGAGAATTTAAATATGTATTATTATATTAGGGGGAAGTTAGCGAAAAAACTTCCCACTTTTGCTGTGTTAGATGTACAGGGAATTGGGTATGAAATTCGTTGGCCTTTAAATGCATTCAGTCTTTTGAATGAAGGAGAAGAATGTACTTTATATACTTATCTATATGTCAAGGAAGATGTTCAGCAGTTGTATGGATTTGCAACTGAGAATGACAGAAGCTTGTTTTTATTATTGATAAGTGTTTCAGGTATAGGACCCTCCACTGGATTAGCGTTTTTGTCTTCTCTGTCTTCATCTGAAATATGTTCTGCAATTATGCAGGAAGATTCAAAAACCATTCAAAGTGTAAAAGGCGTTGGCGCCAAAACAGCACAGAGAGTGGTGATCGAATTGAGAGATAAAATATCTAAGTTACAGTATTCAGGAGAGTTGATGCAAACCACTGTTGCCGTAGCCTCAGATAGCGCTAAAGTGGATGAAGCTATGGACGCACTTGTAGCCTTAGGTTTTACAAGAGCTGGAGCACAGAAATCTATAAAACTGATCATCAAGAAGCATGGCTCTGATTTATCAGTTGAAAAATTAATAAAGCTAGCTTTGAAAAATAATTAATCTCCTCAGCCTATAGATAAATTTTTTACTTTTTGAGCACCTAGCGTGCATTTAAATTATCAACATAATCTGACCTCAATTTGTTTCGCTTTACAGTTGCAACTATTGTCAACGTACTGTTATATGTAATCTTTTCGAACAATGTCTATTCGTCTACTGCATATCATAGTACAGCATACGAGGCTTTTCAGCAGGAGAAACCTCAGGATATAAGTCAAGAGCAGGACACAAGTAAATATGTGCCTTCAAAGCCTTATGAAAAAGATAGGTTCGGGGATCCTATTGCCTCACCGGAACGTAAGTCTCCGCTAATCAGTACAAAACCGAGTACGGAAACGTCGATTAGCATTGATTCCACAGGTAAAACCTACAATGTGAAAGAGACATTGAATGGTGATGTGGATTACAGAACTCCCTCTTATATCGAATATGATGCTTACAAAGATTACCTCTTCAAGAAGCAGATGGCAAATTATTACAATAACCTGTCTGCTGCGCAAGATGGTAATGATGCTTTGCCAGGTATGGATGGTGGCCGTTTGATTCCCGAAATTGAATTGGGTAGAATGGCTGACTTCTTATTTGGTGGCAGTACTTTGGATTTTGAGCTGAATGGTAATGCCATGCTTGATTTCGGCTTTCTGTTTCAAAGAGTGGATAACCCTCAGGTTCCTGTTACTCAACAAAGAAATGGAGGTTTTAATTTCGATCAGCAAGTAGGACTGGGAATGGTAGGTAAAATTGGTGATAAAATGGAAATGACGGCCAATTTTGATACCAAGAGTACATTCCAGTTTGATCAGCAATACAACATGAGTTACACTGCCTATGATTATGATATCATCCAGGATATTCAAGTAGGTAATGTGAGTTTTAATGTAAGAAACTCCTTAATCACAGGTGCCCAAAACCTGTTTGGTGTTTATACGAAATTACGTTTTGGCAACTTATATGTGAGTGGTGTTTTCTCTTCACAAAGAGGATCACAAGAAACCATTACCATTAAAAATGGAGGTCAGAACAGAGAGTTTGAATTCAGAGCTGATACTTATGACAATAACCGACACTTCTTCATTGGTCACTTCTTCAGAGATAAATACGAGGATGCTTTAAAATCAACCCCCAACGTACTTTCTGGAGTGGTTGTGACTAGGATGAAAGTCTATGTGACCAACAGAAGTAATGACACAGAAACACAAAGAAACTTAGTAGGTTTGATGGATTTGGGTGAAGCAAATCCTTATAACCCAAATTGGCTGGGTAATTCTAATAACGGTTCAGTAGCAGATAATAATTCCAATACGCTTTACAATGCTGTAAAAGGATTGAATCGTCAGTCAGATGCTATTAAAGGACAATTGGAGGCATTGGGGTTACCTAATGGTACTGAATTCGAAATACTAAGAAGTGCAAGAGAACTTTCTCCAACGGAATTCCAATACAATCAACAATTAGGTTACATTTCCTTATCTTCACCGCTGCGTAATGACGAAATTCTTGCGGTAGCTTTTGAATATACTTACAACGGAGTAGCGTATAAAGTTGGTGAATTGAATGAGGATTTACCAAACCTTGCTCAAGATGAGGTAATGTTCATGAAGCTTTTGAGCCCATCAACTATTATCACCAAAGTTCAGAGAAATGGTCAGGAGATCGTGTTCCCGATGTGGAATCTGATGATGAAAAACATTTATTCATTACAGACTTCAGGAATACAGCAAGAGGATTTTCAGTTCAGAATTATTTATAGAGATGATAATACAGGTGTAGATAACCCAAGTATTCAAGAAGGTTCTATAGCAGGTGTACCATTGATTGAGGTAACAGGTTTGGACCGTTTGAATATGAATCAGGAACTTCAGAAAGATGGTAACTTTGACTACATCGAAGGAGTGACAGTGGATTCTAGAAATGGGCGGATTATTTTTCCAGTTGTGGAACCTTTTGGTTCAACACTAGAGAATAGATTGCAAAATGATGGAGCTGTTATTCAGGACAAGTATGTTTTCAATGACCTTTATGATAAAACACAAGCTGATGCGATTCTAAATACAAAACAGAATAAGTATTTCATGGCCGGAAGCTATAAAGGTGGTTCCTCTAATGAAATCATGTTGCCGGGGATTAACATTGCTGAAAACTCTGTAGTCATTACCTCAGGAGGCGTAACTTTAACGGAAGGTGTGCAATATACTGTAGATTATCAGTTTGGTAGAGTGACGATCTTGGACCAAGGTGTTTTAAATTCTGGTAAAGATATCCGTATTTCTTATGAAAGAGCAGACCTCTTTAACTTCCAAACGAAAACATTGGCAGGGGTTGATTTAGAATATCATTTCAGTGATGATTTTATTATCTCAGGTACCTTAATGCACCTCTCTGAAAAACCTTTAATTTCCCGTGTGAATGTAGGTAGTGAACCTATTAAAAATACCATGTGGGGTCTTACTTTGGACTATACAACCGAATCAAGATTCCTGACAAAATTAGTTGATGGAATTCCAGGTTTAGATACTAAAGAAAAATCAACATTCTCATTCAAAGGTGAATTTGCACAATTGATCCCTGGTACGCCAACACTTATCGGTACAGATGGTACAGGTTATATTGATGACTTTGAAGGAGCTGAGGTTCCTTATGATTTAGGTTTGAACCCAACATCATGGGCTCACGGTAGTACTCCTTTGAAAGTATTGGATGATCAAGGTTTGATTACAAGCCCGCCGATGACATCCCTTGATTCACTAAAATATAATGATAGAAGAGCACTTTTGGCGTGGTATAATATTGATAACGTCTTCTATTATACCTCAGGAAGTACAAGCAGGCCTTCCAATATTTCTGATGAAGATATGCAAAACCATTATGTGCGTTTAATTCCATATAATGAAGTCTTCAAAAACAGACAAGCCAATCAAATTAACACCAACGAAGTAACTTTTGATTTGGCTTATTATCCAAAAGAAAAAGGACCTTATAACTATAATGTAGATCTGAATAATGACGGTACATTAAGGAATCCAAGAGATAACTTTGGTGCAATTACTAAAGCGATCACAACTGATGTGGATTTTGATAATCTGAATGTTCAGTATTTGGAATTCTGGATGATGGACCCTTTTATTCAAGGACAAAATGCATTGATAGAAGGTCAAAATAACACTACAGGTGGTAAATTATTGATTGACTTAGGTAGTATTTCCGAAGATGTTGTGCCTGATGGTAGACACTTCTTTGAAAATGGAATGACACCGAATAAGAGTTTATTATACCAATCTGTTTGGGGGTATGCACCTACTACACAGTTTGTGAATAATGTCTTTAACACAGCTGTTTCAAGAGGGGTTCAAGATGTTGGTTTTGATGGTTTGACAAGTGAGGAAGAAGTAGAGTTTTTCAGGACAAACTTTATTGACAGATTGCCAGCAGTATTAACGCCACAAGCAATGGATGCTATTCTGGCCGATCCATCAAGTGATGATTTCAAGTATTATTTAGGAGGAGAGGCAGATGCTACAGACTTAAAAGTTTTAGAACGTTATAAGCGTTTCAATGGACCAGACGGTAACTCACCAGAAAACTCAGGAGGAGGAACATTTACACCATCCAACACAAGTTACCCTAACAATGAGGATCTAAACGGTGATAATACACTGAATGAACTGAATGCTTATTACGAGTATGAGTTTGATATGCGTCCTAATCAAATTTCTAATAACCCATATGTTGTAGATAGAGTGACATCTGAAGCTCCGGGTTCAAGAGAATTGGTGACATGGTATCAAGTCAGAATTCCGATTCGTGATGAGAATAACTATGAGAAGTTTGGTAGTATTGATAACTTCAAGTCGATCAAATACATTCGTTTATTTATGACGGATTGGGAACAGCCTGTTGTATTGAGAATGTTGAATTTCCAATTAGTGGGAGCACAATGGAGACCTTATACATTAAATATTGATGAGGAAGGTGGAAGTCCGGCAACTGCTGTAATGAATATTTCATCAGTAAACATTGAGCAAAATGGTGTGACGGATGAAAGTGGAAAAATCCCTTATGTATTACCTCCAGGTTTTGAAAGAGATTATGACGCTACTTCAACTGTAACAAGAAGGATCAATGAACAATCTTTACAAGTATGTATTGATGATTTGAAGGACGACGAAGGAGTGGCAGTGTATAAAAACTTCAGTTTGGATCTTGTCAATTATAAACGGATCAAGATGGAGCTTCATGCACAGTCTGACAGAGCAAAAGATGAAGATTTGAGAGCATTCCTAAGAGTTGGTACCGATTTGGTCAATAACTATTATGAAATTGAGGTACCTCTTTATATTACTCCAAAGTTTTCTACAACACAGGAGGCTATTTGGCCAAGAGAAAATGAAATTGATATTTCTCTTGAAGAACTATATACGCTGAAAGCTCAAAGAAACAAGGAGCAACCTAAAGGAAAAAATGAGGTATATCCGAAAGATCTGCCAGAACCAAACATCAGAAATTACAGAGTAAGGGTAATTGGTAATCCGGATTTAAGTACTGTTCAGACGGCCATGATTGGTGTGAGAAACCCAAGAACTGATGATGCTAGCCCATATAATGTATGTATTTGGGCCAATGAATTGAGAGCAACAGAATACAGTACATTCTCTTCTTGGGCAGCCAATGCATCCGTTGATGCAACATTAGCCGACTTTATGAACATCAAAGCCAATACACGATACAGTTCTGTAGGTTTTGGTGGTATACAGGATAAAATTGGTGATCGTCAAAGAGAAAGTAATCTTGAGTTTGGTATTTCTACAAATATCAACTTAGAGAAGATTTTCTTAAATAGAATAGGTCTATCGATCCCAATTTATATGAGTTATGATCGGAAAGGGTCCAATCCATATTTTGACCCATTAGACCCTGATACCCCATTGAGCATTTCTAAGGGAGGTTTTGAAACGGCTGAAGCAGGTAATTTCTACGCCAATCAGGTGAATTATTTTGAAGAGGCGAGAAGTATCAACATTTCCAACTTGAGTAAAGTGAAAATGAATCCTGAAGCGAAAAGTTATCCATGGGATATTGAGAACTTGAGCTTGAGCGGGTCATATTCAGACTCACATATGAGGGATAAGAATACACAGGCAAAAGATAGTCAGCAATGGAGATTGGGAGCGGCCTATTCTTACCAATCACCATTGAAAGCATGGCAACCATTCAAAGATAGTGACATGGGAGAGTGGGGAGCATTGCTTACAGATTTTAATTTAATGCCTATCCCTACATCTTACTCTGTGAGAGGTGATTTGGACCGATATTATAGATACACTCAATTCAGAACTATTGATCCTGAGACAAGAGAATTTACAACAAATGGCATCAACCCTACTTATGAAAAATCTTTCAAATTCAATAGAGGATATAATGTAGGATGGAATTTCGCGAAGAGTTTAAAAATAGATTATAACGCTACCGCAAATACGTTGATCGATGAGCCTGAAGGTGCTATTGACAGTGATGTAAAACGAGATTCAATCATCAATAATTTATTGGATTTCGGACGTATGAAACAGTTCAATCAGACGATTTCAGGTACTTATAATATACCAATCAATAAGATTCCTGCACTTGATTTTGTTGGAGCAAATGCACGTTACTCAGCGATCACAAACTGGACAGCAGGGACGTTGGGTATTGCAGATACATTGGGTAATGTGTTAGGTAATCAGCAGACTATTGCATTAAGTTCAAAATTTGACTTCAATACTATTTATAAGAAAATAGGGTATGTCAATCACTTAGAAAATGGAGTTTCTTCTCGTTCTAGAAGTAGATCAAGATCAAGAAATTCAAACACTAAGAAGAAAAAAGATAATACTCGTTTGGCTTATGAAAAAATTAAGTTGAAAGATAAACTTAAGAAGCTAAGAGCAAAGCAAAAAGAGCTGAGAACGGAAGAATCTGACAAGAAAAAAGCGGAAAAAGAAAAGCTTGAAGGGAAGATCGCGAAACTCAAAACAAAGATTGAGAAGTACAAAGCAAAAGAGAAGGATATTGCTCCTTTAGAACTTAAGATTGAAGACTATAATACTCAAATTGCTGCCCTTTCTGAAAACGGAGAAGCAGTGGAGGATGAGAAGAAAAATACCAAACTGTCTAAACTTGATGAGGAAATCAAAAAGTATGAACAGGAATTATTGGCTATCAACAAGGAATTGAAAGACAGGGAAACACCGAGTAAGTCGTTTGGAGAGCACCTTGGAGATGCGGGTATTCGTTTAGCGACGATGGTTAAAGACATAGATTTCGGTTATAACGAACAAAACAGTACTACACTTCCTGGGTATATGCCTACAGCAAAATATTTAGGCTTTGATGAAAACTTTGGAGCACCTGGTTTGGCCTTTATTATGGGTAGTCAAGATCCAAATATCCGTTTTGATGCAGCACGCAATGGGTGGTTGAGTTCGAAAGAATCCCTAAATCAACAATTTATTCAACAGCGCACAGAGCAGTTCACAATGAGAGCAAGCCTTGAGCCGTTGAAAGATTTAAAAATCACTTTGAGTGGGGAGCAGAATACAACTCAGTCGTATACGGAAGTGTTTAGGTATACTAGCGCAACGGACAATTATGAGTCACTTTCTCCACAAAGAACCGGTACATTTGGGATGAGTTTCTTTAGTTTGCCTACAGCTTTCAGTACACCTGATGCTAATAATCAGTCTTCAGTATTCAATCAGTTTGTAGCCAACAGAGAAGTAGTGAAAGATAGATTGAATGCCACAAACACCCAAGGTCAATATGTAAATAATGATCAGGATGTATTAATTCCAGCTTTCATTGCGGCTTATACTGGACAGGATGCAAGCAACGTTGGATTAACAGCTTTCCCTACTTCATTCCCTATTCCAAACTGGGATATTCGTTATTCAGGCTTGTCAAACATTAAAGCTTTAAGTGGTGTATTCAAAACCATTACGTTGTCACACAGTTATAAATCAAATTATACGGTAGGTAACTACAACTCATCATTATTGTATGGTGCAACTGAAATTGGACCAGATAAAGATATCAATAATCAACCTTCAGCAAGAACTGATGCAGAGGGTAATATTGTGCCGGTATATGTTGTGAATCAGGTTAATATTGAAGAACGATTTGGTCCGCTAATCGGTATTAATATCAAGTTGATGAATGACCTTCAGATCAAGTTTGATTATAATAAAGGGAGAATGCTAGCTCTGAACTTATCAAATGCACAAGTGACAGAACAGCTGAACAACGATTTCACAGTGGATATTGGTTATACAAAAGCTGGAATGAAATTACCATTCAGGTCTAAAGGTAGAACAAGAGTATTGAAGAATGACATTACATTCAGAGTAGCTTTTTCTATACGTGATAACCAAACTACTCAATATAGAATTGATGAAGAAAATGTGGTTACAGCAGGTAATATGAACTTAGCACTACGTCCTACTATCAATTATATGCTGAATGATAGAGCAAGTCTTCAATGTTATTTTGATAGAACGATCAATGATCCAAAAGTTTCCAATGCATTTAGAAGAACCTCTACAGCATTTGGTTTCCAGTTTAAATATTCATTGACGCAGTAATCACTGTATAATAAGCAGCTGCACAATTAAAATCGGAAGTTTTGGATTTTCTTTTTTAGCCTACTCTTCGTTAGAATATCATCATGTAGCTTTGGCTATGCTCTTCTATTCTGCCTAGATTAGACTAAAAAATAATTATCCAACTTCTTCCAATTTCAAATGAGCAACTGCTTAAATAAGAAGAAAGGCCATCACATGTTTAAAAAGTGATGGCCTTTTTGTATTTGGTAAATCTAAAACGGAGATTAAAGAAAGGATAATCTACCCCTTTAAAATCGTCAAATTGAAAAATTAAAGATTCCCTCTCAACGCCTGTTCTCTCTCAATCGCTTCAAATAAGGCCTTAAAATTTCCCTTTCCAAAGGACCGAGCACCTTTACGTTGTATGATTTCAAAGAAAAGGGTAGGGCGGTCTTCAACAGGTTTGGTGAAAATTTGAAGTAAATAGCCCTCCTCATCTCGATCAACAAGTATATTAAGCGCTTTCAATTGTTCAATTTCTTCATCAATATCACCCACACGGTCCTTTAGATCATCATAATAATTATCTGGAACATACAAGAATTCAATACCTCTATTTCTCAGTTCCTGAACTGTATAGCAAATATCATCTGTAGCTACTGCAATATGTTGTACGCCTGCACCATTGTAAAAGTCAAGGTACTCTTCAATCTGTGATTTCTTTTTTCCTTCAGCCGGTTCATTGATTGGAAATTTTACATAGCCGTTGCCATTGGAAACAACCTTAGACATTAAAGCGGTGTAATCTGTGGAGATGTCATTGTCGTCAAATGTAAGTAGAAGCTTAAAGCCCATGACTTCTTCGTAGAAGTTGACCCATTTGTCCATTTCACCTAAATCAACATTTCCAACACAGTGATCCACATATTTTAGACCTACAGTTTTTGTTGGGAAATTAGATTCTCGAGCTTCAAATTTGGGGAGAAAAGTACCTTTGTAGTTCTTTCTTTCCACGAAAGTGTGGATAGTATCGCCATAAGTTTTAATGGAAGCCATCACTACTTCTCCATTGTCATCAGCCATCACCCTTGGTGTATGAACGGGAACAGCTCCTCTTTTTACGGTTTCATCAAAAGACTTACGGGCATCGTCCACCCATAAAGCAAGGACTTTTACTCCATCACCATGTTTGTGAACATGATCGGAAATTTCTGAATTGGAGGATAGTGAAGTTGTAAATACAAAACGGAGTTTACCTTGTTGTAAGACGTAACTACTGCGGTCCCTTACTCCAGTTTCAGGACCTGAGTAGGCAAGGAGTTCAAAGCCGAACGCTGCCTGATAGAAATAGGCAGCTTGTTTTGCATTTCCGACATAGAATTCGATGTGATCAGTGCCATTGATGGGGAGGAAATCCACCTCTTCCATCTGTTTTGTACTAGACGTTAGCATGTGAGTAATAATTAAATTGTTATTTATGATATATGTGTTTGAGTGTTTATCAGAAACATGCTTGAAACCTTAAGTACTTGAAGTGAGAATGATCTGTTTTTAGCTTGTGAGAGAATTAATATTCGAGGGAAATAGTGATGCTTTAATCAATGAAATTAATAAACTCACGCTATGAAAAGAGATCAATTAACACTAAAAGAGGGGTTTTTACATGCTCTAATAAAAGTATAGAGCCAAAAAAAAGCCTTTATGTTCCTTGAGTAAGTGAAATGCACGACTGAAGTCATGTCTTTCAACATGGAAAATAAAGGCTTTTATATATTTAGTGTTGTCTCATAGATGAGATTAAAATTTCTTTAGTAAATGTGTTTTTATATACGTTGATTAAATATAATTAGTTTAATTGATCTTTTAAAATTCTGAACTCTACAATTGGAGAAATTCTTTCATAAAGAATATTGTACACTGCTCTTGTGATCGGCATTTCGTTTTCAATTTCTAAACGTTTAGCAATTTCGAAAATACTTTTCACTGCGTAATATCCTTCGGCTACCATCTGCATTTCTAACTGAGCTGCTTTTACAGAATAACCGTGACCAATCATATTTCCAAACGTTCTGTTTCTACTGAATTGAGAATAAGACGTAACAAGCATATCTCCTAAATAAGCTGTCCCTAGCAGGTTGCGTTTTATATGATAAGCGGCTTTTAAAAAGTACTGTACCTCTTGCATTGCATTAGAAACAAGCACTGCTTGGAAGTTATCACCATATCCCAAACCATGAGCAATACCGCATGAAATGGCTACGATGTTTTTCATCACCGCCGAATATTCCACACCATAAATATCTCTGATAGAGGTCGTTTTAATATATCTATTACTCATTGCTTCAGATAAGGCTGTTCCAAACCTTTTACTTCCAGAAGCGATGGTCAAATAAGCTTGTTTTTCCATGGCAACCTCCTCAGCATGACAAGGTCCGCCAATTACAGCGACTTTCTTATGATGCACATTAAAATTCTTCTCAATATGCTCAGTCACTAGGATATGTTTTTCAGGGATAAGTCCTTTAATTGCTGAAATGACGAACTTATCTTTGAAGTCATCTGGCGTCAAATCTTTGATAGCATCTAATACAAAAGCTGCCGGAACTGCTAATAAAATGGCGTTTGCACCTCTTATGGCATCCTTAATATTACTAAATGCTTTAACTTTTTCATTGGAAATTTTAGCCGAGGGTAAATATCTAGGGTTGGAATGATACTGTTTGATGTGATCGATATCGTCTTGATTTCGAATCCACCAATGCAAAGTTGTAATACCTCCATCTGATAAAATTTTAACTAATGCAGTTGCCCAACTTCCACCGCCTATCACCGCAATTTTAGAGATATCTGGTATCTCTTGCTGATTATCAGTGTTTTGTATATTTTGAATTTCTTTTGCCACTCTTTTATAAGGTAAATTTTATGTAAAGGTAATAAATACACTTTAGATTGCCGGTCATTTCACACTACAATTATGCCTATTTAAATTCGGCTTTACAATTGTATTGCCATCTGTTTTAAATATTAGTCTAAAAATAGTGATACGAATTTCATTTTAAACATTGTGTTATTTTGTCAATAATTAAAAATGTATGTTAATTTGTTTAATTATTTCAATTAACTATAGATTTAATTCAATTTTTTGTAATTTTGAAGTTATTACTATCTGAAACAAATCTGATATGAAAGATATACAATCATTAGAAAGCTGGTCTGTAGTAAAAAATGGTGGTCCTATCGCCATTGCAGGTCCATGTAGTGCAGAGTCTGAGGAGCAGTTAATGGATACTTGCCGTCAGATTACTGAAGAGATCGGTATTACGCTATTGAGAGCGGGTATCTGGAAACCAAGAACTAGACCAGGATCTTTTGAAGGTATTGGTGAGGAAGGTTTGAAGTGGTTTGCAAATGTGAAGAAGGAATTGAATATGCCTATCACTACTGAAGTTGCTAATGCTCAACACGTTGAGTTAGCATTGAAGTATGGTGTAGACGTTCTTTGGATTGGTGCTCGTAGTACTGTAAACCCTTTTACTATCCAAGAAATTGCTGATGCATTGAAAGGTGTGAAAGATGTTCCTGTAATGATCAAGAACCCTATCAACCCTGATGTAGCGCTTTGGAAAGGTGCAATCGAAAGAATTTATGGTGCTGGTGTTCGTCAAATTGCTGGTATTCACCGTGGTTTCTCTTCTTTTGAGAAAACACAATATAGAAACGTTCCAATGTGGAAATTAGCGATCGCTCTTAAAACTGAGCTTCCTAATTTACCATTGATCTGTGACCCATCTCACATAGGTGGTACACGTGACCTTATCTACCCTGTATCTCAAAAAGCAATCGACTTAGACTTCGACGGTTTAATGATCGAAACGCACAGAGATCCAGACAATGCTTGGTCGGATGCATCACAACAAGTTACTCCTAAGCGTTTAGCTGAAATCCTTAATGAAGTAAACATTAAGAAGAGCACTACTGATGCTGAAGAAGTAAATTCTAAATTAGATACTCTTCGTGGTAAAATTGACCGTTTAGACAACGAGTTATTAGAAGTATTATCTCAAAGAATGAATGTTGTTGGTGAAATTGGAGACTATAAGAGAGAAAACAACTTGACTGTATTCCAAGCAGGTCGTTGGATCGATATCTTCCAAAATCGTCCAGAGCAAGCAGCGAAGTTAGGATTAAGCAAAGCGTTCATGGAGCAATTATTCAAATTGGTTCACGACGAGTCTATCCGTCTTCAAACTGCAGTTGTAAACACAGAAAAAGCGTAAGTAACGCTCTGTTTTTATAGATATTAAAAGGCGGAACACTTTGGTGATTCCGCCTTATTTTTTTGATCTAATGACTATTTTTCTAGTCAAAAAAGTAATAGAACTATGAGTATCAATAAGGTATCTATTTTAAAATCTGTTGATCAAAATACTTTTGAAGGTTTAAAAGGTTATACCAGCCTGGCAGTTATTGTAGATGAAAATACAAAAAGAGATTGCTACCCAATTGTAAAAGATTTATTGCCCGAGCATCTACTTATTGAAGTAGTGAGCGGAGAGGAAAATAAAAATCTTCAGACTTGTCAGCATATCTGGCACGAGCTAACCAATGCTGGTTTTGACAGAAAAGCAGCTGTTTTGGATCTTGGTGGAGGTGTTATTGGTGATATGGGTGGTTTTTGTGCTTCAACTTATAAAAGAGGTGTTGATTTCTGGCAAATGCCAACGACATTACTTTCTCAAGTTGATGCAAGTGTAGGCGGTAAATTGGGTATTGACTTTGGAAAATTGAAAAATCATATTGGTGTTTTCAGAATTCCTGATATGGTTTTGGTATACCCTGAGTTTATCAAAACGCTACCTCAAAATGAGTTGCGTTCTGGTTTTGCTGAAGTAATCAAGCACTGCCTAATTGCAGATGCTGATCACTGGAAAACAGTTTCAGCAAAGCCTTTAACTGAACAAGATTTAACGACAATTATCCCTCATTCTATCAATATCAAGGATGGTGTGGTGACTTCTGATCCAACAGAAAAAGGCTTAAGAAAAATCTTAAACTATGGCCATACTATCGGTCATGCCATTGAAAGTTACTTGTTGGATATTCCAGGAAGAAAGCTGTTGCATGGTGAAGCTATTGCCATCGGTATGATAGCTGAAGCCTATCTTTCTGTGAAGTTTACAGGCTTGAAGGAAGAGGAACTAAAAGAAATTCAAGAGTATATTTTATCAGTTTATGGTAAAGTAGAAATTCTTGAAAGCGATTTAGAGCATTTGTATGCTTACCTTCTTCAAGATAAAAAGAACAGCGGTAAAAAATTAAGTTTCTCTTTACTGTCAAAAATTGGCGATTGTACTTTTGACCAATTTATTGAATGGAATGAAATAGAAGAAGCAATCCGATATTACATTGCTTTATAAATATCATCACCCCAACTGCTTAAGTTGTGGGTGAATGATGGAGCGAGAACTTATAATTTAAAAGCCTGTTTATTTCAAATGGGCTTTTAATTTTTTAAACCTAATGAAATGAAAAATATAAAAACTATCCTTCCCGTCCTGTTCCTGTTCATTTCGTTTTCAGGATTATCCCAAACTGCAACAAAGTATGAACAAAAAAATGAGATCCATTATTACAGCGATACAGAAAGAAAGCAGGATGCTTACTTGAATGAGCGTTGTGTATTGGATATTTATTACCCTAAAAACAAAAAAGATTTTTCAACAATAGTATGGTTTCATGGTGGAGGTTTGAAGGCTGGGGAGAAAGAAATACCAGAAGCTTTGAAAAATAATGATGTGGCCGTTATTGGTGTAAATTATAGATTGTACCCCAATGTAAAGGCACCGATATATATTGAGGATGCCGCTGCGGCTGTAGCGTGGGCATTTCAGAATATTCAAAAATATGGTGGTAACCCGGAAAAGATATTTATTTCAGGACACTCGGCAGGAGGTTATTTGGCGAGCATGGTAGGATTGGATAAAAAATATCTGGAGAAACATGGGATTGATGCCAATCAAATTGCTGGTCTGATTCCTTTTTCAGGGCACACCATCACTCACTTCACAGTAAGGGAAGAGAGAGGAATAAAAGGAGAACAACCTGTAATAGACGAATTGGCACCACTGTATCATGTTAGGAGCGATGCCCCGCCTTTACTGATGATCACTGGTGACCGTGAATTAGAATTATTGGGAAGGTACGAGGAGAATGCTTACATGTATAGAATGATGAAAGTGGTTGGTCATAAAGAAACGCAATTAATGGAATTGGATGGGTACGATCATGGTATGGTTTATCCGGCTTTACCTTTGTTATTAAAGGAGGTAAAGCGGATCAGTAGCCAGAATGAAGATTAATTTCCTGTTGAGACAAGAACAGGATGCATAATTTTTTGAATCAAACGGTCGGCTTGAGCACGATAATGAAAGTTTTTTAACTTCCACCCTCTGTTTTTAGCCACCATTTCTAATAAACTGTGTTCTTCTTTAATGAAGTTGGTAATTGTAATAATCTGAACATTTTTGTCCACCTTATTTTCCGACAGTTCTACAAAAAAAGAATGCTTTTCATAGAGATTAAATGGAAACTTTAGGTCTTTACTGTCGATTAATAAAATTCTTTTGTTTTTAAGAAGAGGGGCTATTTCTTGGATGGCATGTATGACATCTTCTTTCGAAGGCACCTTTGCTAATTTCAAAAAAACATATTCAGGTGTAGCAGAAATACTGTAATTCATATCCCAATATTTTTTTGTTGTGCGATGTTATACAAAGGTAAATAAAAAAATCATTTAAGTGACTTGCATTACCTAAAAAAGGTGACAATAGTCAATTAAATGATTTTTTTAATGAAAATAATATAGGATATCGTTCTTCAATTACATCTGAACATTCTCCAAAACATCAAATGGAAGTGGAATATCATCTTTGCTCTCCCCAATACAAGTTCTAACATCAATTTCAATAGGGAACCCTGGTAAATACTTAATCTACTAACAATGAGTTATTTACTTGTTATAAAATGTAAAAAAGACCCCGAAAAATGTCGAATTAGGCTTTTTTCGGGGTTTTAACTTGCATAAATTTGAGTTCCAACAAAAAATCTATTACAAGTCTGACTCAAATATAACATGCAATTC
>NZ_JABANE010000125.1 GCF_012844305.1 Flammeovirga aprica JL-4
TACAAAAAACAAAACCAAAATAAAATTTGGTTGAATTATGAAATAAATTTGCTTTTAAACACAGTTCGTCACTTGTGCTTATTTTTGTAATAAGTCTGTAGACTTATAGGAAGGATTTTATGAACCTAAAAGTCTACAGACTTTTTACAGTAATAGGTCCAAGTCACGCTTTCAGCTTAAGACTTGAACCAGTTCTATAGTTTTTTAAATGGAATAAACGCCTTTCGATCTAAAGAAACATAATAAATCCTTTGTTTCCGATGTACCAAAAATGCTTTGGTGACCCCACTTTCATTTACCGTAATACTATCTTTTTCCATCACCAATTTGGCTCTGATTTCACTTTCTAAACTAGAATAAAGGAAGGTGAGAAATATGGAGTCATTTTCAATTTTTACATTCCCGCTAGTATGATCAGGGATTACATCTGTTTTTAGTATTTGAGTAAACCTTGTGGAATCTAAAATATACTCACCTTGAATTTTTTCAAAGGGAGCTGGAGTTTGATGCTCTTTTTTGATTTTAGTGGGAGTTTCACATGATAAAAACAAAAGTGTTATGCCTATCATGTGAATCATTCGTTTTTTCATTGCTATACCTTTTGGTTTCAGGTATAACAGTTAGATCAAACAGTTGTTTATCATTTCCTTAAGATCATGTTTGAAGCATGCTCTAAAAACTGATTTTATAGTAAAGATTCGGCATGATAAAGAAGACGTGATCTTCATCAATTGTTTTTAAGCGATGATTGTATTTATAACCTCTCATTTGAGTGGTCAATAGTGCATTTTGCATATCTAATCCCCAAGTTCTCACACTTTTCTTCTTCGGAATTTTATAAGTGACACCAAAGTTCATCCACACTTCAGGGTTTCCTTTTATAGAATATAGCTCGCCCTCTTTATAGACTACTTTTTGCTGTTCATGCGATGCTTTTTCATCATAAGGTGTCAAAGGAGTACCACCCAAGTAAGTTGCATTAATATTGACGCCTAATAAGTTTTTACCCTTCACCACAAATTCTTTTCCGGCAGTAATGGTAGCCATAAAGTTTCTGTTGAATAATGTATTTCGGGTTACACCCAAATCATCTGTATATTTTGAATCATAAATCGATCCCGAAAGCATATAATAGAAGCCATTGACCATGGAGCGTTCTAGTGTAATATCAATCCCTTTATTCACACCAGTTCCCGTATTGACAATAGGTGCATTGGCTTCCCAAAGTGTGGTATAGTTTGCAAAAGAATATGCAGTACCTTGCATTACTGGAACGTCGAATAATTCCTGATAATAAACTTCCGTTGTCAAACGTACATTAGAAGAAAGGTTGATTTTCAAACTACCCACATAATGATCTGACTTCGATAATTTCAAATCATTGACTTTTTGTAATTCAGGATTGATAAAAGAATAAACCTTCAATTCTTCTCTTTTACTGTGTCTACCATAAGCAACACCTAACGTCACATTTTTTAATGGAGTATACTGCATTCCAAGACGAGGTTCTACAGCAACTTCATCTACTAATTCAAATTTCGTTACTGAAACACCTGCATTCACACTGAAGTTATGAAGGACCTGATATTTGAACTGCGTAAAAGCATTTAAGTTATAGGCTTGAAGATTGCCGTTGTATCTTGACTGAAGTGTTCCCATTAGCGTATCTACTTTTTGAGCATAACCATTGGAAGTAATCAAATCTGCTCTGATACCAGACTTATTGATCAGTTTAGGAGAAATTGTAGTAGTGAGCGTATTTGCAAAAGAATATTTACTTTCAATGTTCTGTTGTCTTTCATGTGGATGAAGTGTTCCTGAATTTAAGGTATCAGCATCCTGTTGGAAGTACCTTGTATCGTTTTTATAAAGATTGGTGGTGGCCCCAAGGCTTGTCGATAAAACGCTATGATTTCCTACCGGTATCTGATGATTTACACCAATAGCACCCATCCCGAAATCAATATCTTTATCTAGAAAATCATTATCATATTCTCTGTATTTTAATTTGATATCCGTAGGGTCCTCATCATCCACTTCATGAACATATTTTTTGAAAGGTGTTTCAATATCACTCAATCCACCCATACCCCAAATCGTCAGATTACCGTATTTTTTGGAAGGAAAAGAAAGGTTGAAAGACAAGTCTTGGAAGTTGGGAGCTGTACCACCTGAAAGCTTTCCGATATACCCAATAAAACCATGTCTGTAGTTGACCAAATAAGAAGAACCTTTCTCTTTATTGATTGGACCTTCGGAAGCGAAATCAGCTCCAAGAATACCTAACTGAACTGAATGATGGTGTTTTTCACTGTCTCCTTTTCTGAAATTGATATCAAATACACCTGAAGTCGTGTTGGAATATTCTGAAGGAAAAGCACTCGTAAAGAAGTCTGTACTTCTCAATACATTGGCACTATAAATAGAAATCAGCCCTGCCCCTGCCAAGTTTCCACCGCCAAAGTGAGCGGCACCTGAAACATCAATATCATTCACTCTCCATAAAACTGAAGTGGGTGAATTACCTCTAATCACTACGCCATTATCTTGAGGGGCTGAAAAAGTAACCCCCGCAAAGTTGTAAGCTACTCTCGATGGATCACTCATTCCTCCAGCAAAACGCCCAGACTCTTCAATGGAAAAAGAACGGTTACTTACTACTGACATGATATTAGAAGCATCTTTATCTGTAGTGGCTGAGATTGTAATATCATCCAAAGTAGTCACACTCTCTTCCATTTCTAACACCACATTATTTTGACCTTCACCTGTCACTAACACTTCTGTCTTGCGGATATTTTTATACCCCATAGACTGTACAAGCAAAGTATAACGTCCCATTTTGATACCTTGAAGACGAAATTTTCCATCTGCATCAGCTGTAGTTCCAATAACAGGATTTGAATTTTCGATCTGAATGGAAGCTCCAATAATAGGTTGTTGCGTTACTTTATCGATGACTTTTCCTTGTAAAGAATAAGTCTGTGAAAAGGCAAATTGGCTTAAAAGTATTGATAAAAAAATCAGCGTTAGATGTTTCATTAATTATAAGTTTGATGAACATGAAATGTCGTTTTCATGTTCATGACCCGCTTATACCTGAATACCCCTATTCGGTTGAATAACTTTTTCTTTTTTACTGATAATATTCTGAATAACCTTATGCTTTTTCACCACTCCAATATACCCTTTGACAACTTCACCATATTTTGTCTCCAGGATCAATACATCATTTGTTTCCTCATCAAAATAAAACATCAGTCTCATTATTTCTGAATGGATTTCATTTGAAATGACCTCAAACTTCGTAACATTTCTTAGCCTTGAAAGATGCAGTGTTTTGGAGAGGTAATTGACTTTGTAGAGCACTCTATAATCTATAGCTTCTTTATCAATTTCCTTGATCATAAAAAGCTCATTCAGTTCATCATTGGCCACAAAGAGTATGGTTTTATGACCATTAGCATCACCAGAAATAGAACGGTAACTGATACCGCTTTCCTCTTCGTACTGTACCGTTTCTGATACTTTGAAGCTTATGGTATTATAATCAAAAGAGTCTCCTTCTTGTAATTGATAGATTGATTGACTTAGTGTATCCTGATTAAAATCCCTCATATGCAGTGGCAATTGAGAGAAATTGGGGAGAATATTTTTTGATTTGACCTTTCCTTTTGAGGCTGCAGCTATTTGAGGGTTTTCATTTTTAATGGCAGTACTAATGTCCAGTTCCTTTTTGATTTCTTGAAGGGCTTTTAAAGAAAAGTTTTTTCCAGTCGCATTTATGTTATCATAGGAACTGAGCAACACCGCACTTTTATGATTTTTATTGGTGTACATCAAATCATATATTTTATTACCATTGATGTTATGATCTATGATGCTGAAGTTCTCTATATCTTTGATATCAATATTCTCATTGCTGAAAAACGAAGAAAAAGGAGTTGTAAAAACACTTAATGTATCGTCTTGCACCGCAATTGTCATTTTGGTGTTTTTGTTGATAAAATAGATAAACAGCTGTTTTAAAAAACTCCAGAATAATACCTTAACTGAGAGTAATAATAGACTTTGCCCAGCAGTCGTTATTAAAGAGATCAAAGCCGTTGAGGCGATGACTGAATTAAAGGCACGATTTATTTTTTTTGCAGGTTTATCATAATGGATATCGATGACCAAACCGCTTGTATTTCTATATCGGAATTGAGGTTCTTTCATTTTCATACGGCCATGAAGTTATTGAATGATGAGAGATTTTCTTTTTTAAGTAAAAAGGCTTGAACCACGTCACTGTCAAACACTTCCACTCTTAATAAGGTATTGGCATCTTCGGACTGAAAATAAAATAACTGCACCTCTTTGATCGGTGAAATATTATTATTCTCATAGTGCTTTTTTACCGCCACTTTTTCCACGAAGTTCAGTTCTTTATCATCAATAGTAACCGGCTTTTCTTTATGAATAATAGCATTGATAGCCAAATGCAAGTTGATCTCCTTGGCAATATAAAGCCCCTCTTCATCTTCATTGTAAATACAGATAATGAGGTTTTCATTGACCATAGATCTGCAGTGCAATTGCTTTATGGCAGTAGATTTACTTTTCTGAAAAACAGCCAATCTAGTCACTAGAAAGTTTTCTGTTCTATAGTTGAAAAACGCCCCAGCATTCAATTCAAAAAGGGAATTATTAATAGAAAGTGTTTTACTATTGACGGCCATTTGATGATCTACATTAAAAGGCTTTTTAGTGGCCACTTTTTCATAAGATTTAAACTCGTGCTCACCAGGAATTTTCTGATCAATAATACCCAGGAAATCCTCAATCATACTTTCCATTTGTTCCAGTATTTTATAAGGAATATTGTGTCTTTTGCTGATCAATATCCGTTTCTTCATTTTTTCATCTATAAAATAAAGCTGATATCTACCTTCGAATTTTTTGATATACAACTGCTTTATACTCGATACCTTGATAGAGTAATAATGCAGGCTTATTTTAAAAGGAAAGTTGAAGTACGAATGGCATTTCATTTCAGAATGATCAATAATAATATCCTTATGAGGGGCCTTTCGAACATAATTATACCAAATGATAAGAAGTATAATATTAGGGGGAATCAGTACTATAAATGGATTGAGTTTACCTAAAAGTACTGTAGATACAAAGATGAAAAATATGATACCGCAAGCTTCCCAAAGAATTCCTAAAAAGAGAAGTGTCAACGGTCTGGAGTAGTCCGCTTCACATGAAAAGCCGATCTCGTTTTGTTCTTCATAAAATTGAACTTGTGGATGCAGTGGCTGATATTGAATATCTTGTCTAGTTTCCATTTTTGGTATTGTTGCTTTAAGTAAGTACCTAATGTTTAGTTTTTGAAGATTTACGCTTCGTAAGTTATAAATTTATACGATATTATGCAGATTAGATGTTTTTGTTTTTAGTGATTTTTATGATTAAAAGTCCAATTCATTTCCTCTGTAAGTACATGGAAAAAATAAAAAGGATGAGAAGTAATCTGAAAATCACTCCCCATCCTTATGCAAATATACTAAACCAGTTGTCTTTTTAGGAAAAGTAAACCTTACTTATTCACTCTGATTACTTCCCTGCTTTTCTTATCAATACCCCAAAGGTTTCCTTCAGGATCAATAGCAATCCCTTGCCCTCTTACAGGTGAAGGAGTTGTTGTTTCCCAAATTAAAGTTGACCCCATCGTTGGGAACTTTAAGGTATATAATTCATTGAAGTGATGATGTGTACAAAGGATCGTATCATCTTCTAGAAGTACGCCCCCTGATATGCTGTAAGGAGATACTTTTTCAATTAATGCTTTCGGCAGTACCCATGCTTCTTTTCTGTTCCAGTTCAAATCATATTTGATAAGCTGTGACCAAGAAACATCACGGTTTTTCTGCATTTTTCCTTCATTGGCATAATGCACAAACATCACGTACCAGTGGTTTTTCTGCTGCACAATCCATGTGCAAGATCCGATATCAATACCGAAACTGTGGTTCCCAATATGTTCCAGTGTGTTGATATCCCACATTTCAATGGAAGAATGCATTGGGATTTCAGGGTAATTGGAATGAGCGCAGAAAAGCGTATCGTTTTGGATGTAGGCACTGTTCAAATGCTTCAGGCGATCATCCTGCCATCTTTTCACTTCTTCTCCACCAGAAATAGTTCTTTTAACGATAGTGTTGTTATCTACCACAAAGAAGAATTCTTCCGTAGCGGCCACTGCTTGACGGGCATGTGGTGCTTTATATCTTTTTACTTCTTCTTGTGCTTTGACACTCAAGTAGGCAATGCACAAGAAGAAAAATATATAATATCTTTTCATTATAACTCAAACTTTAAACCTACTGTAACAGTCGGACCATATTGCTCTGTTTGATGCAACAAGTGTTCATAGGCAGGGTTGCCATAGGTTTCAATTTCCATTTGATTCGTTAAGTTGTTCATCTGCGTGAAAACGCTGAACTGATTGTTTACTTTATAACTTGCTGAAATGTCTAAATGGAACTGAGAAGTGAAGTAAACATCTCTATCTTGTCTGTCTGCCACATCAATTAATAATGGACCTCTGTAGTTACCCGCAATTGCAATCATAAGACCGTTTTTAGGGTTGTCGTAAGTCAAAATAAAGTTAGCCATATCTCTTGGGCTGTTACCCATCACTACTTTTCTACCGTCTTCTAATTCTTGCTCAGACAATGTATAAGTATAGTTGGCCATTAAGTTGATCCACTTCAACATCGGTACATTCAAGTCTCTTAAGTTTTTGCTGTACGCTACCTCGAAACCATATAAATGTGAGCTTTCACCGTTTTCAGGTCTTGTGATTTCCCAAATCTGACCGTTTTCTTCCACAAAGTTTTTAGAAGTATAAATCTGATTTTCTAAGAATTTTGCAAACACACCAAAAGTGAAATAACCCATATTGTCAGTGTATCTTTCAAAAATCAAATCAAAGTTGGTAGAGATGGCTGGCTGAAGATCAGGGTTTGATAAACGCTTTGTGAAGTTTTCATCATCAATCACTTCTCTTGGAATAAGTGAAGTAAATGAAGGTCTACTTAAACCTTGTGCTACCGCCGCTTTCAACATGTTTTTCTCATTGAATCGATACACCGCATTGATGGATGGCAATACATTGATATAAGAAGAATTATCAGAAAGTGTTCTTACATAATCACCCGTGTTTTCATCATATTCATGGAATTCATAACTGTTTCTTGTGGCTTCAATACGAGCACCAATCAGCGTATTAAATTTCGAAGTCCATTGAATGTCTCCCATCAAGTAACCGGAGTTGATAATCTCATCTGCTTGATAGTTTTGATTTTTGACTTCATAGTTTTCTTGAGGACTGCCAAGCGGTAAGTCACCAAATTCAGCATCCGTAAAACGAAGATCTCTTCTGTAGAATTGTCCAGGAGCAAGGTAGATCGGCTCAAGGTTGTCCATCGTCGCTCTTCTAGCGTTATTGACTTTGTCTTTATGCCATAATTTATAACCTGCAGAAATGGTAGAAGTTTCTCCCAAGAAACGGAAAGGTTGTGAAGCATTGATCGTGAAAGAGTGATCCAATTCTGTGTTTTCTTTCGTATCAATACGCACTGGCTTATTCATTTCCAACATATTGTCAGGTTCCAAAGCCATTGTTCCATCCAAATCCCAAGGACTCATATTGTCAAAGTGATGTGTTCCTAACGTTCTGCTGAAGTAATACTGCGTTCCGTCAGGCTCATCAATAACAGTTTTGATTCTCGTCGCTTTATAATCTAATTTCAAACCGCTCTTGAAACGGTGTTCACCGCCTACACCAAACATATCAGTCATTGTTCTTTTGGCTCTAGTTTGTGTTTCTCTGTCTTCTGTAAAAGAAGCTACTGGAGCATCTGGAGTTTCTAGATCATATTTGTAATTGAAGTTTGTTCTACCCCTTCTTCTGTCATCATTAAAAAAGTTAGAGTTGTAGGAAGCTCTAATGATATTATTGTCATCGAATTTATAATCCATACCTACGTTGTAACCATAACGTTCACGTCTCACATCATAATCATTCCATCTTTTTCTCGTTAGTTGATCATCGTCGTTTAATGTATATTCTTGTAAGACTGTACCTCTATTCGTCAAGTAATAACTACCTGTAGCATACACACCAAGTTTGTCTTTGAAGAAACGGTTACCTACATATAAACTGTGGTTTTGCTGTCCTAATCCCCAACCATCATTAAATGGATCTGCGTGGAAGTTTTTACCTCCAGAAGTAATCGCTCTCAATGTAAACTCAGAAGGAGCATCTTTCAAAGTAAAGTTGACCGCACCACCAATAGCACCGCCATCCATATCTGGAGTCAATGTTTTCTTGATTTCAATAGATTCCATGATATCAGCCGACATAAAATCAAGTGCAGCACCACGACTATCTTCACCACCAGGCATTGGCGTTCCGTTCATCTGCACTTGGTTGTATTCAGAAGCCATACCACGGATTTGAATATTCTGACCTTCTCCTCTGTTTCTTACAATGGAGATACCCGGAATACGCTGTAATGCTTCTGCACCATTTCTATCCGGCATTGTCGAGAACTGTTCTGAAGAAACGATATTTTTAATACTCACAGCATTCTTCTGCTCGTTCAACGATTTCGCTTGTCCTTTCGTAAATTCACCATAAACCGTCACACCATCCAGTTCAGTCACATCAGCATTCATGGTGATATTCAATTTAAAAGGCTTTCCATCTTCAAGTACGATATTGATAACATCGGCATTATAACCAAGATAAGTTGCACTGATTTGGTAGCTACCTGAAGGAATGCTATTGATATGGAAATTACCATCCATATCTGTAATACTAGCATAAGTGGTTTCCAATACGTTTACTTGAGCATAGGGAAGGGGATCGCCCGAAGGGCCTAAAATTTTTCCGTACAGGTCTGTAGTTTGACCCATACTATTTGATGAGAATAAGGAAATACATATCCCAGTTAAAATAAGGTAGAGATAATGTTTCATTCTGGTTTTAGTTATGATAATAGATAATACTAATTGAAAGTTATGGGGGCAAAAGTAGGTGGAGTAATATTACCAGGCTGTGAATAATTAATGAGGATTTATATTACAGAAATGTTACTTATTGGATATTTGAAACTAGTCTATTATTGGAGAATGAATGTCTATTCTTTTTTAATGCTCATAACAAAAAACTGAATGCTCCACTTCGATTGTTTTTATATTTCCTAAACAAAGACATTCTATTACTACATTATGAAACCAATGTGAACGATCTTGTAACATGGTTTTTGGTGATTTGGAGCGTATACTTTGTTGTTTGTAATTGTTAAGAGTCAGCTTCTAAATTTCTTGTGATAGATGTTAAGTGTAGGTCGAAAATAGGCAAAATGTCGTGCACCAAGACTGAAGTCATGGGCAGGGGATACTACCATGTTTCAAGTGTTAAGCGCGAGCGTCACTTGGAACTGAATATTGGTGAAGTCTCCTGACTTCGAATATAAAACCCACATTTTTATTTATTTCTAAGTCGGGAGACTTAGCCAAAGTATTATCACAAGTGGCGCCTCTCGGCTTAACACTTGCGATATGGTGTGAAGACATTTTGAATGATGAAAATAGTTCGTATTGTGGTTCAGCGGACGTTGCAATGCAACATCCCTACAGGATACCAAAAAAAAGGGGTGAAAAGCAACATTTAAATTACTTCTCACCCCTTATGGATATATTTTAGAAATTAAGAGCGAATGCCATTTTTCATTCTTCATTCTTAACTCTCTTAAATCAACCTTTACCTTTATCAGTAGCAGTTTGCTGTCTCAAGTGATTCAAGACATCAATCTTCGTGATCAGACCTACAAACTTACCTTCGTTGACTAAAATCGCCACCATGCCATCTCTGAAGATCTCCATTAATCTATCAATACTGTCAGAAGATTCTATCACTACAAGGTTACTTGTCATGTATTCAGCTACGAAACGCTCAAAAGCAGACTCATCATCATAAACGCTGAATAAAATATCTGATTCATCAATGATACCTAATATCTCGTCTCCGTCCATAATTGGAAGCTGAGAGATATCGTACATTTTCATCTTTTTGTAAGCATCCAATAAAGTATCTTCAATGCTTGCAGTGACTACCTCACCTTTCTCATAATAATTAGAGATCAAATCACGAAGGTCACCGAAGGTTTCTTTTTCAATAAATCCTTTCTCTTTCATCCAGTTATCATTGAATAACTTAGAGAAGTATTTGTTACCACTGTCGCAAACGAATGTCACTACACGTTTTGGTTCAGTTTGCTCACGGCAATATTCCAAAGCAGCCGCAATCAATGTACCTGATGAAGAACCTGCAAGGATACCTTCTTTCAGTAATACCTCACGAGCCGTATTGAAGCTGTCTTTATCAGAAATAGAATAGGCCTTCTTTGTTAAAGAGAAGTCAGCAATTTCAGGAATAAAATCCTCACCGATTCCTTCTACATACCAAGAACCTGCTTCACCGTATTCTCCTTTATCAATGTAGTCCTTCAAGATAGACCCTTCAGGATCTGCTAATACTAGCTCCGTAGATGGATTTGCTTTTTTGAAGAAAGCGGCCATACCAGAAATTGTCCCCGAAGAACCAACACCTGCTACTACAGCGTCTACATCGCCGTTCATTTGTGATAAAATCTCAGGACCTGTTGTCAACTCATGGGCCAACGAGTTGTCAGGATTTGAGAATTGATCTATATAATAGTATCCCTTTTCTTCCGATAAGCGATTTGCCATATCTTGGTAGTATTCAGGATGCCCTTTACCAACATCTGATCTAGTTTGAAGTACCTCTACTCCCATTGCCTTCAAATGAGCTACTTTTTCTTTACTCATTTTGTCAGGCATCACCAATATCAATTTATATCCTTTAAGAATAGCAATCAAAGCTAAACCTAAACCTGTATTTCCAGCTGTAGCTTCAATTAAAGTATCACCCGGCTTGATTTTTCCTGCTTTTTCAGCATTCTCAATCATACTCAAAGCAATTCTGTCCTTGATTGATCCACCAGGATTTTGATTTTCTAATTTTAAATAAAGCTCACAGTTGCCTGTATCTATATTTCTAACCTTTACGAGAGGCGTATTTCCAATAAGAGAAATAAGGTCATTTTGTGTCTTACTCATGTGTGTATCTGCCTTTTTAAGTACTAGGATTAAAAAGAAAAGGTAAAAACTCCGATTGCATTTACCTTGGTACTTGTGCTGTACAATGCTACAAATTTCTTCAAAGTTACATAAGTGCCTGTTTGAAACAATTATTTATTCCACAAATCCGCTGATTTAGAACGTGTTTTTTTAAAATTTAAGTACTAAGCCAAAAATTAATGATAATTAATTCTTGGCTTAGTACTTATCATTCTGATAAAGGTTTACCGTTCTGGTTTACTTTTTCTGCAATGCAGAACAGAATGGAAAATAGGTAGTAAAACTGCATTGTAGATTAATTCTTGATCATTATGTTATATGAAATGATCATTTTAATATCATTGATTAATTAAATATCAAATTAATGATAATATATTGATCTTTAGTAGTTTTTGTAAAAACTAAATTTTATCTTTGTTTAAATATTTATCTATAATAGTTTTAAAAATGAAACATTTGATGAATATTTAAGAAAATGTTGAAAAAAACTGACATTTTTTAGAAGTACGTATTTATGTTACGTTCTACCCCCCTAGATTTGTAGTATCAATAAGCAGAAAAGGTTTCTACTGTTGATCATTGAAAAGAACTTACACACATTTAAATTATAATCATCATGGCTGCGGATAAAGGTCAAAACACAGAAAAATTAAAAGCACTAGAAACTACTATTGCTAAGTTGGAAAAGCAGTTCGGTAAAGGAGCTGTAATGAAAATGACAGATGACAATGTTGTAGATGTACCGGTTATCTCTACAGGTTCATTAGGTCTTGACTTGGCGTTGGGTGTAGGTGGTGTACCAAAAGGTCGTATCATTGAGATTTACGGTCCTGAATCTTCTGGTAAAACAACACTTACATTACACATCATTGCAGAAGCTCAAAAGCAAGGTGGTATGGCGGCCTTTATCGATGCGGAACACGCTTTCGATAAAATCTATGCTGAGAAATTAGGCATCGACATGGAGCGTCTTCTTGTAGCACAGCCTGACCATGGTGAACAAGCATTAGAAATTGCAGAACAATTAGTACGTTCAGGTGCTATTGATGTAATGGTAGTCGATTCAGTTGCAGCCTTAGTACCAAAAGCGGAATTAGAAGGTGATATGGGTGACAGTAAAATGGGTCTTCACGCTCGTTTGATGTCTCAAGCACTTCGTAAAATCACTGGTGCTATCAGTAAAACAAACTGTTCGGCCATCTTCATTAACCAGTTACGTGAGAAAATTGGTGTAATGTTCGGTAACCCTGAAACAACAACAGGTGGTAACGCCTTGAAATATTATGCTTCTGTACGTTTGGATATCCGTCGTATCGGTGCGATCAAAGAATCTGCTGACAACGTAACAGGTAACCGTACAAGAGTGAAAGTACAAAAGAACAAAGTAGCGCCTCCTTTCAAACAAACTGAGTTTGATATCCTTTATGGTGAAGGTATCTCTCGTGCAGGTGAGGTATTAGATATGGCTGTTGAGTTTGAAATCGTGAACAAAGCAGGTTCATGGTTCTCATACAGCGGTTCTAAATTAGGTCAAGGTAGAGAAACTGTAAAAGAGTTGATCAAAAATAATCCTGAACTAATGGAAGAATTAGAAGAGAAGATCAAAGTACAAGTATTTGGTCAAGCTCCAGCAGAAGAAGAGGCAGCTCCAGCTCCTGCAGCAGAAGAGAAAAAATAGGGCTAAAAAAGGAATTTATTTCTTTGTGAAGCCTAACATATTGTACTATACCCTATGCAGTTAACATTGCGTAGGGTATTTTTTTTATAAAAAATATAATTCGTAAGTGAAAAATTAATTTTGAATCATACGTTTTAAGAAAAATTAAATAATGCGGTCTTTTTTTTGTTAATTCACACCTTAAAGTATTCTAAAAACTCAAATACTTAATTTCTTATGAGAAAAAATCTAATCTATTTCTTAGCCCTGCTATTCTTAGGGTTTATGACCTCATGTTCAGACGATGAAGATCCGGCTGCTAGTACTCCAACAATTGATGTGTCTGGTGTTCCTACAGGAGATGTAGTAGTTGGTCAGTTTACAGATTCATTGATCATGAACGTTAATGCTGATGAAAAAATTGAATCATTGTTGTTAACCTTACCATGGGATGAAGGTCAATTAACAACAGATTTGGCAATGGATCCATCAGAACAAGGCAAGCCAGATAATACTCAGGATCATATTGATGTTCATCAGTTTATCTTTGCTAGTTCTGATGCAGATGATTACAAAGATGTAGAAGGTGAAAAACAAGTAAGACTTGTGATTACCCCAACTGTTCTTAATTTATTAGATGAAGCAGGTGTATTGACAATTACCTTAAAAGTGACGGACAAAAAAGATATGTCAACTACAGGTTCTGCAACTATTACAATCGTTGATCAAGCAGTGGCTGTAGGCTTTTCAATTGGTAATGGTGTGATCACAGGTGATACACTGACTACAGACTATGGCACAGTATTAACGATTAACCCTACTTCAAATGCAGGAACTGCAATTGAAACAGTAACTGTCAATGGTACAACAGTTGCCGCATCAGATGGTAAGTATAATTACACGCTTGTGAATTCTGATACATTAAAAGTGATTGCTACTGATGCCAACGGAATTGCTAGTGAAGAAACAATGCTTGCTGTAAGCTTGAACTTAAAAGCTGCTGAAGCATTTACTTGGCAAAGAGTAGGTGCTGCTGATGGAACAGGTTTAGATAAATATGGCCTGACTTGGACAAGCAACTCAGCTACTAATGCAATTGTAAAATCTGCATCAACGACCAAGCTAGTTCAGTTGGCAGAAGCTGATTGGACAGGTATTACTACTCAATCTCAATTAGCAGCAGCAGTAATGGCTGGTACAGGAATTGATCAGTACGAAGGTGTATCTGTAACTGCATCTGGAACATACAACGATGTGCTTGCTACTGAAGTAACTGCAGACGGTGGTGCAAAAACATATTACTTGATTAATGTTACAAATGGTACTGTTACTACAAGTGAGCAAACAGGAACTACAGTAACAATTATGGGTGAATCAAGAGATGACCTTTACGCTACAATATCTGAAGAAGCAAAATAATCTGTAAATCAGAGTTATAATTTTAGGGCTGACTTTTATTTAAATAAGTCAGCCCTATTTTTATGTTCAATTTGTTTTGTGTTATGAGCATTAGAATAAAATTATAATCATTTTGCTCTTTAAAAATTCACCCAAAATAAGGGTGATTTTTATTGATAATCGACCTCTAAAGTATTAGATTCAATCTTTAATAATTTCAATTTTTAACTCGAGAATAAGTATTTTATTCTCATTTTTTATACTTAGTTAATTATGAAAAAAGTCTTAGTATACTTATTAGCATTACTATTGATTGGCTCTTTCACTTCATGTTCTTCATCAGATGAAGTAGAAGATTTATTATCAGATATAGGTTTAGATGAACCGCCATCGATTGCTGTATCTGGTATTGTAGATGGTGAATTGACAGCTTCAACTGTCTCAATCGGTGTATGGGCACCTAAAAAAATTAAAAGCTTTAAAGTAACAATTCCAGGATTAGGAGAAATGGATTTTGCACAGGCTCCTACAGTGACACAACTTCCTGTATATACTGCATTGGGTATTGATTATGAAGAAGTAGCAGGTGCTGAAAATTATACATTAAGAATAGGTTCTGATCTTTTGGGTAACTTACCGGCAGGTGAACATTCTATTCCTATTATGGTAACAGATATGTTGGATCAGAGTATTGATACAACTGTATCATTTACAAAAGAGTAATCTTTGCTGTAAGCAAACTACCATTAAGGTAATTCAAAAAGTGTTGTCCTATTGATCAAATAAGGCAACACTTTTTTATTGTCTAAGAATACAATTACATATCCCTTAAAATCTCAGATGGGTTTGTATTTACAACCTTCCAACAAATAGCAGTAATTGTAATCACAGAAATCAAACAAACTCCTATTCCGAGCAGTAACCAATCGATAAACTGAATTTGAATTCTATTCGGAAAAGTGGAAAGCCATTCAACGCTGTAATAATGAGCAATAGGCATAGCGATAAAAAAGGAAATAAATATCCAAAGCAAGTAATCTTTATTGAATAAGAATAATACTTGTTGCACAGAAGCACCATTTACCCTGCGGATACTGATCTCTTTCGTTCTCTGTAAAACAGAATAACGAGTGATTCCCCAAAGTCCACTAACAGCAATAAATAAAGTGATTGCTCCAAAGAATAAACTTACCTGATTTTGACCTTCTGTTTCTTTATAAATTTGAAAAATGCTTTGGTCATAAAATATGGCGTCCGTCAAAAAATAATCAGGATTATCCTCTAACCATATATTTCTTACTTTTTGAGCCAATTCCAATGGGTTTGAGGTCGCGTATTTCACATTGATATAGGAAAAACCACTCACTTTTGTAGTAGTAACGATCATTAAAGGTTCATCTAATTGTTTCAAACCTCTTATAGCAAGGTTATCTAATATTCCGACTACCTTATATTTTTTACCATTGTATTTTATGAGAGAACCTAATTGAGTACTATTATTCTTTTGAATAAACTCTTTATTAATGATACATTCAGAATAACTCAGTTTTTGATTGGAATCGAAATATTTCCCTTTAGATAATTTAATGTCAAAAAATGACAAGTAATTGATATCAACATGTAAAGTAGAAGTGACATAAAACTCTTCGGAACCTTCCAATTGAACACTTTCAATACTAATATTATTACCTATACCAATAAATTCAATAGAACTAGTAACATCCTTTACTCCAACCATTTTTTTAATTTCTTCCTTGTAGGCATCTCTCTTCTCAGTACTAGCATAGATAGGGATAGCAAAAATATTTTCATAGCTAAATCCATGATCTGCTTTTAGTAAATGTTGGTATTGCTGATGAACAATGAAGCCGACGGAAAGCAAAATAAACACGGTAGAGAATTGTAATACCAAAAGTATTTTATCCCCGTATCGATAAGACGAAAATAATTGTGTTTGCCCACTTAAACTTTCAGCAAGAGAAAAGGATTTTACACCTCTCAATGATAGATAACTTAATACTACTATTAGAATTGATCCTATGCTTAGGTAAAAGAATAGCACCTCTAAAGGATAATCTTTTAAGTATACAACAGAATTTAATTTATCATTGATAAAAGAGAGTATAAAGTGGAAAGGCAATAATGAAAACCCAATAGAAATTAAAATCAAAAGTCCTATTTCAATACAGGTTGAAATAAGGATTTCTTTGTGATGTGCTCCATAGATTTTCATTAAGGAAAGCGTTTGAATTTCTTCATCTTTCTGAGCGGTATAAAGTACCACAAAGTTGACTAGAGATAATATTAGGATGATGACGCCAATAGAAATAATAACCAAGAAGCTTTCGTAAGATCTTAGTTTAGGCATGTCATATAATAGATGATGCGAGTGAAAATGTATATCTTCTATGGGTTGTAAAGTAGCGGTCATTTCAAGACCATGAGGAGTATATTCCTTTTTTAGTAGTGCATTTATTTTTTCTAAACTATTTGGTACTTCGGCCTTATTTTTAAAAGTGAGATAAAGGTAAAAGTGATTAGACCCTACCCAATGATTAACGTTTTCATTATTGACTTTATAGCGTTCCAACGAACATAAAATATCATACTGTAGACTGCTGTTACTTGGAAGGTCTTTAAATACTCCCTTTATTTTTCGAGTAGAACCAGGAATCTCAATTTCTTTATTCAAGGGGCTTTCATCTTTAAAGAAAGTGTTGGCAAATGATTCAGAAATTAGGACATCATCTTGATTATTTAGTACAGTTTCCTTATCTCCAATTATCAATTCTACATCAAAAAAATGGAGGAAGTTATTTTCTACAGCACTGATATTAAAAATGCCTACTTTCTGCTTGTTGATGAGTATATCATTTCTGTAAGGAATTTCGATAATAGCATAATCATTTACGTTGTCAATCTTTTCTTTCATTGCTTGACCATGAATAAAAAAAGCTCTTGCCATATTTAAATTTCCACTTGGTGTGGAAAACTCATAGTTGGTTCTATAAATATCCTTTTCATAAAAACTATCATAACTGCTTTCAGATAGGTAAAATAGAAAAATAAATAAAGCACTACTTAGACCCAAAGTGAGCCCAAGTAGGTTGATTGTAGTATTTTGATAGTTTTTCAGTAAGTTCTGAAAAGCTAATTTGAAATAGATTCTATACATCTTGTTTGCTGTTGTTATAAGTCTCGAAGGACTTTAGATGGATTCATATTCACAATCTTCCAGCAGATCATTGTAATAGTGATGATGGATATGATGGCCACGACTATGCCCATCATTACCCATGAAATATATTCAATGCCGATACGGTCTGGGAATGAAGACAGCCAATCATTGCCAAAGTAATTGGCTATAGGCATGGCAAGAAGGAACGATAGGGATATCCACTGTAAATAATCTCTATTGAATAGTTTTAGAATATCTAATCTTGAGGCACCATTGACTCTTCGGATACTCATCTCTTTGGTACGTTTTAATACCGAGAATCTAGTGATTCCCCATAGTCCAGAAATGGCAATCAATATGGCTATACATCCAAAAAAGAAACTTGCTTGTTGCTGACTTTTGATGTAATTGTAGTTGTATGCGATCTCATCATTATAGAAGGAGATAAAAGCACGAATATCAGGATAGTCTTTTTGGAATTCATCCAAGACTTCATTCGCCAATTGATAAGGATTTTTGGCAGAGGTTTTAATGTTGATATAATCAAAATTCCATCCATCTATCCTCGCTGAGGTACCAATCACCAATGGACCACTTTGGTAAGCCAATGAATTAAAACTGATAGATGGTATTACGCCTACTACTTCATAATCTCTATCGCCACGATGTACTATTGTACCCAATCCGTTCCATCCTTCTAACTTTTTAAAGGCTTCATTGACCAATATTTGACGGTCGCTGATGGTTTTATTAGTGTGAAGATTTTCACCTTCTAAAAGAGAAATATCAAAGCATTCTAAAAAGTCATTGCTGACGTATAAAGCATTAATGATTTCTGATTTTTCACTTTCACCAATCGAGTATCCATTTTTGGTCAACCCAACACCGATCATTTGAGAAGACATACTGACCGTTTCGATGCCAGGTTTCTTAAGGATCTTTTCTTTGAAACTCTTTTGTGATTCTAAAGGCATTACTGTTGAAAGATCAAGCGTAAATACATTTTGATGTTGGAAACCAAGGTCTTTGTGAATAAGATGATAATGTTGTTGGTAAACCGTGATTCCAACACATGATAAAACAAAGACGGTAGAAAATTGAAAGACCAATAATGCTTTTTCACTCCATCCTTTTGAAGCATAAATACTAGTCTGCCCATTCAAGCTTTTGGACAAAGAAGATCTCTTGATCCCTCTCAAAGAAAGACTGCTTAAGACCATGGTCAATACAACTCCGATGATGGCATAAAACCCTAGAATATATGGAATATAATTACTTAAGAATACCCTTGTGACTAACTGATCATTTAAGAAAGGTAAAGCTATATTTAATGTGAAAATTGAAACAAGAATTGCGATACCCACCATCAGAAAGACCTCCATACAAGTTGAAATCCACAAGTCACGATGATGGGCGCCGTAAATTTTCATTAGTGTTAGCGAGTGGATTTCTTCATCTTTTTGGGCAGTATACAATACCACGAAATTCAATAATGCTAACGACAAAATAATACATCCGGCGGCAATGATAATCCATAGACTTTCATTACTTCTCGGGTTGCCGGTATCGTAACTGAGACCTTTGTTGAGGTGAATAGAATCTATAGTCTGAAGTGATGCCTCAATAGAAAAATCATCATCGGGATATACTTCATTCAATATCTTATTCATAGCAGTAATAGTTGCCTCTTTTTGGTCTTCATGAAGTAATTTGATGTAGACATTAAAGTTCCAACCTCCATTCCAACCCAGATAAGCACCATTTTGTTCAGAGACCCATTTTTCAGGAAATAAAACATCAAATTGTAAATGGGAATTGACAGGTCGATCGGGAATAATACCTTCTATAAACAACTTCGTTCCGTACAATTCTATTTCCTGACCAATAGGGTCAGCCTTGCCAAATATCTTCTCTGCCATCGATGCTGTAATTACTGCACTGTTGTTGGCTCGAAGTACTTTTTCCGCATCACCACTAAGCAGTTCAATTCCGAAGAAAGAAAAATAATTAGCACTACCTACAGCCATTCTTATATCTGCATAACGTTGATTAAGAATATAAATAGGCGATGGATTTGGGTTGCTGACCAAGAACATCTCATTGATGTTTTCAATCTTTTCTAAAAAGGTTCCTCCTTCCGGATAAAACGCTTGTGCGGTTTGATCAACATCTCCGTAAATAAACCTTTTATGTGTAATTCTATAAATGTCGTCTTTATAGAAATTATCAAAATTGGTTTCTAGATGAAAGAACAAAAAGATAAACAGAGCACTTGCCAACCCAAGACTTAATCCCAACAGATTGATAAGGGTATTTTGGTAGTTCTTGATCAGGTTTCTAACCGCTAAATTAAAATAAATCTTATACATGGTTATTTAGCTTTAGTTAGAACAACTCAATATCATTTTCTACCTCCGTAACGATCTCACCATCCAAAAGAGAGATCACTCTATGTGCATAATTTGCATCTCTTTGAGAGTGCGTTACCATTACAATTGTCGTTCCTTGTTTGTTGAGTTCGGTGAGTAATTCCATCACTTCTTTACCGTTTTTGGAATCCAAATTACCTGTTGGTTCATCGGCTAAAATCAATTTAGGATTGGAAACTACCGCTCTGCAAATACCCACACGTTGTTGTTGGCCACCCGAAAGCTGTTGTGGATAATGCCCTCTTCTATGACTGATTTTCAAACGGTCCAATACTTCCTCAATTCTCTTTTTTCGCTCGCTTTTACTCAAATCCAAATACGCCAAAGGCAGGGCGATATTTTCAGCCACCGTAAGCTGATTGATCAAGTGGAAGTTTTGAAATACGAACCCAATATTTCCTTTTCTAAGGTTGGTTCTTTGTGACTCTTTGAAGTTGGCTACTTCTTCTCCATCCAGTTTATAATTACCAGAAGAAGGACTTTCTAATAAGCCAATAACATTTAGAAGAGTAGATTTACCGCATCCCGAAGGACCCATAATAGCAATAAATTCTCCTTCTTGAACTTCAAGATTGATATTATTTAAAGCTTGAGTTTGTACTTCTTCCGTTTCGAAGTACTTGTTGATATTTTCTAATTTGATCATTGTATAAGATTTATAATTTGAATTTATATTTTTTTACTCAAAAACTATCTGATCATAATCACCTAGTAAGTTATACTGAGAAATGACTACTTTTTCACCTGCTTTCAGACCCTCGAGTATTTCGTATTTTTGAATGTTTTGATCGCCGATTTTGATCTTTCTTTTTTGTGCCGTTTTACCATCTTCACTCAATACATATACCCATTGTCCGGCAGTTTCAGAATAGAAATTACCTTTATTGAGAAGGAGTGATTTCTTGGGATTTCCAAGACTTAATCGAGCATTTGTGGTTTGTCCAGAGTGAAGGTTTTCGGGTTTTTCCTTTTCAAAAATCAACTCTACTTTAAAAAGGCTTTCCTTTACTTCAGGGTAAATTCTTTGGAGTACCAAATCATAATTTTGATTTTGGAATTGATACGAAGCCTTCAATCCTTTTTTGACTTTAGTGATATAGCGTTCATCTATTTCAGCGATAATTTTCACATCCGACAGATCATACAAAATTCCCAAATGTTGCCCTTGTTGAATGGATTGCCCGATTTCCGCTTCAATATTTCCAAGGTGTGCAGAACTTGGTGCTTTTACCTTCAAATGATCCAAACGGCTTTGTACCAGTTTTAAAGTCGCTCTCATTTTCACTAAATCTTCCTCCAACGTCTGCATTGTCGTTTCTTGAAGAAGGGCATCATTTTCCGCTTTCAGCTTATTTATTTTCAACATTTCCTTTTGATACAAATAATCCTCTTTCGCTTTCAAAAACTCTTCCTCAGGACTTAATCTTTTTTCTAGCAAACGCTTTTGTTGATTATAATTTCTTTCCGCACGTTTTAATTGATACTCACTTTCCACTAGATTTTTCTGCGATTGAATCACATCATTACGGAAGTTGATTTTTGTATTTCTCAGATAGTTTTCCTTTTCCGCCAATGCCACTTCACTGTTCAAAATCTGTTGGTAAAGCTCATTATTTTCCAATTCAATAATCACTTCACCTTCCTGCACAAAACTTCCTTTCTCAGCTACCAATGCTTTCACTCTTCCCCTTTCTACAGCATCCAAATAAATGGTTTGGTGTGGTTGAATTTTCCCTTTGATATTGATATAATCATGAAATAATCCCTTTTCAACTTCAGCGATTTGAAGCTTATTTTTTGAAATACTGATTTCAGATGGAGCATTAAATGCATTGATTCCATAGAGGATAATAGTAAGGATAAAAATACCTGTTGAAATATATCCTATGTATTTATGGAAGGTCGATTTCTTCTTTTTTATAATAGTGTCCATTTGTGTCTTTTTTTTTGATAATTTCTAAATCCAGAATTGATTGCCTTGATAAAACAGCAGTAATTTTTCTTTCAATAAGTAGTTCAATTCAGAAAGCAGAAGATCTACTTCCGCCTGTCCCAGCTTTTGTTTTACAGTAAGTAATGTGACAATATCGATCAGGCCTTCTTCATATTTTTGAAGTGCTATTTCATACGCCATATCATTGGCTTTGATCACTTTCTTTCCCTGCTCTATTTCCTTTTGAAATGCCTTCCACTCTCTGTAATCATTCCCAACAGTTCTTCTCAATTCTTGCTGTTGTTGTTTTAATAAAGCATCTGATTCAGCGACTTGAATTTTCGCTCTTTGCACTGCTAAACGTTGGGTATTTTGATGAAAAATGGGAATGTATAATCGTACCCCTACGGTCTGATTCATATTGTTTTGCCATTGACTTCTAAAAGGAATTACCTGACCACTTTCATCAATATTGGTTTGAAAATATCCAGTATTGATAGAAGCGTATAATCCGAGATCAGGAAGGTAACTTGCTTTCTCGCTTTTAAGATTCTGATGACTACTTTGAAGCGTAAGAAAATGTGTTTTTAGTAAGGCTGAATGATTAGAAAATGTGGTGTAGATGGATTCCTCTGTACCAAAATCTTTAGCCAAAATAGAAGGCTGTTCGAATTGAAGAGATAAAGCATTTAATGGAGCATTGTAGTTCATGATATTGACCAATCTTGCTTTTGCTTCCATCATTTTATTTTGAGCCTGTAAAGACAATAATCTTTCTTTTTCCAATTGAGCTTTCATTTCAGCTACATCAGCAGAAGCTTTCAAACCCAATTCTTGTTGAGAAACCGCTCTGTCTACAATCTTCTCAGATAATTCAATTTGAGCTTTCGTGATCTCTAATAATTCAAAGTTGTACTCCACATCATAAAAAGCTTGAATCACTTCAAACACCAATTGCTCTTTTGTATTCTGCATTTGGTATTGAGACGCCTGAAGTTGGTATTCTTCAAACTTCAATTGATATTTCTTTTTGAAACCTTGAAACAAAGTCCAATTCAAACTCAAGTCAGAAGTATTATTAAAAAACTGATGATCGATATAAGCATTTGTACGAGGGTCAATTGATCGACCTGCATTGAAAGTACCATTAATACTACCACCAATTGAAGGAGCATATTGCCATTTTGCTTGCTTTACACCTAATGAAGCTTGATTGACTTTTAAGGATTCTTGATAGATCGATAGGTTATTTTCAATAGCGTATTGTATGCATTCTTTGAGTGTCAACGAATCATTTGCCTTTACAGATAAAGGGATAATTAGGAGAAGATATATGTAGATCAATTTTTTCATGCTAATTGTCTTTTGTTGTATGCCAATTAGTATCGAAAAAATGGACTAAAGTATTTAAATAGTTGATAGTTAGTGGTTTGTGTTGGTTTTAGATTCTTGAAGTGTAAAATTTTTATACAGAGTGAGGTAAAATAATTTGACAGCTTAATTTAATTTCTTGTGTTTCGCTTGGACGTTTTACTAAAACGTCCCTACATCAGGTGTTATACTCCATGTTTCAAGTGTTAAGCGCTAGCGTACTAACTTAGCATTGTCAAAAGGAAATAAAACTCCTCAGAATAATATTTTGGATTTTCGAGGAGTT
>NZ_JABANE010000126.1 GCF_012844305.1 Flammeovirga aprica JL-4
ATGAAGATTTTATTAAATTTAAATTATCGCTGACTTACTTTTTGTCTAATTTAATGTCGGTGAGTAGTTACTATCTACTTATATAGATAATGAATTTTTTGTAAACAGAAGCTAGCTATGATGCTCTTTTCGATCATTCAATGGCGTCACTCCAAATTCTTTCTTATAAAGCTTAGTGAAATGGGAAGAATCAGTGAATCCTAAAAGATCAGCAATTTCAGTCATGCTGTCTTTGGTTTGAATGACCTTTCTTCTAGCTTCATATAAACGTTCACGAATAATAAATTGATGAGGGGATAAGCCAAATACATTTTTAAAGTCCTTTCGTAATTTAGGAATACTCACACCATAATCTATACTTAAGGCTTCAATGGTTGGAGGGTGCATTAAGTCTTCCATTATTTTACTTTTGATATTGAAAATAGCAATCGTTTCTTTCTCAGTAAGGTCAAATTTCTTATGTCCTGTTCGATGTGTGTAGAGTTGTACAAAGAAGTGGGATATCAATTCTAAGATTTTTGCAGATGAGAAGCCATATCTACCGACTTTTTCAGTTTGTAAAGCGAACAATTCTCTTAAGCATTGTTCCATTTCATAGGTCATGGATTCAAATAAGGCAAAATGATTTTGATTGACTACTAAGTCTTTTAGCTCATCAAAATTTTCTCTTCCAGTTTTTCTCATTAATTCATAAGAAAGGTGGCATGTAATCCCTTTATAAGTTCTATTTTCATCTACATCTAAGGTGATTTTTTGATTAGAATTAAAAAGTACAGCTCCTTCAGAAAAACCACTTCCAATAGATTTATTGTTATAACTCACATTAGAATCAATAACAAAAGAAAGCAAAAATCCTTTCTCTTTTTCATAAATATCAAATAAGCGAACAGGTTTACTTGTTTTGATCTCATACATGACTGAACTCAAAAGCTCTCCAAATTCATCAAACAACCAATAGTTGAACTCACCATCTTCCGATTTTCCCCAATAGTGATTTCTATTGATTTTAAATTCATCAAATGTTGAGATATACTCTTCTAATGCTTTCTCAGTGTATTGACCATTTAAGAAGTGGATATTCATTGTTTAAGATTTAAATTTTATGATAATGTAAAAGTACAAGAGGATTTATATTCACTATTACTAATTTAAAAAAACAGTATACATTAACAGCTATAAATTAACCCTTTTCTTTTTTACCAATACTTCTTCTGAATCTACCAAAGTTCTATTTGTCTTTTAATTTTCTTTGTGAAAGGAGTAATCATTATTTCTCAAGTATCAATTAAACAAGACTAAAATGCGATTATCAGAATCAAATCTAGACTATAAAAGAAGATATAATTCCCCATTACTTAAAGTTTCTATTTTCAACCAAATTAATAAAGCACCAATATGAAAAAGATAATCAGCAGTTTATCCTTTCTATTGGTTTTCTTTTTGAGCCAAACCAATGTGATCGCTCAAGACCATGTGTTGTGGTTACACTATTTCAATACCTACAAATTATCTTACCGGTTTTCATTAGATTCAGATATAGGCTACAGAAGTGATATCATGGGTTTTGAGAGATGGCAATATAGAACAGGATTAAGGTTTGAACTGACCAATAATGTACATTTAAGAGGAGGAGTAAAATACTTGCATGGGAATACCGTACCCAATGAATTAAGACCTTTTCAAGACATTATTATTAATAATCGCATTGGTAGCTTAAGTATTACTAATAGGGTTCGTTTTGAGCAACAATTCTTTGATAATGAAAGACCTCTTAATGTTAGATTAAGATATAGTCCATCTGTTAGCTTACCCACATATATTGGAGTTTTGTCAGTAGGACTTGAACCTTTCATTAACCTTAACAGTCCATCAGGACCAGAGTTAGCAAGTAATCGAACTGTTTTTGGTATCTCTCATAATGTAAGTAAAAACACTTTCTTAACAATTCAACTTATCAAAGAAAGATCCTTTATTGGAAACGAGAACTTGATGAACAATAACAGTAAGCTCATAAGAGTTAGAATTGATCATACTATCAAACCTTTGAAATTTAATAGACTATTTGAAAAGAAAAAGATACGTTGACCATTTTATAAAATAGGCTGACCTTTTCTTAAAAAAGATTCGGAAGTACATATACTACTTTTGTAATGTATCAGAGGAACAACAAAACTAAAATATCAGAAGATGATAATAGCACTACTAATTTCTTATTTCTTGAAAAAATGGAGGAAAATACAATATGTCGAAATTGGGTAAACAAAGGACTTTCTTTTTTTACCAAAAAGAGATTTTAATATACCATAAAGTTGATACCGAAATCACCAACTTTGTAATGTTGAAAATGATTCAACATCATTTCTCATTCTTCATAAAGAACAACTAAAATGCGATTAATAATTAAGACTATACTACTAATAATGTTGTTGATCATAATGGTTTTTAGAAATCTTTATGCTCAAGACAAATTGCAGTTTTCAGCAGGAGCTGATCTTGTTAATCACTATGTGTGGAGAGGTATTGACTACGGTTACAGCCCTGCCATACAGCCGGATGTGGAATTGAACTACAAAGGTTTTTATGTTGGAGGATGGGGAACCTATGCATTTTTGAAGAGTAATGCAGTATATGAATTTGAATATAGAGTAGGATATACATTTGAGAAAATAGGGTTGAGCCTACAGGTTATAGATTACGTTTACTCAACAGCTACTTTTGATAGTCCTAAAACGATCCAGAACCTTGATCAAGAGGAATCAAATGTAGGTCACTCATTTGAGTTAGGAGTAATACAAAGGATAAAGAATTTCCATTTTGCAGGGTACATTAACTTCAGTGAAGATAATGATATTTATGTAGAAGTGGGATACAATTATAAAGGTTTTGAATTGATAGTCGGAGCTGGTAATCATGAGTATACCTTAAACGATAATTTCAATTTAGTCAATGTTAGCTTGACGAAAACCTTTGATCTGAAGCTTACTGAAAAATACAGTCCGTCCTTATTTTGTGGTACGGTCTACAATCCAGATGTTTCAGCCGTTCACTTGATCTTTGGAGTGAACTTCTAAATAGCATAATAGTTTGATAATGAATAGATATTAAAATCACGTATTTTAGTTTAATAATTTTTTTACACGTCCTGTTTTATAAATGGGGCGTGTTTTTTCAAAACTAAATTCAAGTGTTATCTATTCAGTGTGAAAAAGAAACAATCAAAATAATACAATAGATATGAAAAAGTTAGTGAGTGCATTATTGTTAATAATGTGCTGTTTAGGGTGTAAAGGAATTAAAGTTGGAGAAAAAGAAGGTATCGTATCTTCTATCGATACAAAAAGAGATTTTATGAACTTTAATACAATCCAAAAGAATCATTCTAGTTATAATGAAAAAACTTTAACAGCATTGCCTTCTTGGCCAGAGAAATATAAACTTCATGGAGATTTAAGACAATGGGAAAAAGTGGTTTACAAAGGGGAGGAATTAGTTGGAGCTATTTGGATGTCAAAACCTGGGAAATTGAAAGTTGATGGCTACCCTTATGATCAATTTGTATTGGTCTTAGACGGGAAGGTTAAACTTCAACCTGAAGGTGAAAATGAGAAAATTTATTTCCCTGGTGATGTGTTCTTTGTTCCCAAAAACTATGCAGGTACTTGGGATATGCCCACTGATTATAAAGAACTAATTGTAGTGGAAAGAAAAGCTTGGGATGCTTTTGGGGAATAATAATAACAAGCAACAATATAAATGAAAACTAAATTACAATTTTTGCTACTAGCCTGTTGGATGCTAACAGGAGTAAATTCATTTGCTCAAAATGAAACGGATGATACAAAGAAAACAAAGCATCAAGACCGACCAGAATTTGATGATGAGGAAGAAAGAAAAGGAGTGAAATTCAATCTTGTACCCTTGCCTTCTTATGATCCCGCCACAAAATGGGGCGCGACACTATTAGGTTCTATTACTTATTATCCAAGTAAAGGAGATCTGGTTTCACCTCCGTCTATGTCTGGAATAGGAGGTAATTACACTTCTAACGGTAGTTATTTTGCAGGTTTCTTTAACGATCTCTATCTAAAAGAAGACCTTTGGCGAATTAATAACTTTGGCATGTTTGGACGAGCAAATCAAATCTATAAGTTATCTCCTGATCCTTCTAATGAAGAGCAAGCATTAGAACAGGCTGATGTTGCCATTAATATTACTATGTTTAATATGATGGTAGAAAGAAAGATCTTCTCAAGAGTCTATGCCGGTTTAGGGTATATCTATTCAGGACGTCAGACTGAAGGAAGAAATGAAGAATCGAATCGTTTATTAGAAGCCAATGGTTTTGGAAATGAGTTTATCAACACCCATGGTTTACGTTATGCTTTGACGTATGATTCACGAGACAATGTTAACTACCCTTACAAAGGAAAGTATATTAATGTGAGAATGGATCAGATGCTTGGAGAGAACAGCCAAAATATTTTTACAGCAGATTATAGACAATTCTTCACGGTTGGCCATATCAGTAATGTGATTGCTTTCCAAGGTTTCGGACGTTTTGTTTCTAAGGATGCCGCTAGAGATTTCTGGTCTACTTACGGAAGAGCTGCAGAAGTATTACAGAGAGGATATGAAGCAGGTCGCCGAATGGATAGGAACTTGGTTAACTTCCAAGCGGAGTATCGTAAAGAAACGCCTTGGTTAAATCACAAACTAGGTTTTGTAGGCTCCGTAGGCATTGGTAAAGTCTTCGGAAGCGATGACGAAACGGGTATGTCTCAAAGTTTTAGAAACTCAGAATGGTTGCCTGCTTTTTCAGTGGGTGCCCGCTATAGATTACTGCCTTACGAACGGATGAATATTAATGTCGATTATGCATGTGGTAAAGACGGTCATATGTTTTATTTCGGCATTAGCGAATTCTTCTAATCAATCTATTTCATCTGGCTTAAACATTTGGACAAAAAAATGATCCTATTATGATCTGAAAAGTGGTTTTTATGATGGTTCTTGAGCCACAAGGCATTGTGGCTCTATATACAATATTTTTTCAATTGAATTATAGCAATGATTGGAAGAGGTCCCCTGTAGAGACGCAATGCTTTACGTCTCACGAACCACAATACGAACCAGATATATCAATTAATAACTGAATAAAATTTCAACATCTATTTCTTCTAAAAATTATTAAACCATGAAATCAATATTCAAAACTGAAAATCAGAAGATGAATGCTATTCTAGCCATCTTGTGCATTTCTTTCCTATTACTGTTATTACTAAATCACGAGAATAACAAAATCCCTTCTTTCAGTCAAACCACTGAGATTCCTGAAGGAATTATTACCCCCAATAAAATCAATACTTCCATCGGAGCATTACGATTTATGGATGGAGTTCCTATAAAAAAGACTGTAGATTTGGTCTATGACAATCTAGACAGAATGAGAGGAGTGGATGTTTACCTGAAATGTATGCAAGCGGCATCAATGCGTCATTTGATCAAAGGTCCCCAAGCATTAGGAGCTGATGAATACAACCGAGTAATGCTTTTGCAGTTAGATTCAAAATCACTTTATCTCACTGCCAATACCTCCACACTTTATGTCAACCCCATTATCAATCTAAAAGAAACGGGTCCGTTAGTAATGGAAGTACCCTTAGAGATGACGGGAGCCATTAATGACGCTTGGTTTTATTATGTCTCTGACATTGGCCCTTTTGGTCCAGATAAAGGTGAAGGTGGAAAGTACCTATTGTTGCCTCCAGCCTATGATGAAGAAGTTCCAGAAGGTTATCATGTTATCCGTTCTTCTACTTACCGACTTTGGATGTTGATGAGAATGACTTTAGAAAATGGAGCTAAAAGTGCTAAAGATCATATCGTCAACAATCTTAAGATTTACCCATTAGAAGCACAAGACAATCCAAAACCAATGGTGTTTATTGATGGTTCAGGCCAAAATTTTAATACCATTTATCCAAACGATTTTCATTTCTATGAAGCTATTCATGAAGTAATACAAGAAGAACCTTTAGATATGATTGATGCAGAGACAAGAGGTCTTTTAGCTTCAATTGGTATAGAAAAAGGGAAGTCATTTTCACCCGATAAGCGTTTAAAAAGAATACTCAATGATGCAGTGTTGATTGGGAATGCCACTGCACGCTCCATTGTTTGGTATCCAAGAACAGCCGGTACTATCAATCATATGAACGGTGTACAAATGTATCCTGATTCCGAAAGTGCATGGATGAGATTGTTTACAGACCAAAATGTTTTCTTCACAGGTGAAGACGGGCATACCATGAATTCAGATGCCAGAACCATGCTTCATTTTCCTTATTCGGGAATTTCACCGGCCATGTCTGTTAAAACACCCGGCAAAGGTTCTGATTATGGATTACTGATGTTAGATCATAAAAAACGCCCATTTAGTGGAAAGAGAACTTATAAACTAAGAATTCCACCTAACCCTCCAGTTAAGGATTTTTGGGCACTGACAATATATGATTCTCAAACAAGATCGATGTTGCAAACGGATCAACCAACACCTACAATTGGTAGTCAGTTGGAAAACATGAAAATGGAAGAGGATGGATCATATCTCATCTATTTCGGACCAAAAGCACCAAAAGGGTATGAAAATAATTGGTTGCAGACCATTCCCAATAAGAGTTGGTTTGTCATGTTGAGAATGTTTGGTCCAACTGAAAAGTGGATTGATCAAACTTGGAGACCTGCTGAGATTGAACTGATTTAATTATAGAAAAAAGTAGTTTAGTCCTCACAATTATTTGGGTGGGGTGTTCAACCTTATAAGGGTGAGGTCTGCCACCTTATAAGGTTGAAGAGTGCCACATGGTAAGGTTGAAGCCTTTCCCCTTATAAGGTGATGATGTGTCACATTATGAGGTGAGGTCTTTTTGTATTAAAAATTGTTGGAAATAATTATCAAAAAAGGAGTTCCCATATTTGGAAACTCCCATAAAACAAGATACTATTTAAATACAGTCTTAATTGATTAAAAGTTTTTGTGCTTCTCCTGCTACTTTAATGATGTAGACACCAGGAGAAAGATGTGTAGTAGAAAGGGTATTTGCTTCCTTATTGACTATTTGACTTGAAATCACATTGCCTTGTAAAGAAACAATAACTGCTTCGAAGTCACCTTCTTCTAATCCTGAAATTCTTACAAAATTATTGGCTGGATTTGGAGAAAGTTTTATTCCTTCATTGACAAGAGCATCAGATACCGTAGAATTGCTTCTTGCATTTGATGTAGGTTTCAATTTGTAAACCCTCACCCAATCCACCTTCATTTGATTCTTCGCCGAACTAGCTAAATCGGCATCAGAAGGAGAATGACTTGTTGCTAACCACTGTTGCGATTCAACATTAATAATAATATCCATCGCTTTGGTAAATCCAGCCCCATTTTGGAAGTTACCAGGGTCTATTACACTTATGCCATTTGAATTATTACTTGCTGCCTGAAGCGTAGGGAAACTGTAAGTAGAACTAGTTGTGTAAGTAGTTACAGCGGTGTATCCATTTGCATTATTGGTCGGGAATTGACCAGACATTGAATTGAAATATTGGTATTGCCAAGTGCCATCGACTTTAGTTGCTGTAGCATTATGATAAAGTACTCTTACTAACTGCCCGTCAATAAAGTATTCAAAGTGCTTTGGTCCAACCCAATAGACACCCATTCTAACATATCTTCTGTTGCCGTTATTCCAGCACCAATCGCCCCATCCATAATTACCATTTACTCTGCTGTCTTGATACCAGCTATTCCAATCTCTAGGTTGATAATCTGTGAAAGGATTTCGGATAAAAGAGTGATGACTGATGTGAGTAAATTGTTTAAACCAAGGCACGTTACCATAGTTTTCAATAATATCAATTTCCTGTGTGTCATCTGGGCTCAAAAGCCAGAAACAAGATGCCAATGAAATATTGGCGACACTGATTGCTGATTCAACATAAACAGGGTAAATCACCTTATTATTAGAAGTGACACAGCCTGATAATACTCCTGGAATTCCCATTTTTGTAGTGTTGTTGGTCTTCGCAACAGTGATCACAAGGTTATCACCATCTACCTTTACTTTATTGTGTTTCCAATAGGTAGTACCCGGTCCATCCCAAGCGTTGTGATAGAAATTATACCATTTTCCATTTCCAAAGTTACTTCTGTAGTTTACAGCGTTGAAATTATAGTTAAAGTCATCAGAGAGATTGCTCTGAAGTTCCCAATAGTGGTTAGGTCCTGACCACGCTGGTACGGGAATGTTGCTCCATTCTTGAGCATTAATCTTATTTCCCAAAAAGAAGAAAAATAAGATTAATAGATAATTGTGTTTCATTTCAAATTCGTTAATTGTACCCATTTAGTATGGGCTTGATTTAAGTTTACATGCAGATAAATAGCATCTCATTTCAAACTCAAATACGTGGTAAAGAATTAGATTCCCAACAATCAACACTAGACAAAAACTGTATACTATTCCATAGAAATCTGATAACAATATCGTTTTGTATTATCAACATTAACTTAGAATATAAAATGGTTTATAAAGCTGTTTTTATAACCATTAATAGCTATTTTAGACTTCTTGCTAAGTTTATAATTGCTATAATTTTATATAGACAGCTACCTTTATTTTAAGCATTGTTAAGAGAATGAATTTTTTCACGAACCAGTAGGGGCAGACCTATGTGTCTGCCCGCTGAACCACAACACGAACCATATTCATTTTCATTACGAACCAACAGTCAACTGAATTACAACGCGGACCATCAGAAATATCATCTTATAAGATCCAATGATAATTTATTGTATTGTGATCAATTACCTGATGTTTTTTTGTGTTCCTGATTGTGGTTCAGCGGGCAGACACATAGGTCTGCCCCTACGGGAGGTCTACATTTAATTTATCTTTTTCCCAACATAACGGATTATCGATAATGTAATTAGCTATCTTTTCATGTTCGTGCTCATTTCTGATGATATGTTCCCAATAATTACGTTGCCATAATCGTTTATCAAATGCTTTCCATTTCTTGGTTTTAACACCACGGATATAATCATTGGTTGTCATTGTCTTAAACCATTGAACAATTGAGCCAATAGGTATAGAATTATAATCTTCTTTGATTTCAATAATACAATGAAAATGATTGGGCATAATGATCATTTCCTGACAAGCGATATTAATGAATTTACATTCCAATTCCTGATACCATTACTCAATCATAATACCAGCATCATTCAATATCATTTCATGGTTTTCAATTTTACCAAATAAGTGCTTTTTATGCTGAACGCAAATAGTAATAAAGTAAAGTCCAGATTGAGAATAATCATAGCCTTTTAGACGGATAGAACGTCGAGAAGTTAGTTGCTTTAACATGATGAATCGTTAAGATTAAATGAATAGTTTGTTTATTGATGATCGAAACAAATTTTATTCCAAGAACCACGTAGGGGCAGACCTATGTGTCTGCCCACAGAACCACAACAAGAACCATATTCATTTTAAGTATGAACCACCTGTCAACTGAATTATAACGCCAACATTATTAAATCCCATATTATACAATCCAACACTCAATTGCATTTTATAGCTTCACATCATCATTTAATTAGTTTTTGTGTTTCTGATTGTGGTTCAGCGGGCAGACACATAGGTCTGCCCCTACGGGCGGTATATATCCAATTATCCTATTTAATGACTAGGAATAACCTCATGAGGACTTAGCCCTTTGATCTTTTTAAACATAGCTGAAAACTTGGAAGGATTTTCATAGCCCATATCCATACTGATTTCGGTGATAGACTGCTTTCCTTCTTTTAGTCTTCTATAGGCTTCCTCCATTTTTTCATTGAGGTGATACTGATAAATACTCGAATTGAAGAGTGTTTTAAAGTCCCTTTTCAATTTAGAAACACTTACCCCAAACTCTTTTGCAAGGTCATCTATTACTATTTTCTGATCAAAATTACCACTTAGTACCGTCCTTATCTTTAATAGTCTCTGATAATCATCATAATGCAATCCATTCAAGTCATCCTTATCCAACATCCCGATAATAGATTGAAATAACAAAGCAAAAATCTCCAATGCACGTGCTAAAATAAGAGGATTGGAACCGATCACTTTTTCTCTTAAATGAAATACATCGTCCAATAAAGGGTTCAATTCAATTGGCAGGAAAGTATAGTAAGCCAAACCTTCTGTACCAGGAAACAACTGACGGAAAACAGATTTATGATCGGGCATCAATTGTGTAAATGCATCTTTGGAAACATAATAGCCCAAGGATTGGAAGTGTGTATTGGCCTTAAAGAGCGTTTCGATAGGGTACATGCCGTTATAAATCAAGATTCTCTTTTGACTATCGGCATCTAAATGTTTTTGATCTTCTTCATTCACCAATTCATGAGAAACATCTCCGATTCTGACAATATTGATGAAAATAAGGTCGGGGTCATTATCAGGTAATCTCTGTGTATGAATATCCTCCTTGTATTTGCAATTTGAAATAAAGACATCAAATCCCTCTATCAATTTATAGAAATAGAAGTGAATAAAGGAGTCTTCATGAGAGTAAAGAAAGTGATTTCCTTCTCTTGCATCTCTTTTTAATTCCTTTGTCAATACCTCAAATAATTGTTCAATATTGGCCTCCTGATAGACTAATTCAAGCATAAAAAAGATAATAATGTTTCGAATTACAATATAAGCATTCCATTGTCTTCTTGTTGTTTATAAGATGTAATTGTACATTTTTCTGTGAAGATTCAAATAAAGTATACTCTTGAACTTTTTGGATTATCACATGGACTTATCAGAGTGGCTGACCGGTTTTCCATACTCTACTTTTGTATTATCAAATTACAAATAGAACGAGAATATGAAACCAACAAGAAGAAACGTATTAGCAGCCACTGTGCTTTCTGCTTTTGTATTTATGAACAATGTAAATGCCCAAGATAAAGAGGGGAAATTTAAGGATCCTTCTTTAAATTATGCAATGGGAATAGATGTAGAATATGGTGAGGGAGCCAATGGAGGTAAAGCCCATAAGCAAGTATTCAGTGAATTAGAAGAAGTCTTTTATCAAAAGAAAGAGACTATTGAAATTGCCAAAGACTTCTATGTAATTACTGGTGTAGGTCTTAATGCTTCATTTATCGTAGCCCCTGAGGGAGTTATTGTTTACGATGCAGGAGAAAATAGCGAAGACGGCATCAGATATAAAGAAGAAATTCGTAAGGTAACCGACAAACCTATTAAAGCGGTTATTTATAGTCACTCTCATTATGTACATGGTACAAAATATATTACTGATGGTGAAGAAGATGTAATGATCATCGGTCATCCAAAAGTAAATTACAACATGGCAAACAGTGGAGGAACAGGAGGTAGCTTCCCAGAACTTCAGCCATTACAATGGGGTAGATTAATTCAGCAAGTACAAATGTATCTTCCAAAAGAAGGCGAAGATAGTGCTGTTGGTTTCTCATTAAACTACGAGCCAGGTGGATTCCAACCTGTAACAAAAGATGTAGAGAATGGTGAGATGATGAACATCGCAGGGATTGACCTTCAGTTCTTTACAAAAGGTGGTAGTGATACTGATGATTGTTTAACACTTTGGGTACCATCGAGAAAGATTGCTTTCACGAACAACTTTGCTCCAATGATGCCTAACCTTTATACTCCACGTGGAGCGGACTATAGAGATCCAGCATTCTGGGTAGAATCAATTGATGTTTTAGAGGAGTTGTCTCCAGAAATCTTGATCAACGTAAATGCAAGAGCAGTTGTTGGAAAAGAAGAAATTGCAACTCGTTTAAGTGCCTATGGTGACTTCTTACGTTTGGTAATGGATCAAACATTAAGAGGTATGCTTCAAGGTAAAGGTCCTGAGGAATTACGTGACTTTGTCAAATTGCCGGAGCATATGTTGAATACTCCTGAGTTATCTCAAAACTACGGAACACTGACTTGGTATCCTCCTTATATCGCTAACATTGCGATGGGATGGTGGAACGGAGATGCCTCAACAATGTTGGCTCTTCCTCCAAAAGCTAGAGCAGAGCGTTTAGTGCCTGCGTTAGGAGGTTATGATAAAGTGGTAGAGTTGGCAAAAGAAGCACAAGAAAATAAGGAGTTGCTTTGGAGTATGGAGTTAGTCAACTACTTATTAGTCTTGAATGAAGAAGATCAAGATCTATTGAAGTGGAAAGGTGAGTTGATGATGGAAACGGGTTATTCTCAAACTTCATCGATTGCTAGAGGATTCTTGTTATCTCAAGGTAGAGGTTTGACTGGTAAAGGTCCAATGCCTAAGAATATTGCTCCTCAACCATTTGAAATTGATAAAGATGCGAACAAGTTTATTGATGCATTAAGAATCAGAATCAATCCTGAAGCTACAGAGAACTGTGATCATGTTATCGCCATCGAAATTACAGATAGTGACCAACAATTAGCAGGTTTCCATGTAAGAAAAGGAGTTTGTCAATATATCGATAATATCAACGACTATAAGTTCTCAACAGAAACAACTTTGAAAATGGATAAGGAGACATTCCTAGCGTTCTTTACTAATCCTCAATCAATTGAAGATTTAATAGAAGGAAATAAAATCCAAATAGAAGGCGAAAAAACAGCAGTATCGTTATTCAAGAATTTTGATGCGATCTAATTAATAAACTTCTCATGTATGCGATGGTCGATCTAATGACTATCGCATACATCTACTCAAATTCTTTAGAGGGCTATCGAAATATATAGTTTGAAAGCTCACTACAAAAAAATATTCCTACAAAATCAAATAAAAGATATTAAAGTGAAATCTATTATAAAACCAATCATAAAGTCTCTGCTGATATTTATATTTTTCTCAGGAACTTTTATCAATCAATCTTATGCTCAAAATAAACCAAAGGACATAAGATACGACTCAGATACTCTACCACATTATCCTAATATTGAAGGCTTAACACCTGAACAGCCTAGAGATATAAAAACGGATTTAAACCATAGTTTTCCTGAACCTGGTGCGATCGTCAACATGAACATTGGGCCTTATTTTAAATGGAAAGAAGAGTTGTATGAAAGAACAGGAATCCAAATTGGAGCCAGTTATCACAATGTATTCTCTATCGTACCTCAATCACATTTAAAATTCCCTCAAATGGGGAATACTGCAGGTGCAGGTGTATTTGCCATGGATTTTAAATGGACACCAATTAATAAAGGAAAAGATTGGGAAGGTAGCCTTAACGTAATCATGGATGTTAGACATGGATATGGCGATATTTCACCGATGTTTATCTTAGTTTCTACTGGTATTGGTGGAGGTGTTGATATGACCAACGTTTGGAGTGGTGCAACCTTACCATTTGTGTTCTGGGAACAAAAATTTAAAAAAGATCGTGCTTGGATTAGAGCGGGTTATATTTCACCATTAGGCGTTTTGGATTTTAACCGATTCAAAGATAACCGAGTTGCCTTTTCAAACAGTGCTAATACAGTACCTTGGCATGTTTTACCTATGGGAGCGTCTTCTGTTGGTGTCGCTTTTAATTGGAAGCCAATTGCAGATTCAGAACTATACGTTTCTGGTATTGTACAGGATAACAACCAAATTGGTGGTATCATCGACTGGGGTGGATTAAGACATGGAACTGTGGTTGCTGGTTTAGAAGTAGGTAAACACTGGGTACGTGGAGCAAACGATTTTGACCACTTACATGCTACCGTAATGTGGACCGATAGAGCGGCAGAAACATTGTACTCATCATTCTCTGAGCCGGGATGGTCTGTAAAAGTACACGGTAGTAAACAATGGGGAAATGTTGTAGGTTTTGCCAATGGTGCTTGGAGTAATATTACTGGTGGTGCAGCAGGTGCAGCTACTTTATCAGATATCGTAGCGTCTGCAGGTGTTGCTCTATTACAACCTTTCAATATCCAAGGTGAGTTAAACTTTGCAATCAACTATTCAAGAATCAACCCGGTGAATGCGGATAAACTGAACAACCCTACAACAGAGGATGAGAAGTTCCTCAGTACTTTATTAGGACCGGTACGTTCAGAAGGTCAATGGCAAGCAGAAGTGTATTGGAAAATGTTACTTTTCCCAGATATGTGGTTAACGCCAGGAGCACAATTTGTTATGAACCCATCGTTCAACCCCGCAAACAACTTTGTATTTGCTCCGACTATCAAAGCGAGATACTTCTTTTAACAGATAACTATTTTCAAACCAAAAATATATAATGATGAAATATCAAAAAAAGTCAGAAATTATTAATGGCATCAACCTAAAGTATGTTTATGAAGGAGAAGGCCCTGCAGTATTATTATTACATGGATTTCCAGACTCAGCAGAATTATGGGAAAATCAAATAGGACCATTAGTAGATGCCGGTTATTCAGTAATTGCTCCAGATCAACGTGGATTTGGTGATAGTGAATTATTAGAAGGAGTTGAACATTATACAATAGATAAAATTGCTGCAGATGCATTAGCATTGATGGATCATTTAGGGGTTCAAAAAGCAAGATTAGTAGGCCATGATTTTGGTGCATTTGTTGGCTGGTATTTAGCTACTGTTCATGCAGATCGTTTTGAGTGTTATATGCCATTATCAGTAGGTCATCCAAACTCTTATGCTAAGGCAGGTATTCGTCAAAAACAATTGGGTTGGTATGCATTATTCTATCAGTTCGAAGGAATTGCTGAAACCATGTTAGCGAAAGATGATTGGGCATTATTCAGAGCATTTATAGAAAATCACCCAGGTGCTGAAACATGGATCAAAGACCTTTCTCGTCCAGGAAGAATGACCGCTGGTTTAAACTGGTATAGAGCCAATTTTATGGCAGCATTCTCAGGTGAGTTACCATTACCAAATGCGACAATCCCTGTACAAGCAGTTTGGAGTACAGGAGATATGGCATTAGCTGAAGAACAAATGGCTGGAACAGCAGAATTTGTAAACGGCGATTTTAAGTACCATACATTCGAAGGTGTAAGCCATTGGATTACTATGGATGCTTCGGATCAGTTAAATCCAATTATTCTTGATTTTATCAAAGATTATAAAGGATAGTTTTAGTTTTATAGAATAACAAAATCATTTTAATGTTATCGTTCAACCTACACATTTAAAATATATCTTTTTGTAGGAATTTGTTAAATACTGAATCACCTTATTGTTTTGCATATAAGGTGATTTCTCTTTTTACTAAGCCAGAAAATGTAAATTAATATTTGACCGTTTTGGATCATTGCATGAACTGATAAGAAGTAAATTATGGGGCTTTGATAAATAAATTTGTAGTATCAATACAATCAAAAAACATAAATAGATTATGAGGAAAATATTTAAATCACTAGAACAGTTAAAAAAATCGATATTAACCTTATTTGCAATGAGTGCAGTTGCTACGATATCCTATAGCCAAGAATCAAAATCACCGGATGTTGATATAAGAAATTATGCTGCTTCAACCGTTTCTGAAAGTTGGGAGAATATCTTTAAAAATACTCCTGATCCTTCAGCAGGACCTAATGCACCAACTGCAGATAACATTGAAGGTTGGAAGCAATTGAATGCCATAATGTCTAAAGTAGCATTTGGAAGAGAAGCAGATGTGAAAGAAAAATATCAAATCACTGTTGAAGAACAAAAAATTGGAGGCGTTCGAGTTTTAGAGATTACACCGAAAGGATGGAAAGAAGACGGGAAACGTTTGATTTATACTCATGGTGGTGGCTACACTATGTTTAGTGCTGATAACACAATTACAAGCGCGGCCCTTGCTGCAAATGCAACAGGAATGAAAGTGATTTCTGTTGATTATACAGTCGCTCCAAATGCTCAATGGAAAGAAATTACAGGTGAAGTAGTGAATGTGTTCAAAGGTTTGAATGCACAGGGATTTACTATGGAAAACATTGGTATTTTCGGTGACTCTGCAGGCGGAGGTCTTGTAGGAGGATCTGTTTTGAGATTAAGAGATGAAGGTCTTGGTATGCCAGCAGTTGTTGTACTTTGGTCTCCTTGGGCTGATATCACTGAAACAGGAGATACATACATGACGCTAAAACATGCAGAATCAAACTATGTTTATGAAAAGGTTTTAGGTCCTTCTGCTGATGCTTATGCAGCTCCTGAAGATCAAAAGCATCCTTATGTTTCTCCAGTGTATGGCGATTTTACAAAAGGTTTCCCACCTACATTAATCCAAGGTGGTACAAGAGAAATCTTCCTAAGTAACTTTGTCCGTTTATATCAAGCAATTGATAGAGCTGGTCAGACTGTTACTTTAGATATTTATGAAGGAATGCCACATGTATTCCAAATTAAATCTACTGAATCAACTGAAACTAAAGTTGCTTTAGAAAAAATGGCGAAGTATATTCAGAAACACATGAATTAATTGCAATACCTGTAGGGGTAGACCTATGTGTCTACCCGCTGAACCACAACACGAACCATAATACAATTTATAGGAGTGTTGTGGTTTTGTTCTGTTGATTTATTCATATGTCCACTAAAACATAAAACCATATTTTTCATCCATAAATCCAATACGGATATTGATTGATGGTGTTTTATGTGGCTCTGATTGTGGTACAGCGGGCAGACACATAGGTCTGCCCCTACGGAATAATATCTTTAGGACTAACTCCTTTGATTTTTTTAAACATAGTAGAAAACTTAGAAGGAGTTTCATATCCTAAGTCAATACTTACTTCCAGTACAGAATACTTACCGCTTTTTAAGCGTTTATACGCTTCTTCCATTTTGGCTTGAATGCGATATTGCGTAATATTCGTATCAAAAAGCGTTTTAAAATCTCTTTTAAGCTTGGATGTACTTACACCAAATTCTTCAGCGATTTCATTTAAAGAAATCTTTTGATCGAAGTTGGTTACAAGTTTTTGTCTGATCTGTAATAGTCTTTGGTAATCACTGGAATGAAGTCCTTTTAATTCGTCCTTATGGATCAAAGAAATAACGTATTCTATTAAAATAGCCAAAACCTCTATTCCTCTGGAAAGAAGGTAAGGTGTTTTAAGCTTTAGATTGGTTTTATAAAGGAACATTTGTTCAAGTAGTGTGATCAACTCTACAGGTAATGGGGTGTGATACCCGATGCCATCATCATTGGGAAACATTTTTTCTATCTCATGATATATTTCGGGCATGATTCCTTTGAATACTTGTTTGGTGATTCGTACACCTACTGATTGATAATGTTTGTCTGCAGGTACATAAGCGTCAATTGGAAATAAACCATTGTGTATGATTACGCTTTTAGCAGAATCTGATTTCAAAACTTTTTCTTTATTATTAAAAAGTTGAACAACTTCTCCCTTTATGATCATATTAATATGAATAAGGTCTGGTTCTCCATCTGGAATTCTATCGATGTTTGCATCAACTGGATTATAATAGTCAATAAGAATTACTTCAAACCCATTCCAAAAATTGAAAAAGTCAAACTCAATCTTAGATCTCCCTTTTTTATATCTATACTGATTTTCATTGATCAGATTACCACCAATTTTTTCTAATAATGTTTCAACTACGCTAAAGGTCATCCCTTCCTTAAAAGTGAGTTCAAACTTCTCCATGCTATTCTTTCAATTAGTTATGGGTATAAAGATATTTCATCAAAAGAGATTTTAAAACCTTAGTAAAGCCATATTTACAGATTTTTCAGAAAAAATAAAATTGATCTATCGCGAATACTGAATGATCTGTGAGGGCAAGAATTCCATTTTTCCTCCCACTACATTTGTATCATAAAGTTTACAAATTGATAGTCGAATAATTACCCTCTATTAATTCTCATATCATTACAAAATTTATGTAGAATCTATACTAAGATACATTAGTTGTGGTACGGTTGGTACATCATGACGTCAATTCAATGAAGATGAAACCTCATCTTTCAACCAAAAAAATATTTCTAAAAATTAACCTACAATCAGAAGAATGAAAAAATTAATTTTTATGTTATTCTCGGCGCTCTCATTTTCTTGTTTTGCACAAGAAGGAGGAGAGAAGGAGTCGATTAGCATTCCTTACCCTCTTGGTGAGTGGAAAGGTGTTGCTGAAAAAACAATAGATAATTCAAAACCATATTTTATTGAAACCAAAAAAGCACCGGAAGATGCACCTAACGTTTTAATCATAATGTTAGATGACGTTGGTTACGGTACAGTTTCATCTTATGGTGGTCCAATTAATACTCCTGCATTCGACAGAATTGGTGATGAGGGTATTCGTTATTCACACATGGCGGTGAACGCGATCTGTTCTCCAACTAGAGGATCACTATTAACAGGATACAATATGCATCAAATTGGTACAGGTATCGTAAGTGAGTTCTCAACAGGTTATTCAGGATATAATAACGAGGTAGATTATACTACACCTGCCTTAGGTAAAATCCTTGTTGAAAACGGTTATGCTACTTCTGCTTTCGGTAAATGGCATAATACAAAATTAGATGACGGTTCTGCGGCAGGACCATTCCACAACTGGCCAGGTAGTTTCTGGGGATTTGAGTACTTCTACGGTTTCGTAGGTGGTGAGATGAACATGTTCCACCCATTAGTATTCGAAAACAATACAGCAGTGGATATTCCAAAGAAAAATGCAGATGGTTCTGATTACCACTTCACTACTGATATGACTGACAAAGCGATCAAGTGGTTAGACAACTGGAGAGGCGTTAGAGATGAGCCATTCTTTATGTACTATGCACCAGGTGCTTGTCATGCACCAATCCAACCGCCAGCAGATTGGAGAAATAAATACAAAGGTAAATTCAATGAAGGTTACGAAGAAATGCGTGATCAAATGCTTGAGCGTCAGAAAGATTTAGGACTTGTTCCTCAAGATGCTAAGTTGGTAGATTGGCCTTCAGAATCAATTCCAGCATGGGATACTTTCAGTGAGAGAGGACAAGAGTACTTAAGCCGTCAAATGGAAGTAAACGCTGCTTTCTTGGAGCATACGGATGCACAAATTGCACGTGTATTTGATCACCTTGAAGAAATGGGTGAGTTAGATAACACTCTAGTGATCTTCTTTACAGCAGATAATGGTACAACTGGAGAAGGGACACCAACAGGTAATATTCAAGAACTTTTCTTCCAAAACGGATACGAACCATTGACAATGGATGAGCAATTGGATTGGTTAGACCGTATGGGTGGTCTTGAAGAATGGGGTAATGAAGATATGAGTAACCACTTTGCAACAGGATGGGCTTACGCATTATCAACTCCTTACCAATGGACAAAACAAGTAGGTTCTCACTTCGGTGGTACAATGGCAGCAATGGCAATTCGTTACCCTAAAGGAATCGAAGCACAAGGTGAGTGGAGGCGTCAGTTCCAATTCGTTACAGATATCGTACCTACAGTTCTTGAAGTAACAGGTGTACCTGCTCCAGATTATGTAAATGGTCAGAAGAGAAAAGAATATCCTGGTGAATCATTAACATATGCATGGAACGATGCAGAGGCAGAAACAAATCACCCAACTCAGTATTTCGAGTGTCTTGGTTTCATGGGACTTTATCACGAAGGATGGAGTTTAGCAGGTAAGCCTTACAGATACCCTTGGCAAATGAGTGCAGGTGCCTTGGCTAACTTGAAGCCTCTTGATATGGAGTGGGAGCTTTACAACATTGATGAAGATCCGATTCAGTCGGTAAATATCGCAGACCAAAACCCTGAGAAAATTAAAGAATTGGAGAAAATCTTCTGGGATGAGGCTGAGAAGTATGATGTATTCCCAATTGGTGGTGCTATGGGTCGTGTGATTCAGCCTGAATCAAACACTTCTATGGACGCAAAAACAAACTGGGTACTTACACCTAACGTGTACAGATTGCCAGAGAATGCAGCACCTCAAATGAAGTCTAATGACTACGTAATCAACGCACACATCGAAGGAGCTGATAAAGATACAGATGGTGTTATCTACGCCATCGGTAAAGCAATGGGTGGTCACGCACTATATGTTCTTGATGGGAAGCTTCGCTACACAAACTCAGTATTAGGTTACTGGTTGTATGAGAATGAAGGTGTTGATGTACCAACAGGTGATTATAAAGTAACGTTGAAGCACACAATCACTTCCGAGAGACGTATGAACGGTGCTGCAAAAGTAGAATTGTTCATCAACGACAAGCTTGTTGATACCATCGAACTAGAGCGTACAATGGGTATTTCTTACGGTGGAGATGTGTTTGATGTAGGTAGAGACGAAGGTTGTATCGTTTCTAAAAACTACAAAGACAAAGGTAAATTCATCTTTACACCTGGTAAATTGAAAAAGGTAACTTTCGATATTTCTAAATAATAGGAAACATTAAACAGTTCCGTAGGGGCAGACCTATGTGTCTGCCCACCGAACCACAACAAGAACCACAATACAAATTATTGAAGTATTGTGGTTCTTGTTTTATCTATATGACCACAAAACCATATTTATCATTGGTAAAAAACTATGTTGATAATTATTTTATGGATACACATTACTGATTTTTTGTGTTTCTGATTGTGGTACAGCGGGCAGACACATAGGTCTGCCCCTACGGGATGACGTTTTTAGGACTAACTCCTTTTATTTTTTTAAACATGGATGAAAAATTAGGAATACTGGTATAACCTAAATCGTAGCCAACTTCCATCACAGAGTATTTACCGGATTTTAACCTACGATAGGCTTCGTCCATTTTAGCATGTGTATAATATTGATAGATGGATGTATCGTACAGCGTTTTAAAGTCTCTTTTCAATTTCGATATACTAACACCGAATTCAGATGCCATGTCCTCAACTACTAATTGATCTTCCAGCTTTGATAAAATATAGCTTTTGATTTCCAACAATCGTTTATAGTCTTCTTGATGTAATCCATGAAGTTTATCATTTTGAATAAGAGCTTTGATGGATAACATAATCTGAGTGAACAGTTCTAATCCTTTTACCATCAGCATGGGGATACGTTCAAACTGTGTATTTTCATAATGCAGAATATCATCAATAAGTGCTTCCATCTGAATCGGTAACCCTGTATGATAAGCGATAGATTCATTATTAATCAAGGCTTTTATTAAATCATCTGAAGAATGTGGGAATAATTGGATTAGCACATCTTTTGATAATTTCAATGAAATAGAATTATAGTTCGAACTGACAGGAAAGTGAGTGACTGTTGGAAATAATCCATTATAGATAAATACACTATTAATGCTCCCTGCTTCCAACATCTGTAATTGGTCATTGTAATTTTGATTTGCATTGCCTCTGTATACAATATAGATATGAATAGTGTCTGAATCATTGTCAGGTTCACGTTCCATGATTAAAGGTTGTCCAAATTTTGCTTGAGAAATAATCAACTCTAATCCTTGCATAATTTTAAGGGAAGACATTTTTAATTCAGTATGTTTCCCATGATAAAAAAAAGCGGAGTCGGAATATTCACCTCCAAGTACATCATGTAAACTTTTAAAATAGTTCTTAGCATTCCCTTCTTTCAATTTGAAGGTTTTGATCTGTTCTTTCTCTTTCATCATCACAAAAGTAATGCAACAACTTAATGCGGCAAAGTAAAAACATCCTTTGATGATAAGGAAAGAGAGTTGAGCGAAATCGATAGCTGCTTGAACGTTGACGATACGTCCAAGCATGATCTAGTTTCTACCTTTACTATATCATTCAAAGATCAACACAAATTAAAAATTGATATGAAGAATATTTTAAAAACTATCGTATTATCTATTGCTTTATTAATTTATTTTTCTCCACTTTCACAAGCCTGTACGGGCATTAAGTTAAAAGCAGAAGATGGAAGTTACGTTTATGGTAGAACATTAGAATGGGGTGCATTTGACCTCAATTCAAAAATGGTCGTAGTTCCTCAAGGTCATCAATTTAAGGGACTTACTCCAGAAGGAAGAAATGGAAAAGATTATCAATCAAAATATGGTTTTATAGCAGTTACTGCCTTTGGTGATGATGTGCTAGCAGATGGTATGAATGAAGCAGGTCTAGCTGGTGGTGGTTTCTATCATCCGGGTTATGCAAATTATCCTGCTTATGATAAAAAAAACGCTGACAACACAATTGCAGCACAAGATATATTGACTTATATGCTTGCAAATTTTAAAGATGTTGCTGAAGTTAAAAAAGGATTATTAGAGATTAATGTTACTGGTGTTATTCTGGAATCTGTAGGATTGGAACTTCCAGGGCATTGGATGATGTCTGATGCCACTGGAGCTACAGTTGTGATTGAGTTTACAAATGGTGAACTGACAATGTACGACTCAAATGTTGGAGTAATTACAAATGCTCCTAACTATGACTGGCACTTGACTAATCTTAGCAATTACTTAAACCTTACGCCTCATCCTCAAAATCCTATTGAAATCAATGACATCACGATCAAACCCCATGGTGCAGGATCAGGTTTCTTAGGTTTACCAGGAGATAATACACCTGCTTCACGTTTTGTAAGAGCAACTGCCTATGCACATACTTCTCGAAAAACAACAGATGCTAAGGAAGCCGTTTATGAATTATTCAGAATTCTAGACAACTTTAACCTTCCATTAGGTCCTGACGGTGGTGAAGGAGCAAGTGCAGATCACTTTGATAATTCACTACGTTCAACGACACTTTGGTCCACAGCTGCGAATATCAATGATTTACAATACAGCTATCATACACAGC
>NZ_JABANE010000127.1 GCF_012844305.1 Flammeovirga aprica JL-4
GTACGCACGGTTCTGTGAGAGGGATAAATATGGGATAGACGTAGACTTATTCCATATTTACCCTACTTGATTGGCTTATTAGCATTCAAATAACACAACTCAAATCAAAAACTTCATAGTGTTACTTCAACTGAATGCTGATAACTGAACAATCACTTTTTATTCATAAGTAAGGGGAAAGTCCAATAGAAAGGAAGACTCTTGATTAATTAAGGTCTGTTGGATGATAATTAGTAGATAAAAATGCAATTTTTCTCTGTGGTCCATATATCTTAAAATTAGCAAAAGTAATAGCTCTTAAATTTCATGTGATTAATGTTAAAGGGTGATATATGTTAAAAAATGGATTGTTTTTAATGAAATTTTGCTTTTCACAATTCATTGTTATTGATGTTGTCGTGAATTATATTACTTTTGGTTAACAAGCTGTAAAACAGTTGTTATTAATGTTATCAATCTGTGCAAAAGTGTGTTTTTTAGTGGCTTTAAAAGCTTGTTATTTACACATTTTTCATGTTTTTTTTAAAAATTTATTTTTTAACCCTATACATTTGAATTGTCACAGAGACGCTTTAAAGAAATCTAATTCTGTTTAGTTTATTGGAGCACTTTTTTAATCTGACGTAATTGAAATGAAGTACATATTATACCTACTATTAACAGGCTTTTCGGCGAGTATATTCGCACAGAAAGCAGACAGACCTAATATTATTTTTATAATGTCTGATGACCACGCATTACAAGCGGTGAGTGCATACGGACATGAAGTTTCAAAAATTTCCCCTACTCCTAACATTGATCGCATAGCTAATGAAGGTATTAAATTCGATCAGAGTTTTGTAACCAATTCTTTATGTGGCCCTTCAAGAGCTACAATGTTGACAGGAAAGTACAGTCATAAGAATGGTTTCAGAGCCAATACAGATAAGTTTGATTCTTCTCAACAGACTTGGATTAGCTTATTGCATGATGCGGGGTATACAACAGGAGTGATTGGAAAGTGGCATTTAAAGAGTACGCCGAAGGGGTTTGATCACTGGAATATCTTAAACGATCAAGGAGAGTACTACAATCCTGATTTTATTTCAAATGGCGATACGACCTATGTAGAAGGGTATACAACGGATTTGGTGACGGATTATTCTTTAGATTGGATCAAGGAACAGAAAGATGCAGATAAGCCCTTTGCTTTATTAATTCACCATAAAGCACCGCATAGAAACTGGATGCCACCGATTCGTTATGCAAATGAATTTGACAATGTGGAGTTTCCAGTGCCAGACAATTACTTTGATGATTATGAAGGACGTCAAGCGGCATCAGAACAGGAAATGGTGGTGTATAAGGATGCTCAAGAAGGACATGACTTGAAAATGTCAGTGGCTGTAGGATCAGACGAGTGGAGAAAAGACATCTGGCCTCATCTATTCGATAGGTTAACCGATGTACAGAAAGAGGCTTGGTTTAAGGCTTACCGTGCTAAAAATGATAAAATGAATGCTTCTCAAATGACGGAAAAAGAGATGGCATTATGGAAATACCAAAGATATTTACAAGACTATTGTGCGACTGTGAAAGCGGTCGACGAGAATGTCGGTCGCGTGTTAGACTACTTAGATGAACAAGGTTTGACGGAAAATACCATTGTAGTGTATACTTCTGATCAAGGATTTTACTTAGGTGAACACGGTTGGTTCGATAAGCGATTTATGTATGAGGAGTCGTTTAAAACGCCATTAGTGATGCGTTATCCAAAAGCAATTAAGGCGGGAAATACGGCTCAGGCAATGGTACAGAATATTGATTACGGACCAACCTTCCTTGACTATGCAGGCGTTACAATTCCTGAAGATATGCAGGGGAAATCGTTGAAAACAGTGGCTGAGAAGGGGAAAACACCGAAGGATTGGAGAAAATCAGTATACTATCACTATTACGAATACCCTGGTTTCCATATGGTAAAAAGACAGTACGGCGTGAGAACGGACAGATATAAATTGATCCACTTCTATAATAATATCGACACTTACGAATTTTATGATCTAAAGAAAGATCCTTCTGAAATGAATAACCTGATTGATGCTCCTGAGTATCAAGACGAAATAGCGTCATTGAGAGAAGAATTGGCTCGTTTGATGAAAGAAGCTGAGGAACCGCCTTATGAGTCGTGGAAGAATACGGATTATCGAAAAGAGGCTAGAATGAGGAGGTTGAAGGAGAAGAAAATGAAGGCACAATCAAAAACAAAATAATTCAATAACATCACATTCACTATCTATATGTTTTTATCCTATTTTGCTATACTAATAACACTGTTGACTTCTTTTGGTGAGCCTGTCACTGATAAGAAAAAGAAGCTGGCAGATGAAGAAAAACGTTTTGAAGAAGACGTAAGAATCTTTAATGAAACACATGAAGCTACCTTCCGCTATTTTTGGGAATGGGCACATCCTGTATCGGGATTGACACCGAGAAGGTCATTGAAAAACAAACGATATGATATTGGTATTGGAGCTTCGGGCTTTGGTATTCAAGCGATTATTGTTGGGGCTCACAGAGGTTGGGTGACAAGAGAAGAAGTGGTGGATCACCTTTTGAAAGTGACGGATTTCTTAGAAAATAAAGCCGTTAGGTACCATGGAGTATTTCCTCATTTGATTCATGGGGAAACAGGACAGCTAATCAAATTTGCTGGTCAGGATGGTGCTGATATTCAGGAGACTTCCAACATGATGATGGGCCTTTTGGTAGCAAGAGCTTATTTTGATAAAAATACACCAAAGGAGAAGCAGTTAAGAGAAAATATTACAAAACTTTGGGAAGCGGTAGATTATACTGTACATGAATACCAAGACGGTTTATGGTGGAATCACTCTGATAATCAGGAAGAAAACAACGGTTTGAAGCTGTTGATGAAAGGCTACAATGAGGCAATGACAAGTTATGCGCTTGCTTTAGGTCATCCTAAGCATGCCATTAAAAAGTCTTCGTACCAAGCGTATGTCAACGGAAAGAACTTTGTCAATGGTAGAAAATACTTCGGTTATACATTGGACTTAGGAAAGCCGAAAGGCGGACCGTTGTACTTGGCACAGACGCCTTTTGTGACCATGGACCCTAGAGATATGCAAGACCAATACACATTTTATTGGACAAGAAGTATCGCTCATTCATTGATCAATTGGACGTATTGCTTCAAGTTTGCTCCGGAGGAATACGGTTACTCTCAAGAAGATTGGGGATTGACAGCTTCACAAATTCCAGGAGGCTATAATAACAGAGCGGGTCCTTCAAAAGATAAAGGTGTGATTGCGCCGTCGGGTGCTTTAGGCGTATTTCCTTATGTGCCATATCAGTCCATGATGGCATTGAGAAACTTCTATGAAAATCATAAAGAAGGACTTTGGGACAAGTATGGATTCAAAGATGCGTATTCGATCAAAGATAATTGGTATTCAGATCGTTACTTAGGTTTGGATCAAGGTAGAACGGTTATTATGATGGAAAACTACCGCAGTGGTTTGTTTTGGGAATTATCAAAGAAGATTCCTGAATTACAAGTCGCAAAAGAAAAGATGGAGATTCATTCTCCAGACCATAAAACAGGATTTCCACTAGCAGTAAAAGAGAATATATCACAAAGAGTACAATTAATTCGACATCCTGAATTGAAAGCTTATCATCTGGATTATTTCTTAGAAAATAAAGGAAAAGTGAGCTTTGAATTTGAAACTATAAATGGTGTAGTGACTACTTTATTTCCCTCTAAATCTAAATCAAAAGGAATGCATCAATTGGTCTTCAATAAAGGACAGTTCCTTTCGGGCACTAAGGGAAAAATTATGATGAAAATTGACGGTAAACTAGCAAACGAACTAGCAGTACAACTTTATTAATGGTAATAGCATGAAAAAATTATTAATTACAGTAGTAGGCTTATTGATTAGTCAGGTGATGTGTGCACAAGACTATTCGAAACAAGTGGAGAAATTACTGAAGAAAATGACCCTCGAAGAGAAAGTAGGGCAAATGACGCAGTTTACTTCTTCCAGCGATGTAACGGGTCCGACATTGAGAGACAATGTGGAGAAAGATGTAAAGGCTGGACATGTAGGTTCTTTGTTTAATGCCGTTTCTGCGGAGTATACAAGAGAATTACAGCAGATGGCAGTTGAAGAAACACGTTTGGGGATTCCGTTATTATTTGGTTATGATGTGATTCATGGCTTTAAAACGATCTTCCCGATTCCGTTGGCAGAAGCAAGTTCATTTGACTTGGAGATGATCAAAGGAGCGGCGAGAGTAGCGGCAGAAGAAGCATCAGCGGCAGGTATTCATTGGACGTTCGCTCCTATGGTGGACGTGAGTAGAGATCCACGTTGGGGTAGAGTGATGGAAGGTGCTGGCGAAGACACGTATTACAACAGTGTGGTAGCTAAAGCAAGAGTAGAAGGTTTTCAAGGAGATGACTTATCGGCTACCAATACGGTTTTGGCTTGTGCAAAGCACTTCTTGGCCTACGGAGCGGCACAAGGTGGTCGTGATTATCATACGGTTGATATGTCGATGCAGACGTTACATGATGTTTACTTACCGCCTTTCAAAGCGTGTGTGGACGCAGGTGTAGAAACATTTATGACGTCATTCAATGAAATCAATGGAACTCCAAGTACTGCCAATCCTTATTTATTCAAAGAAATTTTGAGAAATCAATGGGACTTTAAAGGAATGGTAGTGACGGATTACACAGCCATCAATGAATTAATTCCTCATGGCATCGCTGATAATTTACAATCGGCAGGCGAGTTGGCAGTCAATGCAGGTATTGATATGGATATGGAAGGTGCAGTTTTCTTAAATACTTTGGTGAAAGCAGTCAAGGAGCATAAAGTATCAGAAGAAACGATTGACGAAGCGGTAAGAAGAATCTTAACGGTGAAGTTCAAATTGGGCTTATTTGATGATCCTTACAAATACTGTAATGCAGAAAGAGAGGAAAAAGTAACGCTTTCAGCAGATTTTAAGCACAAAGCAAGATTAGCAGCACAACGTTCTATCGTTTTATTGAAAAATGAAAATCAGACCCTTCCGATAACATTAAGTAATACGAAAAAAATAGCTTTGATTGGTCCATTGGCCAAAAGTAGAAAAGATGTTTTGGGTGGATGGAAAGCAAAAGGTTCTCCTAAGAATGCTCAATCACTTTTTGAAGGCATGAAACACGCGACAGCTGGCAAAGCAGAGTTGCTTTATGCAAAAGGTTGTAAGTTAAGCGGTGAAGATAAATCAGGGTTTGAGGAAGCATTGGAAGTCGCAAAAAAAGCAGATGTAATTGTATTGGCAATTGGTGAGTCAAGAGTGATTTCTGGTGAGGCGAAAAGTAGATCTGATATTTCAGTGCCGGGTGTACAGACGGACTTGTTAGCACATTTAAAACAAGCTGGAAAACCTATTGTAGTCGTTTTGATGAACGGTAGACCGCTGACTTTAGAAAGAGAAGACGAACTAGCGGATGCATTACTAGAAACGTGGCACTTGGGCACAATGGCAGGACCGGCTATTGCAGATGTGATTTTCGGTGGTTACAACCCTTCTGGAAAACTGCCAATGACTTTTCCAAGAAACGTAGGTCAAATTCCAATTTTCTATAATGTAAAAAACACTGGTAGACCTTTCAATCCAGAAAAACCTTCAGGTTATAAATCTACTTACTTGGACGTACCCAACACTCCACTTTATGCTTTTGGATACGGTTTGAGTTACACAAAGTTCGAGTATTCTGAAATCAAAATGTCTTCAAAATCAACAGATAATGAAATCACTGCTTCTGTTGAAGTGAAAAATGTTGGAGACTATGACGGAGAGGAAGTGGTGCAGTTATATGTACAAGATGTGGTAGGAAGATCGACAAGACCATTGAAAGAACTGAAGGGTTTTGAGAAGATTTTCTTGAAGCAAGGAGAGACTAAAACAGTCACTTTCAACATCAAAAAAGAAGACTTGACCTACTTCCGTTGGGATATGAGCGAAGGGGTGGAAGCTGGAGATTTCAATGTCTATATCGGCACAAGTTCTGATCATGTGAAAATGGCTTCATTTACTTTGACAGAAGGATTTGAAGTAGGAAAAGGTAATCCGGTCAAATCAAAATAAAGTATTGCTTGCGGGTACCATAACTGAAGTTATGGGCAGGTGATATGGATTCCAATAACACTGAAGTGTTGTTTCCATTTATAACCTTTAAGACTTCAGTCTTGATTAGGTTGAGGTATCACCTGCCCATAGTTTTAACTATGGTACACAAAACACAGACTCGATTATATGGGGCCACAAAATCTCCACAAAACACATTTACAACACGAAATTACACAACTACATAAAACCTGTTTGATACAACCAAAAACATCAAGCAATAACTTCTAATTAAAACGTTACACAATCTATTTACTGAAATGAAAAGAAACTACTTTATAATTTTTCTATCCTTATGGATCCTTTGCTCTTGTACCCAAGAGAAAGAGGACCTGTACGTCGGTCAGCCCAAAGACCTAAGGTATGCAGGGGTGGCGGACTACAAATGTGGTGATTTTTATACCACCTATCAGCCTTCCGTATTTACAGGAGGAGGAGAAGCGGAATTTAAGATTACAAATGTGGTCAATGCTTCAGGAGAAGCGGTAGAAGTGACCAAAAATTTCTCTATTGACCCTTATAATGGGGTGATCTCATTCTTAGAATACAACGACTTACTGCCTGGTGATTATACATTTGATATCGCAGTTGCAAATGCTATTACAGAAGTGAATTTCCAAAATGTATTATCATTTGAAGCACATCAAGTGGAGCCTAGCGGATTATATTACCTTCCGAATTTATACTCCACTTACGGTAATAATATGGAATTTTCAACAGCATTGCCCAATGTAAAAGGTGGAGGTCCATATACTTACAAATTGAATAATCACACGGATGTTTTCATGATTGACGCCACAACAGGAAGCATTCATTTAGCCAAAGAATACACTATTGGTGATGATGAGTTCAAGGAATTTAAGTTAGATGTTGCCGTAGAAAATGCACAAGGCGAACAAGTGCAAGAGAGCATCATGGACATTGAAGTATTAGGAGCGAATATTGGTCAATTGCTATTTCATGGCATCGCAATCCAAGCTGATAGTGAAGATTATGGATTACAAAACCTAAAGTCAACGAATTATTTTGGTACAGTGACCAAAACGCTTTTAGGAGAAGAATACACCACTGTATTGAATGATTCAGTCAATAACTCAAAGTTTGTAGGAGAAACATGGAGAAGAGCATGGTCGGGGCAGACCTTCCCTTATCAGCAAGAAAATGGAGTGATTACAGATAGAGTTTTTGCAGGTTATTGGTCAGATGGAGAAGAGTCAAGAAGTTTTCTTACATCAGAAACCATTGATTTGAGTGATTTTACGCAAGATGCTTATATCGAAACTTCAGGACTTTGGAGATACAGTGGTGGAGCTGAACATGCCAATCAGCACATTAGTGTAGCGGTGGTTGATGCAACGGAATTGGATGAGGAATTTCCTGCCGATGCGGAGTGGGAGATTTTAGAAAATGATATTTCGGACCGCTTTATTCAATTCCCATCGGATGGGATCATCAAAGAAATAGACTTAAAACTGAATGGATCTTTAGAGGTTCAAATTCCAGAAAAATACTTGGGCAAGCAGATTCAAGTGGCGCTCATTGCTGATTTCTTAAACCCAGAAATCGGAGCATTAACAAGAAGGTTTTATGTACACGAACTTCAAGTAAGAGCAAAATAATGAAGAGGATTATGAAACAAGTTACTTACAAATATATATTCATCTTATTGGCTTTGGTATGCTCACTCTCTGTTCAAGCACAAGAAGAAACAGAAGAAAAACCAAAGTTTGTAAGAGTGACAGGTATGGTGTTGGATCAGGAAGATGATCTGCCTATTCCGGGAGCAAGTATTTTGGTGGAAGGCACAAAACACGGTACAGCTTCTGATTTTAATGGAAAATATTCTCTCCGCGTAAGAGAAAATGCTACATTATCGGTTTCTTTTATTGGTTATCAAACGAAAAGCATTAGCGTTGAAGGAAGAAAAGAGATTGTTGTGCACCTCAAAACAGATGTGGAAGTTTTGGATGAATTGGTAGTCATTGGTTATGGTAAGCAAGATGCGAAAGAGGTATCGGGTTCCATTAAATCAGTGGTGATTGATGACGAAATTGCTTCCATGCCAGCCGCTTCTTTTGATCAGCTGTTGCAAGGACGTATGGCCGGTGTACAGGTTTACTCTGGTGAAGGCGGACCGGGACAGGCCATGAATTTTGAAATCAGAGGAACGAATACCATCACGGGTACATCAAGTCCATTATATGTCATTGATGGATTTCCGTTGGATGATCCCACTTTATTTAGTTTAGACCCTTCGGATATTGAGCGTGTAGATGTATTAAAAGATGCTTCCGCAACGGCAATTTATGGATCGAGAGCTTCTAACGGTGTAATTCTGATCACGACCAAACAAGGTACATCAGGGAAACCCACCGTTACTTTTAATACAAAAGTGGGAATGTCGCAAGTGCCCGAAGAGCGTATTATCAAAACCTTGGGACCTCAAGAGTACGTGGAAGTACAGCACGATATAGGAGGAGGAGACCCTTGGGGAGAGGCTTCAAATTACACAGACGAAGATTATACAAACTGGCAAAAAGAAATTTTCCGTCAGGCCCCTTTCCAAAACTATACTTTATCACTGAAAGGCGGTTCTGATCAGACAAAAGTATTTACTTCATTGGGTTATGTCAACCAACAGGGTACGTTATTGAACTCAAGTTTTGAGCGTTTAAATGGACGTTTGAAATTGGATCAAAGTATTGGAAAGCTAGTGGATATGAGTTTGAATTTGAATTATGCCAACTCCAAGCATAACGGAATGAAAACCTCTACGGCACAAGTCTCAGCCATCAAATCGGCTATTATGTTCAGACCGATGTTACCTAAAAATGGCAAATTAGAAGACGAAGATGAGCTAAGTGCAGGGTTTTATCCACCAACACAAACGCTGAATAATACGGACCGTGAAAGTGAAGTAGATGCCTTGCAGACCAATATCAATTTCACCTTGAATTTGGCAAAAGGATTAAAATTCAGAACACAAGTAGGCTATCAGGTCAATGTAAATAATGGCAGAACATTTTTCAATACAGGCACCAATCAAGCCGACAGAAGCGGTGCAGGCATCAACGGTACATTAAGTGCATCAAAAACAGAGAATTTCCTGAATGAAAATGTGTTGTCGTATAGCTTAAATAAGAACGGGCATCATATAGAAAGCATCGCAGGTTTATCTTTTCAAAGCACAAAACGTTTCAATCAGCAATCATCAGCAAGTCAATTTCCTTTGGATGATTTAGGGTGGAACAATATGGGAATTGCCAATGTAGCTCAAATGCCAGGATCGTCAGCCACTCAGCAAAATTTGATGTCGGGTTTTGGTAGAATCTCTTATTCGTATAAAAATAAATACATCCTGACGGCTTCGCTAAGAGCAGACGGTTCATCAAGATTTAAAAAAGGAAATCGCTTCGGTATTTTTCCGTCAGCCTCTGCCGCTTGGAGAGCAGGAGAGGAAGAGTTTGTAAAGAATCTGGGTGTTTTTGATGAATTAAAATTCAAAGTTGGTTTTGGTACTACGGGTAATAACAGAGTTAGTGATTTTGATTTCTTACCGACAGTAGGTGTAGCTTCAGGCTATTATTTTAATAATTCATACACTGCTGCTTTCTACCAAAAACAATTGGCCAACACGGACCTGAAATGGGAAACCACTCAGCAATTCAATGTAGGTACAGATATGGGATTCGTTAAAAATAGAATCTTACTGGATGTAGAATACTACTATAACTTGACTGATAATCTTTTGTTCAATGGTAGAGTAGCCCCTTCAACTGGGTACAATAATGTGAAGCAAAACATTGGTGCGGTATCCAACCAAGGATTAGAATTCTCTTTAAATACCGTCAATGTAAAAACGAAAAACTTCCAGTGGTCTACTAACTTCAACATCTCTTTTAATAGAAGTGAAATCAGAAAACTTTCTTACGGAGAAGACTACAGGTTGTATGACCCGAATGTAGGCGGAATGTTCTCAGGAGAGTTGTATTATGGACTTTTTGTAGGTCAGCCAATGACGCAGATGTACGGTTACAGATATGATGGAATGTATCAGGTAGATGATTTTATCAAGAGTGCTGACGGAAGTTTGACGTTGAAAGAAGGCGTACCGGAATTCTACTCTCAAACAGGAGAAGTAAGACCGGGGCATCCAAAATACCGTGATTTGAATGGAGATGGACGCATTGATGAAAATGACAAAGAAATCATCGGTGACCCAAACCCGGATTATTATGGTGGCTTCTCCAATACTTTTACTTACAAAAACTGGGACTTGAGCATTTTATTAACGTGGTCAGTAGGACAAGACGTTTTCAATGGCAACAATGCTGATTTTGGCGTGGTAGGAAGCCAAAGAGGTAGAAACTATTTGGAGCAAGTAGCCAATAGATGGTCTTATGACAACCCTATTGTAAGTGGTGTTTGGGCAGTGCCAGGACCGGGATTAGAATATACCTATCAGCAGGTTTATGGAGGACATCAGATGAGTGATTTCTTTGTGGAAGATGCTTCTTTCTTGAGAATCAAAAACATCACATTAGGTTATAAAGTGAATAAGCAGTTTTTGAAGAAACTGAAAATAAAATCATTCAGAGTGTACGGATCAGTGGATAACTTATGGGTATTTACCAATTACTCAGGCTATGATCCAGAGGTGTCTGTAAGAAGTCAAGCTATGTACAGAGGTATTGATTACTCTTCTTATCCAGCCTCACAATCCGCTATCCTTGGTCTTCAAGTATCCTTCTAACTGACAGAGAAATGAAAAGATTTAATTACATATTATTCATCATTATCACTACACTGAGTGCATGTTCGTATTTGGATTTACAACCCAAAGATGAGCTGACTAGAGATAATTTTTATAAAAACGACAAAGAAGTAAAATTGGCTTTGTCAGGTGTTTACGCACAACTGCAAACACAGTATGCTGAAGATCTTTCGATTTGGCTAAACGTGGGAACAGATGAGATGCTGTACAGAAGAGCTACTTTCGGAAAAGAATTGAGTCGAATGTCTTACAACGAATCAGACACAGACTTGGCAAGAATCTGGAAAAATGGCTACAAAGCAATCAATATCGCCAATGATTTTATCGGTACCATGTCTGAGCTCGATACGGTGCCTAACCTTAGAAGAGCAGACCACGATTTGATGCTTGGTGAAGCGAAGGTATTAAGAGCCTTATTTTATTTTAATATGGTCAGAATGTGGGAGCATATTCCATTGCGTTTGGATCACTTCACAGACATCAATGGCAATTTGGAGAGCTTGAACTTACCTAATACTCCAGCTACAAAAATCTACAATCAAATTGTAGCGGACCTTGAGGCTTCATTGGAATTGATGAACGAACGCCCTAAAGAGTACGGAAGAGTTTCGAGACAGATTGCACACGGTATTTTGGCAAGAGTATTTTTAAACATGGCAGGGGCGAGAATTCAAGGTGGTGACTTTGGGATTGATTACTGTTTGAATAAAGTGGTGGAACATACCAACGCAGTAGTGAACTATGGTTACCATGGTCTTTTGACAGAATATGAAGAGGTTTTCTTAAATGAAATCAAGGGACTTCGAAATGATGTGGAAGTGATGTGGGAAGTAGATTTCACGATCTCAGACAGTAGAAACTTAGGAGGAAGAATTGGTAATTTCAATGGTGTGCAAATCAGTTTTACCTCCGGTCGTCAACCTTTCGCCACTGCCAACAGTTACATTGCACCAACTATGCACAACGCACTGTACAGTGAAACAGACACCAGAAGAAACTGGAATTGTGCCGACTTTAGTTTCAATAATATTGGGGATGTTTATTACCCTGAATTCACGAATAATGAATTGAGATGGTACCCAGGAAAATGGAGAAGACTGGACTTAGGAAGAGATTATGAAGGTGAATTAGATGGTACAGCTGAAAGTTTAGAAATGGGAGTGATCAACAAGGATAAAACCTCTATTAATTTCCCATTGTTACGCTACAGTGATGTATTACTGATGAGAGCAGAGGCATTGTATATTTTAAGGGGCGTCAATGAACAATCCAATTTGGATGTGGAGGCTGTAAGAAATAGAGCATCGGCAGGGACATTGGAAGAAGGATTGTTGCAAGTGGATGGTGATTTTATGAAGCTGATTCAAGAGGAACGCCGAAGAGAACTTTGCTATGAAGGACACCGAAGATTTGACTTGGTACGCTGGGGAATTCTAGTGGAAACCATGAGAGGGGTAAGTGAAAACATCAGAGCAAACCCGAATTTCAGAGAATCGCATGAAATACAATTGGTGAATCCAGGAGAAAGAGCGGAAGAGAAGCATTTGGTGTTCCCAATTCCTTCGGATGAATTGCAGATCAACGTGAATATTAAACAGCACAACCTTTGGTAAACAGAATTGACATGAAAAAATTACTATTAAATATAATGGCAATAATGAGTTTCACCGCATGTTTAACAGAGCATAACGTAGACCTCACTTTACCGCCCGAAGCTCCTCAAACTTTATTATATCATCAAAATGATGTAGTAAAACCATTCACAGTAGCCTTTGAAGGAGTGGCACCAGAGACAATGGCAGAAGGAGTGTTGAGTTATGATATTTCAAAAGTGACATTACTTCAACCTTCAGACACTACCGTGGTGGAAGACAGTATCAACCCTTTTACCATCAATCATGAAACGGGCGTGATTCAATACATTCCTCATGATTCTACAAAGTTGGGAGCATATTTGATTGATGTGATCCTTAATAATGAAGTGGGAACCACAGAATTTACACAAGCCTACAGAACACTTTTGGAAGATTGGAGGCCGAAGGTAATTGTTGATACAGAAGACAATAATATCGAACTTCTGATTGATAATACAGGCCAACCACTTTCTTCGGTTGTGTTGGAAGTAGCTGTTGAACTAGAGAGATGCGAAACATCAGATGTGAAAATAGACATTGCTCCCGCACTTCCTGAGGGGACACAATTGTTGTTACATACAAGTGGCTATTTGTATTTTACAGGACCTGTTGACAAGACAAGCTATACAGTGGTTTTATCTGCAAAAAATGAATTTGGAGCATCTCAGGCAAACCCTACACTACATTTCCATACACAAGTGGCTTCATCAGTTGAAAGACCATTATTTGAAATGGAGTTGACTTCCAATTACAAGCCAGATGGATTAAGTGAGTTTGAATTTGAGGGCATGTTCTTCAAACAAATCTCAGGACCGGAAATCACTTCTGCTTCTACGTGGTGGAACATCAACCGTGAAAGAAATAACCACCCTAATCAAGATAGAAGAGAGAACTTTATAACAAGATGCTATGCAAGAACGATAGAATCTAACTCTCAATCAGAACACATCATGGTTCCTCTCGCTTCTTTTGACGCTGAAAATCTTCAATCGATTATCACAGAAACAGGTGTGATTTTTAATACTGGAGTGGATATTACAGGAGATCAAAGAATTGAAATCAGAGTAGTGGGTGAAACAGAATACAATGAAGCAATCGCCAATAATGATGTGGCTTCAAGAATAGATAATTGGTCATTGGTGTACACTACAGCAGAGCATGAAAGAACTGAAAAAGGCTGGTTCTTCGTTCATCACACTGCAGATGAAGGTGTGAAAATCAATGATACAAAATTGAAAGTAGTAGTCCTTTATAGACATATGGGCGAGAGCAACAGTGGTTATATGGGATTGGATCAATTGAAGGTTTCCGGCAGGTATTTACTCTTTGATTAGATGAATACAATACTATGTTTCAAGTGTTAAGCGAGAGCGTCACTTGGAACTGGACATTGGCGAAGTCTCCCGACTTCGAAAGACAATTTTGACTTGTTGGTTAGAAGTCAGGAGACTTTGCCAATGATGAATCACAAGTGACGCCTAACGGCTTAACACTTGCGATATTGGAAGTTTTTCAATGAATGAAGAAATGAAAGAATAATGAAAAAGTTACATCGAAATATCATTACAATCATCGCTTTTATTTTGGCGACTCCGCTGATGCTTTCAGCGGAAGTACGCCCCAGTGAAGTGGTGATTGGACTCGACGACACCATGCAACAACAACTGTTGAACTTGGAAAGTATTCCCTATTGGAAAGACAGCACACGCTTGATCTCCTATGAGGAACTATTGGTCAGGAATCCGAAATTCGATGTAACGGATCATTATTCAAAAGCCGATTATGACAACGATGCCAACTATTGGTTGAAGTTTAAAGTCAATATTGATCACAACAGTGCGAAGCATTGGATCATTGAAATCTACGACCAGAAAATTCAAGAGATCTTCGTTTTCCTTCCATTACTGGACGGTACACTGAAAAAGGAAATTATGGGGGCATCTCATCCTTATGAGAAGAGAATGTACGATCATAAAAACTTTGTGATTCCATTGACTCATGATATTGATTTTTCAAAACCGATTTACGTCAAGGTCAATAGCAACAAGAAGGTAGACCTTCATATGAACTTCAGAAGCATCAATAGATTTGTGCAGTATTCTACCAAAGAATACCTATGGTTTGGCTTACAGTATGGTGCTTTTATCATTATGGCGGTGTACTCACTTTTGCTTTGGACGAGTATCCGAGATTTCAAATACATCGCCTATATCGGGCATATTGTAGTGGTGTGTTTGTACAGTATGACGAATGACGGTGTGGCTTTCCAGTTTTTATGGCCCAAAACGCCGGGTATCAATACCTTTATCAATGCTTTTCTGAGCTTTGCAGTCTCTGTAACTGTGACCAATTTTATCAGAGAAGTAGTCGATAAAAAACTCTTGACCCGACCTTATCATATTGGCATCAATATCCTTTTCGGCATTCAGTTTTTGGTGCTTGTATTGACCATTATGGGCGAAGTACCGGCAGAAGGAAGGCTCTCATTGAGCATCACATTGCCAGTGCTTTTAGTGGGTTTGGTGAGTATCTATCGCAAATCAACGATGTCGCCTTATTATATCATAGGCATCAGTTTCCTTTTGATAGGATGTATCGTCTGGTATTTGAAATGGTACGGCATCATTCCTCATAACTTCTTCACTTTTTATGGATTCAGAATGTCTGTTATTGCCGAAATGCTTGCCTTCTCTTTCGCCCTTTATGACACGTTACGTCTTTTGAAAGAAAGCGAACACCAAGCACAGCGTAAGCTATTGAATCAGCAAAGAATAACGGAGTTGATGCACGAACAGGTGATCGAAGAGCAGAAAAAGAACATTGAGTTGAGTAATAAAGTCAATGAAGAATTGGAGCAAAAAGTGAAGGAAAGAACGGATGAACTGCAGAAAAGAGAAATTCAGTTGGAAGAATTGAACCAACAGCTTTCACAAAGAGCGGAGAAGCTGGGCAAAACCAATTATAAGCTCGATGTCACGAATTACAACTTGAAAGATGAAATCAAGAAAGTCATTGAAAAGCGTTTTGTCAACTCGGTGGTAACGATTACAGAGTTCCAAGACCTCTTCCCTGATGCTACAGCATGTAAGCGTTATTTGGCAAAGCAAAAGTGGAGCAATGGTTTTAAATGCAAGCAATGTGGCAATTGTTCAGGTTCCAAAACAGGACAGACGTTTACGATGCGTTGTACAAAATGCGGTTACGTGGACTCGGTGACAAGTAATACCGTTTTCCATGGCGTGAAGTTTGACCTGACCAAAGCCTTTTACCTTTCTTACATCACTTTATACCAACCTGACGCCTACCGCAATATTGAGTTGAGTGAGATGCTGGACATGTCGAGAAATACGATTTCAAAATTCAAAACCAAAGTGAAGGAAGCGAAAGAGAACAAATTACTCATTCCGAATTTTACAATAGAAGAAAATAACACGATTGAAATAGAAGATAAAAAGCAAGCCTAATGAAAGAGGTACTTATAAAAATACTATGGTTTTTGATGCTAACAGGAAGTACTTCCCTAGCACAAAACCGCCCCAATTTTTTAATCATAGTGGCCGATGATTTGGGGTATGCAGATGTGGGTTATCACCATTTAAGCAAAGATATTCCTACAGAAAACATTGATAAACTAGCGGAAAAGGGCGTAGTCTTCAAAAATAGCTACGTCACGGCTCCCGTTTGTGGTCCTTCACGCGCAGCGCTATTGACGGGAAGCTATCAGCAGAGATTTGGTTTTAAAGACAATCCAGGACCTTTCCGTCCTTCTCCAGAAGTGGTGCCGGGGATTTCAGATCAATTCCCCACTATCGCGGAAAAATTACAGGAGAAGGGGTATGCGACTGTAGCCATTGGAAAGTGGCATTTGGGAGGACAAGAGGATCGAAATTATTTACCACTTCAAAAAGGATTTGACCATTATTATGGCTTTTTGGGTGGTGCTTCTTCCTATTATTTTGAGGACGAATGCTCTCAGTTTTTTATGGAAGATGATCAGCCTATCAAAACACCAAAGACCTATCTGACGGATTTATTTGGTCAAAAGGCGATAGATTATATTGATGAACATGATCAAAAACAACCCTTCTTTATGTACTGGGCCCCTAATGCCGTTCATACGCCATTGGAAGCTCCTCAGGAAGTATTGGCAAAGTTTGATCACATCAAAGATCCTAACCGTAGAAAGCTGGTGGCCATGCAGTATGTCATGGATCAGAACATCGGTAAAATCATCAAAAAACTAAAAGAAAAAGAGATTTACGACAATACAGTAATCGTTTTTATCTCTGATAATGGAGGGAAGCCGGGAGACAATTATTCTTTGAATTTACCATTGAATGGTGAAAAGGGAACATTGTATGAAGGCGGAATCAAAACGCCTTGCTTGATACATTTTCCAGCTCAATTACCGAGCGGAAAAACGTATGATCCTATGGTATCAAGCATGGACATCTACCCAACATTATTATCATTTGCGGGCATTCCTCTTCCAAAACATATTGATGGTGTCAATTTAATTCCATTTGTCACCACGAATAAAAATCAGCCCCATCAACAATTGTTTTGGAAGAATGCCAACAAATGGTGCGTCCGTCAAGGGGATTGGAAGCTATTCTATGATCAAAAAGCCAAAAAGGAAAGGCTCTATCATATCAGTGAAGACCCTTATGAAAAGGAAGATTTGTATGACCAACATCCCGACAAAGTAAAAGACCTCAAAGGAATTTATGCTCAATGGGATAAAAACAACTCCAAAGTTGCTTGGGGTTGGAACCCTTCGGCAGTGGGGAAATACAAAGTACATAATCAGTTTACTTTTGAAGAAATCATCCCTGAGCGTTTTGAAAGTAAGCAGTTCCAGCAAGTCGAAGTCATTAAAAACCCCAAAAAACAAGGGTTGAATCAAAGTGAACATGTGTTAGTACTGGAAGACGGGGAACCTTCATCAAAAATCCGTGTTTCACATGCACCAATGTCGCCCAAAGAATTAGGGTACTGCCACTTGAAAATCTATGCTAAAAAAGCGACAGAAGTAGAAGTACACTTGAAATTAGGAGACGAAACGGAATTCAATCATCAAGTCCAAACGTATACGACAACAGGACAATGGCAGGATTTAGTCTTTGACTATTCCAAATTCAAAGGAAAGGTGAAAGGATTGGAAATTGTTTTCAAAGGAAAGAATTCAAAAATCTATGTAGACGATATATGGTGGAATAAAAACCCACAACCCATCACTGTCAATGATGCTTCAAAAGTAGAGCAAATCCAACTTTTCACCAGTATCAAAGACAAAAACAAAAAAATACTGACATGGAAATCCATCCCAAATGTAGACGCCTATGAAGTAAGGCATAAAGGGATAGTGATTGCAACAACAGTCAATCATTATGTTCAGATAGAGAAAGGCATTCCATTACGAGAGATCAAAGTGAAAGCTCGATCGGATCATAAACTCTGAAAGTATTTCTGTTTCAAGTGTTAAGCGAGAGCGTCACTTGGAACTGAACATTGGCGAAGTCTCCCGACTTCGAACCACAGACCAAATACATTTCGAAGTCAGGAGACTTCACCAATATAGAATCACAAGTGACGCCTAACGGCTTAACACTTGCGACATAAAAAAAGAATAAAAAGACATTCAATAATAATATCATGAAAAGCATCATCAATTTTAGTTTTTACTTATTAGTAAGCATTTTTTCCAGCGCATTATTCGCACAAAGTACCACACCAAACATCCTATTAATCACTGCTGATGACATGGATTTTAACTCCATCGGTGCCAACGGAAGTAAAGTAGAAGACATCACACCAAACATTGACAAACTTGCCTCACAAGGTATTCGATTTACAAATGCTCACGTTACAGTAGCCGTTTGTATGCCATCAAGAGGTGTAATCGGAACGGGCTGTTACCCGAACAACAGTGGTATGACAGGCTTTTTCCCATCAAAACCGGAAGTGCCTACATTGGCAGAGGAATTGAAAAAACAGAAGAACTATAAAACAGGTATCCTCGGAAAAGTAAAGCACTCTACACCGAAAAAAGTAGATAAATACGTGTGGGAATACGCTTTCGATTCAAAAGATTTAGGATCAGGCCGATCACCAAAACTATACAAATCGCACTTCAAGAAATTCTTGGAGCAAGCGAAATCAGAAAACAGGCCTTTCTTTATGATGGCCAACTCTCACGATCCACACCGTCCATTTTTCGTAGACAGTCCAAACTATGAAAGAAACGGCAGACAAAGACCATCAAGAATCTACAAACCGGAAGAAGTGGAAGTGCCAGGTTTCTTAACCGACATGCCAGAGGTAAGACAAGAATTAGCGAACTACTTCAGTTCAGTAAAAAGATGTGACGATACGGTAGGTGCATTATTAGAAGCACTGTCAGAAGCAGGTTTAGCGGAAAATACCATCATTATTTTCTTATCTGATAACGGTATGGCCTTCCCATTCGCCAAGTCTAACGTGTATTTACAATCCACAAGAACGCCATTTATGGTCAAGTGGCCGAACCATATTTCGGCAGGGCAAGTGAACGAAAAAGACATGGTTTCTATGGTCGACTTAATGCCAACACTTTTAGAAGCGACAGGCCTGGAGGTACCAGCTACATTAGATGGAAGAAGTTTCTTACCGATCTTAAAAGGAAAGAAACAAAAGGAAAGAGATATGATCTACACGCATTACAACGAAACATCAGGAAGCAAGGCTTTCCCAATGCGTGCCGTACAAACACACGATTTCTTGTACATCTTCTCACCGTGGGCAGTGGGTGGCAGACAGTACAAAACATCATCGATCAATGGGAAAACATTTACAGCCATGAAAACGGAAGCGGAAACAAATCCTGAAATGAAAGAACGTGTAGATTTCTGCCTTTTCAGAACCGTGACCGAATTCTATGATTTAAGAACTGACCCTAATGGTTTGAACAATGTAGCGGGTTCATCAAAATATGCCAAGAAACAAGCAGAGTTTGAGAAAGCGATGTTAGAGTATATGGAAAAAACAGATGACCCTATGTTGGACTTATACAACCACAAGGCAGATGAACAATATTTGATCTCTGCTACAGAGAAACATCAGGAGTACGTAAACGAGTTGAATCGCATCCGCAGAGCGGAAAAAAGAAAAGCAAGAGCAGAAGCTGGTGAAACAGGTAAGAAGAAAAACAAGAAAAAACAGGCACATTAATGCCTAAAAAACAGCCCTCACACTATCAATTTCGATGATTGTGAAAAAAAATCGATTTTTTAAAAATTTCGGTAGGGGTTTCAATAGTAAAATGCACTTCTATAGATGAAAAGGTAGTTAAGTAAAGTAATTTATCTTAGTAAATCAATCGTAGTGTACAATAGAGGTGATGTTCTGCATCACCTTTATTTTTTTGTCTCCATCTGTTTTTATTATAAGTTATAAACTTAAGCAATACTCAAGTTCGCAGTGACGCCTCTCGGCTTGACACGACGAACAGGGGGAAGTTAAAAGCGAAGATAATAATGCAATGATTAATAATTTTCTCATTGATGTTTAGCTCTAAAAGATTCAAACTCCATTTTTCCTGTTTTACTGTCCATCAGTTCTAAATTTGGTCGACCAGCAACAATACCCATTGAAATACTACACTTTAAATAATAGGTTCTTCCCATTTCAATGTTAATTGGTACTTCTGATTTCTTTTCAGTTTTTGCCCATATTGTATTTAGCCCTTCTTTTTTAATGTGAATTGTCGTTTTATAATTATTCTTTACTCGACAAATTACTGAATCTCCAAGGTATAAATCATAACCAATCATTGTACCCATACCATTGTATCTGTAAACATTCAGTATTGCATAATCAACATCTAATACTTCTTCATTTTTCTTTACAGGTGAATAGTTATCAATATTTTCAACTTTTAAAATATTAGCTGTAATTCTATGACAACTGCTGCCAAATGGAGAAGGCATTATATAATCAATAATCTTAATAGCATTTCCGCCTGCTTTTCGTGCTTCAATTTTAGCCTTCTCGATAACGGTGTTGTAGCTACAATTTGTAGTAAAACCAGTATCACCGATTTTTATCTGACCCAAAATTTCTGAATCACTTGGTTCAGGTTGGTTTAATCCCATAACAACAATTTCTTGTTTGTAATCTAAAGGAGGATATGACCTGTGAACGGTTGTCGAAATTTTAGGATTACAAGAACTGAGGAAAATTATAGCAGTAATAATTAATAAGCTATGTATAGTTTTCATTTTTGTGAATATTAATTTGTTGTATAAATTATCAATGTTTGTATACTGTGTTTTGGTCGCTAGTCTATTATTTAAAAATGCAGCTATAAAGCTTTATATTCTTTAATATCCCAACACCACTGAAGTTTGCTATATGATTGTTGAAAGATGGCTCGAATTTACATTTTAATGTATTACAAAACAATAAGCTTTTGAAAGAGTACAAGAGAGGTAGATTTTAAAAGAATTGTTATAAGTTACAAACTTAAACAATACTCAAGTTCGCAGTGACGCCTGTCGGCTTGACACGACGAACAGTGGAGAATCCATAGCATCCTCAATCATTTTTTCAAGCTCTTGATATGAAGCTTTTTTGTTTTGAAAGTTTATTGATATTTTTTATTCATTTATTTTGTGTTGTGGCTTACGAACCACTATGAATTGTAATTGTGGAGGCATTATCGACAATTTTTAGCTATTATTTGTTGTTGACTTTTTATTCTTTCATATATCTTGTATTTATCTAATTTTTCAGTTTCAACTAGGTTTTCATTTTTCACGAAATGATAAACACCTTCAAAAAGTTCTAGACAAACCCTTAAATACTCTTCTTCTATTTTCTTATTTCTAGCTTTTTCCAAATAAACTAGAGACCTTTTTATAAATAGGATTGCAACATCGAATTGTCTTCCTTGGAATAAGGATATTAGGTGATTGATATAAGATACAAATTCATACTCTGGTACATTTCTTCTAAAATATTTCTGAGGTACAATCTTGTTGATTCGTTCGATGTAGTAATCAACATATAAGCCTCTCGATGACCAGTTAAAACTTAAAAACTCGTCTAAATGCTCTCCATCTAAACCTGTCCATTCCTCATAGTACCCAACAGGAACATCGATATTTGATCCGTAAAGTTTTTTAGAGTAGATTTTAATCCTAGTAATTATTTTACTGTTGCCATTTCCATCAACATGGAACCCAAATCTTCCAAATTCATAAATCAATTCATCTTTATTATTTCCGGCTAAGATATCTATACCATCTTCATTATTTGATTCTATGCTGACATCTATTGCTTTATCTATTGAAGCCAAAGCATTTTCCTTTAAAGAGTACTTTTTAGCAAATTCTAATATTTGATTTTTAATATCCATTTAATAAGGTATTACAGAGTAGAAATAGATTTTTATATATAAAGTGAAAAGTTGATTATTTGTTATAAGTTACAAACTTAAACAATACTTATTAGTGATAGAGGTGATGTTCTGTATCACCTTTATTTTTGTTTGCCCTGCATGCAAACTATCCCGACAGCTTGAAAGAAAGCTGTTTCGCCCCTCGGAGGGAAGA
>NZ_JABANE010000128.1 GCF_012844305.1 Flammeovirga aprica JL-4
CTATGACCATTTTTCACTATATCGTTGCCTTCACAGTGAGGACAACGTATTTCTTTGTAATGTCTCATATACATATAACAAAGAATCAACCTAAATCATCCATTACCAATTAATCATAGTTAATTCTAATTTATTTTTTGTGAGTACAACGCTAAAAAACGTATTAGTAGTGGTTCTATTAATACGTTTTTTGAAGGAAGTAATCGCAAAATTATTGACGTTAAAAAGAATAGATTCAAAACGCCAATCGAGTAAGGTAGGATAATTTCATTGCTAATTTCTCACAGAATCGTCCTTGAACTCCTCAATTTCAGTGTAAAGTTGATTGAAAGAAGCCACCTTAGGGAAAGTCACATAACCCATCATTGTAAGCAATTGTTTTATGTTATTCGAAAATCAATTAACTTTAGATATCTATTACAGCAAACTATAAGATGAACAGATTTCATAAGTTTTGACTAGAGACTTATTATGTACTGTAAGGCTTGTAATAAAAATGTAATGATTGATACTCCACATTACACTGATTCATTTTTCATTGAAAATACAACTAAATAATGAGACAACTATTCGTATTATTATTTCTTCTAAATGGGTTAAATCAGATTTGTGCTCAAGAAAGCAATGACCCAATTAAACTGTTTGTAAGTTCCAGAGTTGACACCACCTCCAAAGATGTAAGATCCATAATTCAGCTCTACGAAAACTATTATAAGTCAAAACCTGACTCTATTTATAATAACCCCTATTGGAATAAAAAAGAAAAAGAACTTTATAATGATTTCGACTTTTCAAGAGTCAGCATTTTTCAAGGGGGAATGGATGCTACTTATTTATTTCGTGCTTTCTCTCCTTTTGTAATGTCAGTAGAGCCTTTGGGAGAAAAATACCAAATAAGAGTCTTATTCGCATCAAACACAACTAATCCTAAATATATAGGTTCAAAAGTATGGTGTATTCAAAAACTAAACGCTATTAAGGAAAATGATCAATGGGTTTTGGAAAACTTAATCGTTGGAATATCAAAAAAATGGTCAACTAAGAGAAGCGGTATTATTGAATACGTCTATCCCCCCAATCATTCCTTTGATAAAACGGCAGCTAAAAATGCAGAAAAATTTTGTTCAGAAATAATAAAGCGGTTCAATCCTGCCTACAAAAGCACATTTAAATACTATGTGACCAACAGTATAGATGATATGGGATTACTTGAAAATTTTGACTTTTATTTTGTTGGTATAACAACGGGAAAGGCTCGTGAAGGTATGATTTTGACTGCTAAAGGAGATGAATATTACCCTCATGAATTTGTGCATAAATTACTGCCAGAGAACCCAAACCGTGGTTACATTATAGAAGAAGGTTTGGCTGTATACTTAGGCACAAGGGAGAATAAAACGGAATACGAAAACCTGATGAAAAAATTAGCGACAGACCTCAAAACTAGTCCAGAGAAAATCAATTTTAAATCTATAATCTCTCAGGAAGTAAGATACAATGGATATCCAACTGCATATCCTGCAGGTGCTGGTATTTGTGAACTTATTTATAATTTAAAGGGTGACGATGGATTAAGACAATTAATGAAATCGGATACGAAAGATTTCGAAAGTATTATTAAATCTGTTTGTTCTATTACAAAATTAACTGAAGCTAAAGTTCAAGCTGAGTGGAATAAGACATTGGAAAAGTATATTGGTAAATCAAGTCAGACAGAAGAAATTCAGAACTAATTTTTCAATGGTTAATGGATTAGTCACATTTATTCAATTCCTTTTTTTAAATTATGATATTACAAAAAAAACTTCACCTCCTTTTTTTATTCTTGCTAGTTATCCTAACTCATCAAGGTTTTGCCCAAAAGAAAGCCAAAATGCTAGATTTTCAATACGTAAACTGTCTAGATATAACAAGTACAGATTCCCTCGGAATTCATTATCTGAATTATGAAAATGATACACTCACAGCAACTGTAGGCCTTTGCATAAATTGTGGATACCAAAATATAGAAGCTTATCTAGAAATGGATTCTGTAACAGGAGTCTATAATATAAAATTGCTGGAAGTATCAGATGTCACTGTAGAGTTGGATGCCAATGGGGACACCGTAGAGATATGGTATTCAATGGGAATTACATCTTGTTCATGCTTTAAAAAGATGTATTTTAAGTTTGCAGGTATGTCTGTTGAGGAATTTAATGAATTAAAGATTGATGGATGGAGTGTCATGATCAGAACAAAGGATAATTCTTGTATTCCTGTAGTGGAGGAAGAAGTTGAGGACTAAAGAAATAGTAATAAGATAGATTAATACCTAAATTTCAGAAATTTTTTAAAGAACTGTAAGCAAAAGATGTATCATTATTGGTTGAAGCAATAAAACAAATGAAACTAAAAGTAATATTAAATAACCTACTGCCATTATTTTTTTGGATTTTTGTGCTAATAATCAAAGAGTTGAACCCTGGGTTTCCAATCAATAGAGGCTTTTGCCATGGGGCTATAATAGGGGCTATAATATATACTGTGCTCTATCCGAGAAAATACCTTACAAATGTTATATTAGAGAGGCAACATTTGACTTTAGAATGGACGACTACTTTCTTTAAACAGAAATCACAGGTATTCGAAATAGCCGAGGTGAGATTTCAATTCAAAAAGAGAAATTATATATTTAAAGCATCTGATCAAATTCTCTTGGACGGTGATTTTGGGCAATTAAAGTTTTACTTGATCAATCAAAAGTTAAAGGAGAAGGTGAAAGAAATTTTACCTCAATTCAAAAAGAATCTCTAAATAAGTCTTTGGTGAAACTTTATCTAGAATAATGCAAAAAAAGATTATGTTTTAAACCAAGAGTGGGATGAAGGGAAAATGGAAATTAAATTTAAGAATGACCTTTATACAGTGAAATAAAGCAATAAATTTGTTGATAGTAGCTAATCATAAACAAACCTTTTATGCACCTTAAAAAGATTTTCATTTTCATCTTATTTATTTCATGCACAGATCATGGTGAAAGAGAAATTGATTATGATCAAGTAGAATTTTTACCTTTTGAACATCAGGAACTAATACCTACGTTAGTTGTAGATTCTCTAGATAAAACAATTGACTTATATAATTTGATTTGGACTGTAATGAAAAAATATGATCATATAGCTCCGAATGATTATTTAAGAATTCATTACAATGATTCAATTTACTACACTAATAATTACGCTAACTTTTGCTTCTCTACCAGTATATGCTGTCCAAAAACATCTCAATTTTATAAGATTATAAATTGGACACCAAATACTTTAGATGAAATACTTTTTCATTTCAATAGTGTAGATAAGGAAAAACAGCATAGAAAAATTATTGAGATCAGTTTTGATAAGAATACAAATCTTGATAGTACTCTTCAACTCCTAAAAACACTAGAGAAAGAGTTTAGCAGTGGAAGATTGAAGGGGTATCCTTATACGGCTGAACTAATACCTTCATGGATAAATAGCTATAAGCATGATAATAATAATTCTTCGTATGAGTTAATATATGATTCTATTGGTACACGCAGTTACATATTAAATACACCTTAGTTGGTTAATCGATTTTAAAAGACCCCTATATTACCTTAGTACTAAGAAAATAGATATTAAACGAAATAACTTATGAACTTCAAAAACAAGAAACAATATCAGGAACACTATGCATTAGTGGAGAAGCATATTAATACTTTTTTTCCTGATGCAGAAATCAATGTTTTCCATGAAATACCTACTCTGGATATTCATCTAGATGTATATCATATAAAACCGAAAGGGTTGGAATTTGAGATCTTAATGACTTCAGGAATGAGTTCAATGGCGATGAATGTCATTGATATACCCAATGAATCAGATACCTATAAATTTGCTGAATTGATGGTTCTTATTCCCAAAGGTGTCGATTTTGGAGAAGTGTATACTGGTGAAAATAAGTTTGATTGGATCATTTCAATGGTAAAACAATCTGCTAAATTTCCACATTTCTATGATACATGGATAGGAGTAGGACATTCAATACAAGCAGATGAAAACATGAGTTCTTATTCAGATGACACAGCTTATTGTGGATGCTTGGTTCTTCCAACAGTTACTTTTCCAGAAGAATTCCAAATCATAAAAACATCAAATGGTGTTGTCAATATTTATGGCTTATTTCCATTGTATAAAGAAGAAATGCTCTTTAAAATTGAAAATGGCTTTAATGAATTTATTCAGTTTTTAATAAAAAACAATGCAGAAGAAATCATAGATTTCAAGAGAGAAAACTATTGTATTTAAAGTAAATCTTTATCTGTTTTTTGGGGTAGTAACCGTCTAGAATGAAAGAAACAAACTTATGCTAAAAGAAAAAAAAATGATCAATGTGTGCCAAAATAAAGGAGCTTTCAAAGCACATATCATTGATATTGAAAAGATTATATTTGATGAAAAATTAAGAGCTTATTGTGAAGTAAATCATTGTGGACATTTTGGTAAAAACTATGCATGTCCACCTTCTGTAGGTGAGGTTGATGATATAATAGCTGAAGCAAAAGGTTATAATAAAGCATTAGTGTATCAAACTGTCAATAGCTATATAGGTTCTTTTGATAATCATGGAGTGAGAAAAGCTATTAAAAAGCATGATGTGGTAGCAAATAAAATCAGTAAAGAAATAGATTTACATTATGAAAAGCATCTTGATCTTAGGGCTGGTCCATGTACTGTATGTAAGGAATGTACAATCATCAACAATGAACCTTGTAAATATCCAGAGAAGAAAAGAGCTTCACTTGAAGCCTATTGTATCAATGTCTCTTCATTAGCGGAGGAGTGTAAAATGGATTATAATAATGGTGAGGATACCGTTACTTTTTTTGGTGCTTTTTTATTGAAATAAAAAATGAGTGACTTAAGTAAGGAAAAGAAACTGATAAATGATATTTTCAATTCCATAAATTTGGAGGAATATGTTTATATCATAATGTCCAAGGATTTATCTTGTGCTAGTGGATTGTATAAAATAAATGAAGGGCTAATTGAGTATGTAAATGAGACAGTTGATGTTTTCAAAACTTATTCAGATTCTATACAAGAAGTTTTTAAAGGTGTGGGTTTAGTAATCTTATATAAAGATGAAAAGAATGAGCCTTTAGTAAAGAAAATCCCTTTTTTTAATCCAGAACTTTCTAATCAAGACATGTTTGAGTTGACACTTTTTCAAGAATTTGGACTCAGACCTACTGATCCTGAAAGACAAGAAGTACTAAAAAAATCGATTAAGAGTGAAAAAATTAAAAATACTCTAGTTTATGCATGTTATGAAAATGACACAGATAAGATTTTAGATCGATTGAATAAGGTAGGGAAAAGTCAACTTGATAAAAATCTAAAGTATACAGGAACACCTTTGGGACTGTGTGTTTCCAATAATAATTATGAATGTTTTAAAGCGATAGCCGAAGCTGGTGCCAATATAAAAAGAAAGTCTCTTGGTAGAACTCCGTTATTCTTAGCTTTTAATCATTCAAAAGAGATTGTTGAATACTATTATTCTGATCATAAAGAATACTTCATCCAAGAAGTTCAAAAGCAAGGGTTTTATTTAGCAGCTGGAATGAAGGATGTTCAAATTTTAGAACTGCTAAAAAAATTAGGAGCTGACTTAATGAACAATGAGCCAGCATTTCCTCATATACATAATTTTGTCGATTGGAATAATATTGTCGGAATAGAATTTTGCCTTAATAATGGTGTTGATATCAATTTAAAAGACAAATATAATAGGACACCATTAGATAAGGCAGTCATACGTGGTCACAAAGAATCTATTGAATATTTAGAAAAAAAGATGCTTGAAAATCAATCCTAAGGAAGGTATTATATTTAGATGTATCGTATGAAAATATTTCGAGTTTTATATGTCCTATTGGTTTTTATTACTTTCAATAGTTGGTCTCAAACAATAAAAGATAGTGTCATTTTTGATACTGATGGGCTTAAGTATAAAGTCTTTAATCAAGATTCTGAGCAATTTGATTATTTTGATATTGAAGGCAAGAAACGAGTACTTTCAAAAATTGAGAATGATTCAACAAAAGAAGCACAACTCCTCATAATGTCTAAGCTAGTTGGAAGAGATTTAAAAATTCCTAGCCGATATGTTCGAGAAGTATCGGCTGACGATTTTCACAATACCTTTATTTTTGAAATGACTTTTCTGGTAGAAAAAAACGGGGAGGTTTCTAATTTGAGATTAATTGGGGAAATACCTGAAGGATTTGAACCAAAAGACTTCTTTCCTCGGAAATTTGAATTACCTACCTTCCAACCCATTTTAAATGACAATGGCGATTCTGTAATAGTAGAAAGGAAAACGGAGATTTGGGTAACTTGTCCTTGTGCTAAGAAAGAAAACGAATAAAGTAATTTCTTCTTTTCTAAGCATATTTTTTATTATTCAGTTTCCAACTTATTATGATTACCTAATCTCCACCCACTTCCTTATCTTAGCTAAAAAAAGAATTGAAATGAAGCAACCAATTGTAATCGGTATAGGTGAAATCCTTTGGGATATTTTAAAACATGGAAAACAGCTAGGAGGGGCACCGGCTAATTTTGTATACCACTGTTCAAAACAAGGGGCAGAAGCTTATGCAGTCAGTGCCATTTCCAATGATAAATTAGGGAAGCAGATAGAAGAGTTATTGGAAGAGAAAAAGGTGGCTTCTTTCCTTAATACATCAAAGTTGCCTACGGGAACAGTGACGGTTGCATTATCTGAAGAAGGAGAGCCAACTTATACTATTCATGAAAAAGTAGCTTGGGATGATATAAAGCTTTCAGAAGAAGCCAAAGAAAAGATAAAACAAGCTGATGCGATCTGTTTTGGCACTTTAGCACAAAGAGCTCCTCAAAGTGCAGAAAGTATCCAAGAAGCACTCTCACTTGTTCCCGAACATTGTCTGAAAATATTTGATGTCAACTTACGTCAGCATTATTATAATAAAGCTTTAATTGAAAAGCATTTGTTGGAAGCGGATATCCTTAAAATCAATGAAGATGAGATTACAGTCTTAATCGACATGTTTCAGATAGAAGGTAGAACGATCGTAAGACTAAAAGCACTGATTGAATTTTTCGACTTGAAAATGATTGCACTAACCATGGGGACTGATGGTTCTTATTTAGTTACAGCTGAAGAAGACTCTTATTTCAAAACACCAAAAGTTGACGTTGCAGATACCATTGGGGCAGGAGATGCGTTTACTGCTACCATGGTAATGGGGTTATTACAACAAAAAGGTTTAAAAGAGTTGCATAAAGAAGCCGTGGAGGTAGCCGCTTATGTGTGTACCCAAAAAGGAGCAACGCCTTAATATCAAAACATCTGTTTTAGGTAAGAGTTAAGAATTAAGAGGGAAGCACAATTATTAACTCTTCCCTCTTTTTCCTTAAAATTATGCCCATAATTTTGAAATGAATATTAATTCATCTATAATTGTATCGTGAACGATATAAATACAAACGATATAAATTATGCAACAGGTAAAAACATCTACAGTACAAAATATTTTTAGAGTATTATTAGGGTCTGCAATGCTTTATGCGGGCATCGGTCATATGACTTTTCGTCGTATAGCATTTCAAGCACAAGTACCTACTTGGTTAACCACTGATCCTGCTTTTATTGATTTTGTGGTATTGGCTTCTGGTGTGGTAGAGATTGCTTTTGCATTATTAATGATCTACGGACGAAACTTTAAAGTACAAACAGGCATTGCATTAGGAATTTTCTTTATTTTGATCTTCCCCGGAAATATCAATCAATATGTCAATCACATTGATTCATTTGGTTTGAATACAGATACAAAACGTTTTATTCGTTTATTATTCCAACCCTTATTGGTAGTGTGGGCATTATGGTCTTCTGGCGGATGGAAATATTTAAGAGAAAGAAAAAATGCACAATAATATGGAGCAATTAAAACTTGATAACCAATTCTGTTTTCCATTGTATGCGGCATCTCGGTTTATCACTCAACAATACCGACCAATGTTGGATAAATTGGGGGTCACATACCCTCAGTATCTCGTGCTTTTAGTGTTGTGGGAAAAGGATGGAATTCCCATTAAGGAAATCACAGAAAAACTTCTTCTGGAAACCAATACCATTACGCCTTTATTAAAAAGAATGCAGACAAATGCATTAATTGAAAGAACGCGTTCAAAGGAAGATGAACGTGTAGTGACCATTTCTTTGACCCAAAAAGGAAAAGAACTTCAAAAGGAAGCCGCTCAAATTCCAAATGAATTAATGGAAACCTTAGGTTGCCTCAATATCAATAAAGATGATATGATGAAGGTAAAAGAGGTATTGGAGAAAATGTTGAAGTCATCCTAGTTTTTCATAAACTGGGTTTGAAATCCAGAAATAATGTAGCGTAGCAGGCTACGCGTCTACAGGAGGAAGCTTAGTAGAATGTTCGAACCTTCCGTAGCCACGTAGCCTGCTACGTTTTTGTATGTTTTATTAATAACTTTAGAAATATACTCTTAGTTTCGGTTCTATAGACCTTCATGTTTTAGCGTAGCAGGCTACGCGTCTACAGGAGGAAGCTTAGTAGAATGTTCGAACCTTCCGTAGACACGTAGCCTGCTACGTTATGTATAGATAAGCAGTAATATTACAGGTTAACAACAAAGAAGTAAACATCTAATATTTTATTAATATTAAACTTCGAGCATAGTAGATTATTTACCAACAAATCATTTTAACTTTTGAGGAGGGATTACTCAAAAAGTATTTTTATGATAAAAAAGAAGGGTTAATTCTTTAAAAGAAATGAGCAGATAATCATTACTTCAAATTACTACAATCTCCTAAATAGTCTTGATGCCATAAAATCTATTTTCGAGGAAATTGATCTCATATTTTCAATAATAACATTGTTTATACCTATATACGGAGTATCTCTTGATAAATAATACCCTGTTTTTTTTACTTCAAAACTCACTTAATCCATCATTAGATTTAGTGAGTTGGCTGACGATTTATTAATTCTTTCATTTTTCATAGCGTATCAAAAAAGTAGTTGGTGCAAGTAGATTTGTAGTAGATCTAGATTATAAATCTTCATAGTACGTGTGATACATTTAGAGGAACTATTGCTACTGTATTACCAAATACTGTAGCTCAATTTATCACACGATAACAGAAAAATGAATGAATTAATTACTCAATGGAATAGGCTTTCCAAGGCTTATTCTAAAAACCGTTTTTACCAGCGAAACGGTCAATTGCTAACGCTTTTCTCTACTTTTTTACTATCCCTATTTGTTAGTTCTTTTACACAAGCTCAAGAATATGGAGTAGAAGTGGAAAATGGTGTGGGAATCATCTATTTTGAAAACCAACCCGAATGGACAGACGGTTGGAACTACATCTGTCTTGATGCCGATTGTAGAAGCGGTGCTTTAGTGGATGGTCGCTGGGAACGAGAAATCGCTAGTGCTTCCGCGGGAAGTGATTACACTATCCAATTAAAAATTTCAGCAACAAATGGACAGTATATTTCACCCCAATATACGGTGACTGCCGTTGCAAAAGGAGATTCGGGTAATAATCCCGATCCATTGCCCACTTGTGATGATGGGATTCAAAATGGAGATGAAACAGGAGTAGACTGTGGCGGTTCTTGCGAGCCCTGTATTACCACTCCTCCTCCAACTTCAAATACTGTAGAAGCTGAAACGAGCTCAATATTAGGTAGTGCAGCTGTTTATAATGACGGTACAGCAAGTGGTGGACAAGGTGTTGCCTATATTTCTGAAATAGGTGCGGGTTTCAGTATCACAAATGCCCCTTCTGCCACTGCAGTAGAAATTGTTTATGCTTCAGAACTAAGCGGTAAAATTTCTATTTATGTCAATGGTAGTGATGCCGGTGATGTCAATTTCTCTTCAACAGGAGCTTGGGTTGGAAATTACCAATCCGTAAGTGCAAACGTAAATGTTCCTGCAGGAGCCACTTTTGATGTGCAATTCCAAAGTGGAGATGTCGCTTTAAATGTGGATAGAGTGATATTCACAGGAGAGCTTGTACCATCTTGTACTGACGGTATTCAAAACGGTACCGAAACAGGTATTGATTGTGGAGGTGATTGTCCAAACATCTGTATTGAAACCTATGCTTTGAACGTTGAAAATGGTTCAGGTGATGGTGAATATGAAGCAGGAGAAGTCGTTACTATCGAATGGGAACAACCACCTGTTGCTGCAGGTACAGGGATTATATTTACGGAATGGACTGGTGATGTGGCAGGAATCGCTGATTTGAATGCTCCAAATACTACTATCACAATGCCGGCACAAAATGTATCAGTTACAGCTAATTTTGAAATCACACACTCTTGTGGAGATGGCATTCAGAATGGAGATGAAACGGCTGTGGATTGTGGTGGATCATGTGATTGTACTCCGGGCGTAGCACCACTGGTAAGTGCTAGAACAGAAGGAGATGAGGTGATTCTAATTGGTGCTTCAGGTTCTTCTCAAGATGGATACACAATTTACACTTGGGATAATGACACAGATGAATTCAGTCAATGCGAAGGGAATTGTGCCGATAATTGGCCTCCTGTTTTAGTTGATAATCCTGAATTATTAGAGATTCCAAACTTACCAGAACAACTTGATGGTACTTTTGGATTAAGTGGCCGTTGCGATGGTACATTACAGTTGACCTACAATGATCAGCCTTTATACTTTTATATAGGAGACAATCAACCTGGAGATACAAACGGGGATCAGCCTACTGGAACTTGGCATATGGTCTCAGCTTCAACCGTAGTTCTTCCTACATGTAGTGATGGAATTAAAAATGGAGACGAAGAAGGTATTGATTGTGGAGGTTCTTGTTCTGAAGTATGTAATCCATGTGATGATCAACCGATTGGTCCAGAGTTAGAAGGAGATAACTTTATTTTCGGATTAAACTCTGACGGAGTTGCTTACCACCAAAATGTGTCTCATTCCCCTTCTTTCTTTGTGATCTCATTAAATGGCGCTGGAGCTGAAGGTGGTGTGAACCGAAATTCAGATAAAGGAAATCGTTATGAGGCAGATTTTTCATCTGTAGTGGTTCCAGGAGAAGTTTATACGCTTGAAGTAAGAATCCAAGGAGACAATTATCCTACAGGACAGTGTATTCATAGTATACAAGTACAGGTAGGTGAAGGGGTAGACAGTACGCCTTGTCAAACTGGAACTTCTGGAGGAACAGAAGAACCCAACTTACCTGATCCAGTATTAACAGTGTTGAGTAATTCACAAGAAGGAGCCTATTTAGCAGGAGCTTCAGGTTCATCTAGTCCAGGTAGAGCAATGTATACTACTTCTGGCACTTGTGAAACGACAGAATGCTTAGAAGCCTGGTCTCCTGTTTTGGTGGAAGATCCTGAATTGGTGAATAACCCTGGTGGAATTACAAATTCAGTAGGAGCGGTTTATTTTGGTCAGGTTGATTGTACAGACCAATATCAAGTCACTTTAGACGGACAAGAATTATACTTCTATGTTGAAGATCAATCCACTACGGATATAAAAGGACATAACGTCGGCCCTTGGTCTTTAGCACTTGTAGATCGATTGCCTAAACTTCCAGATCATGAGTATATGATGCCAGCATTGAAAACACCAATCAATGGTAGAACGCCTGGTACTTATGGTTGGACGCACGATATAGAAGGACGATCAATTGAGGTAAGAGCCGGTGAGTCTGTATTGTTCCAATGGGCACAATCGCACTTTGTAGGTGGAGTGGGCTTAGTATATGATGGACCTGGAGATCATGATTGGACATTTGTATGTTCTTGTAATCAAAAAGAATATTATGAGGCTGAAATGACAGATGTTTCAAAAGGAGTGATGCAGGTAGAAGTGCCAGCCAACTGTTATGATAAGTATTACTATTACTTTAGATATAAAAAAGCAGGCTTGCCAAGTGATGATTTAGGTACTCAAATCGTTTACTCTGCTTTGTTTGAGTATGATGAAAGAGAGCCGAATGATAGAATCGATCCGGCACAACAGCCGACTATTACATCAAACTCTGCTAACTGGATGAGATTCAGACACCCAAGAGCACATGATGGTAATACTGAATTGATCTTCAACTCTCAAAATAACTCTTCTCAATTAAGAGCGTTAGAGCGTTACTCTACAACAGTAACTACTGGCGGAAATGGTACAACAATCAATGCCAATCTTCCTAATATTCTAAGAATAGAAGCATTTGACAATGGCCTTATTTATAATTCAAATCCTGCCTATGCCTATAATCAAAACACTTGTTGTGGTGATCAAGTGGATTATGGTAATGTAGTGACTTATGAAATTACAATTGGCTCAAGTCCGGGAATCAGCTCTCAAACGTACAATACTTTCCAGCACATTGTGGTAGGTAAAGGTTTCTCAACTTCCATTGCTGATCCTCGCCTAACTATGGCAGGTGATGCTTCTACAACGATGGAATTCTCTACAGCAGGATCACATGTAGATTTAGAACAAGATGCCATTTTCACTCAGCACCTCACTACTTTGACATCCACAGATGATGTAGATGACTTCTTAGAAGGGCATCATATTTTCCATGGTTTGACTGATCAGCACGAAGCCCTTGCTTCAAGACCAGTATTTGGTTCAGTGAAAATTGGAGAAGAATCTTGTCAAAATTGTCACTTTAGAGATGGTAGAGGATCTGAATTGGTGGAAACACCTGACGGGCCAAGAATTGCACCTCCAGTTTTCGGTACTGGTATTTTACAATACATAGAGGGTGCTGAAGCTATTTTAACATGGGATGGTGATGTAGCAACGGTGGAACAGCAAGTGAAAAATGCTTTGGTCAATGATCATAAAGTAGATCCTGCAACGGCACTGAGTGCTGAAGAAATGAGACAGTTGGTGGCTTATGTTGAGTTCTTGACGGTGCCTAACAGAAATGCAGCTGCTTATTTAGATCAGGATGTAGTGGACGGTCACTTGTTATTTGATCAGGTAGGTTGTGCCTCTTGTCACCAAGAAACACAAAAGACGAGAAGTGATGCACCAGAGAAGTTCAGAAACCTTTACATCAGACCATTCTCTGATATGAAAACACACGATGTAAATGGCGGTACGTTCAGAACACCTCCATTATGGGGACTGGGTAGAAACTTGGAGATCTTAGAAAGAAACGGTAAAGCTACATTATTTATGCACGATGGTTCAGCAACGACTATTGAACAAGCCATCCAAAAGCATAATGGTGAAGCAACTTCAGTCCGTGATGCTTACAATGCATTATCAGCAGAGGAAAAAGCCAAGATCGTTAAGTTCATCAACACACTATAATTGATAAGTAAATGAAAAAAATAATATATATAACATTAGTGATGATACTAGGGAGCTTTTCCATGAGTTTTGCTCAAAATGTATCCTCACTGACATTGAAATGTCCTCCTTGCCGACCATTCCAAGGGTGCCTTCAATGTTTTGAAACGCAAGCTGAAGCAGATGCTTGTAGTTCATCTTCAAGAAAAGCGAATTCATTGGCAGAAGAGCTTTCCGCTTTAGAATTCACCGTATACCCCAACCCAAGTAAGACGGGTGTTTTTACGGTTGAAACGCTAAAGAAAATCAAAGGTAAAGTACGTATTTTCTCACCTTTGGGAAGTGTAGTGGAAGAATTTGAAGTCAATGATCAATCGCTGTTCCAAGTTGGCAATCCATTACAATTTACAACGGGTATATATATCCTGTCTTTCACAGACGAGTCTGGCCAAACGATCACGAAGAAGTTAATGGTCAGTTATAAATAATTGTTTAACCTTTTAATAAACGTGTAATTATCTCTCTCTCTCAACGGCTACGTGTATGCGTGGCCGTTTTTTTGTAATTCCAAGGACAGAAGAAATTCGCATTTTGAAGGTGAAAAAAGTGGTTCGTGTTATGGTTCAGTGGACGTTGTAGTACAACGTCCCTACAGCCTACTTTCAATTTTTGGTAGAATATCATTTATGAAGGATACAGTTGTAGGGATGTTGCATTGCAACATCCACTGAACCACAATAAGAACCATAATTCTTCCCTCTTAATTCTTAATTCAAAACATTCCTTACTATTTTGAAATACAAAAAATCCCGTCTTAGCAAGACAGGATTTTTTTAAATTAAAGCAAACTATTGTATAAATATAACTAATGTTTTAAAGCTAGGGTGTGTGCATATTTTTAGATCAATCCCACAAGATCGATGCTTGGTTTCAAGGTATCATTACCTTCTTTCCATTTTGCTGGGCAAACTTCAGCAGGATTTTCAGCCACAAATTGAAGTGCTTTTAATTTTCTCAATAGCTCCTCAGCGTTTCTTCCCACGTTACCAGCAACTACTTCATAAGAAACGATTTCTCCTTCAGGATTCACGATGAAAGTACCTCTTTCTGCCATTCCGTCTTCCTCAATCATTACCTCAAAACCTCTTGATAGTACACCTGTTGGGTCTGCAAGCATTGGGTAGTTGATTTTTTTGATTGTTTCAGAAGTGTCATGCCATGCTTTGTGCACAAAGTGAGTATCTGTAGAAACAGAGTAAATTTCAGTACCAGTTGCTTTGAAATCTTCATAAAGGTTAGCAAGGTCTTCTAATTCTGTAGGACAAACAAAAGTGAAGTCTGCAGGGTAGAAGAAGAAGATAGACCATTTTCCTAAAATATCTTCTTTAGTAACTGTTTTGAAGTCGTTGTTTTCAAAAGATTGTACTTTAAAATCTACTACTTGTTTTCCGATTTGTGACATAGTGTATCTATTTTTTTGATTGATGTTTGTTATCTGTTTATCTCAACCGCTTTCCGATTGATTACGATACAAACATACGGCGGTATTGGGTATTTGTAAAATTGATTGTTTTTATATTACTATAAGATTTTCTTATAACTATTTTGTTCGGATGTTGAATGACCGTACAATAAATTCATATTAAATACCTTTTCCAAGAAGGAGTTGTTTATCGGATGTAAAAGTGGAATACTAACTATTCAATGCTCAGTATAATTCTATCAGCTATTTCTTTAGCCGTTGTAATATTCTTCAAATCAGTATATAAGTTCCCATTTTGTCCAGAGTGATGTCCATGTCCTATCAACTCCATCAATTTATATGTTTTGTGATTTAAATCCTCAGGATTAATAGTAGCCTTATAGATCATGGAAGGTTGCCCTACAGCACCAGAACCCGAGTAAATTTTATCATCAGGAAAACGATCTTTTGAATAATATTCATTCCAATCGAAAGACTGATTAAACTCCATTAAAATTTTGAAGGGGCCATTATTCTCTAGATTGCTCTTTGAAGAAATAATGAAATTGTTCAGTGGGGTAGCACCAGATACGCCATCTAAATCTGGAGCACTTTCCAAAGGAATATAAAGTCCATCAGATGCTTTGATGCCTCTTTTATGTGACCAATACGGAAGAGCTTCAGGTCGTCTTACAGTAGCAGGAGCATAGCCATCTCCCACTTTCTTCCCAATTTGGAATGTACTAGAAGAAATGGATTGAGAAATGTATAAAGTCTCAATGTAGTTGCCTAATGTGTCTTCTACCCAGATAGCAATCAAGGGATGTCGGAATGATTTTCCTTTTTTAAACTCCACACTTATGGTATGTTTTCCTAATTTCTGATCAAGATCGATGATTTCATAATCAAAAGTTTGCTCTTCTTTTCCGATCTGTTGGTTTCTAAATTCATTGCCCCAATCATATAAAGAATTGAAGTGAGGGACTTGATATAAAATTCCAATTGAAACACCCGTTGCAATGATGAAAATAAGAGGAGCCTGTAGCGGTTTATACTTCGATTTACCCTTCCCTTTTCCTTTGAGGTAATTCTTAATGGGGACTTTATTATTGATTATATGAAAGACTATACTCAAGAGGAAAACAAAACCAAATAAGGTATGGATTGAGGTCGTTGCTTTTTGGTGAGGAGTAAAATATAAAACTAACCCAGAAACAGATAAAATAAGTATAACGGCAAGTAGGATATTACCTAAAATTCTTCTATTCACTTTTTATTTTTAATTGATGATGGTTGTAAAATAGTAACGTACTTTTTTCTTATAACATCGAGTACAGTAGTTCGAAGGTAGTGCTTATTATTAGTACCTCATTTATTATTTAAAGATTATTAATAATATGATTTAGCATCAAAAGCAGAACTTATTTTTGGCTCTTCATTTTCTATTGAAAATCTCTATTATTTTCTTAAAAAAGCTTATAAAATGATCTATTTTCACCTAAAAGAGGTACTTACATTTTTGACCGTTATTGCAATTTTAAAATACTGAATTTAGTTTCGTAACTATACTTTTGATAGTTGAATTTAAATATAAATAATGAAGATTTTATCACTAATTACAATAATAAGTTTATTAATTATTACTTCTTGCACTAATAACAGTACCCAAGAAGAACACTATTCTGAAGCTAAATATGAACTCGTTTTAGCATCCGAAGTAAACTGGACTCATTTGAATCCAAAGCGAGGTGATTTAGCCCCAAAAGCAGGTACTTTATGGGGGGATAGAAATAGCAAAGTGGCTACAGGTTTTCTATTAAAACCTACTGACGGATTTCAATCTCCACCGCACATTCATAATGTTTCATACAGAGGTATAGTGATAGAAGGATTTTTACATAACAATGATCCCAATGCTGAAAATGTGTGGATGCCTAAAGGTTCATTTTGGACTCAACCTAAAGGAGATGTTCATATCACTTCTGCGAAAGGGGCCAATGCTTTGGCGTATATTGAAATTGAAGAAGGACCTTATCTTGTCCATCCGGAAGAGGAAGCATTTGATAGTGGTGAGCGCCCTGTAAATATCGATCAAACCAATGTAGTTTGGTTAGATGCTAGCGATATTACTTGGATAGAAACAGCAAAGAATGTACAAACTGCTACTTTATGGCATGAAAGTAAAACTAATTTTAGTGGCTTTATGATTAAAGTACCTGAGAATTTTTCGGGTGAGATTATTAGTCATGAAAGTTTCAAAGGAGTGCTTATATCGGGTGATTTACAGTATCATTCTTCAAGTGAAAGTTCAATTAAAAACTTAAATGAAGGAAGTTATTTTGGATCAGAAGGAACTGCATTGCATACTATTTCTACAAAGGAAGAAGCGATCATTTATATACGATCTAATGGTGGTTTTAAGATCAAATAATAGTGATTATATTATTCAAATGTCTTCTCATACTTTGTAAACAAAAAAAATCCTATCTAAAAAAGATAGGATTTTTTGATTTACCTTGTTTTATAACGATTTGATTACTTTTAATATATACCTTTTAGTGTTAGCACTAAATATTACAAAGTATATACCATTGGGTAAATGATCTGGCAATGTAAAACTGCCATTAGTAGGAGTAAGGTAAAGTTGATGTTGCCCATGAATATCAAAAACATCAATTTGCTGTGGTTTACCTTCTTCCAATACTATTTTAAATTGTGCATTAGTGGGGTTGGGATAAACTTTTATATCCTCCAAGACTTGTTCATTGAATAAAGAAGATACAGTGGCCTTTCTTGAATTACTATTGTCTACTAACTCAAATTCAAATGGATTGATATTATCATGAATTTCAAATTTCCCAAAATCATCACTACTTATTACCTTTTGGTAGGAATGGACAAAATCAATTTCTTTTGTGCCAGAGGGTGAGGTAACAATAAAGGATAATGGGCTTCTGTTTTTGTATGGATGACTGAGAGGAAGGTTTTCAGTTAATCTCCATTTATGTGCCAAGTAGCCATGTATTAATTCGGTTTCTAATTCTGTCACGGTTCTATCAAATAACATTACCTCAGCGATAGGCCCTTTATGGTAACGTGTTTGACCATAGTTTTTGTCAGAACTTTGTCCAATATAAACCGGTTTTCCCTTTCCAAAAATGAGGTCATCAGGTATTGTTTGTGTTCCTTCTATTTTTCCGTTGACATACAATTCAAGTTCATTCCCTTTTTTAGAAATTTGGAGGATGTATTTGGTCCCAAAACTAAATTTATTACCAAAGTATTTATTATTCCCTCCAGTTTCTAAAAACAGCTTTCCTGATTTATTAAATCGGATCATAAACCCTTCACTACCACTGCCTCCTCTATTTCCAAGAATGTCATTATTCGTGTCAAGATTCTCACTTTTACCAACTATAATAATGGTCCAGTCCTCTTCTAACATATCGTCTTCTTCACTATTCAGTAACTCAAGGCGGTCACTTGAATTTTCACCAAAAACTACCGCTGGAAGCCCATTATACCCATTAGATTTATAAATAGGTTGATAGTTGATGTCTGTTTCGGTACCATGAAACTCATTTCCGGATTTATCATACCATTCATTTATAACTTCATTTTCAAGAGGGGAATAATTAGGCTTTATCTGCATAGCATCGAGCCATAGGTAAGGGTGAAGCACAAGTTCATTAGTGATATATAAAGAGTCTAATAGATAGGCAGGTGTACTTTCTTGATGTTGAATAGTATTACCATTTAATGTGACTGTTAATTCTCTTTGAGGGATAACAATAGTTTCTTCCACGCTATTGTTCTCTGCATTAAGACAGGTATTAGAACTTTGTAAAACTAATGTGATAGAATCTCCTTCAGAAAAATAATCTGAGGGAAGAAATAATTCATTCTCATTATTATTAATTGCATTATGATTTACAAACCATTGAATAGACGGGGTAGTACCTTCATTACTTAAAGTAGCTGTAACCTGTTGAGCAACATTATAGTTATGATCTATTTTTAATGAAATTGTCGGTTTTTGATTTACTTTTAGAGCAGACCAGTTCCAACTCGGCCAAGCTCTTTGACACCAGTCGATAAGCTCATCAATGAGGTCACAATCAGCACCCATTTCTATAAATAAAGGAATGATCGTATAGTAGTCGTGAGAATAACCATAATCAGGGCTTGTAAAAGTAAATGAATTTCTAGGTGTTTCAGGTTCTTTATCCAGTTTATTATCATTTCCATAAGTAGACCTGTTCCAAGCTGATAAATCATTATGGGGTTCATTTACTTCCCTTAGGAAGTTTTGTATAAAAGCATCCAAAATCCATTTTGACATTCCAGGTTGAATACGGTCCAAAAGTTTAAGGTAGAAGCCTGGTACATATCCATCTAAACCGTTTGATGGGGACATTCCGGCCACCCAACTGAGACTTTGTTGACGTATTCGAAAACCGTATTTATTATTAGGGCTTAGTTCTCCTGTCCATGTTCGTATTTGATACATAGCGTTGAGTGATTTAAAATACCTTAGAGGTTCATGGATGCCTGATGTAGCGCCTGATTTTTTGATAAAATTATGTTGGTACTGCCAGTCCATAGAAGCATTAGCTCCAGAGACGCCATTGCCACCAGCTATTATTAATTCCAAAGCATACCATACCGTTGACTCAAAGGCTCCTGTTTCTTCAGGTTGCCCAACAAAATGAGCACAGTTTCCGTCAATTTCACAAGAAGTAAAATGTGGAGGAACTTCAAAAACATGGTAAACCCTACCTAGCCATTGTCTCTCACTAGGTTGGTCTAATGGATTGTATATTTCCTTAGCTCTACCCTGAAGATTAAATTCGTTGAATATTTCGAAATATTGAACAGCTCTAAGTTTCGCTAGACTGTTCTTAGCCAATTCTTTAGGGATTTCTGGGTTAATTGAATGGTAAGCATCTCCTTCTTTCGCTCTCCAGTGTGGAGAACTACCTTCTATACTTTGGTGGTGAAAACCACGGTATGACCACCCGAAGTCGGTGATAGCATCAGAAATTGTAGTGGAATCTAATTGATTGGCATAATCGGAAGATTGAAGAATAGCCCTTAATTCTGGGTAGGCCTTATTAGGGTTCTTTTCAAGGTCTTCAGTAAACCAATAATCATTCAGAGTATAAGCATCCATAGGGTGAACTAATGGAAGCCAATGTTTCCAATCAGGGAATTGCATTGCAGTAGGAGTTAATGTTCGGTCCTCCATTTTTCGGGCATCAAAAAAATCATCTACTCCCTCTTTAGTAACAACACCATCCTCAAACATGTATTCTATTAAATCTTTGTCCTTTTCTAGTACAGCATCTAAACCAGCTCCAGCATGCCAATTATGTGGTTCGAGTTCAGCTACTTCAGGCCCAGGTTGGTAGGGAGGGTTCCAAGGACGTCCACTTCGCTCAACGTTATCATGTTTGTCTGACAATGTCCTAATATAAGAAGCAATCTTTTTTCCTTCCGTTGCTGTAAGTCCATGAAATTTAGCTCTTTCAATAATAGATTCATTAGAATAGCTAAACATCTCTAAATCTCTACCGTCTTGTGTATGGCAAGAATTACATTTGGCTTTGATTGGTCTTCTATCTGGGAGAGTGTTACCATACCAGAACCCTTGTCTGCCTTCGGGTAAATAATGATTCCAAAGGTTGGCATTTCTCCATAAATATTCTCCTTCCTGAATATCATTTACACTACTGTAGAGAGGTTCCCAGAGGTTGGGGTCTTCATCAATAAAGTAACTGTCATCCAGCATCTTTTCTTTATTTTCATCTAAAAGATTTAATCGTATTATCCTAAAACCACTTGATATCGCATCAGAAAGTTCAAAAGTAAAAGCGATTTTATTATCTCCTTTTTTAAAATTATCAACAGGAATAGAAAAACGAATGGTATTGAATCCGCCCAAAGTCATACCACCACGAGCTTTTTCTTGGTAATGCATATCTACAGTTGAGTGATTGAGGTATATTTTATTACCATCATTAACCCTTACAGAGATTTTATTTTCATACCCTACATTATTGACTTGTAACCATAAGTGCTTTGCTTGATCAGCTTGTAGATCAGATAAGAATACATATTCAGAACGAGTTACGCCTTCCTCACCGAAAACCTCAATTGGTAACACAATTTTATCAAGATTGACAGCAGATGAATAACTTGGATCTATGACCCAATCAGGATTACCGATTTCAGTTAATGCATTATCTCCCAAAAAAACTTCTTCTTTTGTAATACTATTGGTTACAGTTGTTCCCACACCTTCATTTAATCGAAATAAGGCAACCAGAGAAGCAGGAGGGGTGTAGACGGTAAAATCTTTCTTTTTATTGGCATTGATTTCTTCAGCAGAACGTGCAACATTCCATATACGAACATCAGCCATATTACCATGATAAAAATTAGAAGTACTATTTATTCTGCAACCTAAACGGAAGGTATAAGTAGAAGCAGTATTTACGAGAAGGTCTTTTGAAAAATCTAATTTTCCATCAACATAACCTCTTGCTGTTGTGCCATCATAAGAAACAGCGATATGGTGCCATTGATTATCATTGATGACTGTTGTTCCACCTTTGCCAGATCCAGATATGGTGATTTTCAGTTTGCCATTATCAACCATCACAGTAAATCTTGCACCTGTGCCCATACCTCCCCAGTCTGCAATATAACTAATGCCATTTGCGTCTGTTTTTATCCAAGCTTCAACTGTCCTAGGAGCATTGCCATGAATACCATCAAAATTAGTAATGACTTTATCCTGTTCAGAAGCATTAAAATCTAGAACACCAATAGCGGTTTGTGCAAATGAGTTTTGTGTGTGAAAAAGTAGCATAGCGAATACCGCCCTACTTAAGAAAAGTAATAATTTATTCATTTCTATTTTCATTGAATTGTATAAAAGTATAATAGGGGTTAATCCTTGGTATACACAATAGTTTAAAGAACTAAGCATAGCATACTCAGTTCAATTCCAGGATTAATATTTAAGTGCACTTATTAGCGTTAACGAATAGTGGAATTTATATTTATGACCTTAATAATAGACTTAAGTACTGAGACAAATTAAAATATAAGCTATATTTATACCCTAATTATGGGTCGTAAAACAAAAGTTATAG
>NZ_JABANE010000129.1 GCF_012844305.1 Flammeovirga aprica JL-4
CAAAAACACTCACCAAAAAGAATAAATATCCTGATTTTAGTGAGTGCTAGAGTCTATTTACCAAGACTCCCTTTTTATTATGTATAAAAAAAGCCTTCAATTTCTTGAAAGCTTCTTTGGGCGAACGATGGGATTCGAACCCACGGCCCCCGGAACCACAAACCGGTGCTCTAACCAACTGAGCTACGATCGCCATTTGTTTTTTTGCTGTGCAAAGATACAACTATTTAATTGACGATTCCAAACATTATTTTGAAAATAAAATTAAAATATAATCAAAAAGCTATAAACCACACATTTGCATTATTATATTTTGAAAAACACATAAAAAAAGCCTTCAATTTCTTGAAAGCTTCTTTGGGCGAACGATGGGATTCGAACCCACGGCCCCCGGAACCACAAACCGGTGCTCTAACCAACTGAGCTACGATCGCCATTTGTTTTTTTGCTGTGCAAAGATACAACTATTTATTTGACGATTCCAAACATTATTTTGAAAATAAAATTAAAATATAATCAAAAAGCTGTAAACCACACATTTGCATTATTATATTTTGAAAAACACAAAAAAAGCTTTCAATTTCTTGAAAGCTTCTTGGGCGAACGATGGGATTCGAACCCACGGCCCCCGGAACCACAAACCGGTGCTCTAACCAACTGAGCTACGATCGCCATTTGTTTTTTTGCTGTGCAAAGGTAGATAAAAAGTTTAGAAAAACAGCATTGTTTTATGTAAACAAAATTCAACACCTATAAACCACCTGTAAATCAGGGATAAAAAATAAAAAAAAGAGTGATTATTTGACTTTTCACAGCTCTATAATCACTCTTTTTATTCATAATCTATCTATCAAAAGTCAAACGTTGACCTTTTACATCTTCATGGAAAGTTCCATTTTCATAGGCCAAATGACCTGAAACAATAGTATGTGTTACTGTTGAAGCAAAAGTATGACCTTCAAATGGAGACCATCCACACTTATAGTTGATGTTTGATTTATCTACCGTTTGAGGAGCATTTAAATCTACTAGTACCAAATCAGCCCAGTAGCCTTCTCTGATGTAACCTCTTTTCTCTACTTCAAATAAAATAGCAGGATTATGACAAGCTTTCTCTACAATTTTCTCTAAAGAAATTTTTCCGTCTTTATAGAAATCTAATAAAACTTGCAATGAATGCTGTACCAATGGACCACCTGATGGAGCTGATGTATATTTATTTGATTTCTCTTCAAGCGTATGAGGAGCGTGATCTGTTGCAATCACATCAATTTTATCGTTCAATACACCTGCAAGAATTCCCGCACCGTCTTCTTTTGTTTTCACAGCTGGGTTCCACTTGATAAATGCACCTTTCTCTTTATAATCCTCATCAGAGAACCACATATGATGCACACACGCTTCTGAAGTGATTTTCTTATCTTTTAATGGAATATCATTATCAAAAAGCTCCAGTTCTTTGGCTGTAGAAATATGAAGGATATGCAATCTTGCTCCATGCTTTCTAGCCAATGCTACTGCTTTTGAAGAAGAAGAATAGCAAGCTTCAGCACTTCTGATTTCAGGGTGACATTCCATTGGGATATCGTCACCGAATTTCTCCACATATTTAGCCATATTCTCAGCAATCATAGGATCGTCCTCACAGTGAGAAGCAATGATCATTTGAGCATTTTTGAATAAGTTGGCTAAAGTCTCCTCATTATCTACAAGCATATTTCCTGTAGAAGACCCCATAAATACTTTGATACCGCAAACATTTTTTGGGTCAGCTTTCAATACTTCTTCCAAGTTATCGTTAGAAGCACCGATATAGAAAGAGTAATTGGCAAGAGATGTTCTTGAAGCAATTTCATATTTCTCTTCCAATTTTTCAATTGTCACCGTTGGAGGTTTCGTGTTAGGCATCTCCATAAATGAAGTGACACCTCCAGAAACTGCCGCTCTTGATTCTGTTTCGATATTGGCTTTCTGTGTTAAACCAGGCTCTCTAAAATGTACTTGATCATCAATCAAGCCAGGGAGAAGATATTTCCCTTCAGCGTTTATTACCTTTTCGTCTGTTTGCGCCTCTAATGAAGTTCCGATCTTTTCGATCTTACCATCTACAACCCTGATATCAGATGTAAAAATGGTTCCCTCATTGACGATTTGTGCGTTTTTGATAAGCATCTTCTCCATGATATATGTATGAATTAAAAATTAGGGTGAAGATACTATGCTTGCTTTTCATCTAAAAATAATACATAAAAAAAAGCCTCATCTTGTGAGGCCTTTTTGCAGTTTGTCAGTCTTAGGCAGCCGAAAAATTCAACTGCTTAGTTTATAAAGTGAAAAGAACCATTACGCTCTTAAGACTTTATGTTTGTCTTTGTTCTATTACTTCTTACGTAGGTAATAGAAAAAGGAAGACGATTTTTTCAGTATCTTAACCTTTTTGTCAATAATTAAGATCCAAAAACCTTGCAATCAATATTTTAACACTCCACCTCTTCTACCTTTCACCCTCATTTTCTTTGAAAAATCTTAAAATATCTTCCATGACTTCAATTCTTTTTTGCTCTGAGAGAATAGTCTCAAATGGAAAACCAAATGCTACTACCTTCTCATTTCCATTATTGAAGCTTACTCCTGCCCCTTTTTGATTGCTAGTATACCTTCCTATCTGCTTTGCCGCTTTCCCCCAAGGCTCTAATGCATCGGGTGATTCCACTTTATACATTTCATTGTCATCTGATTTCGAATAGGTCAAACCGTTCAAATTCGGGAAAGCTTTATCAATGCTCTTCACCTTCCCTATTACATCAGCATGATCTGTTCTACCAATCAGATGCAGGACATTCTTTCCATAAAGCACATCAGGATGTTTTCTTCCTTTAGGAATACCATTTTCTTCATAAAACAAACTTGACCCTAAATAAGCACCACTGATGAAAAGGTTTCCTCCTTGTTTTAAATAGGCTTCAATTCCTGCTCGCAATTCCTCTGATAATATTGTGAATTTCGTTTTCTTACCCCATTGATGAAGGTTTATATTTTTTTGCTCACCCAATACTACATCGACAGCAAAATAATCTTCAAGCTTAATCGCCCCTTCCTTTAAAGCTGTTTGATTACATGACACAAAAGACTGCTTCAAATAATACATCGCTTTTCCATGAACAGCAGGGTAATTAAAAGTATTCCCCTTTATAATAGCTGTTTCTTTATCGGCGAAACTTGCTCCAAAACCCGGTGCGTCATCATCTACCCAAGGGGATTGAGGGTTAAAATCATATTGAGCACCGATATAAGATAGGTCTCTTTGATCTGCCACCCCATGATCTAAATGACTGAAGCCTTGATAACTTTCTGTTTGAATAAATGAAGGAGATGAAAGACGGTCAAAAGCATTCACAATTAAAACAGGATCATTTCCAAAATCTGCCATACTTAATTCATCCGTTGGAAAACTTTCTCCTCCACTATTGACAGCTGTTACTTTAAAACTATAAAAGTGTTCTTTCTGAATTGGTAAAATAATACTGGAGTCGGTGATCACCTTACCGTTATCCCAACCTTCGTTATCTTTGTTTGTATATAGTTTATAGAATGTTGGACGTGCTGTTTCTTCTAATTTATCTAACTGTGGTTTCCAATTCAAATGTGCTTTATTTTTTTGAAGAACCACAGAAAAATGTGTAGGTGGCAAAGGCTGAACAACATATTCTCTATTTTCCTGGAAAGCTATATATTTCAAAATACCTTTATAAATCGAACGGCTCACATCAAACCTGAAAACCGGATCTAAAGCAAACCACATATCTTTGAAATTTTGATGTGAAAGCAACTCAATCAAAACACTCGGCACATCAGGATACACTGCTTCACTATATCTTTTATCCCAAAGTGAGCGTCTGTTCCAGATAGAGTCATGCAATACTCTAGCGTCATCTACGATTTGGGTTTGTACAATATCTGCCAAGTCTCTACTCGTCATTCTTGCCTGTCCGTCTTTAAAATGTACATTTTTCTCCATATCGGTTGTACTGTAGATGGCCAATGTACCGATAGTTGTATCTGACTTAGAAACACCTGCATCAGTATGAAGCGCCAATGCCAGATCAATTGGTATATTCAAGCCTTTATTCTCTTCTTTCGGGTTTAATGCGAGCGGTGCTCCCACTAACCAATTCACCCATTCTCCTCTAGACTGATAATCATCTTTGTAATCATTCTTTCCTTCATTGAGAGAATAAACCCATTCAGGAGCCCCAGCATACTGTAAATTATATCGTGCACCCTCTGTATACCTCGCCCTTCCGCTTGTCGTCCCTTCTCTGACAATATTTCCAGAACCACCACCAAAACGCACCGCATCAGCTGTGATATAATGCTCTTTGGATTTTGAGTAAGAAGACAAATAAACACCCTCACCTTCTGAACCATCAAAACTGAATGTTCCTATGTAAACCCAAGTTTTTGGGGCCATTTTTTGATTGACAATAAAAGAAGTTTTCTGCTTTTTATGCTTCACAAAATAATGAGCATCTTCAACGGCCAACTCATTAAATGCATAAGAAATATACACTGCATACTCTCCCTTCATGGTTTTATGAGTATTCCATGTAAAAGCAATATCTTGTTTTTTGTTTGTTGTTTTTACTTTTCTTGATGTCCCTAACTCAAAAGGATTCTCATGATCATTGTAGAATAATTTATGCTTATAACCAGTGTTACCAGCCACTACCTTTTTCCCTTCCTTATACCCTTCACGTTCGCCATCATTATCGACTACAAAACATTTAGTTTGTATTCCTCTTTCCCTTGGAATGTAAATATTTGCACCAGCATTTTCCAGCATCGGCGCTAAATACGGCAGAACAAAAGCAGTCGGCAATAAGTCTTCAACAGTTTGAAATAATCTTGCTCTTTGCCATTCCCATCTTTTTAGATTTTGTTCATAAAATAAACCATGACTGTTCCATATCGCTAAATGATTTCCGTATAAGCCATTTTGAATAATGTCCTCTTCCTTTCTATCTACTCTTTTTACATGAATAGACCGTATAGAATCATATTGCACTAACTGACGTTCTGCATCAAGAGGGTGAGTGTCTCTATAATAATTAGGCACTAAATCCTTCAAATAGTTTTTAGGAACAATGGGCCATTTATTTTTCTTTGCCAGTTTTTTGAAGCCCGTATTATTCGATTGTCCCACAAAGAAAATCAAGTCATATCTATTGTAAGATTCACCAAGTTGTGCTCTCACGTTTTTTTCTATAGAAGATAAATCGTCAATTCTTACGGGGGAATATCCCCAATGCTTACTTAAAAAGAAATAAATCTTGCCATTTTTCTTTGAAAAGGACAATGTATCTAAAACTGCAGAAGAATCAGGTTGAAAATGATACGTCCCCTGTTTTGCTTTCTCTAAATATTGATTAAATGATTTTTGTATCTGCTGGATTGATTGACCATTTGATATATTTAAAAAGTGAAACGTTAAAAAAATGGTCAGTAAGAATTTATTCATCGTTGTCTAGAAATTTACCATTAAAAAATTGGTGAAAATGAAAAAAGAGGAACAAAGTAAAACTAGTCCCTCTAACCTTCAGTAATATAAAAGTATGGGCTACTACTCCCATACAATAATTCAATTTTAAGAAATAAAACACCTCCTCCTAACACACTGCCTACTTCTCTGTGTTTTATTTTTGTTTAGGTTTTCTTCAAAAAAACCTCATCAAATTTATAACTTTTGTGTTAAAAACAAGAATAGAAATTAGAAAATAATAACATCAAACAGGCTTCTCTCCTAAATTCTTTGAATATTACAATCCAATAGTCAATTAATACCCCTAAAATACAAAAAAGGTCACCTGATAAAAGGTGACCCTCGTTATTATATCTTTTTATTTATGTCTTACTTTAATGCTTTCATACATAAATTAGTCACAATTCTTGCATCTTCTTCCACTAATCTATCATGACTGAACACACCTGTAGCTCTTGATGAAGCGTACTGAATAGGAATAGCAGGAAAAACCGCATTAAACATTTCCACATTTATTTCCTCATTCACCTCACCCGTATCATATCCTCTTTGCACCATTGCTTTAGAAGATTCAGGGATTTTCAATGTCATTTCTTTTGACATCAAGAAAGTGTAATCGTTCATCAGCATATTGATGAATTTTGCTCTTGATGGATTATCGTTTGCTAAAGTAAATATCTCGATACAGAAATGTAGAATCACTTGTTCTAGCGACTCCTTTTCTTCCATATGTTTGAAAATGATATTTCTAAAGTATTCAATATTTGATGAATAAAGTGCTTGTACTAAAGCCGCTTTACTTGGGTAATGTCTGTAAAGATACCCGTCTGCTACCCGGGCTTTTTTAGCAATAGACGAAACTGATGCCCCACCATAACCTTTGCTTACAACCATTTCGATTGTCGCTTCTTTAATTCGCTGTAATTTAGTTTCGTCGATACTTTTCGCCATTGTTTAAAATTAATTGAGGTAAAATAGAAATTGCCAAAATGCTCCGTTATGTGATTATCATATTATAAAATATGATGCTCTTAATTGAGCTTGAAAAGATAAGATAAATGAATAAATTTTCACTTTACGTATCACAAATTTATCATAAACTTACTACCTTCCAAGAAAATAGGCAAAATAATCTATGGAATATAACGAAAAGTCGAAAAGATGTTTCTTATTCTAGATTTTAAATTGGAAAGTAAAATAATAGTTCCTGCCATCTGCAGGAATGATTCCTGGCCCTGGATAACCTGTAGCTCTTCGGGTAAAATACATATTATCAGTAAGGTTATTTACACCCGTTTCTACCCCAAACCATTTGTAATTATACTTCATTGACAGGTCCATTACATAATACGCTGGAACAGGTCCGTATACTGCATCAGGCAATGGTTTCTCAGTATTGGCGGCATCAGTATATTGTTTATCCACTTTTGTATACTGGAAGGACAAATTGAAATTCTTATATCCTGTATTTACACCTGCTTTCAGGTTATAGGGAGGAATTAATTCTACATCATTTCCGTCATAAACTCTGTCATCAGAAATGTACTTTCCTTGAATAAACGATACATTACCAAATAAATTGAAATGGTATTGAGAATAACGATTGATAAAATGCATCACATTGAGTTCCCCGTAAGCTTCAACACCCACAGTGTAAGCATCTGCAATGTTGGTACGGATAGGGTTAGCTGGATTAGCTAAACCAATTTTATCGTTATAGCGAAGGTAAAAAGCACTTACATCAAAATTCAAGTAATCTGTTTTACCTCTCATTCCAATATCTGCAGAATATCCTTTTTCATCTTTCATATCGGGGTCAATCCTCACATTGGTGTTCAAAGACCTCAAATCAGAATAAGTGATTGCTCTATAGTTTTGAGAAATATTACCGTAAATCTCTAAATTTTCATTCAGCTTATAACTCAATCCTACTCCCGCAATCAAGATGGATCTGTTATTATTAATCGTATCAGGTTCAGCTTGTGTGATCTCTTCAATCAAACCGTCATCTCCTACTTCAAAATACGTCTTCTGATAATACCCCTCACCTGACGTACCAATCAACTCAAATCTCACACCTGGCGTAATACTGAACTTATCTGTCAATTGGAATATATTTTCCACAAAAAAAGCATAGTTCTGAATCTTGAATTGATGATCTGAGAGTAATGAATCAGGATGTGAGAAATTAAAATCTGCATCTTTTCCATCAGAAGCATCTCCTTGTTTCTTATCATCGTTACCATAATAAACTCTTGAACCCAATACGAAAACAGAAGGTCTATTATTTAATGAATAGTGTTGGAGGTAACGAATTTCAGAACCTACATTTCTAAACTGATCAGCCACAAGTAATCGTGGTTCAGTGTAAGGATTTTCTTTATTGAGGTTGATGCCTAATGCATCTCTGCTTGCAAAAAGGCCAAAGTTTTTCATTTCAATTTTTGCATTTGAGCTGATTCTGTATTGTAAATCAACCGCAGCAATATTCCAGTTTACTTTAAACCAGTTTTTATCGGTATAAGAAGCTCTTGGATCTCTATAAAACTCTTCATCTGTCAAACCACCCGGCTGTTGTGCTAGGTAATCCATATGTGTAAACTCAAAACCTACTTTAAAACGTTCGCTTACTTCAACATCAACGGCAGTATAAACGGTATTGACATCAAAAGCCGAGTTAGGTCTCCAGCCATCTCCGCCTTTATATTGATAAAGCGCATAGTAATTCACTTTCCCTTTTTCTCCGCCTATGCTATTAAATGAATTGAAAAGGCCAAAAGAACCTACAGTTTGACGTGTTACAAATTCAAAAGGTTTATTGGCAGGACCTTTTTTCATTTTGAAATTCAATAATCCGCCGAATTGTGTACCGTATTGCAATGAAGCGGCGCCTCTTACAATCTGAACTTCATCAACAGCTTCTAACGGTGGCGTATAATAACTTTCAGGATATCCTAATGCATCAGCCGCAATATCATATCCATTTTGTCTCGTATTGAAATTTGAAGTACGGTCTGGGCTTAAACCTCTACCACCAATTCCTAATTGAATGCCGGCTCCATCACTTTCCCAGATGTTCAAACCTGGTACTCTATTGTAAACTTGTCTTGAATTATTTGTAGCTAAATTGGCCGTTAGGTTTTCGATCTGAATCACCTCACTTTTCTTTCCTTCATAAATCGAAGTTCCTTCCACAGCCTCAAGTCTTGTAATTTCAGCAGTTTCGTTATTATCCGTTACATCTACTTCATCCAGTACTTTCTCAATCACTCTCATTGTGAAATTGAGTTCCTGTTTCTTCCCTTCTATTTTGATGTCCTTCTCCATGGGCGTCAAGCCATACTTAAACACACCAATAGAATAGGTTTCTCCTTTTTTGAGGTTCGAGATTGTGTAGCGTCCATTTTTATCAGATTTCACTTTAATATTAGTGTTCTTTATATAAACGTCTGCTCCCTCAACTGTCTCTTGAGAATCAAACTGAATTAATTTACCGCTAACTGATTGTGCAAATGAAGTTAGTGATGAAAAGAAAAGTAGAGTAATGAATAAAAACCTTGTCATATAAAATTATCCCTTGAAGGGAAGTATCCATGTTTTAGGAGCAAAAGTATCCTCCAACTTCGTTAAATCTATTGTCGGGTCTATAAAAGGTTTGCTCGCTCTCCCATTAAGAGAAACATAAGCATCTGTATAGACCTCTGGGTTTTGAACCCCTTTTTCTTCAAAAACGCTTTTCAAATAGTGTGCATACTGAAGAATCATATCCGGCTGAGTGGCCATCATTTTTTCCTGAAGAGGCGTCAAGTAATCACGGTTGTTCACCTCTATTCTATGGTTTGTCGCAGGGTTTAAAACATAAAATGTTGCTGTCCCTGATTTTTCCATCAGCATTACTCTCCATGAAAAACGGAAACCCTGCTCTGTCCAGAACAATTTCCCTCCGTATAATGCATATCTAAAAGGAAAAGCTGACTGAATAATGATAAAAGTAGCAAAGCAGAATTTGATGATTTGCTGAGGTATAGAATTAATTCTTCCTCTTCTGACTTGCATGGATAAGTTTTCTGAACTGAAAAACCTGCTTAAAAATAGAATAATATTCTCGTGAAATTGATCTGAAAAGAAGATCAATGTACTCAACACCATGATATAAGGGAACATCCCGATAGGGAATAATGTCGCAGTCATGATATGAAATACAACCACTAAGAAATAAGCAAAACCTCTGAATTTCTTTATAGAAAGCAAGAATGGAATGAATAGATCGTAAATACAACCAATCCAGCTAAAAGCAAAAGCTACCCATTTGTATTTCAATAAGGGCCCAATCAAAAAAAGATCAGCTCTTGAAGCTAACCAAAGGCGTAATGGCTGTGCTTTCAATAACCAATCTGCATTGATTTTCGCAACTCCTGCATAAAAATAAACAATTCCCAATTGTGCTCTTACAATATTTACCGTCCACGCTGATACATATTTTCTATAAGTCTCAGGATTTCTGTATACATCAACAGAAAAACGTCTATGTGCAGGGAGGAAAATCATTATAAATGCCATAAGACTGACAAAGTAATAATGATTCAGATAGTTGGTAAGGTCAATTAATTCTACATAAGTAAAGGTAAGGAAATACAGCGTGGCAGAAATTCTATAAAATGCACCTAATGCTATACCTATTGCACTCAATATCATCACAATGAATATAAAGTACATCCCCGATTCACCTAAAGGCTCTACCCATGAGAAACCAAAGTAATGAAAAAAGAATTTGGGTTGAACGAATTGTGTATCAATCCAACCGTTCACCCAAAAACGAACTGCACTCAAGGCCATCATTATACCGAATATCATTCGGAAAACGACCAAGGGTGCAATAGAAGTCTGATTATTGACTAGTTTATTATAGTATCCCATATCCTAATCTCCATCCGAGTCTTGGTAAGTAATTTTCACTGATAAAGCAGAAGACATTTCTGACTTGATCATTACGACTAACCTTGACATTTCTGTATATAATTCCTCCACTGTTTCGTCTTGTGCTTCAATGTGATTAGCAAAAGGACTTTGGCAGTTATCAATTTTCGATTTAATTACAGCAAATTGATTTAAGATCTTTCCTGACAAATCTTCTTGGATCGAACCTGTATTATAATAAGCAGTCAGATAATCATCCAAGCCTACTCCATCTCCACCTTTAAAGTAGTTTTCTAATGAAATAATGTTTCTTTTTAAAAGGTCTAAAGAATTTACGCTGTAGTAAGCTTCCACTGACATAGGGCTTGGTTTTCCTGATAAAGAATTCTTACCTAAAGCATAACCAACTCTTTGGTTCTTACATCTTTCATATGCCTTATTGTATTCGTTTACAATATAAGAAAGAGAACTACTTGGATCATTTCCTTCATTTGCAGCAAATGTAGCAACATAATCACCTGACCAAGTATCATTTACATAAGTAGCTTTCGCTAATAAATCCGCTGCTACTGCATTTAAATATTCACCTCTGAATGCATTCGCTTTGAATGCTTCAATTACAGTTGCTTTTTCATCCTTGAATAAAAGATAATCAATAGCAGGAAGTCCTTTTTTGTTGTTCGCTGTAACTGATCCAAGATTTAATTTCTCATCCGTAATATCAGCTTCCAATGCTGTGTAATTTGTAGGAAAAGTATTTGAGGAAGTTAAAAAAGCGTTTTCCAATGCTGGACCGTATTGGAATGCATTGACTTTTGCCCAGTTCTGATAAGCATTTATTAATGCTGAACCCGCGGCATCATAAGTTTCTTCTGTTGGGTTACTGACAAATGCTTTTACTTTTTCATCAAGTGCAGTAACTGAAGTGTGATAATCGCTAATAGAAGGTTTGATAATGTTGTTGGCATAATTGCCTAACATGTCAGTTTGTGAGAAGTCGAGCTCTACGTTTTGACTTTCTTCAGTACATGAGAAGAAAAGAAGAGCAGGGATAAGTGTGATAAAAAAATTAAAAAGTTTCATAATAAACTTCAGAAGTGAAATGAATGAAATTGCCCTCAAACCAATTTCAATAATGGTTTGAGGGTGCAAAGATATATTATAAACTGTTAACTACCTCAGAAGTGAAGCCATAAGTTGATTGAAGAATACTTTTAATCTCAATAATATTTTCAGTTGTCAACTCATCTACATTGTTACCGTGCGCGGCAATTACTTTATCTAAATTATCATTAGTGATTGCTTTTGATGCATTATATTGTAAACACCATGCAAATGCTAGTGCTTCAGACCAGTGATGCATTCTATCGCCATCTGTAGTATCTGTAAGAATTGCATTTAAATAATGAATAACATTGATTGCCACTAGTTCTTCCCACTTCGCTACGATAATATCACGTTGAGCATCTCTTGTATCGTAGTCTTTTGCAGTGATTGCAGCACGACCTTTTAAGAAAGCTGTGAAGATTTCACCTGAAACATCATAAACACCTGCACGAGATTTAGCATATTTTGCCCAGTACCAGTTTGTTGCTTCAGTATTTACTGGATAATCAGCAGCAGCACCAAAGTAACCGAATGCTTCATCCCAGTAGTGCTCCATTGCAGTACCTTTACCCTCTGTCACTTCCTCATTATCAGTATCTAATTTCTCATCTGATAAATAGTAAGAAACTGCTTGGTAATATAAAACAGCACCCATTAAACCTTTTGCTACCATTTGAGCGGGCTCATGACCTTCAGCGTCAAATAAACGTCCTTCATAAATGTTATCGGCATTCCCTGAAGCAGTTTCAGCACTTTTGAAGTAATCATATACTTCAGACTTCACATTCACAGTCAAAGTTGCTTCATCGTATGTTTTACTTTCTAAATCTTTAGAAGAGTTAAATAAAGTACCTGACTCATTAGAATAAATTGAAAGCATTACTGACTCTTCCAATTTAGTTGTACCGTCATTTCCTGACTTTATATATCTTTCTAAAGAGTCCAACATTTGAATTCTTGCTGTTTGACCTGAATAGTCTACATTATCGAAAGCATATGTTGTTGGAACATCGTAACCCGGATCTAAATCATTAATGATTTCTTTTGTTTCTGAACAAGAAAATAATGTTGTAGCTAAAAGAGCTGATGCAGCAAGTTTGTTAGCGAATGATGAATAGATTTTCATAAATATGGATGTGAAAAAATTATCTATAGTTGAAATTAATGTGAGCAAAATTATCTTTTATTTAGATTTAATCCAAATATTATTTAAAATTAGTTTAAATAAGAGTTAGTGCAATTAGCTAACTAATTCATTACCAGTTTTATTTTTTTGAAACAATGCACACTCCACTCTAAAAGAGCATTTACTCTATAAAAATCACTTCACGAAATCATTGGATTTTTGATAAAAAGAAAGAGTATAAAAGATGTAAAATCTAGCCTTTTGGCATCACTCCTCTTTTATACTCTTTTCAAAATAGACTAAGAAATCCGCTTTGAATAATTAGAATTTTCTTTTACTATTTCTTATTCCTTTTTCTAAATAATAATGCATCGTTCTTTTTAAAATATTTCTAACATGCAGTTTTCCATTTTTCAGAATAGGGAATCGCTCTTCAACAGGTGTTTGGTCTATATAAGGTGATGGTCCTACAAATTCTTTTTTGCTTTTTACTTCACCCTTCCCTGTTGGTTTATACGCACATAAATATTTATAACGCCACAATCCTAGTTCAAAAGCTTGATATTGGTACTTGCCTGATTTACTATTCTCTACCTGCAAAGAAGTTCTAAATCTGAAGAAATTTGAGACTTTACTGATTAAAATTCCAGGGTAATAAGAACGATTCATCAATTTGATGGAAGGCCATACCTGATCCGATACATCCTTAGCATTTAGGTTTTCATAACCTATGGAAGCCAAATCATTGTGGTATGCTTTTTCATTGGTAAAATCTTTGATGACCCATGACTCCGCCCAATTTTTCAATACTTTCTTTTCCTTATCTGATTGCTCTTCTTTTATGATATAATAATCCGCTAGTACTATCCTTCCTCCTGGCTTTAAAATTCTGTAAGCTTCTTCTAAAAAAGCATTTTTAGGTTCAGAATACATTGCACTTTCTATGGCTATGACTGCATCAAAAGTAGCATCTGGAAAATCCGTTTCACAATAGTTCATACAAGAAAAAGTAGTGAGCCCTGCTGGATCCAATTCCTCTTGAAGATTTTGAGCTTGCTTTAATTGATGAGGCGACAATGTTATACCATGCACCTCACAGCCAATATGTTTTGCCAGAAAAAATGATGTACCACCTACTCCACATCCTGCATCTAGTACTTTATCACTCTTTGTGATCCTTCCATGCTTTGCCACCTGAAAGTTGGTGTTCCAAAGTGCCTGTCTGTGTGTTAAAGTATTTTCATCCCAATAACCATAATGTAAAGCCAATGAGTTTTTTAATTGCCACACAATCTCATAATCCCGATTGCATTCATCATAGTATTGCTCTATACTTTCCACATCCATGGTTTGTGTAGTCATTTCCATTGAAGAGTTCATATGTTTAACCTGTTTAGAAGCTCTAGTAGTACAACCTTCATGGCCGTTAATCTTTAAGAGCAATGTTTTTCTTAATCTAAAGTTTGTTTAAGCTTATTTGTGAACAGCCCAGTTTTATATCTTCCTTTCTTTATAAGTACCTGTTCAAAATTATCTATAGCTTTAATTCATTCTACATTTATAAACTATATTTAATTATGATCAGCTACTTAAGAAGCTATCCTTTAAATATATATTATTTTAGTTTCTCGGACAAAAACAGCTTTCTAATTCATTCCCAAATCCTACATTTTCAATCATTTGAAGAGCTTTAAAAGAAGTCTCCAATAAAGTATCATTTAAAAATAAAAACTTCGCTATCTATCCTATTCACATCCACAAATCAATCTTCCATTATTTTAATGTCTATTATGTGTCTATAGGATTAAAATGCCTATCCATAAGCTGTCTATAAGTAAAAATAGCCTTTCCAAAGAGAAATAAAGAGTTTTGAAACATAGTCGAACACTAAATCAGGTCTTTATGAAAATACGAGTAAAGACCTTTTCAACAATCAAAACAACAACCTTTATATTGAAATGAAAAAATTATTTATGGTGTTATTGGGACTGCTCTCCTTTAGTTATGGATGGTCTCAGCCCAATACCACAACACCTCATGAACAAAATGAACAAGCTGTCCGCTCCTTAGACGGATATAGATGGAAAATGAAAATGATGCTTCCGGGTGAGGGAGTAAAACAGGGACTGCATAAAATTCCGCCAGAAGATATTGAAACATTGGTTTGGAATAATGCGAAAGTTCCGGGTGATGTCTATACAGATCTTTGGAAAGCTGGAGTGATTGAAGATCCTTATTTCGGAAGAAACAGTGTGAAGGCACAATGGGTACAGCATTATGAATGGTGGTATGCGCATCAGTTTAATGTAACGGAGGAAATCAGTGATCAGGTGGTAGATATACTTTTTGAAGGCGTAGATTACAGCTGTGAAGTGTGGCTCAATGGCCATTATTTAGGCAAACATGAAGGTGCATTTTCTTCTTTCCGTTTTAATGTAAATGAATACCTTAGAATTCATAAGTATGATTTCCTCAAGGCAAGAAACATGTTGGTGATCAAACTGGCTCCTCCTCCAAAAGTCAATGCCAATGTAGCCGGTAAGAAAACACCTTGGTTTGGTGATTATTGGAGAGACCTGATTCCTTTTGGTATCTCTAGGTCAATCAAAATGGTGAGAACAGGCAAAGTGAGATTCAGAGATGTCTACGCTAATAATAAAATCAATAAAGACGGTACTGCTGATGTAACTCTTGAAATGAGTGTGGAAAACACTTCTCAGGAAACAAAGAAAATGGCTTTTGTCACTTCATTAAAGGGAAAAAACTTTGAGAGTAAAGAGGTCAAAGTTTCTTTTGAAGCTGATGTGAAGCCAGGAACACATAAAATCTCAAAGACAATCCACCTCAAAAAACCACAACTATGGTGGCCATGGGATTTAGGAAAGCCTAATTTGTATGAGGCTAAAATCACATTGAAAGAGAATAATAATAACCATGATTTCAATGAAGTCACTTTTGGTATTAGAGAAGTAACTTCAAAATGGAACCCTGGCTTTAAGAAAGGTGTGGATGTCAGTTTCCCAAGGTCGACATATATTAATGGTAAGTTTCATTTCATCCGTTCTGCTTGTTGGGGTGGGCCTCCAGATATTTTCGTTGGAAGAACCTCGTTGGATGAATACAAAGAGTTGATCCGATTGGCGAAAGAAGCTAATATGAATAATATCAGAATTTTTGGATGGCATCCACCTGAAATTCCTGAGTTTTATCAATACTGTGATGAAATGGGTATTACAGTTTGGCAAGATATGATTCCTCTAGGAACGGGTAATATTCCTTCTGAACGTGAGCAATTGGCAGAGATTTTTGATGAGGCAGTTAAGGTAATAAAAGAAAGACGTAACCACCCTTCACTGATTATGATGGAAGGCGGAGAAGAAATGTTGCTGCGTACGCGTGATCCACAGTTTGGTAGAGCTTTCTTAGAAGAACTAGGTGATTCACTTCAGGCCTATGCCAATCTACCTTATGTACCTGACTCTCCTTTGACTTGTCATGTTTCAAAAGCGGCAGGCTATAAGAGCAAGGAGGCTGTTCATGCTTTGCGTTATTTTTATGATATGGGAAAATGGTTGCACGAGGATTGGTATCAAACTTTAAAATTCCCGATCGTACCAGAATTTGCCATTACTTCAGTTCCTTCTGTGGAAAGCTTGAAGAAGTTTATTCCTGAAGATGAATTATGGACACCTGGATTAAGCTGGGGACATCACTGGGCAGACCTTACGCGTTTAAGAATGCAAAACTGGGATGTTTTTGGCAGTGAAATGAAAGGTTCATTAGATGAGTTTGTCAATGCGACTCAAGATGCTCAGGGTATTATTTTCCAAAACGGAATCGAATATTTCAGACGTCAGAAACCGGAATTAAGCGGTATTGCTCTTTGCCACTTTATCACCTATTGGCCTGATATGAAATGGGGCATCGTTGATAACTATCAGAAACCGAAACGCTCTTTTGATTTTGTGAAAAAGGCTTATCAACCGACTTTAATCAGCTTGAATTTCCATAAAAGAAGATGGGGTAACAAGGAGAAATTTAAAGGTGAACTATGGGTAGTGAACGACTTATACAAAGACTTTAAGAAGACTTCAGCAACTTTAAAAATCAAGGATGACAAAGGAGCTATTCTTAAGGAAGAATCTTTCTCTTTTGGAAATGTTGCTGGTAATAGTGCGAAGAAGTATGTAGATATTTCTGCTGATGTGCTTCAAAAAGTAAAAGAGAAATTCTATGTTGAAGTTGAATTGAAAGACGATAAAGGAAAGGTGATTTCTAAAAATGATTACTTCTTCTTAATTGGTGATCAAGAAGCGGCTTCAAAAGAATTTAAAGTCTGGATGAAAAAGCGTATGGAACTTGAAAATAAATATGGGCTATATGGTTCGTATTATCACTTCTTTGATGATTTCTCTGGTGAAAATGGAGGAAAATATGAGAGTGATGCTCAAACTCCTAAGGCTTTTGGTTTCCCTGAAAACTAAGCTTTAAAAATTAAAATGGTCTGTAATGTTTTCATTAATACGGAAACGTTACAGACCATTTCATTATTTAGATATCAATTATTAATTCACCTTTTCTTCCTTTTTGGACATAATCAGTGTAAGCTTATTAAAATTAGCAGCTGAATTAATCACTCCTCTAAACTCATCATAATTTTCTTTAGGGAAGGAAATATCCTTGTAAACTTCATCAACCGTAATCAACAATGAAGAACCTTCCAACTGATAATCCGAAATAAAGTAAGCGACCTCTCTTCCATTAACTGTGATTACATTCTTATTTTTGATTTCCTCTAAACCTTCCAACTGATAACCTTCGGGAATATTAATTGTGATTTCGTGACGGTATTTCTGAATAGTACTCATCACAATTTCATGTTGTCTTTCTTTTTCTTGATAAAGTTCCGACTGTCTCCCAATCACTTTACCTACTGCTATCAGATATTCATTTCCTGCTCTTTCTACCAATTCTGGAGTAGTATATTTCATTTTTAACTTTAAAAAATTAGCTGGATCAGTAGATAATGACATATCCTCCCCTTCCACATCAGTAGATAAAACTTCAAAGTTTTCAAAGGCAGAAAGCATCACATCTTTCATAAATTTCTCTCTGAAATCTACGTCAGCATTTTTTAGCACTGCTCGATAAGAAAAAGCTCTATACCCTTGTGCATAATCTTCTAAAATAACTTTCGGCAATGCTAAATTCTCTTCAAAATCAATAGATGCACGAACCCCTATCTGATTTAAATCAGCACTCAAAGCCTCTAATTTCTTAAAATCGAAAGTTCTGTAATTCACCTTGCCACTCTCTATGAAATATGACACAAAAATTGCGTTTGTGTTCATCAAACCTGTGTGCACCACACCATATCTCATATGATAATGCTCTGGCAACAAGTATTTTTGGTATTTAGGGAAATAGAAGAACATATCACCAATAGATGTAACCGTTGCAAAGGTTGGATCCATTTCACCATCATAGCGGTTGCATCCATAAACTAAATGGGCTTTCAGACCCAAAGCCTCAAAACAATACATATAAAGAATAGAAAGACCTCTTACATTACCTACACCATTTTCTACAATTGACTTAGGATCAGAAAGTGCCTGAGTTCCTCCTTTTTCCAAACGGATTGTAGATTTAATCTTTTCTTCCAATACAATAATTTTCTCCTCATCTGATAGATTTTGAGAGAGAATATCCTTCACATATTTTTTAGCTACTTTGGCTGTTTTTGGTGATGAACAGTTTTCTGTCATTCTTTTCATTAAGTTCAACCAAGAAAAAATATTCTGCTCATACCCTCCATTACTCGCCATTTTATGCTCGAAACGCATATAAGTGGCATCTTCCAAAGAGTACTCTTCTTCTTCAAAAGCTGGAATATCTTTTTGAGTCAGCCCGATTACTTTCTGGTTTTGAGCGATCAATCTAAACTGTGCGTCTGCTAATCCATTATATGACTTGTACTTAAATTTCCACTGTTTCGGATGCACCAATTCAATTGTGCTTTTTAGAATAGGTACTCCTGCTTGTACTGTTTCCCTGCCAAAAGGCTCAAAAGGTGATTTCACAGTGTATAAATACTCTGCTTTCCCTCCTACTTCCAGACCTTCAATAGCAAATATTTTCACGTTCTGAAAACCCTCTACGTTGTTCAACTCCTTGATATTCTCACGTTGAATATTGGTGATTTTCCCATCAGGGCTGATTGCTCTTACCTTTAGGTGACGTAAACTCCTCCCTACACTCATCGGCACATAAATTTTGTTGTATTTTTCTATACCAGCATCAGAATTAATCTGAATCAATTTATGAATGGTTTTTAAGGAAGTCAGTTGTTGACCTTCAAAATAGTGCTCAATGATTCTTTTATCTTTCAATATCACAGCCTCATAAGCCTGTTGGTCTTCTGATAATTGATAGGACTGCAGGTCAGTTTCAGAACTTAAGTTCACCTGAGTATCAGAATAAGTTGATTGGGCAAAAAGACGTAATGCCATCAACAACAATAGTCCACTAAATAGTATTTTCTTCATTGTATTTTTGTTTGCTAAAAATTTGTAACCAGTAGTAGTAAGTACAAATTCAAACATGAATCATAGTTAATTCTAATTCATTTTTGACTTAGTACTTCAAATCAATTATAAAGTCGCTTTTAAAATTATATTTTCGTGATTGATTTCAGAAACCTTCTGCATAAAGTTATTCCACTCTGCAAATCCTTCTGAAGGCATCAAGAGAAAGTTTGAAGTGAACTTTTTAATATATATCACCTTATCTTCCTGTAGCTCATAACTTGTTTCAATTCCTCCATACTGATGTTGCAACGTTTGAGACTCCGGCAAATAAGACACCGTAAACCCATCAGGAATTTTTAATGTGACCTTTGAAATTACAGTTTCTTTATATTTTTTTTCAAAAGGAATAGTTCTTTTTTCATCCAGCTTTTCGTTTACTTTCTGCTTGTGCAAATTTAGGTTTACATAATACCTGTTGCTTACTTTCTTGGCATATTCAGGCATTTTAAAATCTAAATAAAGCTGTCCACTCTCATTTAAGTTAGAAAAGCCCTGAGTAGAATCATTAGAAATTTCCACACTGTTTTCTCCGATGGCTATAAAATCTCTAAGTGCTTTTTTATTATGACTGATTTCAGCTTTAAAATTCTGAACCTGAAAAGCTTCCTTTGAATACCCTTTGAAAGAAGATGAAAACTTCCCTTTCAAACTTCTGCCTTCCAATTCACAAACTACACTATCGCTTCGTAAATTATCCAAAGCATCAATTTCTGGAACTTTTTCCACCTTATACTCATTTGCGTTTACAGCTAACAACGCCTCTTTTCCTTGAATCATGCTAGTGGGCATTCCAAAGGATGAAAAAGGGTTGGTCGCATCAAGAAAAATGGTAGTATCATTTTCAGAAATAGCACAGATCATATGATTGTCTGCTACAGTACTAGGAAGTTCTGCATAAGTATAAGGTTTACTTCTAGTACCTATCCAAGCTATATGTGCTTTAATTCCCATTTCAGTGTAAAAGGTATAAAGCAGATTGGCCATATCTTTACAGTCTCCATATCTCTTTTGAAGTACATCGCAAGCACTTCTTGGTACAAAACCTGACATTCCATCTTCAAAAGCGATATATTTAATATTGTCCTGCACCCATTTATACACCACTTTTTGTGCTTCTTCTTTTGACATCTCAGGTGTGATAATCTCATTGATAACCGCCTTTACATTTTCCTTGTCACAGGGTTTTACTTTCTGGATTAGTGAAGAATACCAATTGTACAAATCTTCAACATCAGAAGATACATTGATTTTACCAAATGAGCTTTGATAAGATTCAATCAACAGCGCTATATGAGGTGTGGTATAAGTTCTTGAAGGAGCATTTTCAGTAAACTTATAACTTTCCACATTGACCGCTTGCCATGTGATTGTTGTCGTTTTCTTCCCTACCTCCTCTTTCATCTGCAATTTACCTTCATGTTCACCGAAAAGAAGATGCTTTAGCTTCAGATGGTTTGGAAAAGTAACAGAGTATTTTGCATCCATTACAGGATCGATATCCTGAAAGTAAAAAGGCTTGATAAAATGAGGGTCTTTTACTGTTTTGGTATATTTTAATTTACCAATGGCATTTTCTGTCAGCTGAGGGTAAACAAAACTGGTATTCTTATAGCCACTGTAAAAGATACCGCTTTCCATCTCATCACCGGTTTTAAACTCCTTGATTTTGATTTCCTTTAACGATTTCTTGTAAGGCACCATTACTGATGCTTCTAAATTACTGACTTTATCAAATTCTGAAAAATAGATATTCTCCTTCGCATTTTGCTCTAAATTTCTTCGGAATAACTTTTCTGTATAGTGATCTTCTCGAATACTTAATACGTTGTTGATCACATCAATGGTAACATGAGTATAACTTTTCAGGTAAACGACATCTGCGTCTTCCACATTATTGGCCATCAAACTTGAATAGATAAAGCTTATCAGACCGATCATTAAAAATTGTTTCATCACAAAGAGTTCAATAGTTTAAAAAAGTTGCTTTATTGGTAACACACTAAAAACATAGTTTGCTTAATCACCTTCTGCTTCTGAAGAGAAAGTATTTTTATCAAAAATAATAATGTAATTACTCTACCCGATGATTTTTAGATAGTTCATCCTAAAATGAGAAATCATATTTGTAAAGTCTTTGAAATCAACACTTTTAATCATCTCTCTCACTTTATTAAGTCCTCTTCTGAATACACT
>NZ_JABANE010000013.1 GCF_012844305.1 Flammeovirga aprica JL-4
TTAACGTATTGACTTTTATTATTTTCCATAATAACGATTGTTTTAGTGTATCGTTATTTCAGGACTTCACAAAGTCTGAAAATAAAAAAGTCCATTGTAATCGGCATCAATTACAATGGACTTTTTTATTGGCTTTATCTTGATTAAAAATTAATAATTCAATTTAAAGTTATCAATGTCTAGGGTACTTCCAATAGCACCTGTAAAGGTGTCTCCCAAGGCACTTGAAGAGAAGACAATAAGAATATGAGTAGGTATATCATTAGGATCTGCGAACCCTACTTCTTCCTCACCCGCATTTTGATTTAACCCCATAAACGCAGGAGATCCCGCAGGCAATTCTCCATAATGAATATCCAAATTAAGTGCAGTCCAATCCGTTACAGCATCACCACTTCTATGCCAAGCAGTTCCCAATCTGTATCGTTGCCCATCAACTCTTTTTTGAAGAATTACATAAATATCACATTGATCATCACCTGTAGCTGGATTTTGATTTTCATAGTACTCCGTACCAGGCTTATATCTGTATTCCACTGAAAAAGAAACAGGTCTACTGCCAAATGTGATCCCAAATTTTGTGTTATTTCTAGGATTGGCGGCATCTGGAGGCAAATCATCAGTAAAGTAGCCTGTAAATAAAGAAGCTGCCGCGATATTATATATAGGTACTTTTATACTTTCAAGCTGAGCATATTTTCCTCCATCTCTATCTTGAGGAGTAGTATTACCACCATCAACAAAAGAAGCTACTGCACCTCTGTTTGCAGTGTCCCAAATTCTAGAAGTTAATACATCTGACTGAGGAGTTGGTGTATTATATGTATACTTATTGAATAACCATGTTACTTCTGTTTCATACCATGAGTCAAAATTACTATTCTCTATCTGTATTTCAGAAGTCTGACGGAAAGCTTTCACTTTCCAATTCACTTTACTTCCATCTTCAGCTGTAACTACATATATTACTGTATCGGAAAAGTTTTGAACCTCTCCAACCATGGGTTCAACTGATGCTAAAGATGAAATCGTAATATTTGTCGTTTTAAGACTATCTAAATTCACTGATTCATTTACAGGAACCAAGATTTCTCTATTTAATGAGTCAATTTGAGAAGTGCCTGACTGACCTTCCACTTCAAAAGCTGTAATTTCAGCCTTTGGTGATAAACCAAAATAATCCCAATCAATACATGAAGAAAGAGAAAACACCAAGGCAGATAGTATTGTAAATCGTAATATTTTCATCATTCAAAGTTTAGAAATAGTAGGCCACAGCCAATTTGATTTGTAATAAGTTTACTCTAAAATTAAGGTCAAAATCTGTTCTTTGAGATTCTTCAGTATAGTTTTTCACACCTTTCACATGTTCCATTTCCAATCCCAATAAACCCACTGAAGCTTCAAAAGCAAAACCATCTGCAATAAACGCCGCAAGACCAGGCTGAATACCAATACCCAAAAGCACTTTATCTGTCATGGTTTTATTCAAGTCAGTTCCCGATTCAGTTTGTTTTAATCTTCTAGAAGTTCCCACCTGAAGGGAAGTTTGATTAAAAATACTGAAACGTCTAGAACTTGACAAAGGAATATAGTTTCTGATAAAAGGAGCAAAGAAATAACCATGTCCAATAGATTTCAAGTGTGTTCTAACATTGTTAGCCGTGTAAATTTCATTCTTGTTCTCACTTGAATAAGAAAACTCCAAACCTACCATAAAGAAATCTTTAATGAAATATCCTCCTTGAACACCTATTTCAAAATCACCATTGTCTTGTTTATGTAATTCTCTAATAAACTGATCTTCATTTTCGGCATTGCTTGATGATAATTGCACTGTCAGAGAGGTATACCACTGCCCTTTGGCTTCATTGTGATTGAAATCCATATCTCTAGGATCTGGATCTCCTTTTTTTTCATTTTGTGCATAAATAGATTGAACACTCATTAAAAGTAAGAGTGCAGTTAATATGTGTTTCATAAATAAGAATAGATAAAAGAGTTATTAGAGCACTAAATTTATATTTCAGTGAAAGGGTCAGATTCTCTTATGCTATCAAGTCAAAAACTATTGAATGAGATTTTTGATTTTACATTAAAGAATATTCCTCTCATTTTTTCTGGTTTATTATTTAATATAATGAAAATGATCAAGTAAGTATCGAAAGAACTATTGTTTTTTCTTTTGCCTTGGCTCTGTATACATCGGCCAGAATGGAATTCTATATAAAAGCCTGTATTGGAAATTTAACCTAGATCTGTCGTCTTTATTATGATACCAGCCAGGAATATGCGCTTTTGTAATCGCTGTAGGAGGAAAGTCCTTCTTGATAGTGTAAGCAAACCCAAAATCTACCGTTAGGTTTTGGACTAGTACCAGCTTTAAACTTACCGTAAATTCATACCAGTCCACATTGACGTTTTTCTCCGTCAAGTGCTTTAGTGTCGCTCCCTCTTCCCAATAATCATTTCCAGAACTATAAAAATCTGCTGACTGATCAAAAGTAGAGTTCGCATACTTAAGTCCAAATGACAGAGCATTGGCTGTAGATGCTCTTTTCATCACATTGTATTCAATACCAAAACGATAAAACGACCCGTTACTTCTATATCTGAAAAAATCAGCATCAGGATTCTCTTTCGTGCGGTCCATTACTCCATACTCCCCTGTGATAAAAAAGGCATTTCTGATCATAAAATCAGCATATAAAGTGTAAGCACTCATCTTTGACTCAGTCATAGACTGCACAAGCGGACGTAAATCCGTGCCCAAACGCATTGCAGACAATACAAAGAACTGAGAACCTTTTGGCTCTCCTTTTTTATTTAAAGGCCATGGCTCTTCTTCGATAAGTGTTGTATCCTGTGCTACATCAGAAGAGTCTGTATAAACTTCTTCTCCGGATTCATTTTGAGCATAAAGCGTCAGTGCACCTCCCAAAAGGCACATTGTAATCGTTAATATTTTAGATAAATAGCTTGACATTCGGAAAATCTGGATTAGTATTTACAGTAGTTCTATCAATTTGCATTCTCTTAAAATGAGGGCCTTGAGGATAAATAAATTCTTTACCAGTCGTTCCTGCACTGTCTAAAAGAACACTTCCTGTACCATCAAAAAATATACAACCTGTTGCGTCATCACTAATTGTAGTAGAAGTATTAAAAACTACTTTCATAGACTGTTCTATTGTATCTGCATCATTCGTAATTTGTCTAAAAACAAATGTAGTACTGTCACTACCTTCCAAAGGTAAATAAATAGTACTGAAACGATCCGACCCAGTATAAATCGGTGCAAAATGATTCCCTTTTACATGAATTGATGTAAATGATTCTTCTCTTGGGTTGCCAGTGGCACTATCTAAGTAAGTTACGATTAAATTTCGACTTGCTGATTTTTCTTCAGAATCACAAACATCAATTACAAATCGAATATTCTCGGTGATTGTATCAGCTGAAACAGTGGGTACTACTACTGCTACTGAATCAAATAATACATCTCCTCTATAAAAATCTTGTCCTGCTCCTCCTTGTGTAGGAGAAACCTTCAAACCTGAAAGCTGTTCATAAGCTCCACAATCCGGACCGTTTACTTTCACTGAGGTTTCGTAACTGATATATGTTGAATCGGCCATTCCTTCTGTCACAAATGAAAAACCCGTTTCTCTAGACGTAACTTTCAATGGAAGCAGGTATTTACCGTTTGCCATTTTTGTTATTTCTGGGGCACCATCACCTATTCCTTTTACAGAAGTAAAGTTAATATCCAGTGTACTTGAAGGATCATTTTTATCATAAAAAGCTCCAACAGCATAAGAAGAGGGATTGGAATAAGCATCGCAGTCTCTACAGGATGGGGTTGCAAAAAAAATTGACAGTGGGATTAATGACCATAATCCTCTTTTGATTAATTTCATCAAGTTCATACAACAAATTTAAGGAGCAAAACGCAATTTAAAAGTATTTTCCAATTAGGATTGAGTTTTCGTAGTACAAAACAATCAAAACTTAAGATTTGACAGTTATCTCATTATTGTTGACACTCTCTACACACATATTGTGAAAGTACTGTGCATAAAAAAAGGCGACCCCGAAGAGTCACCTTATCTATTTATAGCCTGAAGGTTATTGGTCTTATTTTAATAATTCATAAATACCAGCAACACCTTGTCCACCACCGACACAAGCTGTTACCATACCGTATTTCTGATTAAGTCTTCTCATTTCATTGAAAAGCTGTACTGAAAGTTTTGCACCTGTACATCCTAGTGGGTGACCTAATGCAATCGCTCCACCGTTTACATTAACAATGCCCGGATCAATATCAATATTCTTCAATACCGCTAATGATTGTGCTGCAAAAGCTTCATTCAATTCCACTTGCTCAATGTCTGACAATTTCAAACCTGCTTGAGCTACTGCTCTTGGAATTGCCTCCACCGGACCAATACCCATAATTCTTGGGTCTACCCCTGCCGATGCATAAGACACCATTCTTGCAATGGGCTCCAATTTCAATTCCTTTACCATACGTTCAGACATCACCATCACGAATGCGGCGCCGTCTGAAGTTTGAGAAGAGTTACCGGCTGTTACTTGTCCTCCTTGTTTGAAGGCAGGTTTTAAACGACCTAACCCTGAAGCATCAGATTTACGTGGTCCTTCATCCGTATCCACTACAAACTCTCTTGTCTTTTTACGGTCGCCCTCCAAGTACGTTTCTTTCACTGTAATTGGAACAATTTCATCTTTGAATTTTCCATCAGCAATTGCGGCCAATGCTTTTTCATGCGATTTTACTGCAAACTCATCCGCTTCATCACGGTCAATACCATAATCTTTGGCTACTTCTTCTGCAGTGAGCCCCATATTTAAATAATATTGAGGTGTCTCCGTTGCAATTTTGTAGTTCAACCCTGTCTTATAGCCCATCATTGGTACCATAGACATGGATTCTGTACCGCCTGCAATAATACAATCCGCCATTCCTGCACGGATCTTGGCCGTTGCCATTGAGATCGTTTCCACACCAGAACCACAGTATCTGTTCACTGTTACACCTGGTACTTTTAAGTTATCTGGAGCAAAAGCAAGCAATGAAATCATTCTTGCCATTTGCATACCTTGTTCTGCTTCTGGAATTGCACAACCTACGATGAGGTCATCAATTCGAGTGGGGTCCAAAGCCGGTACGCTCTGAACGAGATGTTGGATGACATCTGCTGCTAAATCGTCAGGACGTGTGAATCGAAATCCACCTTTTTTCGCCTTGCCAATCGCTGTTCTATATCCTGCTACTATGTAAGCTTCCATTGTTTTAATTATTAATGATCAGTTGTTTAATGGTGATTAGTAAAATTAGTTTCTTAAAGGTTTCCCTTTGAATAGAATACTTTGGATACGCTCCAATGTTTTCTTCTCGCCTGATAAACTCAAGAACGCTTCACGCTCTAAGTCCAATAAATATTGCTCAGAAACTAAAGTTGGAGCTGAAAGATCTCCACCATTGATCACATAATTTAATTTACGAGCAATCTTAGCATCGTGGTCTGAAGCCCAATGTGCATATTGCATTCCTACTACACCTGCCTCAAACAATGCCATACCGCCACGGCCTTGTACTTTAATATCTCTTCTAGGATTGGCTTGTGCATAACCTAAAGCTGACAATTCCAATACACGTGTTTTGGCATCTGCAATCACACGCTTACGGTTTAGTGTTACTCTAGATTGAGCATTCATGAAGCCCATATTTCTCATTTCCTCTGCTGATGTTGCCACTTTTGCTGTCGCGATGCTCATAAACGCATCTTGCAGACGGTTGTACTCCGGATCACCTTCTTTTAATGAATCCGATACTCGAAGTGCCATTTCTTTGGTTCCTCCACCAGCAGGAATCAAACCAACGCCTACTTCTACTAATCCCATATAGGTTTCAGCATGAGCTTGAATGGCATCACAGTGCATTGATAACTCACAACCACCGCCTAATGCTAGACCAGAAGTTGCCGCCACAACAGGTACTGAAGAATAACGTGCTCTCATCATTGTTTTCTGGAACTGAGCAATCATCAAATTGATTTCATCATATTCCTGATCACATGCAAACATGAACAGCATGGCTAAGTTGGCACCTGCTGAGAAGTTGGCCGATTCATTACCGATTACAAGACCTTTCCAGCCTTTTTCTTCCGCAATTGAAATCGCTGTATTTACACCTTCAAGGTTTTCAGCACCTAAGGCATTCATTTTGGTATGGAACTCAAGGTTCAATACGCCATCTCCAATATCAAATAATGTTGCTCCTGCATTGCTCCACACTACATTTTCACCACGCAATGTTTCTAACATCACTAATGACTCTGTACCTGGAACAACTTTGTATGATTTGGAAGGTATGTCATAATAGAAACGCTGACGGTCTTCATTTTTATAGAATGAAGTATGACCTGCTTCCAACATTTCATAAACCCAAGCCGCTGGCTTTTCACCTGCAGCTTCCATTTTCTCCACTGTTTCTTTCACTCCAAGAATATCCCAAGTCTCAAACGGACCTAATTCCCAAGCGAAACCAGCTGCAACTGCTTCATCAATTCTGAATAATTCGTCTGCAATTTCTGGAATACGGTTCGAGCAGTAACGGAATACGTCATAGAAAGTCTTACGATAGAAATCCCCTGCTCTATCTTCAAAACCCAGAAGAATTGGAAGACGCTCTCTTAGATTGTCGATGTCTTTTACCGCCTCTAGTGCTTTGAATTTTGCTCTCGTTTTCGGCTGGTATTCAAATGTTTCAAGATTCAATTCAAGAATAACTTTTTTGCCATTCTCGTCTTTTGTCTTTTTATAATAACCTTGTTTTGTCTTATCACCAAACCACTGACGATCATTTAACTCGCTCACGATTTTTGGTAAAACAAAACGTTCTTTTGATTCATCTTCAGGCAAACCTGCATGCAAGTTGTTCGATACTTTCACCATTGTATCCAAACCAACTACATCACTTGTACGGAATGTTGCAGACTTTGCTCTACCAATTAAAGGGCCCGTCAATTTATCTACTTCACCTACAGATAATCCCATTTCCTGGATTGTATGCATACCTGACATGATTGCATAAACACCAATACGATTGGCAATAAATGCAGGCGTGTCTTTACACAATACCGTTTCTTTTCCTAGGTGTACATCACCATAATGCATCAAGAAATCTACTACATCTTGATCAGTGCTTGGTCCAGGAATGATTTCCAGTAAACGTAAATAACGTGGAGGGTTGAAGAAGTGCGTACCACAGAAGTTTTTCACAAAATCCTCACTTCTGCCATCGCACATAAACTTGATCGGAATACCAGACGTATTCGATGTTATTAATGTACCCGGCTTGCGGTGTTGCTCTACTTGCTCAAATACTTTTTTCTTAATTTCAAGGTTCTCTACCACGACCTCAATCACCCAATCACATGACGCAATTTTAGGCATATCGTCTGTAAAGTTTCCTGTAGAAACTAAGCGCTCAATTCCTTTTTTGAAAATAGGTGCAGGCTTAGATTTTAGAGCTGTCTTTAGAGCATCGTTGACAATTCTGTTTCGAACTGATTTGGTTTCAAGGGTTAATCCCTGTGCTGCTTCTTTCTCTGATAATTCACGAGGTACTATGTCTAACAACAATACCTCTACGCCAATATTGGCAAAGTGACACGCAATTCTAGATCCCATTACGCCGGAACCCAAAACCGCCACTTTATTGATAGTTCTGTTTTTCATCGGTTTACCGATTGGTGTTGTTTATTTTATGTATTTATTTTAATTGGGTGTAAACGCTGTAAGCACTAAGACAAAATTAGAAATCTTCTATTTTTGGCTTAGTACTCAAGAAGTAAAAAAACTACTTCTTATTCACGTTTTCCTCAGTTATTCCGAAGCTTTTGAGTTGATCTCTGATCTCATCGAACATTTGCCCTTTCGGGTCTTTGATCACTTCATTAATGCTGTCCATTACACTAAAGAAGGTTGATAGTTGATCAGGAGTAACTTTTTCTTCTACTCTTCTCTGAAAAACTTTTACGGTCTGTTTCGACATTTCACGTTTCATCTGACCATAATCTGTCAAGCGAATGATCACTTTTCGCTTATCCGTTTTGTCTGCTACTCTTTCAATTAATCCTTTCTCTTCAAAATTTTTGAGCATTCGGGTAAGGCTTCTGGCCTCCATTCCCATCAGCGGAGCAATTTTCGTAGCAGGAGTTCCTTCAACAGGGTCGATATTCAATAACACAAAACCAATGGAGTGGGAAATTTCATAATCTGCACCTAATAAGTTGTACATTTTTGAAATCGCCAGCCATGTGGCCTTGATACTTAAATCGACCGACTTCTTCTTTTTTTCAGTTCTACGTAATTCGCCCATGCTTTCATAATAATTTGTGTGATGTGTGTGTGTTATTGGTGAGATGCATAGGAATATTTTACGTCTAAAATACGCTTATCCTCTCCTTCTAATCTCAAATATATAAATATTTAGTATGCAAGCATAACATTTTTCAAAAACTTTTATTAAAATTTATTTAGAAATCTAGCAATAATCATAAAAGATGTATTACAAAACACACAATTAAATGAAGGTTTCGGAGCTTGTTTAAAACAATTAGTTACATTTGTGTGCTATATTAGTTGTGACAACAACTATTATTGATTTACATCGAAATAATTACAATAGAAAGCAGAATGAAAGAACTCGCTTATCTTAATAAATATATCATACGCTATGGCTTTAGGTTAACATTGGGGATCATTTTTATGATCATCTCCAACATATTTGCGATTGCCCCGGCTCAAGTGGTCCGCTATGCTTTAGATTTGGTGGTGGATACACTCAAAACACAAACTCTACTGAAAGGAAGTGAACTTTATGACAGTTATATTAATGAGTTCTTCCAAGTTGTATTACTCTATGGTGGTGTAATTGTAGGAATGGCATTGATGAGAGGTATTTTCTTATTTTTCGTCCGTCAGACAATTATTGTGATGTCCCGTTTGATTGAGTATGATTTGAAAAATGACATTTTTGAGCACTATCAAAAGCTTCCTTTAAGTTTCTACAGAAAAAATAATACGGGTGACTTGATGGCAAGAATATCAGAAGATGTCAGCAAAGTGAGAATGTATCTTGGACCTGCCATTATGTACAGTATCAACATGGTGATTTCATTTATTCTGACGATCTCCATCATGGTAAGTATCAATGTCGAACTGACAATTTGGGCCTTATTCCCTCTTCCATTGCTTTCCATCAGTATTTATTTTGTCAACAACATCATCAATAAAAAATCTGAACTAATACAGCAACAGTTGTCTACGATGTCAACTTTTGTACAGGAAGCATTTTCTGGTATTAGAGTTTTAAAAGCATTCGTCAGAGAAAAAGAATCACTTCATCAGTTCGATGAAACCGCCAAAGAATACAAATACAGACAGCTAGAACTAGCAAAGGTAAACTCTATGTTTTATCCACTGATGCTATTTCTGATTGGTTTAAGTACAATTCTAACCGTTTATGTGGGTGGGTTAGAAGTAGAACAGGGAGCTATTACTCCGGGTGTGATCGCTGAATTTATTATGTACGTAACACTACTAACTTGGCCTGTAACTTCATTGGGTTGGGTGACAAGTATCGTACAAAGAGCAGCCGCATCTCAAAAAAGAATCAACGAGTTCTTGAGTATTGAGCCAGAAATTACTTCACCTTCAAATAAACCTTTTGATATTAAAGGTAAAATCACCTTCAAAGACGTTTCATTGGTTTATCCTGATTCAGGTATCAAGGCATTGGATAAGGTTTCTTTTGAAATAGAAACAGGAAAAACACTAGCAATATTAGGGACTACAGGTTCTGGTAAAAGTACTGTAGCCAATTTGATTTCAAGATTATATGATCCTACAGAAGGTCAAATATTGATTGACGACCATGATTTGAAGACATTAAACCTTCATGATGTTCGTTCTCAGATCAATATGGCTCCTCAAGATGTATTCCTTTTCTCTAATACTTTGAGAAACAACATTGCTTTTGCGAAAGCTGATGCTACTGAAGAGGACATCATCAGAGCAACGAAAAATGCTGGCCTCTGGGAAAATATCCAAAATATGGACAATGGTTTAGACACTGTTGTAGGTGAAAGAGGAATTACACTATCTGGTGGACAAAAACAAAGAGCTACTATTGCGAGAGCTATTCTGGGCACGCCTAGTATTCTGATCTTAGATGACAGTTTATCTGCGGTTGACACCAATACAGAAAACGAGATTTTGAACAACTTACAGGAGGTAATGAAGGACAGAACTTCAGTAATTATTTCCCACAGGGTCTCTTCAGTGAAATTGGCAAATAAAATTATTGTGCTTCATGAAGGGCAAATCATAGAGCAAGGCACTCATGATGAACTACTTAAGATTGAAGGACATTATCAATCACTTTACCAACAACAATCTGAAAGTAATAATTAAGGATTATTTGCTAATAATTATTAGATTTGCCTCGATTCATAAGACATAAACGTTGAATGCCCTCAAGGTGACATTCTGACTTACCCGTTATAGTGATTCAATTTTTTTTACAATCCGTTAAGTGGCTGTAAAATGACGACCTAATTTGAAATATATTCTGTTTACTGCATAAAAGTTGGTTTTCAATTTGTAAATTAATCTAGTCAATGCATGTAGACAAGTACCACTATCATTTAGCATTTAATATTGAATACTCAACATCAAAAACATAGCATCTCTGAAAAAGAATTTAAAGAACTCTTTGATAAATACTATGATAGTATAAAGAGTTTCATCTACTATAAAATTGGAGATATAGATCTTTCAGAAGACATTGCTCAGGAGACTTTTGTGAAATTTTGGGAATCAAGAGAAAAAGTTATCCTGGAAACTGTAAAAACGTACTTATATACCATTGCCAATAATTTAATGCTCAACCACATTAAACATGGAAAAGTGGTGCTGCAGTTTGAACAGAAACAAAACAAAAAAGACGGGGAAGTAGAAACCAACCCCGAATACAAAATGGAATTGGAGGAGTTTCAATCCACTTTGGATAACACCATCAATGAAATACCAGAAAAAAGCAGAACGGTTTTTTTAATGAATAGAATTGATGGTCTTACTTATGGTGAAATCAGCGAAAGACTAGGTGTGAGTATCAAAGCTATTGAAAAGAGAATGTCAAAAGCTTTGAGCATTTTAAGAAAGGAATTGGATATTAATATCTAAAACATCTCCCTAGACGATGCTTAACAGTTCAATATAAACCGGTTGTATAACCGTTAGAAATCATAAATGAGAGTTAATTTCATTAGAAAACTTTAATTGATTTTTGTATGTTTGCCCTTCCGAGTAAAGTCCTTTTACTCGTTTATCATTCTTATAACAAATAAACATACTATTTAAAGTTATGATCAATCTTGTATTATTTGGCCCTCCAGGTGCAGGAAAAGGAACGCAAAGTGACATGATTAAGGAAAAATACAACCTTGTTCACTTGTCAACTGGTGACCTTCTTCGTGGTGAAATCAAAGCGGGAACTCCTCTTGGGATCAAAGCGAAAGAACTAATGGACCAAGGTCAATTAGTGCCGGATGAGGTTGTAATTGGTATGATTGATTCTAAAATCAAAGCAAACAAAGAAGGTAACGGTTTTATCTTCGACGGCTTCCCTCGTACAGTAGCACAAGCTGAAGCTTTAGATGGTTTAATGTCTGAAAATGGTATTGCTATCTCTGGTATGGTTGCTCTTGACGTTGATGAAGAAGAATTAACGAAAAGAATCTTGAAGCGTGGCGAAACTTCTGGTCGTACTGATGACCAAAACGAAGACTTGATCCGTAACCGTGTGAAAGAATACAACACGAAAACGGCTCCAGTAGCTAACTTCTACGAAGCTCAAGGAAAATATAAAGCAATCGGCGGTGTAGGTTCTATTGAAGAAATCTTCACTAACTTATGTGCAGCGATCGATAGCTTATAATCAATATATTTATATTGCAAAGGAGGGGTATTGTGTAAACAATACCTCTTTTTTATTGGCTTAGAATCTCTACTTTTACTGTTTTTGATAATTTAATTCATTGGTTTTTATACTCTTATTCCAATCAGTTGTTAATAATAGTGATAGGATTTAAGTTCTTTCCCTACCTTTGCAGTTCGGCTTTAAAGTGAGTATTGCATCAATGCATTTTTGTCCTGTGCACCCTCCTCTCTTAAAAGCCTTATTATTCGACATTTAGCATAGAAAAAATGGCTTCATCAAATTTTATAGATTACGTAAAAATATTCACACGTTCAGGTTCAGGCGGATCTGGAGCAGTATCTTTTCGTAGAGAAAAACACGTACCGAAAGGTGGTCCTGACGGTGGTGATGGTGGACGAGGTGGACATATCATCTTAAAAGCTGATAAACAACTTTGGACTTTATTGCACCTGAAATACCGTAAACACGTTCATGGAAACAATGGACAAAGTGGTCAAGGTACAGGTAAAAGTGGTTCTGAAGGTGAAGATATCATCCTTCACGTGCCTTTGGGAACAATCGCCAAAGACGCTGAAACAGGAGAAAAACTTTGTGAGTTGACAGAAGACGGTCAAGAAATCATCTTGATGAAAGGTGGCCGTGGTGGTTTAGGTAACAGAAACTTTAAAACTGCTACCAACCAAACTCCTCGTTATGCTCAGCCGGGTGAAGACTGCCAAGAAGCTTGGGTGATTCTTGAGTTAAAAGTATTGGCAGATGTAGGTCTTGTTGGTTTCCCTAATGCAGGAAAATCTACGTTACTTTCTGTTCTTTCAGCAGCAAAACCTGAGATCGCTGACTACCCATTTACGACAATGGTTCCAAACCTTGGTGTGATTTCTTATCGTGATAACCGTTCATTTGTTATGGCGGATATTCCTGGTATCATCGAAGGAGCAGCAGAAGGAAAAGGTTTGGGTATTCGTTTCTTAAGACATATCGAGCGTAACTCTGTATTACTTTTCATGGTTCCTGCAGACAGCGAAGATGTAGCTCATGACTACCAAGTATTAGTCAACGAATTGACAAAATACAACCCTGAGTTACTTGACAAAAACCGTCTTTTAGCAATTACAAAAAGCGATATGCTTGATGAGGAATTAGAGGAAATGATCTCTGAAACTTTACCTGAAGGCGTACCGTATGTCTTTATTTCTTCTCTTGCCCAAAAAGGTATTCCTGAATTAAAAGATATTCTTTGGGAAGCCATCAATGACGGCGTAGAAGAAGAAGTTCAAGAGTTTGTAGAAGAAGATTACGAACCTCTACCGGATGCAGATTACAATCCATATCAAGATCGCATTGATTTGGAGAATGAAGCAGAGGAAGAGGAATAAAAAATACTAAGAGGCAATTTCGAAAGAAGTTGCCTTTTTTTTATATTAGACTTTTATTTAAACTTTTCAATGCTACAAATGACAAACTTAAGCAAACTACTATTATTAGTACTCTTTGTTATATCCCCATACTTGGGATATTCTCAGTTCCACACTATTTCAGATCTTACTTTATTAAAGTTTGAAGAGAAAGGTACTGACTATATGTACCACAAAAAACTCATCACAGACAAAGGTTCTTATACTTTATACAGTACTTTAAACAAAGAGCAACAAGTATTTCTTTCTTTCGTTCCAAAAAACAGTAGTAAAGAAATTACTATTAATATCAAGAATATTGAAGTTTACGTTGGCTATCAATCAAATAATACCATGGAGTATGTTGACTTAATAGCTGATTATAGAGGAGATATATGGCTTTTCTATTCTGCTTATTCAAGTACTAAACATCGTCTCTTTAGAAAAAAGGTAAACATCGAAAAGAAGGGTTTTGATCAAGGAACTTTAGTGGCTGAAAGGATGCTAATCAATAATAATAAAGGCAGTGATAGAAATAACAAGAGTGTTAATTTTAATATTATTCAATCAGAGTCAAAAAAATACCTTTCAGTTATCACATTCTTTAATAATGAAAAAGAGAAATGTACAAATGTTTTTATTGATATGATCAATGAAAATTGGGAAAAAGAATGGAAAATGTCTCCTACACTCTCTACCTATTTCTCTAATCCTCAGAACAATTTACCTAATAAGATCAATATTTTTAAGGAGAAAAATCTTCAAGTATTCAATGATGGTACTTTATATGGTATTCAGAAATTAAAAAACTCTAGTGAGAAAAAAGATCATTATTTCTCCCTGTATGTTTTTAAAAAAGGAGAAGAACAAGCATTAGTTCATACAATAAGACATGAAGATAAAAACATAGAAGATCTAAGGTTTATTCAAAATGATAATAATAATCTCATCATTGCAGGTTATTATGACTTCAAAAAAAGTAAAGTCAATAATAAGATCGAAGGGTTATATTTTATGAACCTGGATCTCACAAAAAAAGAAATACTTACTGAAACATTTACTCCATTTACAAGAGAAAATATTAGAGACCTATGGCTACCGATGTCTCGTCCTCACTTTGAAGACCAAAAAGATTTTACAAAGCTTCAAAAAGAATTAACTAGAGAATTTGAAAGTGATCCAAACTATAAACTCGACGATGGTTTTAATATTTCAAATATTCTTCAGCAAGCTAATAATACCTATACTTTAATCTCAGAAAATTATAGTATGAATGGGGGAAGTAGAAAGGGGATCCAATATATCAATGTAAACGAATACGGTAAAATTAATTGGATTAAAAACCATTTCAGATACCATTTTATAAACGTCAATTTTCCTTTCGGTGAAACACTAAAAGTTTTCAATATGGATGACTCTATTTTAATGTTTTATTTAGATGGAAATAAGTTATTAAGTGCTGAAATAAGCATGAAAGGAGATACAAACTTCAATATAGTATTTGATCCAAATTCAAATAAAATATATAAGAAAAACTACATTTACCCAGGTACAATTGAAAGGCTTTCCAGTACTGATTTTATCATGCATGCTTTTTCAAGAAAGATAATACAATCACAAAAAACATTCACATTGAAAATCGGTACTCCAAAGGAACAATAGCATCTGATGTTTATTTTATCCTTTATTCAATAGAAGAACAATAGATTCAAAAAATTAATAAAAAAGGAGGTTGCCATTTTAAAATGGCAACCTCAATACTCCAATCTATTCTCTAACTTAATAACTACTGATATCTTATTTCAACCAAGCGGCTAACATCCAAATTGTTTTCTCTTGCTCGCTGATCAACTCTGAAAGTAACGCCACTGTACCTTCATCTCCTGCATCAGATGCCTGCTCAATTACTTCTCTTTCAATTTTTAATAATGTAGACAGGTTATTAACTACTAATTCTACTGAAGCCACATCTGTTGTAATGTTCTTTCCTTGCTCAATTTCTGAAGCTTCTAAATAATCAGAAAAAGTATGTAAAGGTTGTACTCCTAATGTCAAAATTCTTTCTGCAATCTCGTCTACACGATCGTTTGCACCTGTGTATAACTCTTCGAATTTAGCGTGAAGTTCAAAGAAGTTTTTACCTTGAATATTCCAGTGTAAGCCTCTCAAATTCTGATAGTACAGTTGGAAGTTGGCTAATAAAGTGTTTAATCCTTGACCTAATTGTGATGCTTTTTCTACATCAATTCCGATTATGTTTAATGCTAAAGTATTCATGTTTATATCTATCTTTTATTGTTTCTGATTGATTACATTACAAAGGTGGTGGATTCTGTTTATAAATAAAAATAATATGTTTTTATATAGTTATAATAAAAAACTATAAATGTAGAAATAAAAAAACATCTAGCGCAAGTGTTGAGCGATAGCGACACTTGTGCTGGCATCTGTAAAAAGTCTGAAGACTTTTAGATGAAAAATTACTTTAAAGAAGGGGCTTTAATTTGCTTCTAAATCAGTTCAACATCCAATACCCTCAACATTTTACCAGAATAATTTCCTGCACTTGAATACAGGTATTCATCAGGTTCATTGACTATTCCCTCTTTGAGAGGATTATCATGAATATAATTTAGCTTTTGAGAAAGTGAATCAGAGCTCGTAAGCATCTTTGGACAATTATGCTGTTGCCAGAATTGATACCTGGTATTATTTTTATTTCTTTGACCTGTTTTTTCAAACATCCAAATCAACCATTTTTTCCTACTCTCAACAGGATTGTCTTTAATTGCATTGATGATTTTAAGAGACGTAAACTTCTTCATATCTCTAAGGATATATTCTAGCTTATTATCTTCATTATTCGATATTATGAGATGAATATGATTGGTCATAATAACGTAAGCATGTAACGCCAATCCTTTATTGTTTTGACAGTATTTCAAGCTATCAATAATGATGTCTTTGTATTCCTTTCTTGTAAAAACATCAATCCAATGAACTACAGTTAGTGTAACAAAATAGCATTTAGTCTGATCTAGAATTTTGTATTTTCTACTCATTTTTGAATCGTTATTGTAATAGTTAGTTTTAATGTTGAGACTCCTAGCAGAAATGAACTTTTCTTGTGGAGCTATAAGTCTACAGACTTATTAAAAATACCAGCACAAGTCTCGCCTACGGCTTAAGACTTGCGCTAGTAAAATAGTTTTATTTCTTATCGATCAATCGCCACCATCTGCTCTGGAGCAACAACAGCGAAAATTGTCGCATATTCAAATGCTACTTCCTTAAAACGCTGGAAACGACCTGAAGCACCGCTGTGCCCTGCGTCCATATTTGTCTTAAGCATAATGTAATTATCACTTGTACTTTCCTCACGAAGTTTGGCTACCCATTTTGTAGGTTCCCAATATTGTACTTGAGAATCATGCAAGCCAGAAGTAACTAACATATGCGGATAATCTTTTTTCTCCACTTGATCATAAGGAGAATAAGACAGCATATAATCGTAATATTTCTTTTCATTTGGATTACCCCACTCGTCATATTCACCCGTAGTCAATGGAATAGATTCGTCCAACATTGTTGTCACCACATCCACAAACGGTACGTCTGAAATTACGAATTTATAAAGATCAGGACGGGCGTTTACTACAACACCCATCAATAATCCACCGGCAGAACCACCGTTGATTACAAACTTTTCTGCTGATGTATATTTTTCCTCAATCAAGAATTCTGAACAAGCGATGAAATCATTGAATGTATTTTTCTTCTTCAACATTTTACCATCTTCATACCAAGCTCTTCCTAAATCTTCTCCTCCTCTGATATGAGCAATCGCAAAAGCGAAACCTCTTTCCATCAAACTGATTCTTGATGGAGAAAAGGCAACATCATAAGAAATACCATACGATCCGTAACCCGTCATGTACAATGGATTTTGACCATTCAACTCAAAACCTTTTTTATACACTACAGAAATAGGCACTTTTACGCCATCTTTTGCAGTAGCATACAAACGCTTTGCTTCGTAATCCTGTGGATCAAACTTTCCTAAAACCTTTTGTTGTTTCAGTAAAACTCTCGACCTGTCCACCATATTATAATCATATTCTGAATAAGGTGTAGTTAAAGAATTGTAGCCAAAACGTAAGATATCTGTGTTGAAATCTGGGTTTGCCCCTGACCATGCACTGTAAGTCTCTTCACCAAAATCTAAATAATGCTCTGATCCATCTTCCCATTTAATGATACGAATATGCACCAAACCATCTCTTCTTTCTTCAATTACATAGAAGTTTTTGAAGATATCCAAGCCTTCAAGAAGTGTATCAGTTCTGTGAGCAATTACTTCTTCCCAATTGTTTTTATCAGTAGTATCAGCATCTTCTGACACTTTCATCAAGCGGAAGTTTTTCGCATCCCAGTTGGTTACGATATAAAAATGACCATTGAAATGAGATACGCTGTATTCGTGTTCTCTTTCTCTAGGAATGAAAGGTTTGAATTCTCCAAATGGGTCATCAGCCTTTAATATTCTTGTTTCAGTCGTTAGTGTAGAACCCGATTCAATAGCTAAATAAGCCCTTGATTTTGTTCTTCTAACACCAATCCAAAAAGTATCGTCTTTTTCTTCATATACCACTACGTCTTCTGACTGAGGAGTACCTAAAGTGTGTCTCCATACTTTATCAGGACGCAATGTTTCTTTATCTTGAGTCGTGTAGAAAACTGTTTTTCCATCAGCCGCCCAAACTGCATCGCCAGTTGTTTCTTCTAAAACATCTTCAAGGTTTTCACCTGTAGAAAGGTCTCTAAAACGAACTGTATATATTCTTCTTCCAACAATATCTTCCGCATAGGCAATCTTATTTTGATCCTCACCTACGGTCATTCCTCCCACTTTATAATAAGATTTGTCTTTTGCTTCAATATTCGCATCAATCAAAATCTCTTCTTCCGTTTCTAATGAACCTTTTTTACGGCAGTAAATCGGGTATTCCCCTCCTTCTATATAACGAACATAATAATAGTAATCTCTTGCTTTATAAGGCACTGATTCGTCTTTCTCCTGAATACGTCCTTTCAGCTCTTCGAACAAATCTTCCTCGAATTGCTTGTGCTCAGACATTACCTCTTCAATATATTTATTTTCAGCATTGAGATAGTCAATCACCTCTTGGTTTTCTCTATCTCGCATCCAATAATATGGGTCAACTCTTTGGTCTCCGTGTTTCTCTAATATCTTAGGCTCTTTTCGAGCGATAGGGGGTTGGATATTTTTATTCATATTTATGTCTTTATCCTACAAAAGTAATCAGATCTTAAAATAAGTCGGTCATTCACGCAACCTTTTATTACTTAAACACCAAGTTTACTGAAAATGAACACTTTGGCTGTTCAAACACTGTATTTACTGTTCGGTTTCGAACGTGGTTTTTATTTAAATATCAATGAATTAAAACGTAAAAAACTCAATAACAGTAATTTAAGTTTTTATGGCACAGATATAGAATTATAGTTAATGTGTCAAATTAATTACAATTACATAATACATTTAATATCATGAAAACTATTTTCTTAACTCTTACAGTATTAATCTCAAGTTTTGTTTCAGTATTTGCCCATACCACTGATTTAGAAGCACCAAATGATGAAAAAAGTGCTAAACTAATTAAAATGGTAGAAGAAGCAGGAAACAATGATTGGAAAACTTTAAAACATGCCGCTGTATTGACCATCAACTGGGGTGGTGATCTTGAAATGGCGAAAGCATGGATCGACAAAGCAATTACAATTGAAAGCAATGCTTTAACATTGGAAGTTTTAGGTGACTATTACATCAAAACTGGTAATGTGGAAAAAGCAACTGAGACTTATTTTAATGCACTTGAAAAAGGAGTTACTAATTTAGGTAAAGAAGATATGGAACGTATTCAACGTAAAGTTTTAGTTTACGCTAGAATGAAATAAAATTGACTTGGGGTCTGAGCCCCCCGATGACTATCATATATTCATAACACTCACGAAGCCAAGAGGTAAGTTTGCCTCTTGGCTTTTTCTTTTTTATATTGTTTGAACTCTAAAGCACAAAAAGTAAACTCAAATGAAAACGATTCAAGCTAGCAATTCTCTCATGAAAGAAGATTTCCTTTATTTTATCTGGAAATTCAGGTATTTCAAATCTATTGCACTTCAAACAGATCAAAAGGAAACACTAGAAATCATCTCCTCTGGCTTGCAGAATCATGATGCGGGTCCTGATTTTTTGAACGCTCATATCCGTATCAATGGAATGGATTGGCATGGGAATGTAGAAATTCATGTAAAAGCCTCAGATTGGAAAAGACATCAGCATTCTCAAAACCGTGCCTATGATAATGTGATTCTTCATGTGGTTTGGGAAAACGATTTTGATGTATTCCGCAATGATAAGTCACTGATTCCCACTTTAAGTATAGAAAGATTTATAAATCAAGAAGTATTCGACAGGTATCAAACTTTTCTTAGTGATGAACAATTGATTGTATGTGGAAGTCAATTAGAAAATGTGTCAAGGCTTCACAAAATAGCCATGCTTGACCGTGTTTTCATGGAAAGAATAGAACGGAAAGCTGGAAAAATACTCCAACAACTACAGAATTCTAATAGAGATTGGGAGGAATGTACTTACAGAACCTTAGCAGAATACTTCGGTTTTAAGGTCAATAATGATGCTTTTCAGCGTCTTTCAGCTATAGTTCCAGTCCGGCTTTTAAAACTGCATGCTTATCAGCCCACTCAAGTGGAAGCTTTTCTTTTTGGGACTGCGGGTTTTCTATCTGAAAAATCAGAATCTCCCTACATGACAAAACTTTATAAAGAATACAGGTTTCTGAGTCATAAATATTCGATAAAGGAAAAAGAAATGACATTGCAGCAATGGAAATTCCTGAGATTACGCCCTGCCAATTTTCCCACGATCCGCATCGCCCAGTTGGCTAGTATCATCATCAATATTCCTCACTTGTGCTCTGCTTTTCTGCATATTTCTTCATTGGAAAGTTTTATCCGTTTTATGCAACACCCCACCTCAGAATACTGGCATTCGCATTATCATTTCAACAAAAAATCAAAAAAACCGATCAGTCCTTTTATAGGGAAGTCAGCCCTCCAATCTTTGTTGGTTAACGTAGTTATTCCGTTGCAGTTTGCGTATGGCTCTGACAGAAATGAAAACAGGTATAAAGAGAAAGCCATTCAATTATTAGAGTCTATTCCGGCGGAAAATAATAAGTATACCAAAGTGTGGAAAGAATACCCAATCAAGAACAACTCTTCCTTGGATTCTCAAGGGTTGATAGAACTTTACACACAGTATTGTCAGAAAAACAAATGTTTAGAGTGCAGTATTGGTGTACAAATTTTAAGTTCTAAAAATAAGCATTAACACTTCAATACATGAACATGTAATCATAAGTCTGTATATTTGTATTTTCCATCACCCAAGTACTAGGACAGAAGTAACGGGAAGTAGTACTTAAATTAATACAATATTTTATGGAATACGATAAGATAGAAAAAGCTGCTTTTATTTTAAAGACCATTGCACATCCAGTAAGGCTTAGAATATTGGAATTACTAGATTGCACCAACCGTCTTTCAGTAAGCGAAATCTGTACTAAATTAAATTGTGAGCAGTCTTTGACTTCCCATCATTTATCAAATATGAAATTGAAGGGTATTTTATCTTCACAGAGAGAAGGGAAAAATATTTATTATTCGTTGAAAGAAAAGTCAGTGGTAAATATCATCTCATGTCTTGAAGACTGTGACTGCAATATGGGTTAAAGGTCCACTTGATAGTAGAAGTAGAAACCTCCTCCTTTTCCATGTCTGTTGAAGGAGTACTCAAATTTCAGTACTGAACTGTAAAAAGTCACAAAATCAATCCCCAAGCCATACCCTAATAGTGGTGTGTTTGTCAAAGATGCATTGGATTCGCTCACACTAGGAAGATGTACGTATCCGGCATCAATATAAGCCTTGAAGAGAATATCAATCGGCACTCTTTTCGCGTGTTTAGACTTGATAATATTTTGGAAGTTAAATGCTGTGGATAAAGCTCTAAACTTCACCTCATTTTTAAGAATCGCCGCATTTTGGCCATCAATCACATAATTATCATATCCCCTCACAAAAAGGTTGTCATACCCCACGGCCCTGGTCTGATTGTATGGCATTCGCTCTGGAGAACCTAATTTACCGGCAAAACCTGATGAAAAGTAAAAACGCTTGATGTTATCCAAAGGCATAAACTTGTAGGCTGACCATTCTATGATAACGGCATTGAGGTCATCAAAAATTCCAAGTCCCAGTTTCTCTATTCCCAATTTCAAATAATAGCCATCCATCGGATAACTCGTAATATCCCTTTTATCTCTTGTATAAGTATAGCCTAAAGTAAAATACCTTAACCTTGTTCTTCCATCAAGGAAAAAGTCTGGATTGAGCATCGCTACGGTGTCTGCTATCTGATCATGATTAAATTGCAAAGAGAAATTGTGGTGATCATAAAAACCATATCTTTTTCCAAAGTTAACTACTCCTTTCCATGACCTTCTCAGCACTTCGGTATCTTTTTCAACCTCAACAAATTTATTCTCCTCCGTTTTATAAGCTACTGTAGTTTCCTCCAGAAAAGTACCCGAGAAAGAAAGGCTTGTCTTTTGTTTTTTATCAATATAAGGGAAAGCGTATCCTACACTGAACTGCCTTGAAAATCCTAATTTGATCAATACATCAAGAGTCTCATTACGCCCCCGCATATTACGCTGTTTAAAATCCAATCCATACTGAATTCTACCCAAATCCGCATTTCTGTTGTTCCACCACTCATTGAAGCTCCTGTCAGCCAATTCCAGAAGAGGCACAGGCCAGGTATACCACCTTTCAACCATGATGAATTCTATATTGATTGAATCATCTGCCACTTCAATGGCCATGACATCTACAGTTTCAAAAAGTTGGGTATTGAAAACCTTATTTCTTTCCGAAGTAATGTACTGCTTGATATTTTTTTTGGGTACCAATCCTCCCTCCTTGATATCCAATTCCCTGCTGATAATCTGAGGTTTAGTTTTCTTTAGCCCCACAAAGTTGATTTTATTGATATGAACATACCCCACCGTGTCTATCTCATATTGGTCTAGTCCGGTGAGTAGCAGGTCATTTTGTGCACAAACTGGTTGAGTTAATGATAACAAAAAGGTAAAAAAAATCACCTTGATGTGCAGTGCTATAATGGGAGTTCTATATATATTTGTTTTTAATTTAATCACTATGGCTTGCTAAGAAAAAATCAAGCATTTAGATGTATGTTCAATATTGTCTCTCTAAAGATAGAAAAAGCACAATTAGTCGATTATATTTGTATTAACTTCAACTAGAGTGATTCTAGAATATTGAGGTCGCTAATATAATATGCTTTTTTACAGGTAGGCACATATTATACCAAGTATTTTTAATTAAAAAAACAGTATTATTAACAAAGCAACAAAAATAAATGACATGTTCAGTTACAAGAGCATCAAACGTATCAGTACTATAGCTAGTATTGTGAGCTGGATCCTCTTGTTGATGATTGGCGTCCGTGAACAATACCTCACAGACTACAATATCGCACATGCACCTTTTCCCTCTTTTGTGAAAGGCTTAATATTAAATATATGGATTATTTCCTCTTATTTTCTGATTTGGCTCTATTTTCAACCAAAAGAACGGGATTTTCAAGGGCTTTTATGGCAAATTTTTGTTGTAGCGTTACTGTCCACCCTTCTTTCAATGGGTGTGAATCTGTTATTGACATGGCTCAGGGATGAACTGAAATACAATCTGCCCTTCCTCTATGCCATTTTCTTCCATATTGAGTTCTCACTTTTGATGACATTACTGATCAGTACCTTTGTCACCTGGAAGAAATTAATCCTTTTTGAACAAACACAATTTACGCATTATACATGGCTGGCATTTGAAATCTTTCTGGGTTTAACAATGCTCGCTCACTTTATCAGAATTGGAACCATAGACGATGTCTACTTCAAAATCCCGATCGCATTTTTGATACTCTGGATTTTAATGATTTCAATTAATGTAAGATGGGTGCCACACCTCAATTTCCAGCAAAAAGTACAAGGTATTTTTAAGCTAGCTTTTATCATGCTGGCGTTTAGCTACTTTGTAGCAAGCTTTAGATTCTATTTCTATGAACAATCATTGATCAGTGATGATTTGATTAAGAATTTATTCCCTGTTACACTTTTCCTTTTTGTGTTTGTTTATGCCGTATCAGCCGCACTATTCATGCTGTTCAGTTTACCTACATCTTCTGTTTTTGAGAAAAAAGAACAAGAGATCAGTAGTTTCAGAGACTTGAGTTTGGCTGTCAGAGACGGTAAGCAGGATACTGATGTTTATAAGGTTTTATTGCACAGTTCACTAAAAAGCATTCAAGCTGATGCAGGGTGGATTATTGACAATGAATACAATGTCAAAGTGATTTACGGTATAGAAAAAGAGGATATTCTTATTGTAAATCAAGACCTGAAAGAAGCCGAGTACAATGGTTCTCAACCTATAAAACTGAATTTCCAGCCTTACTTCCGCAAAGAAAATGTAAACAGGAACTACCGTTCTATCATTGCATTGCCAATCATTGTGGATACTGAGGTGAAAAGTTCTTTGGTATTGGTCAAAAGGCTCCATAACGCCATTGACTCTGTGATGCAATCTACGGTCAACACCTATGTGGCACAGGCTGGTATTGCATTGTTCAACCTTGATCTTCTTTCTAATGCTGTAAAGAATGAGGTGTATAAAAACAGTATGCAGATTGCCAAGCAGACACAGGAAGCTTTGATGCCTAAAAAGCAGGAAATCAATGAAAATATAGAGGTTTATGTGACGTGGGAACCTGCTATTGTGGTGGGAGGTGACTATTATGATATGCACCGTCTGAATGACAATGAGGTTAGCTTTATCATTGCTGATGTATCAGGCAAGGGACCTAAAGCGGCCTTCAATATGGCACAGATGAAAGGTATTTATCATTCACTGGCACGTGAAGAAGGTATAAAACCTGATGAATTCTTTACAAAAGCCAACGCCGCACTGACGGGCTGTATACAAAGAGACACTTTCATTACAGCGACCTACCTTCATATCAATACTGAATTGCAAAAGGTAGATTACGCCAGAGCTGGACACTGCCCTACGTTATATTACAGTAATGAAACCAATGAAGCCACATTCCTTGATAATAGAGGACTGGGACTTGGTATTGTTCGAAATAACTCTTACAAAAAATTCATTCACAATCATGAGATCCACTATCAACCTGGAGACATTATGATTCTTTACACTGATGGTATCACAGAAGCCAGAAGTAAAAATGGTGTGGATGAATACGGATATGACTACATGAAAGCGATTCTTGAGCAGAATAAAAACGAACCTCTTAAAGTTATCGCCAACAAAATCTTGATGGATGTTTATAACTTTATGGGGAAAGAAGCTATGGATGATGACTTTACCTTATTGATCATCCGCCTGTAAAAAATCAAAAATACCTTACAATATCTCTCTCCTTTCTTTCCTAGTTCCTTCTTCTTATACTACTTTTGTAGCCTTAAGATTGAATTATGAGAGAACAAGAACAAGCACAATCACCTAGTTTAAAATTTTTAAGACCCGACGTGTTCCAAGTGGGTGCAATTGCAGGAGTGATAGCGGCAATCACTATTTTCGGGTATTCTTTTTTATTATACTCCATAGGAGAAAATGCCTTCGGAAGGTATAAATTCTTACTTTTCCCCATTTATGGATTTTTCTTTGCAGGTGCAATGACCTATTTCAGGTTAAAGAAAAACAATGGAAAAATGGCAGGTCATCATGGACTTCTGATCGGATTGACCCTCAACATAGTTTGTTATGCCCTTTATACAACACTTATCTATCTTCTTTTATCTACAAAAGAAATAGGAAAAGCAATGCTTGAAAGACATAGAATTGACTTGATCGATTTAATGGTAAGAGGAAAAGATAATATCGTAGAAGGTTTTGGAGAAGAGATGTATAATCAAAATCTCAATGACCTCAAAGAAGGTTTGGAACCTTTTGCTGTTGCCTTAGATCAATATATCATCCTTCTTATTGGCATCTTGCTTACCTTTTTATTCATGCTCATCATAAAACAAAAATAACATGTCATCTATAGCGGAAAATCTTCATTCTTTCAGACAAAAACTGGAAGGTACTTCTTGTAAACTGGTTGCTGTTAGTAAGACAAAACCTGTGGAAATGCTGCAGGAAGCTTATGATGCTAACCAGAGAATATTTGGGGAAAACAAAGTGCAGGAGCTTGTAGACAAACATGAAGTCTTGCCTCAAGATATTCAATGGCATATGATCGGTCACCTTCAAAGAAACAAGGTGAAATATATTGCTCCATTCGTCTCATTAATTCATTCCATTGACAGCCCAAGACTTCTAAATGAAGTACAGAAAAGAGCGGCACAGAATGATAGAGTTATCGACTGCCTGCTGCAACTCTTTATTGCTGAGGAAGAAACAAAATTTGGTTTCTCTAAAGAGGAAGTGATTGAGTTCCTTTCTTCTGAAGAATTTAAGGCCATGAAAAACATCAGAATTGTAGGTGTAATGGGTATGGCTACCAATACTTCTGACGAAGCGCAGGTGAGAAAAGAATTTTCATCTTTAAAAGATATTTCTGAAGAATTAAAAGATAAATTTAATAACTTAGAGAATGTGAAAATTTCAGAAATTTCTATGGGTATGAGTGGTGACTTCCCTATAGCAATTGAAGAAGGAAGCACAATGATTCGTGTAGGAAGTGCCATCTTCGGAGCAAGAAACTATGGTACCCCGAAACACTAGCTTTTAATGTTACGTTTAATTCAATAGGAATTAAAAAAGATCTTAAATTAATTAACTAAAATGAGACAACAACAAGATTATGCGTTTCAACGCAGTCAGAGGAGTATTGATGATATAGCTGGTATTCAAAACTCGTTTATGACAAAAGTTTACGGATGGATGAGTGCCGGATTAGTAATTACTGCTTTAGTAGCGATGTTCGTTGCCAACAATGCTAGTAATATGGCCTTAGTAGCCAACAATTATTGGATATTAATTATAGCACAATTTGGTTTGGTGATCTTCTTAAGTGCAAGAATCCACAAGATGTCAGCGGTTACAGCTACTACATTATTTATATTATATTCTGCTCTAACTGGAGTTACCTTATCCTCTATTTTCTATGTTTACCCTTTGGCTAACATCGGGTCTACGTTTTTAATTACAGCAGGTACATTTATAGGCATGAGTATCTTTGGTTTAACAACCAAAAGAGATTTGACTTCAATGGGTAACCTTTTATACATGGCTTTACTAGGTTTAATCCTAACATCAGTAGTCAACATTTTCTTAGGCAGTTCATTAGTGTATTGGATTTCTTCTGCAGTAGGTGTATTGATCTTCGTAGGATTAATTGCTTTTGATTCTCAAAAATTAAGAGATATGGGTTATCAAATTGCAGATGGTGAGTCAGCTCAAAAAATGGCTATCCATGGTGCTTTAAGCTTATACTTAGATTTTATCAACTTATTCTTATTATTACTCCGTTTCTTTGGCGGATCAAGAGACTAATAAGTTTTATTAGATATTAAAATTAACTCCTTGAAAGGCAAACGCTTTTCAAGGAGTTTTTTTTATAAGGAACTAAAAGAAATGGTTCATTTCGTGTTCCATAAAGACCTGATAAACGCTTTATTCTTCACCCATAACAAAAATAGTTTCACTTTAGACTTAAAGCATATCCCGATTCAAAAAGTCATTTTCATTTTTCAAGAATAATACTGTTATTTGCAATACTATTTGCACTTAACATGACACAATTAAATCTCCTTGAAATCACTTTCTCTTCAAAAAAAGATGAATTGTGCTATTTTCAAGACTATGAATGTAAAATCTAATTTTTTCGAATAAGTACTAAATCAAAAACAAATCATAGTTAATTCTAATCGCAAAACATTAATGGAATTAGTATGAGATAATTTTTAATTTGTACTTAATTACACACTCTCAAATCATTTTTCACTTCAGTACTTATCACTTTATAATCATTGCTTTCAGTACTCAGAAAAAAATAAACAGAAAACTTTAGCTGTTTTTACTCATAAGAAACATTGCATCATTGCGGAGCAAAATAGGTAATACTTTACAAGCTTTTTTTGAATTTTATACCCTTTTCACACTCAACTTTTAATTATTATGACTAAGATTTTTACTACTTTATTACTTGTATTGTCTGTGCAGTTCGCATTTGCACAAGATGATGTCTACTCTGAGTATCTACTCAGTAAACTCCAAGAATTAGAACATGATCATACTTCCTCACATGGAAGGCATCATGGAGGAAAAATAAATTGCGGTACTCCTCTTTTCCTAGAAGCTCACCGCAACTGGGGGCGCCTTAATGCCAAAGCACAAGCTGCTTTTACTGCTTCTTCGGGACGTCATACTTACGACAGCCCTAAAGTTTACGAATCACAATACTTCACACTTCATTACACATTAACTGGCGATGATGCAATTGACGCAACAGATCAAGATGGAAACAACATCCCTGATTACATTGACCTCGTTGCTACTATTTCAGACAATGTGTTTAAAATTGATATTCAAGACAGAGGGTTCAATGCTCCTCCTTCTGATAGTGGATTAGGCGGTTCTAACAAGCCAGACATCTATATTTACAACCTTGAATCTGGTGTTTATGGAACTGTAGCTCCTGAGGTGAACCTTGGTGACAACTCCGCTACCACAATCACTGAAACGGCCTCTTATACTTCACATATGAATTTGAGAAATAACTATTCTGGATTTGGAGGCAGTGAGGAAGAAAATCTTAAAGTAACACTGGCTCATGAGCTTTCTCATATGATTGACTTTGGGTATAACTACAATTTCCCTACGTGGTTCCTTGAAGCAAAAGGTGCTTGGGAAGAAAAAAGAATTTACCCCAATCTTACAGACAACTTCCAATATCTTACTTCATTTGTTAACCCTGATTATGCTTTAGATTATGGTTCATATAACATAGATGACAATGCAGATGAAAAATCAACAAGATGGTACAGCGGATGGTTACTTTTCCAATTAGTTTATGAAAACCTTGAAGACCAGACTCATCCTTTCTTCAGAAAAATACTAGAAAGAGGTGTTGGATATACTTCTGATGAATGGGGCTACAGCTTTATCAACGGTGAGCTGGAAGACCTTTTTGGTATTGACCTTAACGAAGCCCACAGAAGGTTCAGGGTAACAATGGGCTTAATGACATCGGATACCAACATGAATGAAGATTATGTGTTGAAAGACGTTGCTAAATACAAAAACTACTTAAAAGATACTTATTCTAATGATGGTGAAAGGTATTCTTTTCTATACAAAGATTTTGGACCTATCAGCGTGGAGAGTGAATTCAGTTTAGATGCTAGTGCAAATGAAATGGTAGAATACAGTAGTGCCACTGACGGTAATAACAGACTCAATCGCTTGGCGGCTGATTATTTACATTTCCAATCAAAAGGAGCTGAAAATGTAGAGATAAAACTTACAGCAGATGAAGATGAGGATGTGATGATGGATGTAATCTTGTTTAATACAACCACAAACAAAGCTACTGTGTTAACGGATTCGTCTAACCATACGCTTACCATTGAAAATCCTGATCAATATGAATTTAAAATCATTGTAGTGACAAGAAATGATGATGAACTAGACGGAAGCACTGACGCCACTTATCAAATCACGGCAAAAAAAGTTGGCAATGTAACAAGTCTTGTTGATGATTTACAGAAAATCACTATCGGGCCTAACCCAACGAATGGGTTGATCAATATCAGCTATGATGCTAACACAGTGAAAAATATTCTTGTACATGATATCACAGGAAAACTGAAAGGTACTTTTGAAGCAAAGACTTTCAATACAGATGTGGTATTAGATGGTGAAAAAGGAATGTATTTTATCACACTCGATAATGGTAAAACTTTTAAGGTCATCAAAAACTAAACTATTTATGAAAAATCTATTTTTTACTTTTATCACCCTTCTTACTCTATTTTCCTGTGCTAAGACAACTAGTCAGCCAACAGAAAATATTGAGGTAATAAAAATGTCCAAAACAAGTTGCCGAGGAAAGTGCCCTCAATACTCTATAGTGATTTACAATTCTAAAAAAGCAGTATTGGAGGCTAAAAGCAATCTTGAAATGAAAGGAAAATACGCACTTGAATTAAGTGATGCCCAATACAATGAATTGGTAAAAGCTTTCGAAGATTCAGATTTTACTTCTTTTGATAAAGAATACACTTCAAAGGTTACTGATCTTCCTACAACATACATCAGTTTTCTAGCCAATGATGCTTTATATACCATAAAGGATTATCATGGTGCTCCTGAAAAACTGAAGGAACTTGAAAAGAAAGTCTCCAATCTACTAGAAATGGAAGGATGGGAAAAAACTGATATATAATCAATTACACATCTGAAATAAATTGACCGTCAAAAAACACGTTTGAAGCCTTTTTTAAGCTTCCAAACGTGTTTTTTTATTTGGAAGCATAGATCGCTTTAATATTTGGCTGTAAATAAGGCGAAAAAGTGGCTTGTAAACGGCCGTCTTCTGTGATATTAAGATGAAGGTTATTGAGGCTTGTGATACCGGGCTGTACTTGGTAAGTATATTCTGAATTCTCCAGTGCAACAACATTTTGCTCAGAAAGGCTCCAAGAAAATTGTATTTCATCAGTATTAAATATCAAACGGACCGTTACCTGTGTTTCATTCTCTCTGATCACAGATATATAACTATTTCCAATTTCAGATTCTTCCAACTGATCCACAATGTTAACACCTTCGTACTGAAAACCAGAAATAATATACTGTCCCTCTATATTTTTCGATAAATCAAGAGGGGCTACTTCCTCAGGTTGTTCAAAACAAGAGATAAGAAAAAAAGGAATGACAACAAGTAATAGATGGGTAAATCTTGGGTTATTCATAGCTAAAAAGTAATTCATGTAATTAGGTTTCTGTTCTTTACACGAAAGAATCATTTTTTAGATACTCTCTTCTATTCCTTACATGTAATCCTTTTATTTTATTTATTCTAAAAAGCACTACCCAAGTCATTCAATTAGAAAAGTAATCATTCATTTAATAAAATTACACATGTAATAAATAAGTTTAAATAAATGTTATCCCTTATTTTTGAGTACTTTATCTCTTAAAAGTGACACTGTATTAAACTTGATGATATTGAAAACAATAGACCTCAATGCGGACCTCGGCGAAGGTTTTCCTTATGATGAGCCACTTCTTCAGATTGTTTCTTCTTGCAACATTGCTTGTGGCGGACATACTGGCACTAATGAAAGTATTAGAAAAACCCTGCAACTCGCACGAAAATATGATGTCAATGTTGGTGCTCATCCCTCTTATCCTGACCCTGAAAACTTTGGCAGGAAAGAGATGATTATTGCTTCTGAGGCCTTAAAACAATCCTTGATCGAACAGGTACAAAGTATTTTGAGCATTGCGGAAGAAGAAAACGTGACTGTTAGTTATGTGAAACCACATGGTGCTTTGTACAATAAAGCGATGGTAGATGATGACACTGCTAATATTGTTATTGAGGTGATTCAAAGTTTTTCGAGCTCTTTGTCAATTATGGGGATACCTAACTCCATTCTAGAGAAGCTTTGTCTGGAAAATAACATTTCGTTTATCAAAGAAAGCTTTGCTGACAGAAGATATACTTCTGATGGGAAATTGGTTTCAAGAAGTAATGCAAATGCAGTGATTCATACTAAAACTGAAGTTTGGCAACAAATAAAAAGTAGTGTCGAAAACGGAACAATTGAAAGCATTGATGGAGAAATAATACATTTAAAAACAGACAGTATTTGCTTTCATGGCGACACTCCAGAAGCTTTAGATTTAATTCAATTTGTCAAAAAAAATCTGGCAGAAAATGCCATTACTATAAAGTCATTTTTATGATTGAGGTCAAAAGATTCGGAGAAAAGAGTTTGATAATTCAGTTTGAAAACATCATTTCCATTCCAGTTCATCAACAAGTAAAAAGCTATTATAAACAGCTTTCACATGCTTCTATTAAAGGTATTAGATCAATTTCTCCAGCTTATAATTCTATCACATTAATGTATGAGCCATTGGTCATTTCTTTTGATGCTTTAAAGGAAAAGGTTGAAAATTTAGAAATTAATTCCGATACTTCAATAGATCAAAAAGTGGTGGAGATCCCCGTTTGCTATGACAGTTCTTTAGGATTGGATATCGAAGAAGTGGCTCAATCAAAAAATATGTCAACAGATGACATTATCAATTTACACACCGCTCCTCATTACACAGTGTATATGTTAGGCTTCTCTCCCGGTTTTATGTACCTCGGCGGTCTGAATCCTCAATTATTTACACCAAGAAAGAAAACTCCACGACTTCAAATCCCTGCCGGTGCAGTAGGATTGGCAGATCAGCAAACGGGAATTTATCCTTCTCCTACTCCGGGTGGTTGGCAGATTATTGGGCAAACTCCGATTCCAATTTTTCAAGTCAACGAAAAACCGCTTGTTCAAATGGGGGATCAAATCAAATTCAAGCCCATTGACCTTGATACTTTTCACCAACTAAAGAATACAAAATGAGTTTTGAAATCATAAAAGGAGGATTGATGACCACCATTCAAGATGGAGGAAGGTATGGAGTACAAGACCAAGGAATTCCTGTTTCGGGTTTTATGGATGAATCTTCTGCTCAAATTGCGAATTCATTGGTGGGAAACTCTCCAAACTCCGCTTTATTGGAATGCTGTCAGGTAGGTTGTACTATAAAAGTAAATACGGAGTTTTCAGTGGCTTTTTATGGAGCACATATGGAACTTAAATTAAACAATCATTTAGTCCCTCAAGGAAAAATTATCACCCTAACAACTGATGATATATTGAGTATTGGCTTTACCACAAAAGGAATGTATGGATACTTGGCCATTTCTGGTCAATTAAACATTTCAAAAATATATGATAGTTATTCTACCTATCTCCCTGCTCAATTTGGTGGGTATTATGGAAAAAAGCTAGAAGTAGGCGATGTTGTTCATATCCTCAAGCCCAATATTCTATCCAATAGCTTTAGTGTTATCAAACCTCAAAATTTCCCTCAACATGTAGTTCTTGAAGCACTACCCGGCCCTGAATGGGATGAACTTCCAAAAGAAAGTCAAGAGCTATTATTATCATCCACTTATACCATAAGTAAAGACATTAATCGAATTGGATATCGATTAGAAGGCGACTCTATTCCTTTAGGAGCCAAAAAAGAAATCATTTCTTCTGGAATGGTTAAAGGCACTATGCAAATTACAAGTGCAGGAATTCCGATTATTATGATGGCTGATGCTCCTACTTCTGGAGGGTACTTGAGAGTATTGAATTTGACGGAAAGAGCGTGTGATCAGTTGGCACAGATGCAAGTCGGAAACAGAGTGGAGGTAAGAATGAAGAGGTAAGAGGGAAGTTTAAATTTCATTTTTTATTTACTACAAAAAAGAGCATAACCCTTTCGAATTATGCTCTTTTTATATATTAGGAAGGTTTAAAGTTTCAAAAAGATAGAGTCACCTCTTCCCTCTTAATTCTTACCTCTTTCCTCAAAATTATCCCATAAATGGATACTTGTAATCTTCTGGAGAAACAAATGTTTCTTTCATTGTTCTTGGAGTAGTCCAACGCATTAAGTTGATTGCAGAACCCGCTTTATCATTAGTACCTGAAGCTCTAGAACCACCGAAAGGTTGTTGACCAACAACAGCACCAGTTGGCTTGTCGTTGATGTAGAAGTTACCTGCCGCGTTTTCTAATTTCTTAGTCGCCAACTCAATCGCATAACGGTCTTGAGAGAAGATCGCTCCTGTCAATGCATACGAAGAAGTGTTGTTTACTAAGTACATAGCCTCATCGAAGTACTCTGCGTCATAAACGTAGATAGTAACGATTGGTCCAAAGATCTCTTCTACCATTGATTCGTAGTTAGGATCTTTAGTCACGATGATTGTTGGCTCAACGAAGTAACCTTTTGATTTGTCGTAACCACCACCAGCGATGATTTCACACATTTCAGAAGCATTAGCTCTGTCAATATAACCCGCACACTTATCAAATGATTTCTCGTTGATCACTGCTGTGAAGAAGTTTTTGAAATCATGTGGAGTACCCATGTGGTTGTTGATGATATCATTCGCATCCTCGATGATATAACCTTTCACCTCTTCCCAAAGGTTAGAAGGAACATATACACGAGAAGCAGCTGAACATTTTTGACCTTGGAATTCAAATGCACCACGAGTGATCGCCGTAGCTAAACCTTTCGCTTTTGCTGATTTGTGTGCCAAGATAAAGTCTTTACCACCAGTCTCACCTACGATACGAGGGTAAGTGTTGTACTTCGCGATGTTGTTACCGATAGTAGCCCAAAGATCTTGGAATACACCTGTAGAACCTGTGAAGTGAAGACCAGCAAACTCAGGGTGATTGAAAATCACGTCACCTGCGTCTGGACCAGATACATAAACAAGGTTGATTACACCGTCAGGTACACCAGCTTCCTTGAATACTTCCATCAATACGTTAGCAGAGTAAATCTGATCGTGAGATGGTTTCCAAACTACTGTGTTACCCATCATTGCAGGAGCTGTTGGTAAGTTACCTGCAATTGCTGTAAAGTTGAATGGAGTTAAAGCGAATACGAATCCTTCTAATGGACGGTACTCTAATCTATTCCACATGCCTGGAGATGACTCAGGTTGATCCTGGTAGATCTCAGTCATGAATTGTACGTTGAATCTTAAGAAGTCGATTAATTCACATGCTGAATCAATCTCTGCTTGGTGTGCTGTTTTTGATTGGCCAATAATAGTTGCCGCATTGATCTTCGCTCTGTAAGGACCTGCTAAAAGATCTGCTGCTTTTAAGAAAATTGACGCTCTGTGCTCCCAAGACAATTCCGCCCAAGCTTCTCTAGCACCTAATGCTGCGTTGATTGCTTGAGTTACATGGTCCTTATCACCTTTGTGATACTCACCTACCACATTTTGGTGATCGTGAGGAGATACACAAGTGCCTAAGTTACCCGTACGAACCTCTTCAGCACCAATATACATTGGAACATCGATCTTTTGAGATGACATTTCTGCAATTTTTGCTTCTAACTCAGCACGCTCAGGAGTACCTGGAGCATAGCTTTTGATGGGTTCGTTGACAGCCTTAGGTACGCTGAAAAATCCTTTTGCCATGGTTTAAAATAATTGATATGTGAATATATACTTAGCTGTCTGATAGTATGTGAAATACAGACAGTATAAATTTTGTGCTACAAATGTATGAAATTGAGTCACATAATCATCATGTTATTTGAAGAATAAAGGGCGTTTTTATCATTTTTTATTGATAACATTAAAGCCTATTCCTCTTATAATTCAATATCTTGCATGGGATTTCAAAACAAAACCACTCATTATGATCACGTTTAAAACCTATCAACCTTCCCATCAAAAGAAGATTCTTGAAATATTCCATTCTAATACTCCCAAATATTTTGATCCCGAAGATGAATCTTACCTTATTGATTTCCTTGAGAATTACACAGACGAAAACTATTTGGTGGTGGAAAATGATAAGGGTGAGATTATTGGTTGTGGAGGATATTACACTAAAGAAGATCGTCATGGAATGCCATGGGTTATGTTCCAACAAAGAAGTATAGGTGTTAAAAATTTACTCCAAATCGCCGACACTTTTTACAATGAGATAGAGAGTAGAATTATTGCTGAAGGTAAAATGTATCCTATTTATATTGATACCACTCAGCTGATGGAAAAGCTTTTCAACCGTTATGGTTTTGTCACTTATGAGAAAGTCAAAGATGGTTTTGGGAAAGGGTTGGATGAGTATAAGATGAAGAAGGTATTTGAAACTGGAGCTTAGTTTTCAATGTTTTGAAACTTGATAAAAGCGAACTTATAAAACAGCTGATCTTAGAAAGATGAAAATAACAAAATGATTCCTTGAGAGATAAATAAGGAGAAATCATTAATTTTAATTCTCTAAATAAAAAATGAGTACTAAAAGCAAACTTCTTAAAAGGGTTAACCACAACCTTACTTTGACTTGGTACTCACATTAAACTAAATAAAAATATGAAAGCATTACTTCTAGCTACTTTTTTTGTCCTCTTCTTTCATCTCAATCAACTTCAGGCTTGTTCTTGTAAATATGTATCTGGTTTTCTCAACACTATGGTGACGACTAGTAATATCTACAAGGTACAGATTATGTCTAATGAGGGAAGGTACATCAAAGTCAAACTGCTAAAAAAATTCCGAGGAAGAAGTGAAGAAGGCAGTACAGTTTATATCTACAAGGGAAGTATTGGTCCAGGATGTTCTACTTCAATGGGGCACTTTATTGTCAACAGTGTTTGGTACGTAAATGTAAGTTATGGCAACGATGAAAAACTGCATTTAATCTACTGTGGTACTAATGCTGTGGGGGTGCGTGCCAACCTTATTGATGCAGGAGAAGATAATGAACTTCTTGGTGACAAAGTCTGGACCACTGAGAAAATCAATGTCGCTAATTTCGAAAGACACATCATAGAAATGCTCAAAACGAAGCAGAAATATCCTTGTCATGATGTGGTCAGTAGTGATAAATCAAAAGTGCTGACAGAAGCTGAAAAAGCTAAATTCAAACAAGCTGTTCAAGATGGCAATACACTTTCAATTGTTGATGATATCACAGAGGATAATAACTATGCTGCGGTGAAAGTTCTTCTGGAAGACTCTAATTTTATTCAATCAGAAGCAGGTAAAAAACTGCTTAATAATGCCATAAGCAATTCACAAATTGACATTGTAAAACTGATTTTAGAAAATGGGTTTGATCCGGCTCCTGAATCGTATAGACTTTTCAGAAAAAGCATTCGAAAGCCAGCTATTTTTAAATATCTCCATCAAAAGGGATGTGATATCACAACCACCAAAACCAACGGGAATATTCCTCTTTTTGTAGAAGCGGCAAATAGTGGTTGTATAGAAGTGATTCAATATATGCTGGACCAGGGAATTGATAAAAACGGCCCTAAAACTACAGCGGGACTAACTGCTTTAGACTATGCCATGAGTTTCAATAAAATAAACCCAGAGGAGGTATTTGACCTTTTGGGTGAAAAACTGGAAGTGCTTGACAAAGAATATTGGTTCCAGCTTGGTAATGAAGTCGCTCTAGGTGTTACTAAATTTTCAGATCTCGAAAGAATAGGTTCAGAAATCAACTCAGATGAAACCAAACTTAGATCAAGGTATGATGAAACAAATATTTCTGGCGAAATAAAAACAGGTAGAGTTACTAATACCTTTGTATCATTGCATTTCCCTAAAAACTGGAAAGAAAAGTATCATTTTGATATTGAATCATCTTATAACGAAACCCTCAAAGCATTTGAAGATTTAAACTTTAAAATTGAGGTCACTACTGCTCCTCATGTCGTGAAGTTTAGTCGACGAAAAACCCTCAAAGCTGTAGTCACCGCTACTTCCCCAAGTGGGAAAACAAAAGTCAAAATCAACTTTGCGGCAGGAAACAGAGAAAAGAGTAAAACAGAAGGCTTTTCGGTAGATTCTCCAAAAGTGATCTCCTATATTTCTATCACTTGTACAGCAGAAGGTGGAGACCCTGTAACATTAGAAAACTAACTTACCTTCAAGAAAGCGTAAAGATACTTTCGTGTTATTCTGATTTGTAAGGAATGATTTAAGAAGGAAGAGGTAAGCCTAGCATGTACTAAGCTAAAAAATGTTGATAATTATTTTTGGCTTAGTACTTATTTCAAAAAAAAGAAAATAATGTAGACTATTTCCATTATTTTTAAGGACTGAATTTGTTATTTCATCATCATTTCAAACACTTTGGAGAAACACTCAGAAGCATACATCGAGGAAGAAATTGCCATTTACGGGGCAAGAGAGAATAATCTTAAAAACTTTGATTTAAAATTTCCTAGAAATAGTCTAGTGGTGATCACTGGCGTTTCAGGTAGTGGAAAATCGTCTTTAGCATTCGATACTATCTACGCAGAAGGACAAAGAAGATATATGGAGTCTTTTTCTGCCTACGCTCGTTCTTTTATTGGAAATATGGAACGTCCGGACGTAGATAAAATTGAAGGTTTAAGTCCTGTAATTTCTATTGAACAGAAAACAACTTCAAGAAACCCTAGATCGACTGTAGGTACAACAACGGAGATTTACGATTTCCTTCGTCTGCTTTATGCTCGTACGGCTGATGCTTTTTCTTATGTAACAGGTGAGAAAATGATTAAGCAAACGGAAGATCAAATCATTGAGTGGATCATGAGTCATTATGACGGTCACAAAATGATTATTCTTGCTCCTGTGATCAAAGGTCGTAAAGGTCATTATAGAGAACTTTTCGTTCAGCTTCGAAAGCAAGGCTACAGCAAAGTGCGTGTGGATGGTGAAATTTTGGACTTAGTGCCAAAAATGCAGGTCGACCGTTATAAGACCCACGATATAGAAGTAGTGGTGGACAGAGTGAAAGTAGCTGAGAAAGATATTTTCAGAATTACGCAATCACTGAAAACGGCGATGAAAGAAGGTAAGGGAATCATGATGACGGTTTTCCCTGATGCACCTGCAAAGGAACAAGTAAAGTTCTTCTCCAAATTCTTGATGGATCCAAAGTCGGGTATCTCATATGATGAACCTGCTCCAAATATGTTCTCTTTCAACTCTCCTTACGGAGCATGTCAGACATGTAATGGTTTGGGTGAGATTGAGGAAATCACAAAAGAAGCCGTTATTCCAGACCCTTCGAAAAGTATTTTTGCGGGTGGTATTGTTCCATTAGGGGAATATAGAGATATCTATATTTTCAAGATGATCGAGCAACACTTGAAGCAAAAAGGATATACGCTTTCGACTCCTATCAATGAGTTGAGTGATGAAATGATTGAGATTGTACTTCATGGTTCTGATGAAGAAATTGAAGTATTGACTGCCAAGGAGTCGAAATATGATTCTGCTTGGGTAACTCAATTTGAAGGGGTAATTCCTTTCTTGAAAAGACATGCGAAAAGCAGTTCTGAAAAAGTAAAAAACTGGGCGGAGGAATTTACAATCGTCAAAACTTGCCCTACTTGTAATGGTGCAAGACTCAAAAAAGAATCTTTACATTTTAAGATTGCAGATAAAAACATTGCTGATCTGGCTGAAATGGACATCAAAACATTTGGGCAATGGATCAATAATGTGGATGACGACCTTACGGAACGTCAAAAAACAATTGGCTCTGAAATTCTCAAGGAACTAAGAAAGAGAACACAGTTTTTGATCAATGTAGGTCTCGATTATCTGACTTTAAATAGATCATTGAGAACACTTTCGGGTGGTGAAGCACAACGTATTCGTTTAGCAACGCAAATCGGAACACAACTCGTAGGTGTACTTTATATATTGGATGAACCGAGCATCGGTTTACATCAGCGTGATAATGTCAAGTTGATCAAATCACTACAAGATTTAAGAGATTTAGGTAACTCAGTCATTGTAGTGGAGCATGATAAAGACATGATGTTGGCCTCTGATTACATTCTTGATATTGGCCCGAAAGCAGGGCTTTATGGAGGAAATGTAGTGGCGGCAGGAAATCCAGATGCCTTCTTGAAGCAAGGAAGTGCAACAGCTGATTTCTTGAGTGAAAAACTCCAGATTGAAATTCCTAAAAAGAGAAGAGATGGTAATGGAAGATCAATAGAATTAAAAGGTGCTTCTGGCAACAACCTGAAAAATGTTGATGTTTCTTTCCCATTGGGTAAAATGATTGTCGTATCAGGCGTTTCAGGTTCTGGAAAATCTACTTTGATTCACGATACCTTATATCCAATTCTTAATCAAAAGATATATCGTTCTAAAAGGGCTCCTAAAGCATATAAAAGTATAGATGGACTAGACTTTATTGATAAGGTTATTGAGGTAGATCAATCGCCAATTGGTAGAACTCCTCGTTCCAACCCTGCCACTTATACGGATATGTTCTCTGAGATCAGATCATTGTTTACTCATCTTCCTGAATCAAAAATCAGAGGATACAAGCCAGGCCGTTTCTCATTTAATGTAAAAGGTGGTCGTTGTGAAAACTGTCAAGGTGGTGGTAAGAAGTTGATCGAAATGGACTTCCTTCCTGATGTTTATGTAGTTTGTGAAGAATGCAAAGGCAAGCGTTATAACCGTGAAACATTGGAAATCAGATTCAAAGGAAAATCAATTTCTGATGTATTGGACATGACCGTTAATCAAGCGGTAGAGTTTTTCGAAGCTCATCCAAAAATCATGAGAAAGCTATCTGCTTTGAAAGATGTTGGCTTAGGATATATAACATTAGGGCAACACGCTACTACACTTTCAGGCGGTGAAGCACAACGTGTAAAACTCGCCACAGAACTTTCGAAGAGAGATACGGGTAAAACTTTCTACATTTTAGATGAACCTACAACAGGCCTTCATTTTGAAGATATTCAACACCTTTTAGATGTACTTCACAAGTTAGTTGACAAAGGAAATACGGTACTTATTATTGAGCATAATTTAGATGTAATTAAGGTGGCTGATCATATCATTGATATCGGCCCAGAAGGCGGTGCTGAAGGTGGAACTGTAGTGGTAACGGGAACTCCTGAAAAAGTGATCAAAAACAAGAAGAGTCACACTGCAAAATACCTAAAGGAAGAGCTTAAATAATGTGGATCAGCACACTACAATTTTCCGAATCATATATAACAGATTTCTCCTTTACTGCGATATTTGTAAAATAATATTTTACGGAAATTCCATAAGTGCAAAATAAATGAATGAATATTTTGTTATTTAATAGGAACACAAAACAATTCACTTATTATTGCACTATGTTGATAATTATTTGCATTTAGTATACATTAGCTTTATATTTGTGTCACTAACCAATTCAATTATCACTTCAAATAAAAAGCACGTTTTCAGTGAAGAAAACGTGCTTTTTTGTGTTTAGACACTATTATTTTTAAAGATCAGACTTTCTTGGCAATATAAAAGCCATAACTGTAATAGTCTTTGAATTTTTGATACATCTGAATCTCTCCTTTTTCCTGTTCAACTAGATTTTTAGCTTTCTCTGAATGATCATTATCTTCTAAAAAAGAAGCAAAACGATCTTCCATAGGGCCGTAATAATTTTTCAGCCAGCTCTCCTGTTTCAAAGGAAAATACCCCACAGGTTGATACCCTAATTCTTCCATTGTTTTCATTTTGTTAGAAGCAGTATCAATTTCTGGATAAGCAGCATTCCAATATTCCTCAATTTCTGAAGGGCGTGTACCTGTCAACCAAGTGATTTCACTCACCGCAATATAACCTCCAGTCTTAAGGTATTTTTTCCACTCTTCCAGCCCTTTTTTAAACCCAATATTATAAATCGCACCTTCTGACCAAATCAAATCAAACTCCTCTTCTCGAAAAGACAGCTGATCCATCGATTCTTTCAACGTTTTGATTCTATCGTCAAAATTATTTTGAACAGCTTTTAAATTTAACTGCATCAAAAATTCAGAAAATAAATCTACCGCGGTGATCTCTGCATTTACCAAGGCATTGGCCAAGGCGAAAGTTTGAGCACCAGAACCACATCCGATATCTGCTACTTTTAACTTTTCAATTCCATCAAAAGCTGTAAATGACAATGCTTTCTCTGTTTCAGCATCACTTCCAGGACCTTGTCTTTCTGCTTTTACATGAAAATCGATCAGTAATTTAAAATCTTCTTCAGTCATAAGATTAGGGTTAATAAGGGTTAGGATTATAATTTCATGTCTGTCTCTTCAAAAGGAATATTCTGAAGCATTATTTCTTTGTCTCTTTTATTCAATCTCAAATCAGAGATAACGGTATGCACTGTTGGGTTGCTCATTGCTAACAGTATCAATGAGAATAAGTATACACCCATCATCAAAGGCTCTAGTGTCAATCTATACAATACCACTGTCACTACAGGTGCTACAGCCAAAGGTATAAATTTAAAAGATTGTGCTTTCAACAACATCGTAAGTCTGTAAGGCAATGAATCTTCTTTTCTGATCACCTTTAGTTTCTTTTGATACTGCATATAAACGACAACTGCTACTGCTACTGCAATCAATGCCACAATACCTGAAAAGACTTTTCCTAGAGGAGCTATAACTCCTTCCAATTCTTCGTTTTTATCTTGAAGATACCAAATAGTGAAAAAAGGAACAGAAAGGCTCGCCAAAGAATAAAATACAATTCTTAATTTATTGACCATCTCAAATGGCTCTTTGAATCCTTCAAAAAAGGTAGGTTTTTTATCGCTCATCTTGTATAATAAATTTGTTACCACAAATGTACAACGCTAACATTTTAAAGTAAAAAAAATCCACAACAGCCTAACAACTATTGTGGATTCAGAAGTACTTGAAGGTACCTTAAGTACTTATAGAAATTTTAAATTACTTCGTTCCTTTCTCTTCAGAAGTCGCAGCAACTAATTCCTCTTCATATTTTGCATTCAAACCATCGATAACAGCTTGAGTGATGTCTTCTACGTTTGGTGTTGACCAGATTACAGTAGACGTAACGCCATCGCTATAACCTAATATAATACTGTAGTTTTTATCTGCAGAGTAAGCATCTAAAAATTCTTTTACTCTCTTACGTACTTCAGCTTGGATTGCAGCCTCTTCAGCAGCTAAACCTTGTGCTTGTGATTGCTGAGCAATTTGAATTTCTTGTTGTTTGATCGCTAACTCCTCTTGCTTCTTACGGATGTCATTTTGTGACATTAAACCCGCTCTAGCTCTTTTTTCAAAGTTTTCCGCCTCTTTCTGCAATTTCATTGCACGTGTCTGCAATTGCTTTTGGCTCTTCTCTACTTTCGCTTGGAAATCTTTGTACTGATCCTCTCCATACTTATAGTAAACCGATAAAGTATCGTTGTTGATATAAGCGATTTTTGTTGTAGCTCCTTCAGGTGCTGCTGTTTGAACAGGTTGAGGTTGCTGACATGCAATCATTGTAGCAATGATACCTACTACGATTAATAACTTCTTCACTTTATTTATTAGTTTAGAATGTGATTCAAAAAATATACTATGAAAATAGATAAAAAAAACCTCGAGGGAAGATTATTTTCTATTTTATTTCCGATTTAACTCGGCACAAATATAATTAAATCCTTCTAAGTGTAAAAAGTCCTATTCTTTCATTGTATCTTACTAGTATATTTTTCACAAAAATGATGAAATTAGATAAATAGAAGTACTCTTTTGTACCTCAAAGTATCGCTATAAGTCTAGATTTTCTATGAACTTCGTAAACCCTGTTTTTTTATATGCCCTGCCTTTGGTTGCAGTGCCACTGATTATTCACCTTTTTAATTTCCAGAGGTCGTCTGAAGTGAAGTTCACCAATGTAGCTTTTCTTCAAACCGTCAAGGAAATGTCCAATGCACAGGACCGTTTGAAAAAGATATTGGTGATGATTGCCCGAATGGCTTTTATACTTCTGGCAATTCTGACCTTCGCACGCCCTTACATACCTAAAGAAGATGGAAGCACACTGTTGAAAGGCGACACCGGGAAAATCAGTATTTATATTGATAACTCATTCAGTATGCAAAGCGAACGCAATGGCAAAACGCTTCTTGATGCTGGTAAAGATATTGGCCGAAATATCCCTGGTATTTTCCCTGTGGGTTATAATTATCAGATTATTGATAACCGCTTTACAGGAAGTTCCAGATATTTTAAAAATCAGGATCGAACGGAGGAAGAAATCATCAGTTTGACTTATTCTAACTTTACTAGAGGTTTAGATGAAATCAACACCTTCAGTCAGGATGCTTTTGTGCGAGAAAAAATGGGTGATAATAAACAGATCTTTATCATTTCTGATTTTCAAAAATCCACGAATCAGGAATTCGAACAGTTTGATTTTGATACTTCTACTACTTACCACCTGATTCCATTACAGGCCGATAAAACCGAAAACCTGCGTATTGACTCTGTTTGGCTAGAAAAACCTTTCTTAAAAGAAAAAGAAAATAATAAACTCTTTGTCAAAGTCTCAAACCTCGGTAAAGGAGAAGTAAAAGACAGAGATCTGAAATTATATATCGAAGACGTACAATCCTCTAATGCTAATATTTCATTGGAAGAAAATGAAACCAAAACCATTGAGATGGCATTTGCAATCAGCAATGCAGGTTCAAAAAGATGCAGAGTGAGTATTGATGACTACCCTGTTGATTTTGACAATGATCATTATTTCATTTTGAATGTCTCGCCTAATATCAATATTGCTATCATATCGGATAACCCTAGAAAGTACCTGTCTACGGTTTATAAAAGTGAGCCTTTCTTAAATGCAACTTCTTTCAGATCCAACTCCATTGATTATTCAGCTACAAACGGTGCTGACTTATTGATTCTGGATTATGTAGAGTCTATCAATGAATCATTAAACGAGGTCATCACTAATGCTATACGTAATGGAACGAATATAGCAGTGTTCCCACCTCCAAATATGGATATCGATAGTTATTCAGCCGCTTTTGGTGTATTGATTTCTAAAAATAATATCTCAGCAAGCAGTCAATTTATCGGTACAACTCCTCCTCCTAAAAAGGACCCTTTCTTTGCCAATGTATTTGAAAAGAGAATCAAAAATATGAGCATGCCTGAAGGTATTTCTAATTACCAATGGAACGGCAGAGGGGTACATACATTATTGAGCTACAAAAACAGTCAGAGCTTCTTGTCAGTACAGGAAAATGCTCTTCAGAATATCTATTTCAGTTCTGTACCGCTTGATCCTAAATACTCCAACTTTGGAAAACACGCCTTGTTTGTACCGGTCATGTACAGAATGGCTATTTTGAGTAAAACGCAGTCTGATCAATTATCATTTAATTTTGGAGAGAAAAATATCCGCATCCGTTTGGATGGACTTCAGAAAGGAAGCATGTACAAACTGCAGAAAGGAGAACTTGAAATTATCCCTACTCAAAAAGTCAATGCTGATATTCTGACATTAAAACTACCGAATGAGGATATGGAAGCAGGTTGCTATGCGATCAAGAGCACTGAGAATGATGCCATCATCGGTTATATCGCTTTCAATTATGATATACTGGAATCAAAACTTGAAAGCTATTCTACAGATGCTTTACAAGAGAAATTCAAAGACATCAAAAACGTGAAACTATACAGCAACATCAAAGCTGATACTTTCAAGCAAGTCTTTCTAGAAGACAACGTTGCACAGCCACTTTGGAGAATCTTCTTACTTCTAGCTCTATTTTTCTTGAGCATAGAAATGGGTATTCTAAGATTCTGGAAATAAATTCAGAAGATTTTTACTTCTAAAGTATATTTTCCAAACATGGAATAAAAAAATCCATTGCAAACCGAAATCTGCAATGGATTTTTTATTTATGCTTATTGAAGACTAAACCTTTTCAACTTCTGAAGACAGATCATCTCCTTTTTCTCCTAGTTGAGATTTATAGAATAGAATCTGTTCGTCTTTCAAGGCGATTTCTTTCTTCAATTCTTTTCTCACCTCTTCCAATTCATATTGCCTTCTTGCCATTTCCTCCTGCGTAGTCTGAAGCTCTTCTGTATTCTGAAGCATCTCTTCCTCTCTCGTTCTCAACTCCTGCGTCAACTTCTGCGCATCAGAAAGCAGATGAGCAGTTCTTGTATTGTGTTTTGCAGAGGTAATCGCTGACGCAATATTTTCTGAAATCCTTTCCACAAACTCAATCATATATCTTTCAAATACATCAAAAGAAGCCACTTCAATAACTCCCAAGGCCTGCTCATTGAATTTCAGCGGTACAATCAAAATACTTTTGGGAGATGCTAGTCCCAGACCTGTTACTATCTTAGAATAGCCTTCAGGAACATCATCAATAAACAATGATTCATTTTCCTGCCAGCAACGCCCTGCCAAGCCTTCACCAAACCCAATCTTTTTATCAAGATACTTTTGTCTATCAAAAGCATAACATGCCTTTAACTGTAAGAATGATTTATCAGCTATTTCATCATCTTCCACCAAGAATAACATTCCCTGATTGGCCGATAAATAATCAACAAGTTCTCTCAATACAACTTCATACAGCTGATCTACATTATCAAGATACTGCCTTGTGATATCTGCAAACTTTGTAATTCCTTCATTGACCCATTGTCTTCTGTAATCTTCAATAGAAACCTCTTTTAAGCGGTCTCTCATTTTCACCAAAGAATTACCTAAAATATCTTTATTGCCATAGGTCTCAAATTTGGTCTCAAAGTTCCCCTTACCAATATCTCTAGCAAAATCTGAAGTATCTCTTGTACGTTCAATCAAGGTATTCATAGACTCAATAGTCTGTCCTATCTCATCTGCTGAAGTCACCGGAATTGACGCGGACAAATCTCCCTTAGAGAGTTTACCAATCGCTTCCTGTAATTTATAAATCGGTCTTGTAAAACTCGTAGAATAAGCATTGGAGATAATTACACCAATAATGAAGATAACCAAGGTCGCCAATGCCACATTCCACTTCAGCCTTTCAATCGACTCAAAAGCTTCCTCTTCTTGCATTTCAGCAATTATAATCCACGGCAGCTCTCTTATCTTCAAAGTAGAATAAGCACTCAATGCAGGCTTCCCTAAATAGTTCTTGGATAGCATATTGCCAGAGTGTCCTTTTAAGGCATCAAGTATTGGCTCCGTTTTTACCGTTTTAGAAAGTACGGTAGTTCTTAATGACTTTATCTGATTGATTTCCTCTCCTGGAACATTCAAGTCCAATAATTCTTCATAAAACTTTTCTGATTCCTCTTCAAAAAGACGGGCATCACTTCTCATCAACTGATCTTTACCTACCAAATAGGTTTCACCTGTTATCCCTAGTCCTTCTTCCACCCAATCACCATCATCAGTCATAATTTTATTTACTGCAGACAAAGGCATTGTAGCGATAAGTACTGCGATCTTTTCTCCTTCCTCATATACTGGAGCAGAGAAAAACAACTGCAATTCACCGTATGCACCTTCATAAGAAACAAAATCAGATAAGATCACCATATTTGGACGGATAGAGTTTCTTGCCAATGTAAAGGCCTGTCCCAATGCTGACTGCCTGAATACCCCAGACATCAAACTTGATCCAAAATCTGTATTTTTTGCCACAGAATAAATTACTTCTGAGGTATGTACATTGACCAATAAAATATCTGAGAACCCATCAGCCATTAAAAATCTTCTAAAAGAAGAATGATATCTTTCGTGAATATCTGAATAGGCCGTCTTATCATTGGCCCTGTTCAGTAGTTCTTTTTTACCGATAGGATGTTTATTGTTGGCAATATAAAGGTTCTGAAGTACTACAGCCTTATCTGATAACTCATCTGTACTCTTTGTCAGTTGTTTTGAGAAAAGATCCTGATCACCGAGCTTTCTATCCACACTTGTTCTGTAAAATTCCTTGAGGTCTCTGCGCATCAAAGTAATTTTACCAGGAGAATAATAAAAATCCATGATGGAGTAGGCAGGAGAAAGCTCCATCACGGCATCAGCCACCATTCTACTTTGTGCCAATACACTTACCTGCTCTTTAGCATCCTCAATAAAAGACTCCAACGCTCTTCTTTTCACTTCCCTTACAGAAGTCAACTGATCGAACACGGCCTCTTCCAACGATTTCTTAGCAGAGTAATACCCCAAAAAGCCTACTGCAATACTTGAAAGCACTGCAATCATTAGCATGTTAAGCAAAACCTTAACACGAATACTTAAATCATTTAATCTTAAACCAACATTTCTGGAAGTTGATGATTGATCACTCATAGTCTACTTTATATGTCTCCTACTATTGCAGTACTTTAAAGCAATTCAAGTACCATGATTACATAGTGGATGTATGAACTATTTCTTTTTATAGAATTTATCTCTGATTATGAAAAATAATCATTCTAAGTGAATAGATGAAATTATTCTGATTATAAAGAATAACGAAGAAACGGATATTCTATTTTTAAGATTACTAAATTTTGGGCATAAAAAAAAAGGTTGATATTTCTATCAACCTTTCTAAGTGCGGGTGGAGGGACTCGAACCCCCACGCCGTGAAGCACTAGATCCTAAGTCTAGCGTGTCTACCAATTTCACCACACCCGCTTTTTGTGGTGGCCTTTTGTTTTAAAGCGATGCAAAGGTGCACGTTTTTATATTACCACGCAAGTTTATCATAAAAAAAATTCCTAAACAAAATTAAATATAATGCGATTTACATTTCCAAAAAGAATATCAGCCTGTTATTCAGATGTGTTAAGTATCTGATAATAAATAGCGTGTGCAACATCAAAAAGATATTCCTATCTTTGAAAAAAAAAATCAGATTTTTATAAAAAAAATTTGATCTGTTTGTGAAAAGGGAACTTAACCCCCTGTAAGCATTTTAATTTTATGGCAAAAAGAGTAGTAGTAGGTCTATCCGGAGGAGTAGACTCAAGCGTAGCCGCTTATTTATTAAAAGAGCAAGGTTATGATGTAATTGGTCTTTTCATGATCAATTGGCATGATGGAAGTGTAACAATTCAAGGTGAATGCCCGTGGATTGATGACAGTAATGATGCATTGCTTGTGGCAAACAAGTTAAACATCCCTTTCCAAAGTGTAGATTTAAGTGAACAATACAAAGAACGTATTGTGGACTATATGTTTGCTGAATACGAGGCAGGCAGAACACCCAACCCAGATGTATTATGTAACAGAGAAGTGAAATTCGATGTCTTTATGGATATTGCAATGTCACTTGGTGCTGATTATGTGGCCATGGGGCATTACTGCAGAAAAGATTCTTTTATTGATGAAAATGGTAAAGAAGTCTTTCGTTTACTTGCAGGTGTTGATGGAAATAAAGATCAAAGCTATTTCCTATCTCAGTTGAATCAAGAACAGCTTTCTAAAGCTTTATTCCCAATTGGTGAGCTAACAAAACCAGAAGTAAGAGCTATAGCAGCTGAACAAGATCTTATCACAGCTAATAAGAAGGACTCTCAAGGTCTTTGTTTTATTGGAAAGGTAAAACTTCCTGATTTCTTAAAACAACAGCTTATGCCAAAAGAGGGCAACATCGTAGAAGTACCTGTTGACCACCCTATCTATCTGGAAAGAGAAGCATCTATCAAAAATGCCTCTTCTGAAGCTGAAAAACTGGAGCTTGAAACAATCCCTTATACGTACAAGCCTACATATGGTAAAAAAGTTGGGGAACACCAAGGTGCACATTATTACACTATCGGTCAACGTAAAGGCTTAGGTGTTGGAGGAACTCCGCTTCCTTTATTCGTGATTGCAACAGATACAGAAACAAATACTATTTATACTGGTCAAGGTAGTGAACATCCTGGTCTGAATAGACAAGGCTTGAAAGTAGAATCAAACGAAATTCACTGGGTCAGAGAAGACTTGCGAATGGAAGTTGGTGAAACTAGAGAATATATGGCTAGAATCAGATACCGTCAGCCTCTTGAAAAAGTCACTCTTTATCAAAAAGAAGATGGTTTATACTGTGTCTTTGAAAACAAACAATCTGGTATCTCAGCAGGTCAGTTTGTCTCTTGGTATGAAGGGGATGAATTAATAGGGTCTGGTGTAATCGGCAGATAATTTAAAACTGATGGTGGGAGTAATTTTACCATTTTCTATAAATTGATTATCCGTTTGAAGCACTTATAAGTACTAGGACATAAGTTTCTGAAATAAAAAAATGGTCATAAGTTTTCAATTACTTATGACCATTTTTTCTTGGAGTATGTCTGGAACATCTCTTTTATATTTTAATTTCTTCTTCACAAGATTCCATTGCTTTTAATCAAAGTCTTCTTCTACCTACATTTCCATAAAATAGATACTGAATAGCCAATACTATCATTAATGTAGCTACTGTACTTAAAACACCTCTTAAAATCGCCTTAGGCATAAAAGATGTGCTTCCTGCCTCTATTACAAATAGAACAATATGATGGATAAGAATTTGAGGTATCACAAAAACTAAAAAAGTACCGAAACCCATTTGATTTAAAGTGGGCACTTCTGATAGTTCATATCCTCCCGTTGGAGCAGTCCACCTCATAATTTGAGTTCTTGTAAAAGCTAAGAAAACACAAGAAGCAGTGTGTATACCGATGGAATCATAAAATATATCAATCACAAAGCCCATACAAAACGCTACGATCAGGATACTCATATTCATGGCTCCAAATGGCAGCAATACTAAAAAAGCAACGTAAGGAAACACCATCACATTACCATCAAAGAAAGTAAGGTTTCTAAAAAATAATACTTGAACAAAAAGGTAGATTAAAAATAAACCTACTTGTTTTAACCATATTTCTCTTCCCATAATTTATTCTTGATCCTTAAGACTCTTACTAAAAATTTTACTGTTCATCCATCGCTTCCAGAGAATCTTTCTCTGCTCTGAACAATGACTTTGAAACATAAACGTGATGCAGTTTTGAGAAATCTACAGATACATCAATCGTCACTAACCAAAAACGCTCTGATGGTGTTTTTTCTGCTTCTGTCACTACCCCCAACATTACACCTTCTGGATAAACAGTATTGAACCCTGATGTTGTAATCGTATCACCTACATTAATATCAAGATGAAGCGGTAAATAATTTGCTGACGCCTTTGTAGGATCCTCTGTATTCCATTTTACTGTACAAAGTGCTCCATTCTTCTTCAACTCTGAAGAAACGGCCATATCTCTATGCAATAATGAATAACATGTAGCAAAGTGGTTTGAAACTGATTTCACTTGCCCTACTACACCATCTTTTGTCATGATTCCCATTCCCTCTACAATTCCATCCTCTCTACCTTTATTTAAGGTGATATAATTGGCAGATCTATAAACAGAGTTGTTGATCACTCTTGCAGGGATAAAATCATAAGCAATAGTATCACTCATACCATAGAAAAGAGGAGATAAAGCATCTTTTTGAACCACCTGCTGATCAGTACTATCATTAATCCCTACTATTTGATTCAATTCAATCTGCTTTCTCAGAAGTGCATTTTCATTCAACAGGTCTTCATTCACCTCGGTAAGGTTGAAGTACTGCTCAATATTTGATGTAGTATTATAAATCCCTCCTACTACAGTGTTAGAAGAAGACAGAATAACCGAACGCTGATAAGTATTATTATTCACAATCAAAGCTGCCGCAACAAGCTCTAAAAGGATAAACACTAAAAAGACTCGGTATTTAAATATGATAGCAAATAATTGACTCATACAATGGCAATCAAAAATGTTAAGTACTAAGCCAAAAATAGTTAATAATTAAATTATTTTGTCTTGGTACTTATCTCCAGAAAAAATATAAGAAAGAAAAGGTTTTTAGCTTAAGTAATACTGATCTGGTACTTATCGTAATTATTTCTCTCCCTTAAATATCATGCAATTTAAAATGAAGTTCCGAACAAAAAAAAACGCAATGGAATCTTTCAATTCTTATTGCGTTATTTTTATCTAATTAGGTAATCAAAATGGCTTTGTACCTATTTAATTCTTTCAAGACATGGCCCGTTCCTAATACAACGGCTCTCAATGGATCTTCCGGCACATGCACCGGCAACTTCGTTTTCAGTGAAATTCTTTTATCCAATCCTCTAAGCAAGGCTCCTCCACCCGTGAGGTGAATACCTCTGTCATAGATGTCGGCAGATAATTCTGGAGGAGCTGTTTCTAATGCCCTCAGAATTGCTTCTTCTATTTTTGAGATGGATTTATCTAAAGCAAAAGCAACTTCCGCATAAGAAACATTGATTACTTTCGGAATACCTGTCAATAAATCACGACCTCTGATTTCATAATCTTCTGGAGCATCATCAAGCTCTGCTAATGCGGCTCCAACTTCAAATTTAATTTTCTCTGCTGATCGTTCACCAATAAGTAGATTATGTTGACGACGCATATAATCTAGAATATCTCTATTGAAAACATCACCGGCAGTTCTAACAGATTGATCACATACAATGCCTGACATTGCAATCACTGCAATCTCAGTTGTTCCACCCCCAATATCAACAACCATGCTTCCCATCGGCTCTTCAATATTGACACCAATACCAATTGCTGCCGCTATCGGTTCCGGCACCATGTACACTTCTTTTGCTCCAGCATGTTCGGCAGAGTCACGAACAGCCCTTTTTTCTACTTCTGTAATTCCTGAAGGGATACAGATTACCATTCTGTGGGAAGGTGTGAAAAATCGTTTTTTAGCATCAGACATCTTTATCAAGCCACGGATCATTTGTTCTGCAGCATGAAAATCAGCAATTACACCATCTTTAAGAGGACGAATTGTTTTAATATTCTCATGTGTTTTCTCATGCATCTGCATGGCTTTAGCTCCCAGAGCAATCACTTTTCCAGATTGTCTGTCTAATGCAATGATAGAAGGTTCTTCTACCGCAATTTTGCCTTTGGTGAGGATCAGCGTGTTAGCTGTTCCAAGATCTATTGCTAGATCACTTGTAAAAAAATCAAAGAAGCCCATTGATACTTTACTCTTTTTTCATTTTTCGAGATAATTGGTATAACTGCAGTAAAAAAAATCGAGTTATTAATGGTTTCAATTTGTAGCAATTACTTACATGTAAGCAATTACTCTCAGTTTATTGAAAAGGAAATACAAGATAAACGATCAGAATTTATCTCGTCTATTTTTATTGGTTCATCAATACAACCGCTATAATGAAGCATAATAACCGCCTTATCTACGGCGAAGTACTAGATGAAAATTAATGATAATCATAAATCCTCCGTTTACTTTTGTCCTAGTACTCAAAAAAGAAACGACAAATAATGTACCTATGGTATATTATTTCTCTATAAAAATACGTTAATCTTTTCTTTTAAAGTCACCCCTCTTGATGGATTTAATCAAATCACCCCAAGCAAATGGATTCAACAAAGGATTTGCTGTTTCCATAAAATACTGAGTAGCAATCTGATCCGCCCTATAATTCATATAATATTTGTAGTTGCCACTAGCACCCATTGGTAATGCATTGGACATCATTGTCAATTTTTCCTGACTAAGATTTTTTTCCATATTTTCCACTCTTTGATCTTTCTGTTCTCCAAGAGCTAAAAATGCCTCTTCAAAAATCTCTTTGGTTGGATATGGAAATACCTCTAAAAGTGGAAGTTCTGTAACTTCTTCTCTCATTTCTATCAATACCGTAAAACCAAGGTCATCCCTTTTAGGAATTACAATCTCCTGTTTTGCAAATCCAACTGAACTGACAACAATTGTATCACCCACTTGAGTAGGCATAGTGAAAAAACCTGCATGATTGGTAACTGTACCTCTACCCGCTTGTTTGATATAAACGTGAGCTCCGGGAACACCATAAGAACTATCTCCTTCCACTACAATACCTGAAAACTGTATTGTATTCTGCTCTCCCTGGGCTAAAATGTCATTAGGCTGTAAAAAGAAGGCTACTATTCCTAAAAACAGTATCGCCTTGATATTTAATATTTTTCCAAAAAATTGAATCATTCTCCGTCAATGAATAATTTTGATAAGTGATTAAGTTTATCAAATATAAGGAAAGCCTCAATACAAAAGGGATGTAATGAGGCTTTTCTTAAAATATTTGTAAATAATTAAGTGAATTAGAGTTTTTAAGTTTCTTCTTTTAACACTCTAATGCATTATTATATTAATGTCCAGTATTACCTTCCGTTGAAACTACAGACGCCAACATTGACGATTTAATTTTCTCAAACTGTTGTTTCTTAAGGTTTTTCAACTCAATATTTCTTTCATGCACCCATTTTTCCGGGCTGTATTTTCCTTCAGGATACTTATCCCAATACCCTGTATATTCTAATCCTAATGATTCAAACTCCATTCTGAATTCATCATCAATCAGGATAAAATTCTCTCTTAAATTTCTTGATAACTGTGTGATAGCACTAGGAGTCTGCACCATCTTCTGCTCCATTTCTTCAAAGTGCTGCTTCAATTCTTGTCTTTCTTGTAAGATCTCGTTTGCCGTTACTTGCTCTTGAAGCTCTTCTCCTTCCCAAAAAGCATCATCTGCTGCATGCACCTCTGTTTCAAGCTGTTTCTGTTGCTCAGCTGAAATCCTCATATGCTGTTCGTTTTGTGCTAAAGGCGCTGAAGATCCAAGCATTTGTTTCCAGCTTTTGATATTCTCCTTTTCAGCAATATTCATACAAACCCATGACTTACCGACATAGGCAGCCCACAAACTCATATCCGTTGGTGTTTCTTGTAGTAGTGACCAAACTTTTGGTTTGTTAAGAGGATCGTTGGCATATGCATTCACACTCAAAGTGGTAAATGCCAGTAATAGATAAAAGGTATTTTTAATCTTCATTTTTCACACAGTAAGTTGTCATTTTGGGTTGTTCATAAGTTACACTTCGATGGTATATCTAAATAAACAACGTAAAATGAGCGTTGATTGCTAAAGTAACCTAAAAAATCATGCCTAATTCGATGTAAGTTTTTATAGCAATAGTTATCAATTATAATAAAGTCTGCCTACAAGAACTAAAACTTACGTGTAAATTCCTAATAAATTTTAATCTTGATTCGATATACGCCATTCTATTAACTCTATTTGGTAAAAAAGGCAGTCAAATTCAAAATTTCAACCGGTATACCATAAAATTTGCAATTAAAATACAATTCTTACACTTAAAATGTCAATAATCTTTGGAATCATTAGATAGTATTATAGTTTTGCATTGAAAATAGTCTTTGAAGTAGTCTTGCTTCGAAGCTTGTGTTTGAATTCATTGATATAATAATAAATACCAAGATGTCAAATATCGGTAAAGTTTCCACAGTCATTGGACCAGTAGTTGACGTCAGCTTCGAAGCAGAAGGATCTACGCTACCTGCGATTTACAATGCTTTGAAGGTGAAGAAATCCAATGGTCAGGAGATCATTTTGGAGGTTCAACAACACCTTGGCGAGGAACGCGTTCGTACAGTAGCGATGGACGGTACAGAAGGTCTTCAGCGTGGAGCTGAAGTACTTGATACAGGCGAGGCTATTGCAATGCCTACAGGTGAAGAAGTTAGAGGTCGTTTATTCAACGTTGTAGGTGAAGCTATTGACGGAATGAAACAACCTTCAGGTAAAACTTCATTACCTATTCACAGGTCTGCTCCTCCATTTGATCAATTAGCAACTTCTACAGAAGTTCTTTATACAGGTATCAAAGTAATTGACTTATTAGAGCCTTATACTAAAGGTGGTAAAATTGGTCTTTTCGGTGGTGCCGGTGTAGGTAAAACAGTATTGATCATGGAATTGATTAACAACATCGCAAAGGTATACTCAGGTATTTCTGTATTTGCTGGTGTTGGTGAGCGTACTCGTGAAGGTAATGACCTTCTTCGTGAAATGATCGAATCAGGCGTAATCAAATACGGTAAAGAATTCGAAGAAGACATGGAGAAAGGTGGATGGGACCTTTCTAAAGTAAACGAAGAAGAGCTTGCTCAATCACAAGCGACATTGGTATTCGGTCAAATGAACGAACCTCCAGGTGCTCGTGCTCGTGTAGCTTTATCTGGTCTTACAATTGCAGAGTATTTCCGTGATGGTGACGGTGAAGGTGAAGGTAGAGATATCTTATTCTTCGTTGACAACATTTTCCGTTTCACTCAAGCAGGTTCAGAGGTATCAGCCCTTCTAGGTCGTATGCCTTCAGCCGTAGGTTACCAACCAACGCTTGCTACTGAAATGGGTGCTATGCAAGAGCGTATTACTTCTACTAAGAGAGGATCAATTACATCCGTACAGGCGGTATATGTACCTGCCGATGACTTAACTGACCCAGCTCCAGCGACAACATTCGCCCACTTAGACGCACAAACAGTATTATCACGTAAGATTACTTCAATGGGTATCTTCCCAGGTGTTGATCCACTTGAGTCATCTTCACGTATCTTATCTCCAGATGTATTAGGAGACGAACACTACAACACTGCCCAACGTGTAAAAGAAACAATCCAACGTTACAAGGAATTACAAGATATCATTGCAATCCTTGGTATGGACGAACTTTCTGAAGAGGATAAGCAAGTAGTAGCAAGAGCTCGTAGAGTTCAACGTTACTTATCTCAGCCATTCCACGTAGCAGAACAATTCTCAGGTATCCCAGGTCTAATCGTAGACATCAAAGATACTATCCGTGGTTTCAACGAAATCTTAGATGGTAAGTGGGATCATCTTCCAGAAGCAGCCTTCATGTTCGTAGGTGCTATCGAGGAAGCTGTAGAAAGAGGTGAGAAAATGCTTGCTGAAGCGAAGTAATTCCTTCATCAACTTAATCATATTCAAAGACGGGAGTCTGGGATCTTCTCGGATTCCCGTTTTTAATTTAGGGAGTAGGAAGTTGTACACATTGACTGCTTCTACCTCTCAAACATAATTTACTTTAATAAATTTATTTATCATGTTTGTTGAATTAATTACTCCTGATAAAAAATATTTTGAAGGTGAAGCTACAGGTGTGAAAGTTCCTGGTATCAACGGGGAATTTGAAATGCTTGATAGACACGCCAACATCATCTCAAGCTTAGCAAAAGGTGATGTTCGTATCGCCAACGGTAAAGACCTTACTACTTTCACTGTTGACGGCGGTACTATCGAGATGCTTGACAACAAGCTAGTAATTCTAGCAGAAGCTGTATTAAGCTAAGCATCATCACATAGCATTATGATTAAGGACGATTTTATCGTCCTTTTTTTATGCTTAAAAATGAATGTAACGTTTCGCATATAATCCAATAAGAGTCTTATAAAAACAAAAACACCTCACTAATTTAATAATGAGGTGAAAACTATACTAGCATACCCTTATCTAACAGTAGAGGGTAAAATAATATCCACAAAATCTTGATTAAATATTGGCTTTAAGTAAATGCTCAGAAATTTAGTCGCATATTTTGGTGTTATTAAGAGAAATAGTATTGTTTTTTTAGAACCGTTAAAAAAATTCCTTCTAGTACTTTAAGCTTTATTACTCATTGCTAATCATATATTTAAGTTCACTCCTAACATTTGATATATTTTTATTTATACAATAAATTCATTTAAAACACCCCACCACAAGATGAGGTGAAAACTGAACTATTCTCTTCCCGATTCCCATCAAAAGAAGATATATACAACATAACTTGTGATTATTTGATGCCTGTTAGCTAAGTGAGAGCATAACAAATAATTTGCTTGCATACAGAAATAGTTTAGCTTTTTTATATGAACCGAAGCAGAGTACAATGACTCTATTTCTTGTTTTCTATATTTATTCAATATTAACCGCTAAACAATTTATTTACAAATATTTACTAAATTATTTTCAAGTGTTTTTTCACTTTTATGAAATTGAAAATGGTGCATTGTGTTATTGAAAATTTCGTAACAAAAAAAGAGTCACAAACCTTAAAATTACAGGTTTATGACTCTTTTAAATATTTTCTTAATGAAAGGTTATTAATAAGCCTTTTCATCTCCATTTACAATCCCCATCACTGTATCAAAAATTATTTGAACATCGAACCATAAACTCCAATTATTAACATAAAATCGATCAAGCTTCACTCGTCCTTTCATTGCATACTCATCGTTTTCCGTTTCTCCTCTATATCCTCTTGCTTGAGCAAGACCCGTAATACCAGGTTTTACTAAATGACGAGACATGAACTTCTCAACCACTTTAGAATATTCTTCAGTGTGACGCAACATATGAGGTCTTGGCCCTACCACAGACATATTACCGATAAATACATTAAAGAACTGTGGAAGTTCATCAATAGAAGTTTTGCGAATAAATGCTCCAACCTTAGTGATTCTCATATCACCCTTCGTAGCTTGTTTAGCATCGCTATCAGAATTCACTGCCATTGACCTAAACTTGTAACACCAAAATGCTCTACCATCTTTCCCTGTTCTTTTCTGTCTAAAGAAAACAGGTCCTTTAGATTCTAGTTTTATAATTAATGTCATCAATGGTGTTAACCAAGACATCAATAGAACTATTACAGAAAAAGAGAATACCACATCAAAAGCTCTTTTCATTAGCTGATTATGTTGGTCATCCAATGGAACTGGAGAAACATCCAATACAGGAATTTCATCATATCGCTCCAAAGTAATCCCTTTAGAAGCAAAACCCCTAAAATCAGTAATTAGCTTCACCTTAATCATGTGACTTTCTCCCCAATCAATTAGCTCACGAATCAATTCATATTCAATATAAGGAATACAACAGTAAACCTCATTCACGCTATTCTCTATAGCAAAGGATTTGAACTCTGAAAGTTTTCCTTTAACATACATTTCCGTTGACTTATCATCAAAGAAACCTAAAAACCTAAAACCAAATTCAGGGTGAACTCTAAAGAATTTTCTAACTTCTACTGCTAATGGGCCGTAACCGAGGACTGCTACATTTTTGTAACTAAAACCTTGTCGGCGATACATTCGTACAGCATAGATACCAATTACTTTTACTATGAAAACAATTGGTGTCCATATCATATAGGTATTGAGTAGAAACTCTCTTGAGACATTAGCAAACTTAATCCCTACAACAAAAGTAGAAACAGCCATTCCATGCCATATTAATGCAGAAGTATAGCTTCTTAATACTTTTGTAACCCTTTTAGTTCTTTGAAAAGCATGTGGTTTTAAAGATAATGAAATGATGATCCATGCTAGATTTGCAAAAATCCATAGCATGGTATAAGGGTCCTTCTCCAACAAAGGATGTAAACCATTAAACTTTAATAATGTAGCTAACACTATTGATAGGTTTAACAGTAATAAATCAAGAACAAAATTGAATGGTTGGAGATATTTTAATTTGCCTGTCATATTTATGAACTAAAAAATTACCACACAAAAATATAAAAATATGACTTACTAGTAGTAGATTTAATCTATTATTTTCTTAATAACTCTCTAATAACAAGCATAATGAACTTAGTATTTCCTACAAAATACCTTTTAAACATTCTTCTAGGTTCTTGCAAAAATCTATAAAACCATTCTAGTCCTAATTTTTGCATCCACAATGGAGCTCTCTTAACTTTACCAGCCACAACATCAAAACTACCACCTACCCCCATTGTAAAGTTAACCTTTGAAAGGATATCTCTATTTTGATGTAAAAAATTTTCCTTAGTTGGAGAACTAATAGCAACAAAAAGAATATTAGCTCCACTATTAGCTATTTCTTCAGCTATAGTTCTCTCTTCTTCTTTTTTGAAATAACCATTACGGTATCCAGCAATAATATCTGTGGAATATTTTTCTGAATATTTATTTACTACACTTGCTATTACTTCTTCTTTAGCACCAAAAAAGAAAATCTTGAAATTTTCTTTTTCGGCAACTTTTACAAGTTCCTCCATTAAATCAATACCAGCAACTCTTTCAGGCAATGGTTGACCTAGTATTTTAGAAGCCCATACAATAGATTGTCCATCAGCATTGATGACATCAGCTTCATTAACACTTTGAGCAAGTACTTTGTCAGATTGCATAAGAACTATCTTTCCTGCATTTACTACTGTATGATTAATTGACTTCTTTTCATTAATAGTTGAAATAATTAGATCTATTGTTTCATTTAACGTCAAAGAATTAATAATTGTATTTATTATTTTAATTTTTCTCATATCTATACTTTATTAAAGAAGCAGGGTTCCCTCCATAAATAGAATATTCTTTATTATCTTTAGTAACAACACTTCCTGCTGCAATAATACTACCTTTCTTTATTGTTATTTTATTTCCTAAAATAACGTTTGTACCAATCCAAACGTCATTTTCAATTTTAACTAATGTTTTCTTTGAAACTCCTTGTTTATTCATTGGTATATCTAATCTATCAAAATTATGATTTGGTCCTAATACAACCAAATTTGGTGCTATCATAACATCATTACCAATAACTAGATTATTAGTAATTCGACTATCATTACCAATACCAGAATTATGACCTATCTCAACATCAGCTCCATTTCCAAAATAAATGTTTCGACCTATATCTATATTGTCTCCTGAATATTTAAATATTTGAGAGCAAACGAAACCTCTGATTTTTCTTATGAATAAACCAACAAATATAGATGTGTTTGAAGGTAATTTTGAAACTATTGAATAATAAATAATCAAAAAGAAATTTGTCTTAATTTTTTGTATGTTCATTATATAACCTTATTAATCTATTGACATTATTTTGTATTCGGTAGTCATCTAAACATATTTCCTCTTGCTGCGAATAATCCTTATGACAGAAATTCTCGAAAATCTCAGGATCAAATTGCTGTGATATAGATAATATCGGTCTACCTGAAAGTGAATAATCAATCAATTTACTAGGAACTTGATTACTAGAAATATTATTGATATTTATCAAAAAATCCATTTCAGACAACTTCTCTATTAATTCTAATCTTGGTACATTAACGTGAACAATTAATTTGCTTCCTAACTTTTTTTTATATCTTTCTATAAATTTATCATTTAGCTCCCTACTAAAAATGATAAACTTAAAATCTTCCTCTCTTTGACATAAGTACTCAAAAAAAGACGACGGATCTCTCATACCTGAATAAAATAGTCCTGCATATGCAAATGTTGGAATACTATTGCCGGAATATTTTTTTGTCGTTATTTTTTCAAAATTAAATGCTTGAGGAAAAACTTTAATATTAGATTGTTTTTTATAATAAGTATAGCTAGTAATTGCTTTGTCTGTTGGGATAAATATATAATCAAATTCTTTTAATACCATCTTCTCAAGATATTTATATATGGGATTTATTTTAATGTAACTTTGAAAAAAAAAGGGATCGCTATATTCAGCTATTTTCAATTTCGATTTATTTAATTTCTTATTTTTCTTTAGTCCCTTATACAAACCATAATGAACAGCAAAAGGAAATGAATTAGAAAAAATTATATCATAACCTCTATTTAAATTCGATAAATATAACGATAGTGAATTGATAAAATTCTTAAAATAAAAAAATGGATAAAAATAATTAATTACTTTTCTTAAATATTCATTTATTTTTATTGATAGTAAATTATGATTTACATTTGAAGAGTTTTTTTCTTCTATAAGATCGCCAATTAATATTACATTAACATTTTTTCTTTTATATATATTAGAATAAAAGATTTTTTTGTTAGGCAAAATTAAATCAATACTATAACCACGCTCTACAAACTCTTCAATAAGTTCATAGGCTCTAAAAGCCCTTGGGGAATTTTCAGGATAAAAAAAATACGATACTAATAATATCTTCATTTAATTTTATTATTTGAATATCTTACAAAGATAAAGTAAAAGAACGCAAAAATAACAACTCCCTTTTGTCTATATAAAATATTTTCAATAAACATGAATAAAGAAAAAGAAATCATTATAGAAGAATAAATGTCTACTTTTAAATTTTGAAAAGATTTATATAAGTGTGACAGAATAAAAGTAACAAAAGGTATAAACCCAATAATACCATAACATATTAAAATATCTAAATATTGATTATGAGTATGAGCATTATTCAAATATGCCCAAGAATCCGTTTTTCTAATATTTTGTAAAGAAGTTAAATAATCTCCACCTCCAACCCCTAACCAAGGATTTTGTATAAATAATTTAAGGGCACTTTGCCAATTTTGAATTCTAGCATTATCTCCTTCACTTATAAAATTAAGTATTCTAGATAATGTATCTTGAGACCAAAATTTAACATTTAATTCATTAATTAACTCCGAAGCAATACCAGGCAATACAGATACAAGTAACCAGAGAATAAATAAATTAAATATTAAAGTTAGAATCATTTTTAATTGATTTGAAACATTAATCTTACGCAATATTTTTGTCAACAAAAACAAATAAAAGAGAGTAAATATCAATAAAACACTGCTTTTTGTAGATAAAATATAAATTATAAATAGCAGGTAAATACTAATTAAAAATCGCAGAAACACCTTACCGTTAAAATAAAAAATAACTAGTAAAATAGAAATCAGTACATAAAATGATAAATATAATGGTTGCATTATATCTGGTACGATTTCAATAATAAAATTCCTATGGTAATGGGTTATTAATCTATATAAAGGCTCTTCATTCTCAAAAATATGTTGTATAACACAATAGTTTATTTTGAGTGAGATTAGCATAACACCAGCAATAAACGATTTCAAAAGATTTCCATAGGGTATTTTAAAATCGTGAAAGTTTATTGAAAATAATATCCCTATAACAAGTATATGAACACTATCAATTATCTTTGCCCCTGCTTCAATTATATTTTGGTTCTTGAATAATAGGAAAATCTGAATAAAAATAAATACTCCCCATGTTATTAGATGTTTACGATACCTAATATCTACACTAGTACAACCTTTTGAGGATAGAAAATAAATCACATACGATATTACAACTAATATTAACGATATATTATAATAGCCAGTATCTATAGACATCATGAATGATAGTAAACAAAAAGTTATAATCAATAAACTTTTTTTAATACTATCAGTCTTAAAAATATTAATCATACAACTTGACAATTTTCCTTGCAATTGTTTCATTATCTAGCTCTAACTCTTTTAATTTATTGATCGAATTCTCTGCTAAATTAGTCTTTTTCTCAAGGATTTTTTCAATTGCTTTTACATAAGTATCAACATTATCTCCACTAATAACATAACAATCATCCACTTTATCTAAAACAACATCAACATCTCCTACTTTTCTAGAAACCACAGGAGTATTACATGCCAAAGCCTCTTTTACTACTTGTGGAGATCCTTCTGAAATTGATGTTAACAGTAAACAATTTGCCTCAATTAACTCCCTGCGTATTTCAGATCTACTTAACCCTCTAAAAGCTATCACCTCAATATCATCTTTATTTCTTTTTCTTAAACGTTCAATTATTTCACTAAACAGTTTATAATTTTTTTCCTTTCTTAGTGGATCTGAAGGAAAGATTATTTTAATTAAGTTACTCCCATGTTTTTGTTTAAAAGTTTCATTTTTTGTTCTTTTAAAATAATTGACATTGACCCCACACGGTATTATAGAAATATTAGTATTATATTTTAATAAAATATCTTTCATTTTTGAATTAACAACAATTAGATTATCAGCTTTTCTAGCTAGTATTTTTGATAAATAAGTTTGAATATTTTTCTTAAGTGAATTATCTCCTTCAAGAATATCACTACCATGGAATGTTATTATAACTTTTAAATTTTTAGGCTTGAAAAGTAATAAGAATAATCCAGAAATTGAGTAGTGAATATGTATTATTGAATATTTAAATCGAATAATTTTTAAAATAATTTTTAACTGTGCTACTGTATATCTATAAAATGTAGAATACTGCCTCAAATTAAAAACTTCAAAAAAATAATCAGAATTATCTTCAATTGCATCTAACTGCTCTTTTACAAAGATTCCTGATAAATTATCATTTTGATCCAAAGGGTACATTGCAGTTATACATAAAATTTTCTTTTTCATATGATGTTTTAATTATTGCAAAAATTAAAATAAATATCTGAAATGTATAATATGAATAAATAACATTTTCAGTAAAAAGACGTAAAATGAATAGTAATAAGATAAATAATATAACCAGATTTTTCTTCTTACAAGAAATCCAAACGATTTTAAATACTGTGTATATAAACAGACCAAAAATTATTAAACCAAAATCAAATAAGATTAAAATAAAGTCATTATGAGGCATTATTCCATCCCAAACTAACTTAAAATTCATTACCCCATGACCAAAAATCATACTACATAAACTGCTTTTATCTAAAAAATAAATATAGTATTTACACCATGCATATACTCTCCAAACTAATGAACTAGTTACTGATTTATTGATTTCTTGAACAGAAGATCCTCTTCTAACTTCAGACAAAAATTCATTAAAAGATAATTCTTGAAAAACATTAAATATTCCAAATACTTTATTGTGAAGAATTGGATTAAAGGTTAATAATAACAGATAAAAACAGAAGAAGGAAAAAACAGAAACTAAGAAATAAAAGAAAAATGTTCTAACATTTATTTGTCTTATTGGTAAGAAAGATGTTAGAGTAATTAAAAAAGATCCAGTTGAGGTTGACAAAAAACCTATCAAAGTTAATGCTATCTTATATTTAAGTGGTAAATCAAAATATATTATTAATATCAATAAAAACACAATAACATTACCAAGCAAATTAACATGTTCAAAAAAACCTATTTCTCTTAATGCAATTTTACCCACCAAAAGGCTATATGTATAAATAATGATAAATAGATTCATAAATATCAATATTAGATATTTGGATAGTTTCACCATCTGATCTCTAGATATCTTTAGTAGACAATAACGCAATAAATTATACGATATATAAAAAGTTATTATCTTAACAAGCCATATAAGATCTGCATTTAAAAAAAAATACTGAATAAGAAAAAATATTATCACAAAAGAAATCTCTATTATTTTTTCAATTTTAACAAATTGAATCTTATTTATTAATAATCCTAGAATTAAATATGCATTTGAAAAAATAAAAATTAACAACCGAAATGGAGTTAATATATCAAGAATTAATATTACAAAAATATAAACTAATAAAAATTTAAAGTATGATATTTTCAAATTCATTTTTGTTTACTTAAACGAAAAGTTAATATTAAATTGATAATATAAGCAAGTGAATATGATAACGAAAAAAGTACTATGAAAGATTTTGACGATTCTAAATTTATAGAAATAATAGCTGATAATACTATTAAAGTAAATAAAAGCATTTGCCACAACAAATCTAAACTTTGTTTACCAACTATATGATAAACATCTGTCATTGGACTAGATATAAATCTAAAAAATAAAAATGGTGACAAAATTTGAGCATATTCCCCTGCTAAACTCCAATTATCACCAAAAAAAAATATAAAAAGGTCTTTACCAAAAAATAGTAATGCTAATGAAGGAAATATAGATAATAGTAATAATTTGATTAAGGTTTTAACAAATATATCTCTGCAATTTCCAATAGTATTATATTCTATTGCCGCTTCATTCCTAAATACTTGAGAAATTGAGTTTGAGATTAATCTATTTGGTATTGATACAACCTTTGATGACATAGAGTAGTTACCTATTATACTATTATCAGAAAAATATTTTTTTAAAAAAAACACTGGCAACTGATTGGTTAAAGAATTCAAAGCATTACTAAATATAGTAAACTTGGGAAAGTTGCTATACAGAACTAGCAATTCGATAATTTCTTTAATATTTAAGTTTTTAATTAAAATATCTTTTTGATACATCCTAAAAAAAGATACAAGAATAATCAAAAAAGTACTTAATAATTGTCCTATTATTAATCCATTAATACTTTTAAAAGTATAAAAAAACACAATCTGTAATAAGATAAGAAAAGTACTTTTATAAATATCTCTCTTTGCTAAATCTGAATATAAACCTTCTTTTATAAAGATAAAATTTGAAGTTTGATATATCGAGTTAAAAAAGCATCCTAATACTATTATTAATATATTAATCTCTAAAAAATGTGATATTAATAAATAAACAGGAACTAATAAAATACTTAAACAAACAGATAGAATAAAACAAATTACGGATAACAATCTACTCTTATTAAGGTCAGCTTCTACAGTAATAGCTCTTTCATACTTTCCTGATAAAAAATTTATCATTATTGCAATAATAGCATTATAGATAGCATATTTACCAAATTCAGAGGGTAGATACATTCTTGACAATATTGGCATAAATAATAAAGGGATTAAAGAGGATATTGTTGATCCAGAAAAAATTTTTAATACATTTTGATTAAAATCAGACTTCAAATATTTATTAAGATTTATCATTACATATAACATGAAAAAAAATAGGGTGAAATAAAGTTTCACCCTATTTTAATTAAACTTTAACTCCACAAAAGTCAAGTACTTTTTTTGTCTCTAAGTTCAGTTGCTTAAATTCATCATGTGCAACTAGAAAGACCACGATATCAGCTTTATTCACTGCCTTTTGATAATCAGTTAATTTAAATATATTATGTTCTTTCACATTTGGTTCAACAATGAAATAATTATCATTATTTGCATTTTGTAATACTTTCTGCACAATATATTTAGCAGGAGATTCTCTTAAATCATCAATATTAGGTTTAAAAGCTAACCCCATTAAAGCAATATTTGGCTTACGACCATGCTCTAATTCAAATTTCAGCTTCTCATTTTGAATCTTTTCAGCACACCAAAAAGCTTTATAGTTATTTATTTCTCTTGCTTTACCAATAATTTGAGATTCCATTGGATATTCAGATACAATAAAATAAGGATCAACGGCAATACAGTGACCACCTACACCACAGCCAGGTTGTAATATATTAACTCTAGGGTGTTTGTTTGCTAAATTGATGAGTTCCCAAACATTGATGCCTGCTTTATCACAGATCAGAGATAATTCGTTTGCGAAAGCAATTTGTACATCACGAGAAGAATTTTCTACTAACTTACACATTTCGGCAGTTCTTGCATTTGTAGCATGAAGTTCTCCTTTTACAAATTGACTGTAAAAAGCTAACGCTTTTTGTGTTGATTTTTCATCTATACCTCCAATTACCCTATCATTATTGACTAACTCAAACATTACATTACCTGGTAATACCCTTTCCGGACAGTATGCAATATTTAATTTACCTTTTAATTCTTGCCTTTCAGAATAAATTAAGTTTGCCATTTTCTCAGTTGTACCCACTGGTGAAGTAGATTCAATTATATATAAATCTTCTTCTTTTAATAAAGGTAAAATAGCTTTAGTTGCTGCTTCTACAAATGAGATATCTGGTTCATTTTTACCTTTGAAAGGTGTAGGAACAACTATTAGATAAACATTTGCTTCAATAGGCTTTACATCTGCACTTAAATATCCTTCTTTTACAGCATCAGCTACTGCTTTATCTAGTTCAGGTTCTACAATATGTATTTTACCTTGGTTGATAGTATCTACCACATGTGGATTAACATCAACACCATGAACTTTTACTTTATTTTGTGCGATTAACGCCGCTGTAGGTAAGCCTATATAACCTAAGCCAACCATTACTACTTCCGGATTCATTATAATGTTTCTTAGTTATTGTTTAGAATAAATTCCACTACTCTTTCTGATGCTTTTCCATCACCATAAGGGTTATGTAACGCACTCATTTTTTCATATCTATGATGATCAGAAAGTAATGAAGTAGCTTCTTTTACTATTAAGTTAGCATTAGTTCCTACTAATAAGACTGTCCCTGCTTCAACAGCTTCTGGTCTTTCAGTAGTATCTCTCATTACTAGAACAGGTTTTCCAAGAGATGGTGCCTCTTCTTGAACTCCACCACTATCAGTAATAATTAATTTTGACTGATTCATTAACCAAATAAATGCAGGGTAAGATAATGGATCTATTAATTTAATATTATCTATACCTCCCAAAATATCATATACTGGTTTTTGAACATTAGGATTTAGATGAACAGGGTATATTATTTGTACTCCTGTAGTTTCGGCTATTTCTTTTAAAGCAGTACAAATATTTAAAAAGCCTTGTCCATGATTTTCTCTCCTATGACCTGTTACTAAGATCAAATCTCTATTAGGAGTAATAATGGATTTAAGAAATTCTATTTCCTGATTTCCTTCAAGTTGCTTTACCTTTTCAACACTAAACATTAATGCATCAATCACGGTATTTCCAGTAACCAATATCCTATCTTCAGATGTATTCTCTTGTAGTAAGTTTTGTTTCGATGTAATAGTAGGGGAAAAATGATAATCTGCAACTCTACCTGTTATTTGCCTATTAAGTTCTTCAGGGAAAGGAGCTCTTTTATTATAAGTCCTTAGCCCTGCTTCAATATGACAGACTTGAGCTCCCGAATAAAAACCTGCTATACCAGCAGCCATTGTTGTTGTTGTATCACCATGTACAAATACATAATCAGGCTGAAAATCTTCTAAAATAGTTTTCATACCAACAATAATGTCACTTGTCAATGAGTATAAGTTTTGATTAGGTTTCATTAAATCCAAATCAAAATCAGGTTCTATTTCATAAAATTCTAGAACCTGATCTAACATTTCTCTATGTTGAGCTGTTACACATACTTTTGTATCAAAATCAACACTATTTTTTTGAAACTCTTTAACAAGCGGAGCCATTTTAATTGCCTCAGGCCTAGTTCCAAAAACTACTAATATTTTCTTCATTACTTCCCTATATTATAAACATTAAAGCCTAATGTATTCAGTTCTTGCTTATCCAAAATATTTCTACCATCAAATATATTTGCAGGTTTTAGTACTTTTGAATAAATCTTTTCCCAATTATAATCCTTGAACTCATCCCACTCTGTCAGAACAGCAATCGCATGAGCATCACCTACTGCATTAAAAGGGTTATTTACAATCTTTACTCTTGATCTAATGTATTCAGAAGAATGATTATTTAAGTATTCTAAATCAGCATATACTCTTTCTTCAGTTACTTTAGGATCGTAAATAACAATTTCAGCATCTTCATCTAATAAATGATCTGCAACATAAATTGCGGCTGATTCACGTGTATCATTGGTATCTTTTTTAAATGCCCAACCAAAGAAGGCTATTTTTTTACCTGAGACTGTATTATAAGATTCTTTGATAATACGATCTGCAAAACGTCTTTTTTGGTAATCATTTAGCTTGATTACTTGATCCCAATATTCAGCGACCTCATCAAGTCCATAAGATTTTGCGATATAAACCAAGTTTAAGACGTCTTTTTGGAAACATGAACCTCCAAAACCAACAGATGATTTTAAAAATTTTGGTCCAATTCTACTATCCATACCAATTGCACGTGCAATTTCATCCACATCCGCTTCTGTTTTTTCACATAAAGCTGACATAGCGTTGATTGATGAAATACGTTGTGCTAAGAATGCGTTTGCAGTTAATTTAGAAAGCTCTGAAGACCATACGTTTGTCTGTAATACCCTTTCTTTTGGAACCCAAGCTTCATAAATTGAAGATAAAGTATCTTTTGCTATTTGGCCTGACTCTGTGTTATCTCCTCCTATTAATACTCTATCTGGACTTAATAGGTCATCAATTGCTGTACCTTCAGCCAAGAATTCAGGGTTTGAAAGGATTTCAAAATTAAAGCCACTTTCAGAGTTGGATAGAATATCAGATAACGCTTCTGCTGTTCTTACAGGAAGTGTCGATTTTTCTACTACTATTTTATCTCGTTGTGCTATACTTGCAATTTGACGTGCACAAAGTTCAATATATTTTAAATCAGCCGCTTGACCTTTTCCTTTTCCATAGGTTTTTGTAGGGGTATTTACAGATATAAAAATCATATCCGCATCTCTGATACCTTGCTCCACATCAGTAGAGAAAAATAAATTTCTTCCTCTTGTATGTTCTACTACCTCTGATAAGCCAGGTTCGTAGATAGGTAGTTTATCTAGATCTGTATCATTCCAATCTTGAATACGTTGCTCGTTAATATCAACAATATTCACTTTAATGTGAGGGTTTTTCAGGGCAATTACTGCCATTGTAGGTCCACCTACATAACCCGCTCCGATACAACAGATGTTTTTGATTTCTTTTTTCATAACAGCATTAATTTTTCAAATTAGCTTTGGATTTTAGATAAGAGTTGATGTCTGTTAGGATAGCAAAAGCTATGATAGATATAAAACCTGCCAGCATTCCTAAGGCCGTTTTACCTTTTGCTGATAGGGATACGGTATAAAATTCTGAGAATCTGTTTACAAATTCTACAGGTTGGAGTAATGATAGCTTTCTTCTAATAATAGCAATACTATCGTCCGCTCTTCTACTTTTTTGCATGGCTTCAAAAGCTAGCTCACCACTTTGTCTAATATAACTATCATTTTGTTGATCTGTAGACATTAATACAACATTAGAATTACCCCTATTAGGTCTGCCTTGCTGTATTAAATCTCCCTGAGAGTCTATGATTTTTTTGTAAGCTTGATTATAGTCCTGCAGTTCTTTTTTCTCTTCTATAAAGCTTTCAGATTTTATATCAAGGTTCTTTTTATAGACATCTAAGTTTTTCTTTATATAAACATTATTATTGAAATAATATTCAAAACCTTGTTGAATCAATTGTTTTGTAATATTTGGATCTATGGAACTTACTATGATTTCAAAGCGTGTTTCGTTATCATAACTGTTCATTAATAGAGAGTCTGCTAAATGATTATTTTCAATTGCTCCATATTTATATAACCTAAAATAACTTGTGGCAGTTATTTCAGAAATAAGTTCTGCAGTTTCAACTGGTATATTAAGAGCTTTGGCTAACATTGGCCTTCCCTCATCAGTGCATAGTGCATTCAACTCATTAACTTCAGTTGTAAAATCAACTCCTTTCAAAAACCTAGAATTCACTGTAGCTTTGGAAGAATAAAATTTTGAGGTATTTTTAGTCATATAACCTATTACTCCTCCTATAACTATAGCTAAAGCAATAAGTATTTTCCACTTATTAACAATGTTGTAAAAATATAGGATTATCCCCAAAAAAAGCTTTCCTACACTATTAACAAAGGCATTGACCTTATCACCAATTATTGAAAACAATTCGAGTAAATCAATTTCGTCGTTATTGGATGTAGATTGGTTGTTTGATTTGTTTTTATTTTCTTCCATAAAGGTTAGATCTCAAATATTTAAGTGTGCAAATATACTAGAAGAATTCAGAAATTACTTTAATAAGAAACCTGTTAAATTCTATTTTGCAAAAAATAATTATGAGTGGCTCTTAATATTTAAATTATCATGATACCATTTCGATGCATTCTCTAGGCCTTTTCTGACATTAAATTGAGGGTTATACCCCATCAATTTATTCGCCTTTTCGATAGACGCTAAAGAATGTCTTACATCACCAGTTCTTTCAGGACCGTAATTTGGTTGAATTTTTTGAATATTTTCATCAAACTCCCCTAAAAATTCTTGAATTAATGCAAACAAAGTATTCAAACTGATTCTTTCTCCGTAAGCAACATTATACACTTGGTTTACTGCTTCTTGATTTTCTGTTATTGCCGCTTGTTCATTGGCATGTACAACATTATCTATGTATGTAAAGTCTCTTGATGTTTCACCGTCTCCATTTATTGTTGGTGACTCCCCATTTAATAGAGAAATTACAAACTTTGGAATTACAGCGGCATAGGCTCCAAAAGGATCTTGCCTTTTACCAAAAACATTAAAATATCTTAAGCCAATTGTTTCTATACCGTATGTTTTCGAAAACACATCAGCATATAACTCATTAACATATTTAGTTACTGCATACGGTGATAATGGTTTCCCTATTTTATCTTCTTCTTTTGGTAAATCAGGGTGATCACCATATGTAGAAGAACTTGCGGCATAGATAAAGCGCTTTACCCCTTCATCTTTTGCAACAGAAAGTAGGTTTAAAAAACCAGAGACATTTACTGCATTTGAAGTGATAGGATCATTAATAGAACGAGGAACTGAACCTAAAGCAGCTTGATGAAAAATAATATCTACACCTTCAACTGCTTTTTTACAATCTTCCAAATTTCTAATATCACCTTCAATAAAAGTGAAATGATCTGACTTTAGGAATGGTTCAATATTTTCAGGTTTTCCTGTAGAAAAGTTATCTAAACCGACAATAGTATTATCCTGTTCAATAAACTTTTCTAGTAAGTTTGAACCTATAAATCCTGCTACTCCTGTGATTAATATTTTCTTCTTTGTGAGCATGATTAAAGGCGATCTGTAATATATTTTTTATCAATTACACTTTTTACATCGTATATCACTGCACCTGATTCATTCAATGCTTTCCAATCGATCTCTTCTTTAAAGCTTTGATGTGCTACTGCGTGAATAATGGCACTGTAATTATCTCCTATTTCAGATAGCAAATTGATTCCGTATTCTTCGTATACTTCTTCTTTATCAGCATGAGGGTCATATACCTCTACATCTAAATTGAAAGATTGTAACTCACGGATTACATCAATTGCCTTTGAGTTTCTAATATCAGGACAATCTTCTTTGAAGGTAATACCTAGCATCAATACTTTTGTTCCTTTTTGGATGGATGCATTTTTTTCCATCATTAGACGTAGCACTTTATTAGCTACATGTGCTCCCATTCCATCGTTGATTCTTCTGCCTGCAAGAATCACTTCTGGATGATAACCGAGTGACTCAGATTTGTAAGTGAGGTAATATGGATCAACACCAATACAGTGACCTCCTACTAAACCGGGTCTGAAAGGTAAAAAGTTCCATTTTGTACCAGCAGCTTCTAATACATCTAAAGTATCTATACCTACTTTATCAAAGATTTTTGAAAGCTCATTTACAAATGCAATATTCAGATCTCTTTGCGAGTTCTCAATTACTTTTGCTGCTTCAGCTACTTTGATGGAAGAAGCTTTATGCGTACCAACTTTTACCACTACTTGGTACATTTGATCAATTTCTTCTGCAATTTCTGGAGTTGATCCAGAAGTTACTTTCATGATATTATGTACTCTATGTACATGATCACCTGGGTTTATTCTTTCAGGAGAATAACCTGCATAAAAGTCCTCATTGAATTGCAAGCCACTTACCTTCTCTAATACAGGTACACAAACTTCTTCAGTACAACCAGGGTAGACTGTAGATTCATAGACTACAATATTTCCATAAGAGAGTACTTTACCTACGGTCTCACTGGCTTTTTTAAGCGGAGTAAGATCAGGTGTTTTATATTCATCTATTGGAGTAGGAACAGTAACAATATAAATGTCTACTGTCTTTAAATCATCAATATCAGAAGTATATTGGATAAATTCCTGAGCTTCTCTTAACTCTTCTGATGAAACTTCTAAAGTATGATCTACACCTTTATTCAGTTCATTGATTCTTTCAGAGTTAATATCGAAACCAACAACTTTTACTTTCTGTTTTGCAAACTCAGCGGCTAGTGGTAATCCTACATACCCTAAACCTATTACTCCAATAGTCTTATTCATTATTTGTTATAGTTCTGGAATTAAAAAATTTTAGACAAACTCTTTGCCTTTTTGGTCTTTTGCATTGGCCAAAAATTGCTTAACTCTTTGCTCGTGGTCCTTTTCACAAATCATCAAGACATTATCGTATTCTGCAACAATGTAATTCTCAAGACCTTGTACTACTACTAGTTTGTCTTTTGGTGTTTTTACAATTGTATTAAATGTCTCATAAGACATCACATTACCGTGAAGAACATTCTCTTCTTGGTTTTTATCTGCTTGTTCATACAGAGATTTCCACGTTCCTAAATCAGACCAACCAAAATCGGTTCTCATGACATATACATTCTCTGCATGCTCCATGATACCGTAATCAATAGAAATATCTCTACATTGATGATAAAGCTCGTCTATTTTCTGTTCTTCTGATGAAGTGTAGAAAGATTCTTCTGCACTGCTAAACAATTGATGAACATCTTGTAGGTGTGTTTCTATTGCTTTCTTGATTGCTTTGGCATTCCAAACGAAAATACCTGCGTTCCATACAAAGTCGCCACTTAAAACAAAGGCTCTTGCAAGTTCTTCGTTTGGCTTCTCTGTAAATGTTTTTACTTTATATAAAACCTCTAACCTTTCATCATTGAGAGCTTGAATATAACCATAACCTGTATCAGGTCTATTTGGACGAATACCTAGTGTTATTAAAATATCATGAGTGGCAACATAGTGTAAGGCTTTCTCTACTCTCAACTGGAATTCTGGCACATCCAAAATCACATGATCTGCAGGTGCTACTACAATATTTGCATCAGGATCTTTTTTCCCGATCTTGTAAGCGGCATAAGCAACACATGGTGCTGTATTTCTTCTGCAAGGCTCTAAAAGAATTTGGTCATCAGAAAGGAAAGGTAATTGTTCCTTTGTGATTTCTTTATAATCCTTACTGGTAACTATATATATGTTTTCCTTAGGGCATACTCCTTCAAATCTATCAACAGTTTGTTGGATCATTGTACGTCCTACTCCTAAAATATCTTGAAATTGCTTGGGTCTTTTTTCTCTACTGAATGGCCAGAATCTACTTCCAATACCACCGGCCATGATCACCACGTAATTATTATTCATCTTATATATAATAGTTATTTATGCAAATTTTATATCTGTTAAAACTTCAGCTCCCAAACGCCTGTTTAATTTTCTGACAATTCTTTCTCTTGCCATCGTCAATTCATTCTTCAGCGTAGGAGTTGACAAGCGAACGTAAAGTATTTTTCCTCTTAACTTCAAGCTCATAGTTCGTGAAGCAATTGGCGTACCTAATTCCGCTTCCCAAACTTTTTCAATCAATGCTTGATTATAACTGTGACTTTTTTTTAAAGATTTCACAAAATCCTGCATCGCACCAGCAACACTTATCGTCTCGTGCTTTTTGGGAATTGGGGTTACTTTCCTAAACCTATACTTTATCTTTTTGTCGTCACTCAAAATTAAATCATTTTTTTAATTCTATGATATTACAAGGCATTGAAATCTGCTCTATCAATGTTTTAGACCGTTCAGGCCGAGCATCTGACAATAAAATCTGACTAAATTTCTTTTCTTTTATTAAACCAAGCAATTTTTTGATCCGAATGTCGTCCAATTTGTCAAAAATATCATCTAATAACAATATCGGACTTGTCTGAAGTTGTTTTTTAAGCAGCAAAAACTGCCCTAGTTTCAAGGCAATGATAAACGATTTCTGTTGTCCTTGAGATCCAAACTTCTTCAGCGGATAAGCATTTAATCTGAAATCAAAATCATCCTTGTGGATACCTTTTGTAGTTCTTTGCAATGCAATATCTTTCTGCCAGGTTTCTTCAAAGATAGTATCACTTCCAAAATCTGATTTATAATTAATATCCGCTACTTCCTCTCCAGCCAAAGTCTCATAAGCCTCTTTGAAACTTACTATAAACTCTTCAATAAAAGACTTCCTCTTATTTTGAATTATTCGCCCTTCTTTTAAAAGAACATGATCGTAAGGAGCTACCCATTCTTTATTCGGAATTTGTCTTTGTTCTGCAAAGTTCTTAAGTAATTGATTTCTTTGCAATAATGCTCTTTGATAATTAATGAGAGATTGAAGGTATTCTTTATCAAATTGGGAAATTACACTATCAAAGTACCTTCTCCTCACTTCACTTCCTTCTCTTAATAGATCTGTATCATTAGGAGCAATAAGTACGCAAGGAAATTTACCGAAATGCTCGCTGAACCTGTTATATTCTTTCCCATTAAGGCTTATCTTCTTTTTCGACTTATCATATTGGCAGATGACTGTACTTAAATCATTTTCTGTTTTGAATCGTCCTGAAAGAGCAAAATCACTAGCACCATGTTTTACATTTTGGTTTTCAGTAAAACTAAATGCACTTTTTGTCATGGATAACATGTAAACAGCATCAATTAGATTGGTTTTTCCTATACCATTTGGACCAATGATACAGTTTATCCCATCTTCTAATTCTAAGGTGAGTTCATCGTAATTTTTAAAATTCTTTAGATAAAGCCTTTCTAGATACATGTTATTCCTTTTTGCTAGGATGCAAAAGTAATCATTTTATAATGATATCAACATGAATGAAGGTAGTGAATGGATACTTCTACAATAAACACTGTAAACGATCACCTCTGCATTAATGACTTTACTAAAATTGGGAATGAAGTTTCTTGATAGCCTTTCTTTCTGTTTTCTTTGCTGATTTGATATATTTTCCACCAATGAGAAAATAAGTCTTTATAAGCTCTTAAAATTGAATTGTCTGGATCATAGATATGTGCGGGTTCAGAATTGACGCCATTTAATTCCATTATTTTAAAATGCCCCTTCTTCAATGCTTCCTCACTTTCAGCTTTCAAGTCATATCGACCAAAATAAAAGTCGTCAACATGAGACGATATTTTATCAAAAACACGAATATCTAATTCATCTTTTAAGTAATTGGCGTCATTAAAAATAGCTCCTCTACAATGATTACCCATTTTAGAAAGCATAAATACTTTGTTATCAGGCAACACACGTTCTAACTCCTCACTATATTTTTCTTTAAGGAAATCAATGTAAAGTATCGCTCTATTGTGATTTCTAAATAATTCAATCAGCGTACTTTTTCCATCTCCAACTACAAAAAGTTCACCTTTATAAACAACTGAAGTGATCTGACCGCTTTGTTGAGAAGGGTGCCTCACATACATCACACCGTATTCGAAATTGGCTGTAATAAACTCCTGGAGAATGACACCTGATGGATTATCAGATAAATACTTTTCAATTTCAGCATCAGATTTTATCTTTTCTACTCCGCTACCTCTTTCTCCTTCATCAGGTTTTAAAATAATTGGAAAACTTAAATCCAATTGTTTCATTGTCGATTTTACCTCTTGAAGGGTGGGTGTAGTTTGAAAGAAATGAGATTTTGGAAGATACTCCTCCGGTATCTGCTTTAGAGCATTGAATTTTGAATAATTAAAAAAGCCACCATACTTCATTCCAGGATTGGCTAAGGTCATAAAACTAAATGACTTTGAAAGTATGGAGAGAAATAAGTAAAAAAAGTAGACTGGAATATAAAATATATAAAAGGGCCAAAACTCCCACTTTAAAACCCTATGCCTAAAGTCCGGTTTGAGATTCATAATTTATAATAGTAAATGGCAACCTGAGTTGATCTTTTTCCTGTGTAAGTCTGTCGTGATAGATCATCTTTACTGACACAGCGTCCACTTCTAATTGTGTAGAACTCACTGTGCAGTATTGAGGTCTTAACATAGACAAACCTAATTTCCCTTCAGCATTTATGCCTTCATGAACACTTAAAATATCTCTTGGTGATCGCTTTTCCGCCTCAAGCCAATCCATAAAGCGTAAAGCTCTTTTTTCTTTTTGCTGAGGATTATATAAAGTAGAGGATGACCAAATATGAGGAATACTGCTGTCTAATTCTGAAAAATGTTTTTTTGATCCATCCCATACAAACTGATTTAATTCAATGCTGTTTTTATTTTCAACAACAATCAGTGTAAAGGGTTCTATATTATCAAAGTCATAGTCTTCAAGGTACTTTAAGACATTAGGAGCCGTCAGTGCATCAATCACAACTTTTCCTCTGCTGTGTTTGTAAGGAGGGGTAGGGATATGAACTTTAAATTCACCATTCAAAAGACACACTACTCTTCCTTGCTCTGTAGCGCCTAGCCAAGTTCCTAGTGCTTCACCATCAATTGGAGCCAAAAATTTCACTCCTTTTTCCTTATGAAGAGTTGGAGCAAAAGCTGAAGATCTACTTTTTCTTTCATCTCTATTTGAGGTGAAAATATAGTTAGTAGCTGATATTGGAACGAAGCTGAGTGTACACATAAATTAATATTCTATTCCTATGACTGTTCTTTTTGATAAGCTGTGGTAGATTTTGCTACTCCAACCTGTTCGGCTATTACAACGTCGGAAAAATAATGCTGAAGACCTATTTTTATGATCGCTAAATGATGAACTGCGTGTTCATTACAGTGATGCACTTCCCTTGCTAAAGTAGTAGGTGTACTCCATTCATTCATTACATCATTTTGATAGTCTCTTACTACCAAATTCATGCTATAAAACGGCTCGTGAATTGATTTCAACCACTTCATGGTTTCTTCAACAGTTGAAACTGCCGCTTTAAGGTCACATTCTATTGCTAGACTTCTCTTTCTATCTTCATAACAAACTGAACACTCCTGCTCAAAACTTGCTTGCAGGCATTGATAGAATTCAATAATATGTCGTGAATGTTGACCGATGGATGAACCGTTAAATAGATCTAATTGAGCTACATATTGCTCTTCTGATAATTGGGTCAATAAACTACATAGTTGTTTTGATAGCTCAACTGCAGATTGAAATACAGTACTTTTCATGGATTAAAAATTAAGCAAAAAAATTAGCTGTCTTATTTAAACAGACGAAAACAACTTAAGCATAGTTTTTTCAGTCTGCTTATTAAAAATAATAAAACAGCTTAAAATTATAAAGATTCGTGAAATTATTTTATTTGGAGCCTACTTATTTCAAGTAAAATACCTGTAAGTCCTTTTTTCTTCTATTTCTTGCTCCAATACTAATAGTGATGTCAGAAAGGCAACCAGTGTCATACCAAATAATTGCAGGCCTTTTGTGTAGCCTCCTTCAACAGGTAAATCTACACCTACTACAAATAAATGAACGATCAACAGAAAAGAGGTAATCACAAGTGAAATTCTTGCTCCTTCTTTTGATAAAGGAGGGTAAACTAAAAAAAATGCTGCTATAAATTCAAAAACAGCAATCAACAGTCGTACATCATCGCCTAGGCCTGTTGCTGTAAAAATATATACCGACTCAGCGTCATCTCCAAATTTGTAGAGTAAAGATTGAAGCAAGATGACAGCAGGTACAATTCGAAGTGCCCAATACGACAATACTTTATGGATTTTAAAATCTTTTTGCATTGTATTGGAAATAAAATTAGGTTTAAAGGGAAGAGCATGTTGTATTTCATGTACTCTATAGCTATTGCTAATTTAATCGTTTATTATTTCACATATTGCACATAATTATTATTGAAAATACATCTGCAAGAAATTATGAAAATCAGTACATTTTTAATCTCCTATTATTTACTCTGCTTATTCATTATAGGTTGTAATTCTACAGATCAAAAAAAGGGAAATACTAATACCGTAAAAACTGAAGTCAAACAAGCAACAACTTCAAATAAGAGTAAGAAGAATATTATTTTTTTTGGAAATAGCCTTACTGCTGGATATGGATTGGAAAAAGAAGCCGCTTTCCCTTCCGTGATTCAAAGGGAATTTGATCTTCAAAAAATCAATTATAACTGTATTAATGCCGGTTTGAGTGGTGAAACAACTGCTGGAGGTAATGATAGAGTCGACTGGATTTTAAATCAAAACAAACCTGATATTTTTGTTTTAGCACTAGGTGGAAATGATGCTTTGAGAGGGATTTCTCCCGAAAGCAGTCAACAGAACTTGGAAAGTATTATAGATAAAGTCAGAGCAGTAAATCCTGAATGCAAAATCCTTTTAACGGGTATAGTACCTCCTCCTAATATGGGACAGGATTATTTTGATGCTTTTCAGAAGATATACCCCACTGTTTCGAGTAATAAAAAGACCTTTCTTCTAAAATTTCTACTTGAAAATGTCGCTGGTGAACCTTCTTTAAATCAAGAAGATGGTATTCATCCTAATAAGGAAGGTGCTGAAATTGTAGCAAAAAATGTAATTGAAGCTTTAAAACCTTTACTCTGAGTCGTCTTTTTTCTTTGGTTTAAACACTGGTCGAACTCTCTTCTTTGGTGCTTCTATATCGCTTTCCAGTTCAGACTTCTTTTTCATAACAGGTCTTACAGGTTTTGGTTCAGAAGATGCCTCAGTTGAAGGTTCTACCTTTTTCTTCTTCATCACCGGGCGAGCTACTTTTGGTTTTGATTCCTCTGTGTTTTCGTCAAGTGCTTCCGCTTTTTTCTTTATTACAGGACGTACAGCTTTCGGCTTAGATGCTGTCTCTTCATTTGAAGTATCAACCTTCTTTTTCATCACCGGACGAGTTGCTTTTGGCTTAGACTCTTCAGTACTTTCCTCTGAAGTTTTACGTTTAAAAACTGGGCGAGCAGGCTTTGACGAAGATTCCTCTTCTGATGATTCACTCTTTTTCTTCATCACTGGGCGAGTTGCTTTTGGCTTAGACTCTTCAGTGCTGTCCTCTGAGGTTTTACGTTTAAAAACTGGACGTGATGGTTTTGATGGAGCCTCTCCTTCTGGAGATTCCGTCTTTTTCTTCATCACTGGACGAGTTGCTTTTGGTTTAGACTCTTCAGTGCTGTCCTCTGAGGTTTTACGTTTAAAAACTGGACGTGATGGTTTTGACGTAGTTTCTCCTTCTGATGATTCCGTTTTCTTTTTCATCATAGGGCGGGCAACCTTTTTCGGAGCATCTCCATCTGTTTCTGTTGAAGATTTTCTTTTTACTACAGGTCTCGCTGGCTTCTTCACTTCTTTAGCATCTGAATCTGCTTCTGATGCAGTTACTTTAGGTTTTACCTTAGGTCTGAATTTAGGCTTAGGTTTATCAGCTGTTTCCTCTAAAGTCACCTCAGTTTTCACCACCTTCTTCACAGGAGAAGTTTTTGGTTTAGGCTTAGGTGTTTCTACCTTCACTGCTTCCGCCAACCAATATCTTCGTCGGATCTGATTGATTAAAAATAGTTTTTGCTGTGTAAAACTTTTAGGGTGTACCATCATAAACAAAGATTCCCATTCCTGAAATCTTTCTGGTTCAGATGCCTTAAAAACTTTATGATCTATTCGTTTCTTTGTTAGATATATTTCAAACTCGCTCATCACTATTTTTCTTTAAGAATACTAAAATTGGCTAATCAACTGCATTAATTACCAACCCATTCCTTATTCAATCTTTGAAGTTGCTTTCTGTAGACACTAAAAATTCTAGACTTGGAAACCATCCCTACATATTTCTTATCCTGATCTATTACAGGCAAGTTCCAAGCATCCTCCTTTTCAAATTTCTGCATTACACTTTGCATCCTTTCTCCATAATAAACAATACTTGGAGGCTGCATCATGACATTCGCAATTTTCACCTTTTCCTGTTGCTCTAGGTCAAACATGATTTCTCTTACTTGATCCAGAGTAATGATCCCTCTTAGTTTACCTTCTTTGTCTACTACTGGAAATACAGACCTTTGACTGACACTAATGGCTTTTACCAAATCACTTAAATAACCTCTAACTTGCACAGTTACAAAGTTAGTCTCAATCAGTTTATTAATATTCAAACGGTCTAAGACCTGCATATCTCTATCTCCTTTCAAGTAATCACCTCTCGCTTTTAAGGTACTTACATGTGGTGCATCAGGATTTACAACACTCACTGTGGTATAGGCAATTGCGGATACCAACATCAGAGGCACAAATAGTGTATAACCACCGGTAATTTCTGCAATCAAGAATATGGCCGTCAATGGTGCATAAACTACTCCGCATAAAACGCCACTCATTCCTACTAATATAAAGTGAGATTCGTGAAGATTGGCAAACCCTAAAAGGTTGACTAACCTGGCAAAAGCAAAGCCTGTCAGACCGCCAATTACTAAGGCAGGACCGAAAGTACCACCACTACCACCTGACGATAGTGTTAATGAAGCTGCAATTACTTTAGCGAATAAAATCATGATGATATATGCTAAAAATAACCACGCCTTAGTGTTAGGTATAATGCTCTCAAAGAGTTCTGCTCTTTCTAAAAGATGGTGTTCATTTCCATTCAATAAGGCTTTGATTGATTCATAACCTTCACCATAAATAGGAGGGAAAATAAAGATAGTTACAGATAGAAGAATACCACCAAATAATGCTCTTCTGTATCGATTTGGGAATTTCTCCTCCATTAAGTGTTCCATTTGGTGTAATGTCTGATTGAAATAAATGGACATTAATCCGGCTAAAACACCTAATAATATAAAGAATGGAATATTCTGAGCTTGGAAGTCGTCTGTAATTTTAAATGAGAATAAAACCTCTTCTCCCACAATCAATGAAGAAACAATAGCAGCACTCACTGATGATATTAATAGGGGAACAAAGTTAGCTACAGAGACTCCTGTCAAAATTACTTCAATACTGAAAATCAAACCTGTTACTGGCGCGTTGAAAATGGCTGAGATTACCCCTGCCGTACCACAACCAATCATCAAGGTTTTAGTTTTATAATCTAAAAGAAATGATTGAGCCATATTAGAACCAATAGCACCTCCTGTCAATACGATAGGGGACTCTAGTCCGACTGAACCACCAAAACCTACAGTAAACATGGAAGTAACAAATCTGGAATACATTTTACTTTTCCCGATGTTACTATTGTTTTTGAAAATATCATGAAGAATATCAGTAATAGCATGCCCTACACTACTTTCCTTGTAAAGTGACTTTGCTATTAAAGTTGTGATGATCAATCCGATAATTGGAAACAATAATAACCCCCAATTGTCTGCGAAGTTATAATGTGTAAGGTGCTCATGAATATGATGCACTGACAGCTTTAATAGAACAGCTGCTAAACCTGAAGCAATACCCACCATACTACTCACAATAAGAATAAAATTCCTATCAGAGAGGTGAACCCTTCTTAAGTTTAATAACTTTTCGACTATCTTATATTTTGCCATTTATCTATTAAAGTATTTTGCTGTTGGTTTGTGAAAAAATGAGAATGCCTTTCTTGCCACAAAAATAATAGGTTTTGGAACTAAAGTACTAAGTACAAATTCAAAATTATTTAATACTAATTCCAATTATTGTTTTGCGATTACTACCTTAAAAAAACTTTTAATAGAACCACTATTAATACGTTTTTTAGCGTTGTATTCACAAAAAATAAATTAGAATTAACTATGATTTATTTTTGATTTAGTACTTAAGTCAAAATTATTTAATACTAATTCCAATTATTGTTTTGCGATTACTACCTTAAAAAAACGATCAATAGAACTACTATTCATTCGTTTTTTTGCATTGTACTCACAAAAAATAATTAAGAGTTAATGATCAATTATTTTTGGCTTAGTACTTATTTCAGTGATTCGCACAACTTTCAAAGAGTAAACTTACAAAAATACTAGACAAAAAAAGCCACCTCTCTTAAGAAAAGAAAGGTGGCTCACCTATAATTAAGTGCTTATTTTGTCTTAATACTAGTTTGAAGGTGTTGGTTGTTGTGTTTCAACTGCTGGGTAAGAATCCGTTTCAATCGTTGGGATTCTAGCACCATAATGTAAATTGATTGCATCAATTGTAAATTTACCAATTACTGCATATCCTTTTTGAGTTAAATGTGCCCCATCCAAACTGAAAAGGAAACCTGTAACATAATCACCTGTGAATGTTGTATAACCTACGGTGATTCCTTCTGAATTTACTTTATCCATCAAAGATTTTGTATCTAAGAATGCTAAGTCTCTATCCGATGCTTCAGCTTCTAAGTAAGTATTATAACCTGTGATAGCTTCTACTACTTCCTCCGCATCTACAGCTGTCAATGCTTCACCTTCTGCGGGTACTGGTAATACATCTTTAATATTTTCAAGATCTAATTCTCCTCCATCAATGATCAAACTAAGAAGTGCTCCTACTTTACCTTGAGCATTTAAAGTAAACTTAGCTCCTGGTTTAGTTTGAACCATCATTGTCGGTGAGTTTTCATCATAAATTGGCATCTGATTATTCTCTTGTGTAAATACAGGATAGTAACCTAATGCTTTAAAGCCAGTTGAAACTGTTGCTACAGATTCTGTAACTGCTGCTTCAACAGTAGAAGTAGCCCATCCGATATTACATCCAATTCCTGCAAGTTCTAGAATTTGAGCTTGACCTTCCGCTGTTGCTAAATAAGCCATTGCGTCTGCTGGAGATTGACCTGCTGCTGTTAATTGTAAAAAGATAACAGTATATGATAACTCTACAGGATTGTTAGGATCTTTACCAATAGTCGGTGCAGTTTGTGCAGCTGCCGCAACAACATTTACCTGAGGATTATCCGCAGGAATTGACGGAGTTACCAAAGCAGTAACAGTTGGTTCAACTTGTGATTTAATCAATGGATCAAAAGCTGCCGCCAGATAAGAGTTTACCAACCCTAGTGTTTGCTCATTTAAAGGTAAACCTTGCAAAGCTAAAATTCCTTCTAAAGTAGACGGTACAAAATTGAATAAAGGCGTATCCATAATATTTGGAATATTTAATACAACACCTTTCGCACCATTGCTTGTCATACCATCTAAAATCTGCTCAATTGAAGCCTCATAATCAGATTGTGAAGAAATAGCTCCATTTCCGTATGATCCACCTGAAGTAGCATAACCTAGAACATCATTCGCTCCTAACCACATCGAGAAGAATGTTGGGTTAGCTGCAACTGCATCAGCAAGAACTGTAGCAGTCTGTTCTGAAGAAAAATATCCAAACAATTCGTTTGCTATACCATAGCCAGGAGTTGCCATATCAACAGCTCTGATTCCAGGTACTGCCATATTATGAAACTGTCCAGCTTTGATATCTGATGCCGCTCTTTTTCCTTCAACACCTACAGGAACTTTAATGTTTATGTTAATTCCATCTCCATTAACTAATTCCATTTGGGCTCCAAAATAAGAAGCTCCGCTATTAGAAACCAATGGCTGAGTAAAACCTTGTGCACCCATTCCAACAGATTGTAAACTGTTTGCAATCAACTGAGGGTAAGAGTTCGCTTGTGCAGTACCAACCCATGCATTGTCAGTATATCCTGCCGTTAATGAATTTCCTAATGCTACATATGTTGTAAAATCTAAAGCTTTACCATCTTTTGCTTGCCCATTGGAAGGCTGGAAATCATCTACTTCAGTTTTACAAGCAAAGAAACTTGAGAAAACTAAAGCTAAGAGAATTGATTTATATCTATTGAATATCATGTTTTCTTTTTGGTATTAGGTCTTAGGTTAAAAAGTATAGTTCAATGAAACAGTTGGGATATAAGCAGTTGCTTTGTAAATACCGTCCATTGCTCCTGTATCTACACCGTCCGGTACCTCGTTTTGTCTTTGCTCTTTATTTACATAAAGGAACGCTGCGTCTACACCAAAGTGATCCCCAATCATGTAGCTTGCTCCTATTGTTAAACCTAAAGCATTTGCATCTGGAGATTCAGGTGTTAAATAACCGTCTTGAACTGGAGTAGTGTCATAGTAAGCACCTGCTCTAATCGTTAACGCTTCTGTAGTTCTATGCTCCACACCGAAATTAATGATGTATGAATCTTGCCATTTTCTAGCATATTTAATTTCTGCTTGACCATCATCATTCAAGTAATCACCTTGAGGGAATTCTATTTTCAACTCCTCATAAACACTCCAAGTCACATAGTTGAAATCTAGTGCAAATGATAATTTCTCTGTTGCATTGTAACCTACACCAATCCCGATATTTGACGGAAGAGGTAATTTCGCATTGAAATCAGTCTTGTATCCATTATCAGTATAATTACCACCCCATTTAGCTTCTGGGAATAATATCTCTCTAACAGCATTTGATGGCATGTCAAAAGTAGCCTCTCCGTTTTTCACCTCCATGTCAACACCTGCTCTGTAGCTAGCACCTAGTGAGAATTTTTCAGATAACTCTGCAAATACACCTACATTGAAACCTACTTTAGTTTCTGCTTGGCTATCCATTTCAAAAGTAATATCACCAGCTGGAGCCGATAATACTTTCTTGAATTGAACTGAACCTGTTACAATACTAACCCCTGCGCCTACTGATACTTTATCACCTATTCTGTAAGATGCCGTTGGCTGAATAAAAATAGATTGTAGAGCAATTTCTTGTAATGCAAATTTACCTACCCAATCGGGGTCATAAGTTACTGTTGAGCCAAATGGGGTATAAACACCTAAACCGAATGCCCAAGGTGATTCTGCAGATGGTCTATATACACCATATGCATGGAATGGTGTTCCCATTGGTGAGGTTGATGAGTTTTTCTCAGCGCTCTCAATACCTCTGTAAGAAATATTTGAAAAAACTGGACTAAAACCAACCTGTATTGCACTGCTTTCTAAAAACGAAAGAGCTCCTGGGTTAAAAAATAAGCTGGAAGCGTCTGGGCCGTAACCCACGCCTACATTACCACGGCCAGTTTGCTTTGTTCCTTGAAGAAGCACCTGGAAGCCATTAGCAAAAGATGCTTGAGCGATGCATACTGCTGCTAATGATAACAGTAAATTTCTAAGTTTCATTAAGTAAAATAGATTTTGATAAAATTGATAATTTTCAGACTAAGTAGTGTCTCAAAAAATACAATCAGATGAATAAATGTTATGTATGCATAACAAATTTTTCTAAACAATTATAGGTTTACTGTCCGCAAAGTGCAAACAATTCATAAAAAATCCCACGTATATTTAACACTTAATGGTTTATTTGTAGATATATTTACATTTATTATAGAAAAAATGCAATGTAATATTTGTAATTATTACATTTAAACCTAAATGAATATTCATTCATAACACTCAACACTCATTAAAAGCACTTTGTTATCACATGGTAAAAGTGATCACCATTGAAATAATAGAGGTTTTAATATAAAAAATAAAAGAATTGAACTATTCTAATTTTACATAATGAATGATTATTCATTTATTGTTTAACGAAATTATATATACGCAATATTTAATATGTATTATAATATTTCATTAATGCTCTATAGAAGAGCTCTCCTTGGTATTGATAACCGATTCTACTCAAATGAACTCTATCTTTTGAAGTCATAGAAAGAGCACTCCATTGCTCAATCGATGATAACCCTCCCATAACATGATAGAAGTCCCAAATCGCTACATTATTTTGTTGAGCAATCTGATACATTGCTTTGGTGGCAATCGCATTGTCCTTGTTCAAGTATTTCGATTTTCTAAAATTATCTCCAGGTGTAGTTAGTATAATGGGTAAATCAGGGATTACTTTTCTGATATCCTGGATCAATTGGGTGTATTTCTGTATAAAGATATTTTTGTTGAATGGTGAATGAAAAGCATCGTTAGTGCCTAGTGAAATGATTAGTAAATCAGGATGAATGGATTGAATATCTTCTTGAATTGCTTTGCATCTTAAATAAGAGGTCACTTTAGCGCCATTCACTCCAGAAGAACTGTAGGACAATCCACTTTCTAATTGGTCATATACACCAAACCCTCTTAATATAAATTGGTTTTGTGAGGCATTTTCCTTTTCAAAAGAAAACCTGAACTTAGAAATTGGTTTATCAAAAGTAAAAATGACTTTTCCATTTTTCACTTCTTTACTGATCAATTTAGCAGGTTCTAAAGGCATTACTATAGGGGTAAACTGTGTCGGATCATCCGTAGGATAATAAACTTCAATGATGTTTCCTTTATAAGGATGTAATGAATCGATGCCAACATTAATAGTCAGAGCGGCAAATGACTCCGTTGTCCTTGCGGAGATAGCAGCCAAACCCCAATTGCTTTTATGATAACTTATGGAAGCTCTTTTTCCTTCCCAAGTTCCTATTTTTGACACAGAAAAATTGTAGGGATTATTGGTTTTAGCGGCTTTATATGGAAAAAAGAAACCTCTACTTTTCATAGGGAAGCGAGCATCTTCATAAAACTTTTCTCTTACCCAGCCTGAGAAAAAATCGGCTTGAATGTGGGAGTCGCCTATGTGCAATACTTCTACTTGTTTTTGATCACCTGCTTCTAAGTCTGAAAGCTTATCAAAAAAAGTTTCCAATAATGATGAATCTCCAAACACCTGTATTTTATTAAGGTCCATTCTTATAAAGTCGTATACTTCAAAAGGCTTCTTCGTAGAAGAAATTGAAGTAGGCGCAGAGTGACCACATAAAAATATAATTGTGAAAAAGGCTTTTACACTATTGGAAACATATTTTTTCCAAGCTCTCTTGTTACTTTGTGGCTTCATCCGAATGGTCTCTGTTTTTATAGCGTTGGTATTCTCTCACTAACTCATTATAAAGCATATCCCCTATATAATTTGCTCCTTTTCTTGTAAAGTGAGTATAATCTTTCCCTGCCCATGCTGGCTTCTTGTCTGCCCATCTTACGATAGAGTTCTTGCCTCCCATTGCTAAATAAAGGTCCCAATAAGCCACTCCTGCTTGTTTTGCAGCTCTTCTTTCAGCGGCGCGAATCGCATCTATATTAGAATATGATTCCATTTTTGAACCTTCTTTTTTTGCCATATCTGAAACACCTACAATCAGAATGCTCATTTCAGGTGCCACTTCTTTGAAATACTTCAATTGTTTTACTAGTAAACGCTCATAAAATTTATAGCTCTCCGCTTCTTGCGGCACTACATTTACCCCAAACTGTAAAATCAAAAGTTCTGAGTTTACGGTTGAAAGCAACTTCTTCAAATGTTTACGGCTTATTTTTGTGAAATCAGTTCCTGAAGAGCCCCTCATTGGTATATTATCAACAGCAATACCTGTATTACAATCAAAACTTACACCGTATACTTCTGGAGAAACATCTGCTGTAAAGGAAACTTCTAAAGCTCCTAAAGCCCCTGAAACAGGTAATTTTATTTTTTTACTTTCAGAATCAGCCTCTACCTCTATAGGGCTTCCTTCCACACCATTCATACTGTAGCCTACTTTCACATCTGCTACTGTATTTCTTAGGTAAACATTAAAAAGCTCAAACTGCTTATGTGATTTTTTAGAGTAAGGAGCCGGTTCAAAAGAGATTTTAGCTTCTGTACCTTCATATGAATAATATTTACCAAAGAATCCATAATCGTTATGTTTTCCTCTATATTTTTTGGGACCAAAACATAAGAACTGTTCCCAATTATCAGAATACGACTGCGCAAGAGTTGTTCTTCTGTTTTTCTGTTCCATGATCGGCACTAATCCTACGCCACAACCGCCAAATTGCTCTTGTAAATTGCGTCTAAGTTGTTCGGTCATCCTGTCTCCTTCTAATTGTGAATCGCCGTAATGTAAAACTCTTACTAATTTTCCTTGTTCGGCAATAGAGGATAAGCCTTTGAAAAAATGATCTAAACAATAAGGGTTAGTTTCGGGATATTCAATAGCTACAGCACCTTTAGGTGTTCTTACTTGTAATGGTTTTTCTTCAACAGGAGTCCATGATGATTCCTCTGAAATACTTTCCATATCCACTGTCATCGAATCATCTTCCTCGTATTCTTCCACTTCCACAACCTCTTTTTCTTTTTCAGCAATCATGCTTTCAGGCAATACATCTTCTGTAGAAGGTATTCGGATTGTTGTTCCGAAAATATTGATTTCATCAGGAGACATCATCAGTACCAACCCCAGCATCAAGGCTACGTAGACTAATATTTGAATTATCTTTAAAGGAGTAATTTTCATTCTTTTTCTGAGGTTATTTAATAGTTTTTCTGTGAAAAAAATTCAACTAAGTACTAAGCCAAAAGTAATTGATAATTAATTATTTTTTGTGAGTACGACGCTAAAAAACGTATAAATAGTGGTTCTATTTAAAGTTTTTTGAAGGAAGTAATCGCAAAACAATAATAAGAATTAGTGTTAAATAATTTTGGCTTAGTACTTATAAATTTATGAAAAATATAAATGTTCGGAACGATAGCAGGCATATTTCACCTAAAGTTTTTTATCTCTGCCCAATACCGTAATTTTGGGCTTTCATTATCTTCTTTCGAAAATAAGACATACGAACCTCATAAATATATTAAACATGGCTGAAGAATTATTCTTACCTGAAAATGGTAATAAAACGGAGCTATACGAAAGTATTCTTCCTCAAATAAAAGGGCTGACTTCTATTGAAACAGATCTAATAGCCAATTTATCCAATACTTGTGCTGTGCTAAAGGAAACATTTAATCACCTATGGATTGGGTTTTATCTGGTCAAAAATGATGAACTAGTATTAGGGCCTTTTCAGGGACCGATTGCTTGTACAAGAATTAAAAAAGGTAAAGGTGTTTGTGGTACTACCTGGGCTGACGCAAAGACTTATGTAGTGGAAGATGTAGAAGCTTTTCCAGGACACATTGCATGTAGTTCGGCTTCTAAGTCTGAAATTGTTGCACCAGTTATTGTAAATGATGAAGTAGTAGCTGTTTTGGATATTGACAGTGATCAATTGAGTACATTTGATGCTATTGATCAAAAATATATTGAAGAATTGTGCAGTTACCTTGCCTCTAAATGGAGTTAGGCAAAAAAATAAGGGCGCTTTTTAAAACGCCCTTATTTTTTATTGATCAGCTAAAATGATCTTGTCGACAGCCTCTAATAAATTCTTTGCATAATGTGTTGCAACTGAATTTTCAACCAAAGGATTATCAACCTGAATTCTATATTTGATACCCACTTTTTCAGCAGGAATTAAATCTCTTTCCTTGTCTCCAATCATCCAAGTGTTTTCCATGTCCGCATCGTACTTGTAAATCGCTCTTTCAAACATTAAAGTACCTGGCTTACGGCTCAATGAATTAGACCAGTTTTCATGCAAAGGAGCGTAGAACATATCGTCGATTGCATTGTTACATTCTTTCTGTAAGGCATCGTGACAGATATATACATCTTCCTTTTTATAGATTCCTTTTACAATACCTGATTGATTGGTGAGAATCACTAACTTAAAACCTGCATCTTTTAATTTCTGCAAAGCTTCTGCAACTCCTGGAAGAACCTCAAACTTTTCTAAAGTGTAAGCATAATCCACATAGTCTTTATTCAAGACACCGTCTCTATCCAAGAATACGCACTTATTCTTTTTCATCTTAATATTAAGTATAGAAATGAAATAATTTCCGCAAAGTTAAAAGAATACAGAGATAAATTGGTATCTATTCAGATTTATAAACCCTTCCTTTCCAATGTACCTTAGGCTTTTTTAAACTATAAATGAGTAAAATATTATAGGTAAATGCATGAAATAAATCAAACATCAGACTGTCACGCCATTGTATTTTCAAGCCCAACTGATGCTGAATTGTGATTATTGTTGCTGACTTAACAACATAAACGACAGGAATCAACCACAATAATTCGTTAAAAAACACCCCAAAAAGTATTAATAAAGGATAAAAAATGATATTGAGATAGTTAAGGACTTTTAATGGTAATTGAATCTTATTCGCCCCTTGCATCCACCTCCATCGCTGACGTAACCACTGAGGCAATGTGCTAACAGGCTGAGTTACTGCTAATACATCTTTTGAAAAAAGCTGTTCAAAACGACCTCCGACACGGATTACTTCTTTGAATAATGCAAAATCTTCTGCTACTGAGAAGGGTATATCTCTCACTCCTCCAACCTTTTCAAACATTGATCTTCTGATACCAAGGTTATTTCCCATAGCTGTCACAGGAATTCCAAATTTTGATAAAACTTGGATCATTTTCAAGGCAAACATCCAGTCCATTCTTTGATAATTCGACCATAAGTTCCCTTGTTCAACAACTGTCACACCTGTCACAATATCTGCTGATAACAAGGAATTAAGCATAGTTTTCACCCATGATGAAGGATAAACGACATCAGCATCTGCAAACAGAAAGTATTCCGCATCAGTCTGTTCACTCAAGAAATCGAGTACATTCACTTTTCCTTTCAAAGTTCTATCTTGAGGGATATTGAACAGTTTAATGTTATCAAATTCTGCTACAAACCCGGTAACAATCTGCTCTGTGTTGTCTTTTGAAGCATCGTTCCCTATTAAAATATCAATACATACATTGTTATTAACATTTTGAGAAATTAAACTCTCAAGGCAAGATTTTATCGTAACTTCCTCATTTCTAGCGGCAACAAGTATACTCACCTTCATTTCATCAAAATCAATTTACTTAACATGTTAAAATTACAACCTATCAGCATTTTATGTGGTTTGTAGGTTTATTGAAAGTTGGTAAATTTGTACGTAATTAAAATAATACCAAAAGTAGAAAATCATCGTTTTCGAGTTACAAGGTATTGAAATTTCTACATTACGTTTGTGATTCATAAACTAAACAGAAAGTTCTACTTATTAAAAATACTTATACATGACAACGGCAGTAAACTTAGTTCCCTATAAGACTCTTCTAACATTCAGTAAAAACGTTTTCTTAGCTATGGGTTGCCCTGAAAAAGATGCAGACTTAGCCGCAAATGTTTTATTATCTGCTGATTTAAGGGGAGTGGATTCTCATGGTGTTGCCCGTTTGATTGGATATGTAAGATTGTGGGAAGCAGGTAGAATTAACCCTACGCCCAATATTAAAATAATCCATGAAACGCCAAGTACTGCCACTGTAGATGGTGACGCTGGATTAGGTTTAGTTGTAGCGCCTCAAGCAATGCAAATTGCTATTGACAAGGCTGAAAATGTGGGTACAGGTTGGGTTTCTGTCAAAAACTCCAATCACTATGGTATTGCTGGTTATCATGCAATGATGGCTTTGGAACATGACATGATTGGTATATCAATGACCAACGCCAGTCCATTGGTTGCTCCTACTTTCTCTAAAGAAAGACTATTGGGAACGAACCCTATTGCCATGGCAATCCCTGCTGGTGAGGAACCGCCTTATGTTGCAGATTTTGCTACAACTACGGCTGCCAATGGTAAATTAGAAATCCTTCAAAGAAAACAAGAAGACGCTCCTGTAGGGTGGATTCAAGACAAAGAAGGATTATCATCTACTAATGCTGGTGAATTAAAAAACGGCGGCGCTTTATTGCCATTAGGTGGAGATAGAATCAGAAGTAGTCACAAAGGATATTGCTTAGGAAGTATGGTTGATATTTTATCTTCTGTATTATCTGGAGCTGGTTACGGGCCTTGGGCGCCTCCTTTTGTAAGCTTCTTACCATTGCCTGAAGATCCTGTTGGAGAAGGATTAGGACACTTCTTCGGAGCAATGAGAGTAGATGGATTTAGACCGAAAGAAGAGTTTAAATCACATATGGACAACTGGATCAGACGTTTCAAAAATGCTGAAACTGTAGAAGGTCAGGAAAGAGTGTTGATTCCAGGTGATCCAGAAAGAGAAATTGAACATGAAAGATTAACAGAGGGTATTCCTTTGTTGTCTCCTGTTATAAAAGACTTAGAAGAAGTTGGTAGTAAATTTAGTCTATCAATTTAACTGGAAGAAAGTCCTCCATCGATAATATTTTCAACTCATTTTGATGGAGGGCTAATTCCAGAATTACTAAAACAAAACCATAAGTTACTAAGACATTTACAACTTGCTAAAGTAATTATGACAACGGAAACTTGTCATAGCACTAAACTTCATTCTAGATTAAAATTAATACACTTGACAAAATAGGTGGTGTGTTGACGTAAGTTTAAAGCTTGCTTTAATATACTATCTACGATTTTATTACTATCTAAAACCAATTAAGAAAATGCTTTACAAAATTAAGCTTAAAAATGCTGATGAGCATGTGCTACTATCTAGTGCATCTTATGAGTTCATTGAAAACAACGAGTATTACAAACAACTAAACCTTTTAGAAAACTTGCGTCTTCACGCGAGCGGTTATGTTTTCTTCCAAAAAAACTTTCCTAAGCCTAATGGAGGTTATAAGAATGTTACCATTTACTTACATAAGTTAGTGGCAGAGAAGTTTGTTCCAAAACATGAATCTGAGAGAAGATTATTTGTAAGAATTATCAATGGAAACCCTTTAGATTGCAGAGAAAAGAACCTTGGTTGGGCTACAATGGCCGAATTGAGAAGAAATCAAAAGCATCACCACAACAAAACAGGTTACAGAGGTGTGGTAAAAGTGAGTAAGAAAACCTACCGTGCAGTGCTTTATTCTAAAGGAGAAAGATATGATCTTGGTTTGTTCCCTTCTGCAGAAAGTGCTGCTGAAGCATACAATCAAAAATCAAAAGAACTTTTCGGTAAGACGAAGAGCTTGAATAACTTCAAGGAAGAAGAGAATCCTAATATTGTTCCTTCTGAATAAATAATATGAAGTTTTATCTGTTATGATAACTTCAAAATTAAGTACTCAGCTGAAATGATTTAATGCATTTTGGCTGAGTATTTTTATATTTACCCCCTCTCGCCAACCAAAAGTCTCTTTTTCAATTATTTAAGAACATAAAATCAACTTATTATAGTGAATAAACAATCATTCATACGTATATTTACTATAGATATGAAAAGAAAGCCCATGAATTGGTCCTTTTTTTCTTAAAAAAAATTGAATTATAGATAATAACCTCATAAATACTATGGCACAGCAAAGAAAAAAGCCCACAACCCGTAGTACTGCTAGACGCAAAACCACGGCTGGTAAAACTTCTGCTACAGAACAAAAAGCAACTGCTTCGGCAACTGAGAATGTAACACCTCCAAACACGGAAGAGAAAGTGAATGAAACCGTTCAAGAAACTGCTTCGGGTGTTGTTGAAAAAATTACAGAAACCGTCAATGAAAGTATTTCTACTGCTACTAAAATGGTAGAAGATGCAAAGGAATCTGTAGAGGAAAAGGCAAAGGAAACAATAAATACGGGACAAGAAAAAGTAGTTGAAGCTACTGATAAAGCGGATTCCAAAGTAGAAGATATTTTGGATAAAACAGCTCAACAGTCACATGAAGTGATCAAGGAAGCTTCTGCATTTTCAAAAACGTCTGCTACAACTGCCAATGAAAAAGCAAGTGCAGTATTGGATCAGACCGAAGATGCCGCTGGAAGATTAATCACAGAAGCAAAAAGTCTTTCTGATGCCGCAATTGATAGTATTGAGGAAACTACAAATAAAGTGTTATCCACCACAAAGGAGTTTGTGGAAAGTACTTTCGTCAATACGCAAGAGGTCGTTACTTCTTTGGTAAGCAATAGCAAAACCTTTAAGGATATGGCTTATGAAAAAGCCAATGAGACGATTGAAAGTGTCACTACGCAAGCTGATAGCATTGTGGATGAATCACATCGTTTTATCAAAGATACTTCTTCTAAGGTATTCAGCACTTCTAAAGATCTAGTCACGGAACCTGTAGACACAATTTCCTCTACTGCTAACAACGCAAAGGATGCTACTTCAGGTGTATTTACAGAAGTTTCTGATAAAATCATCAGAATGTCACCTGTTGAATTGCCAAGAATGAATGATGTAAATGAGGCAAGTCAGACAGTCAGAAAGTTTATTACTAACGGTACTGCAGCCGTTATATACCCTGTAGTTCGTTTATTAAAATAATAAAAAGCTGTTGCACAATTAAAATCGGAAGTTTTGGATTTTATTTTTCAGCCTACTCTGCATTAGAATATCATCACGTAGCTTCAGCTATGCTCTTCTATTCTGCCTTGATTAGACTAAAAAAATAATTATCCAAATTATCCCAATTTTAATAGTGCAACAGCTTAACTGAACAACAAACACCCCGAAAATATCCTCTATGGGTTATTTTTCGGGGATTTTTAATGTCTAAAAAAAAGGAGCATTCTTAAAACACTGCATTATTTATGGGTAAAGAATCATATAATGCAATACCTAAGAAACACTCCTTCAAACTATTCAGAAAAAGGCCTCTAGCTAGGGATTTGTAGACCATAGTGCTGCACTTTTCAGTAAGGCCCTTCTTGGTAGTTTTAACGCTGATGAAATCAATTCTGCAAAATCTTCCGGCTGTAATACTCGCTCTTCCGAACCCTCACTTGCAATGCCCAATTCTCTGGTCATATCCGTCTCAATGGTACTTGGAGTAAGTGTAATCACTCTAATATTATTTTTTCTTACTTCTTTCATTAAAGATTCAGATAAACCGATGACCGCAAATTTAGATGCTGAATAGGCTGAAATATTGGCATTGCCGTTTAAGCCCGCTGTTGAGGAAACGTTGAAAATATCGCCTTCATTTTTTTCTATTAAATAAGGAAGCACCTCTTTAGTGACATAGTATAAACCCATCACATTGGTCTGAATGATCTGTGACCACTCTGCTACTTCCATCTCATTAAAAGCTCCAATACCTGCAATTCCTGCATTATTTACCAAGATATCTACCGTACCCAATGCTTCGATGAGTTTTTTGATATTGGTTTTCACCTCCTCATAAATCGAAACATCAAAAACAGCGTAATATGCTTTCACACCCAATGCTTCTAACTCCTTTACAGTTTCTTTTAATACCGCTTCATTACGGCCTGTGATCGCCACATCTATTCCTTCTTTGGCAAATGCAATTGCGGTCGCTTTTCCTAATCCTCTTCCACCGCCAGTGATAATTGCTTTCTTATTTTTCCAACTCATTTTCTTGTCTATCTATCCAATAATCAATAACAAATATATCTCCTATGATAGGCCCTACGATTTTCACCAGATCCAAATGTGCTTTATGGAAAAGGTAAATTTCTCTTGCCGACTCATCATTAAAAATCAATGTAAAACAGTGCGTAAAGCCTTTACTCATTCCTTCCGTACTATCGTTCAATCCCCATTCAAGGTGAGCAATTTCAGGGATGTGTGTTTTTAGATCTTCAAATGTCTTCAACACAACATCAATCTGCTCTTGAGTCGCTTCTTCTTTGAATTTGATACTTACAATGTGCTTCAGCTTTTTGTTTTCTCTCTTGACGTTTGGCTTGACTTTATAGGTTACAACCTTTCCCAAATCAAATCGGAAAGAGCCTGCTATCAATAATTGCTCGTTCTCAATTTCATGAGCTCTTAAGCCATAATAAATTGAAAAGCCTGTTTCTAAATAGTTGATGGGTTTTAAAATGCCTTCTTTATCCAATTGACAAAGTTGAATACTTTCATCATCCCTTGTTCCTATGGCTAAAATTGCTTCTTCGTTATGGACTGAAACCACCTCTATCCTCGTCTGTCCTTGTAGCTTTGTTCCATCGGTATCTTTTAATACATAATGAGGAACCAAAGCTCCTTTTTTATCAATTTTGAATACCGTTACCCCATCACCGTGATACACAAAATCAGTATTCTTTATAAAACCTTTTCGCTTATAATATTTATGATGTCGATGTCCGGCAATCACATAATGATTTCCACCCAACTCTACGCCTGTTACAGGATAAGTACCTGTTAAATAGCGGTCTGTTTCATTATCACTGATATTATTGATATTCTTAAACGTTCCGTTTTCATACACCCTAAAACTGCTGATACCATTATCTTGAAAACCTCCCGTATACAAATACGTTTTTCCACTAATTTGATGCGTAAACATGCCTATGATTCCATCTGTATGAATCTTATCATCATCTTTCATAGACTGAACATGCGTGAGTTTTCCATCATTCTGAATTTTGAAACAGCTCAAACCTGGCGTTTCTTCCAAGCCACCCACAAACAGATAAGAAGACTTCTTCATATGAACCACCTGCAATGTGATGGCAACCCCAATAAACGTTTCCTCTGTATCTTCAGTGATGGCCACTCTTTCGATAGACCCGTTATCTAAAATCTTAAAAGTTTCTACGGCATCTCCGTATTTGTTGGCGACAAAAAGAAAATCTGTCCCTCCAATATTATCAGCCACCATTCCCCTTGCAGGGCCCTTTTGTTTGTACAATTCATGGTTGCTGACTGCCGTTAATTGTCCATTTTTATTTAATTCAAAGACATCAATATTTCCAAAACCACCCACATACACAAAGTCCTTTCCTCCCTTTTTATAAGAAGTCACAGTGACTGTATTTTTTGCGGTAATTTTTTTGAAGTCCTGCCTTTCTAGCATCAAACTGTCTTCTTGAGCATGAAGTGTCTGAAATAGTAAAGCAATGAAAAAGAAGTTGATAAAAAATTTCATCTGTATAGTTTTTAAAGTTTGTTATTGCAGTATTGAACTTGCACCTGCAGTGGCTATCGCTCTATCCTGTTCAATTGTTCCCCCACTTACTCCAATAGCTCCAATAATTACATTCTCTTTATTTCTGATTGGAATTCCTCCCGGAAAAGTAATCAAGCCATTATTAGAATGTTCTATATTATAAATGATACCGCCAGGCTGTGTCATTTCTCCCAGTTCTCCGGTATCAATATTAAAATACCTTGCGGTTTTGGCTTTTTTGATGGCTACATCAATACTACCCAAATAAGACTCATCCATTCGGATAAATGCTTTCAAATTGGCTCCAGCATCTGTTACTGCTATGTTGACCAAAACGTTGGATTCCTCTGCTTTTTGTTTCGCAGTTAAAAGAATTCGAAGTGCTTCTTCGTCTGTAATATCATATGCATTTTGAGCATAAATGAAGTTTGAGCTGAAAAGAGTGATAGTTATAAAAAAGAGTAGCTTGTTCATTTTAAAAAAACATTATTATTAATTCTGCTGTAAAATTCATAAACAGTTTTCAGAAAAAAATTGAACTAGTTCAACTCTTCAAGAAAATTACCGCTTTTTGATCTTACTTAAAAATTCGTGGGTTATTCCCAGGTAACTTGCCATCTGTTTGTCTTTTATTTTAGAAGCAATAGAAGGGTAAGTGGTTATAAAATTCTGATAACGCTCTTTTGCTGTTTCACAGTGATTTCTAATTAATCTTCGTTGCCAGGCCACCAATGCTTTTTGAGACATTATTCTGAAAAGTTTCTCCACGATAGGCAACTTTTCATACAGCATTAATTTATCCATTCTATTGATCATCAAAACTTCACTGTCTTCCAAAGCTTGCATATTCAAGCTTGATGGGTTTTGATGCATAAAACTATCATTGTCCATCAGCCACCAATCTCTAGCAGCAAAATAAAGTGTGTTGTCATTTCCTTTTTGATCAAATGTAAAGATTCTGAAGCACCCGCTTACAACAAACCCTTCAAACCGACAAACATCACCTTGCTTCAAAAGATATTCTTTTTTCTTAAAAGTTTTCAGTTGAAAATACTTGCCAAATTCCTGTAATTCTTCTTCAGAAAATGTGACGTGGTTACTAATATTTTGCTTTAAAAGTTCGTTCATTATTGTCTGTTTATTTAGATCAATCCATCAAAAGTTCATTTGAAGAGAATAATTTAATGATGTCAGCAACAGCAGGATTTCTTAAACTGTCTTTGGGGTAAGATAATCCCACTTCTCTATATGAAATTGGTCCTTTATATTTTTTAATTTGAAAACCATCCCATTCCCTTACAAATGATTCAGGCAAGAAAGTAATGCCTAGTCCTGCAATTAATAAAGTAAGAACATCATTCTTTGTGGCACAATTGGCTATTGTTTTCCATTTTCCACCTAAATCATTCAAAATAGATAAACTTTGCTGATGTGCTTCGCAAGGTGGACAGTGAATAAAAGGTTCCCCTTCTAAATCTGTAATTTCGATTTCATCTTTTTCACATAAAGGATGATCATTTGGAATGCACAAAACATAATCTTCTTTCCATAAAGGTAAAAACAGGTGTTCCTCAAATTTCCACTCTCTCACCAATAGATTCAGTTCACAATCCCTGCCTATCGTTCTTATATCCCATTCTATATTATTTACCTCTTGATTAATCGAAAGGTAGAATTTCTTTTTCAAAGACTGAGGCAAACTATCTGCTACTCCAAGTATGACTTTCTGCTTGAAATCTTTATTTTTAAATAAATCCGGAATCTCATTCAATTCCCCTAAAATCCTTTTCGCAATGGGGTACAACTGATGTCCTTCCTCTTTGATCGTCACCCCTTTTTTATGCCTGATAAATAAATCTTTTCCCAATAATTCTTCTATTGATTTTATACCATTAGAGATATTGGGCTGTGACACAAAGCATTTTTCAGCTGCTCTTGAAATGTTTTTCTCTTCATAAACCGCTACAAAAAAACGCAGTAATCTCTCATCCATAATAAATAATTATAATAACGATACAAAAATAGTATTTTGATGATAAATGAAGAATAAACACCTTTGTATCAACAGTTAATAAAGACATTTAATCATAAATAAATCTAATACTTCTCATTATGGAATCAACAAATAAAGGTCTGATCGTTATCACAGGTGCTAGTTCTGGAATTGGCGCCGCCACTGCTAAACTTTTTTCTGACAATGGTTTTCCTCTTTTACTCTTAGGCAGAAGAGTGAAAAAAATGGAAGCGCTAAACCTTCCTAATACACTCATTAAAAAAGTGGATGTAACAAATTATGATGCTTTCAAATCAGCTATTGCTGAAGCTGAAAGTCAATTTGGTTTGACAGAGGCTATTGTGAATAATGCTGGAATGATGCTTTTGGGTGATATTGCTATCCAAGATCCAATGGAATGGAAAAAAATGTTTGACGTCAATATCATGGGAGTATTGAATGGTATGCAGATTGTTCTTCCTCAAATGAGAGAAAGAAAAGGAGGTACTATTATCAATATCAGTTCTATTGCTGGAAGGAAAACTTTTGGTAATCATGCCGCTTATTGTGGTACCAAATTCGGCGTACATGCCATCACCGAAAACGCAAGAGAAGAAGCGGCTGCTGACAATGTAAGAATGGTTACGATTGCTCCTGGTGCTGTGGAAACGGAATTGCTTTCACACACAAGCAATCAAGAAATAAAGGATGGCTATGAAGCTTGGAAAAAAGAGATGGGAAACATTTTAAAAGCTGAAGATATTGCCAATGCAATCTGGTATGCTTTCAATCAGCCTCAAGGCGTGAATGTGAGAGAAATTGTACTTGCTGCTACAAAACAGCAACAATAGATAGTAGAGACAACAGGTATTCTACAAAAAATCCCGATCAGTAATTGATCGGGATTTTCTATTTATTCAAATTTTGTTCCTAGCAAAAATGCTTTGACTGGCATACGTTTTTTGCCTTGCATTTGCCATTCCTCTACGGAAATAAAACCATCTGCTGTTTTAATGTAGAAGTAATTTTTATTGTCAGTAGCATATCCTTTTTCATTGGCCTGCACATCACTGTCCATTACTTTTGACACTTTGAAAAGCTTGTACGTTTTTCCTTCAATCTCAGTCCACGCTGCAGGATAAGGAGATAAACCTCTGATAAAATTATATACTTTCTCTGTCGGTTGCGTAAAATCTACTTTACATGTTTCCTTGAAGATTTTTGGAGCATGTTTCGGTTCTCCTACAATCTGCTGAGGTGTTGTCTCGTAGTTTCCTTCTTCAATCAACTTCACTGTTTTTAATACAGTTCCTGCACCCTTCTCCATCAAACGTACATATACATCACCTACAGTATCTTCTTCATGAATAGGTTCTTCCTCACGCATGATGACATCTCCTGTATCAATTTCATGCTGTAAGAAGAACGTCGTTACACCCGTTACTTTTTCACCGTTGATGATGGCCCAGTTGATCGGCGCCGCACCTCTGTAATCAGGAAGTAATGAACCATGTAAATTAAAAGTACCGATGCGAGGCATATCCCAAACTGATTCAGGTAGCATTCTGAAAGCCACCACAATTTGAAGATCTACTTCTAAAGCTTTTAATTCCGCTTGGAACTCTGCATTCTTCAAGTTTGTAGGTTGAAGAATATTCAACCCTGCCTCCAAAGCATATTCTTTTACAGGAGACATGTGTAGTTTTCTTCCTCTACCAGCTGGCTTATCAGGAGCTGTAATTACGCCAACTACATTGTAATTATTTTCTACTAGAATCTTTAATGAAGGAACAGCAAAATCAGGCGTTCCCATAAAAACAATTTTCAAGTCTTTATTCATCGTATCTTATTTTTTAAAAGTCTTCGCAATGGTCTCGTGACGATCGAGGGATTTACACACCCAAGCCGCTTCAATCAGTTTTCTTTCTTCCTCTGATAATTTCCACTCACTCTCGGGCAACTTTCTCAATTTTGTACTCAAAGTATGTAAACTCAATGCCGCACTGACCGAGATATTAAAGCTTTCAGCAAAGCCGTGCATTGGTATTTTCACCTTGTAATCGGCCATTTCAAAAGCTTCATCTGAAATACCATCCTTTTCATTCCCAAACATCAATGCTATAGGCTCATCTACTGGCAAATCATCAATAGACATATCCGTATGTGGCGTTGTGGCTACTAACTTATACCCTTTAGATTTCAATGTTTCAATAGCTCCTTTGGTAGAATCATATGTATTGACATCTACCCATTTTGCAGAACCCATTGTAGTCTTCAAAGAAACTTTAAACTTCGTATCAGTTTCTATTAGATGAAGGTTCTGTAAACCGAAACAATCACAAGTTCTGATGATCGCTCCAACATTTTGAAGTTTGAAAACCTCCTCCAATAGTACTGTAAAATGATTTGTTCTCTGAGAAAGCACCTTTTCTATTCCCTCTACTTTCTTTTCGGTTAAAAATGTTTTCAAGTAATCCACCAAACCTTCTTCTTCTGCATATTTTTTAAAAGCATCCGTTTTAAAAAATTTGAAATCATCATCGTTCGCGTAAGGCATTTCTTTCTCTCTCTATTAATAAAACTAGGAAAGCTGTCTGTAAAGTGAATATCAACTTTACGGACAGCTTTACATTATTTGATTTCTCTGAATTTTAGTTCACTGCTTCTTCAAGTGGAGTCTTATTTTTCAGATCTCCATCAATAAATTGAATAATAGGAACGTATTGATTATCCTGAGCATTCTTATAATTATAAGCCGGAGTCAAATAACCTTTTCTGAATTCGTCACTTGACCTTAGCTTCTGTACAAAACCATTTCCATAATCATTCAGGATCATACCAAAAGCAAACATGGTTTCGAATCCATTATAAACAAAGCCAGAAGGCTGATTATTAAATTTCTCCTGATATTCTGCTATAAAAGTCTTCGCTCTGAAAGAATCATCATCAAACCAATTCGGATAAAGAATATTGATTTGTGCTGTCTCCATCTGAGAATAACTTAACTGATTATATTTCAACCATTCTTGCGGTACATAAGCTGAAGCTACAGTACCTAATGAAAGCAATGCACTTACTGTACTTAAAGCCTCTACTTCATTGACCACTGAAATGAATACATGAGCTGTAGAATCTTTAACTACTTCTAATGAATCATCATAAGCCAATGGCTGGAACATTTCCTGTACTACATTAAAACCATCTACTGGATCAAATTCCTGATAAGCTGCAATCTTACCTCCTTCTGCTTCATAAGCTTCTTTAAACGCTGCCGCCATTTGTTTTTCTTTTGTAGAATGGCCAAATACAACATATGTTTGTACTGTATCAGCTTGAATTCTTAAAGAATCACCTTCAGGGAATTGCTCTAATGTTGCTAATTCCTCTGCTCTTAAACGCTTACCTAAACTCTTTCCAATTGTTTCTGGAGTAGAAGAAGTAATAAACGCATTGGAAGCATCCTCAATAACGGCACTATTACTTGAAATTGGATTGACCATCGGAATGCCAGTTTCATTTGAGAATTTTTTCACGATCGGCAACATATCAGCATATAATGGACCGATAATAAGATCTACATTCATCATCTTCGGATCTTCCAATAATGCACTCAGATGTGTTGTATCTCTTTTAGTATCATAAGCTATAATATCTATGTTGACATCTCTTTTTGCCAAGTATTCCTGTCCGATCAGAATACCTTGATAGATATTATAAACAAACTCATTTTTCACTCTCAATGCATTACCATCAGTCGTTTCAGTAAAGAAAGGCAATACTACTGCTACAGTATATTTATCTTTCTTCTCTGATTTCTTTACCACATGCTTATTGATTTCAATACCCAAATGCACAGAAAGCTTTGTCAGTAATTCCTGATCTCTTTCTTCTTTTGGTTGCTGTAAAATCTTATCGAAAAGTAAAGTGGCAATATCTTCATTTTCAGTATTTGCTTCACAGATAGGCTTTAATTCTTCAATGCTAAGCTCTTCCAACTCTTGAAAAATCATTGTATTCAACTCTTGTCTGAGTTTCTTATCAGTGATTCCATTCACCGTCATCAAGCTTTCATCATACTTTTTGGCTTTCAAATAAGAACACCCAAGCAGATATTTAGCTTGTTCTTTCTCATCCCAATCAGCATAATCTGTGATGGCTTTATTTAAATTATTTTGAGCTTCTATAAAGTTTCCCTCCTGATAATATGCGTATCCTATCAATGTATATGCATAGGGCTGCAAAGTAACTCCTTTCAGAGTCATCATATCTTGCAATACCACAATCGCGGGCTGGTACTTTCCTTGGTCTATTAATTGTTTTCCGTAAGTGTACTTCTCAACTTCCGTTTTTCCGCCTTGAGCTAAAGCATTGAAAGAAAATAAAAAAGTCAAGATTAACGTATAAAAGTATCTCATAAAAAAATGATCTTCTTCTTATTTAAACTGAGATAAAAATTTAGATTATGGCTTTGATACTAAGAAAAATAGTTCTTGAGAATCAAAAGCAACTGCAAGTTACAAAATCAGTATTGATTAAAAACACTTTGGTATAAATAATAGATAATAACCTTCTGAAATAGAGATTAAGTACATGGAAAAAATTTTGAATGAAGAATTAAGAGGGAAGAATGAAGAATGATGGTTCGTAAAATGGTTTTTATGGTGGTTCAGTGGACGTTGCAATGCAACATCCCTACAACTGTATCCTTCATAAATGATATTCTACCAAAAATTGAAAGTAGGCTGTAGGAACGTTGTACTACAACGTCCACTGAACCACAATACAAACCACTTTTTTCACCTTCAAATTGCCAATTACTTTTGTCCCAGCACTTATTCGGAAAAAGAAAAAGCCAACCTCAAAATTGAGATTGGCTAAAAAAAGGAACTCTAAAACTATCTGTCGCTAATCCGTCCTACTCACCACAATAGGGAAACGAATCTGATAACGATTATATAATTGACTAACTTATTTCAATTGTTTTTTTCTCTGCAGGAGTATTTTTCGGTAAAACGACAGACAAAATGCCGTCATCATACGAAGCGTTAATACCTTCTACATTAATATTATTTGGTAGCGTAAATGATCTCTTGAAATCTTTACCTACAAATTCTCTTTTAAGGTACTTCACTCCTTCTTGTTCAACCTCAGTATGTTTATAAGTCACCACTAATTTATTATTGTCAATGGCAATCTCAACATCTTCTTTTTTAATGCCTGGTATTACAATCTCTACAGTAAAACCTTCTGCATACTCCTTTACATTCATAGGAACTTGAGCGTCTAATGGGTTTACAGTATCTAATACATTTACAACGTCACTCATCAATGAGGAAATAAAAGTTGTTGGGTAATCTGACAATGAATGTTTCATTTTTAATATTATGTTTTTGTTATGGTTAATTATTTTACTTCAATTTTTACAGGTTTCTTCTCTTCGCTTTTCGGTAAAGTAATTGTCAAAATTCCTGCATCAAATTTCGCTTCTAAAGCTTCTACTTTAATCAAATCTGTAATTTTAAAAGCTTTCTCAAAATCACTCACTTGATAAGCATTTACTAAGAACTTCTCTTCTGTTTTGTTCTCTATTTCTGGTTGCTTATAGTTAATGTTCAATCTATTATTTTCAACATTAATAGAGAAAAACTCTTTCTTGTAACCTGGTACTACTAATTCTAAATAGAAAGCTGTTTCATCTTCCTTAATATTCACAGGTACAAATGATTGTCTGCTTCTTTCTACAGCATTAATCACATTTGAAACGAATGATTTTCTTGTCGACGGTCTATAAGTTGCTATACTCATGATTTTATTATTTTAATTTTTATTGAATATCAAATTTTACAGTTTGCTATTGGACAAGAGGTGTACCAATTGAAAAAGTGAGACATTTTGTCATTTACAGTTGATTAAAATAAGATTTTAAATGTCATTTTGTCATTTTCAGGTAAAAACAATAAGACAAAATGAGTGAAAACAAGATTTCATTAGCTTCAGAGGTGAGTGCCAGAGCTTAAAATAATTTTATCTTTTAAATTTTGATTAAACACAAACAATTAATTACATTACAGGACATTTAATAACTTATCAATTCAAATTCATATCTATGGGTACATTAATGAGCGAAGATGTTGAAAAGAGAAGACGTCTGACTAAAATAATTGCACAAGTATCAAGATTAGGCAACTACACTTTAGGGCGTGCCTTTGAGCGTGAAGGTTTACCTATATCAAGAGAACAATGGGATGTGCTTGTAATGCTTTGGGACAAAGACGGTAGAGCACAACAGGAGTTCGCCACATTTTTATTAAAAAACAGAGCTAGTATCACAAGTTTGATCGATAATATGGAGAAGAACAACCTAGTAACTAGAGTTCCAAATCCAAATGACAAAAGATCTAAGTTGATTTATCTAACAAGAAAAGCTAGAGACCTGAAAGAGCAGGTAGTAGGTATTGCTGAAGATGCTATTCTTTCTATTACAAAAGGAATTCCTTTGGAAGAAGTGGAACAAGCGGCAGACTTACTAACAAAATGCTTAGAAAACATCGTAGAATATGAAGATAATATTCTTGATGAACAAAAAGGTGAATAATCACTCCCAACCAACAAGCTCTTAATAATCGAAAGGTTACTTTCAAAAATATGCAACGACAAACTAATACTCTTATTTGTTGGCAAAAGTGTATTGGATCAATTGTGTTTTTTATCTCACTTCTATTTTCCAATACACTTTTATCACAGCAAACTCCCGAAATAAAAACTGTTCTTCAAGCACTCAATTCCGGAGATCACCCTTATGGCATCAAGATTTTTTCAGACAGTTTAATGCCATTGATCTACGATAGAAGAGACTATGAACCAATCTGGACCTCTCAAAAAAACATTGAAGACCTACTTTTTCTTATCAATGACAGTTATAATGAAGGTTTAACTCCTGAACATTATCATCTGAAAGCTATCATGGATTTGAAAAATAAACCTTCTCTTACAAATGAAGAAAAAGCACTCTATGATGTTGTCTTGACAGATGCTGGTATTCTTTTAAGTTCTCATATGATTTGGGGAAAAGTTCAGCCAGAGACGATATCTTCTACATGGAATTTTGATACAAAACAATTTTCTGAGGATAGAATCAAGCTTTTTTTAGCACCCATTGAACAGGAAATGATTATTGAAGCTTCTGCGTCTATCCGTCCTAATAATCTCCTTTATAATGGTTTAAAGAAATCATTAAAAAACTTCAGAGAGATCGAAGCAAACGGCGGGTACACTAAACTTCATAAAATCGAATCTATCGAATTAGGTGATAATAATGAGTATATTCCTGAGCTAAGAAAGAGGTTAGCCATAACTGGCAATCTTCTTCCTGTCGACTCTACTGTACTTAAGGTTGATACAACTTTCAGATCACAACAAGAAGGCATTGCGATTATCAATGCTCCTTCAAACCAACCCGTTATTGATACCGTCACATCAATGATTCCTTTCAACCCTGCCCCTATTCTTGATTCTTCTTATGTAACAATTCCACTTTTAGACACCACTTCCACTATTTATAATGACAACTTGAGACAATCTATTATTGCATTCCAGAAAATGTATGGATTGGAGCAGGACGGCAAAGTGGGAAAAGCGACTCTCAAAGCATTAAATGTACCTATTTCAAGCAGAATCAATACTCTAAGAGTAAACCTAGAAAGAGCAAGATGGATCAACCATGAAGATGATGATAACTTTATCTTCGTCAACATTGCTGATTTCACATTATATCTTCATAAACAAGGAAAATGGTATTATCAGACGAATGTAGTAGTGGGTAAACCATATCATCAAACGCCTGTTTTCAAGGCTAAAATGAGCTATATAGATATTAACCCAACTTGGAGTGTACCTTATAGTATTGCCAGCAAGGAGATGCTTCCAAAGCTGAAAAAAGATGCTGGTTATCTGAAAAGGCAAAATATGAAGCTGTATGACAGAGCTAATAATGAAATTGATCCTTATTCTGTCGACTGGAAATCCATCAAACAGAAAAGCTTTCCTTATTACATAGTTCAGGGTTCTGGTCCTGGCAATGCACTTGGGTATATTAAGTTCATTTTCCCGAATAAATACTCAATCTATCTTCATGATACTCCTTCAAGGTATTTGTTCAGTAGAAACTCAAGAGCATTTAGTCATGGATGTATCAGAGTCCATGAACCATTAAAACTAGGTGAACAGCTACTGAAAGATCAAGGATACACTTTAGAAAAAATTGAAGAGATTGTCAAAACACATGAACTAAAAAGAGTTATTCTGATGGAAAGACCCACAGTTTATTTATTGTATTTTACAGCGATGCTCGGACCTGATATCGCAGTGCATTTTTATGACGATATTTATTCCAGAGACAAAAGAGTCTTGAAAGAACTTAACAAATCACTTTATTAAAACAGAAAAGGTATAGCAGTCAAAAATTGCTATACCTTTTTTATATTTATCAAAGAAGTCGAATCAAAACGGTCAACCCTATTTAGGGAAGTACAAAACACAACTCTTAACTCTTAACTCTTAACTCTTAACTCAAATTACACCTCTTATTTTCTTCCTCCAAAAAAGAATGTCAGGAACATAGCCATATGAAGATTTCGGTTATCATCGGTTGCCATAATCTCCACTTTTTGAGCGTAAGCATCTGCAATGATACCCGCTTCAATACCTGTGATACTTCTTTTATTTACCCCAAATTCAAATGACAGAGAGGCTTTAAGCGCTAAACCTACCACAACACTAGCTTTTGAAAGACTTTCTCCCAGAGACCCTGTACCTTCAATAAAATCACTGTAATCAAGAAAGTCCTGCTTTGTAAACTGTTTTGTAATTACTCCTCTTGCCGGATCTTTGTATTTAATCAAATAAGGTGAAACAATACCAATAGATGGTCCTGCATTGGCTATGAAATTCATTTGAACTCCTTGCTTTCTTGCTTTCTTGAAGACAATCCATTCTTTACCAAACATAGGTCGGATGGCATACAGTCTATTCTTTTTACCAGGAACTACTGACTCTCCAGTATAGGTTTGTCTTTTTTCTTCTTTGGGGTGTTTGATATTCAAAAATTCAATACTCAAAGAATGGTATTTTCTTTCGTTCTCTATCTCTCCCACTCTACCACGAGTCACTTTGGTTTTTCCGCTGTTTCTTCCCAGTGATTCAGTAATTTTATGCTCGTAAAAGAATTTCTTTGAGAAACGGACAGAGGCTCCGCCAATAGTTCCACCATAGGTATTCATCATGATACCTAAGGCCCATTCTTTTTCATAATATTCATCTTCTTCCTCAACTGGGAATTGAGCAAAAACAGATAACGGGGTTATGCAGATAAATATTAAAGAGATGATGATTAACTTCTTCAAGTCTAGCTATTTTAATACGTTCAGATAAATAAGGGTTTACTCTAGTAATTTACTTTCTATTAATGACTCTTACAAGAGAGAAAGTGATGTTTAGAAAGTAAAAAATCACTAAGTTTGCTATTCCTTTAAGAATATAACAAACTTAATCATAAAAAGTAAATTTTTGTTTGAGCAATTCTACTGAAATAAATAATTAGGTATCTAAACTTAGATCGCCCTAAATAGTAAAACGTACTTCTGTTACGGTTAACTGATTTACATTAGTGTAAAAGTAACCAAACAACCAGATGTATTATGATCAATTTTGAAGGTTTTGACGATAGAACATTTTATTCAACATTTCAAAAAGAAGAAGATTGTCTTGAATATTTATCGACACTAAAGTGGAGTGATCATTACAAATGTAGGAAATGTGAACATACAAAATATATGAAAGGTAAAAAGTTGCATTCTAGACGTTGTCAAAAGTGTAAATATGATGAGTCTGTTACAGCTCATACCCTATTTCATAAGCTGAAATTTTCAATTCTAACTGCTTTTGAATTCATATTTAAAGTTAGTTGTGATAAGAAAGGCATGTCCACTTTAACTTTAAGTGAGAAACTGTCCTTGAGTTATCAAAGCTGTTTAAATTTCAGACGTAAAGTACAATATTCTATGCAAAGTAGTTTACAGCATCCTTTGAAGGGGTATGTTGAAGTAGATGAGTTTGCTGTAGGTGGGTAT
>NZ_JABANE010000130.1 GCF_012844305.1 Flammeovirga aprica JL-4
AAAGAAAATGCTAGAGATATTATGCATAAAAGTTACACTCAAATATTAACGAAAACTTAGTTTACAATGTATTAAGTACTAAGTCAAAAATAAATGATAATTAATTCTTCATTATTTTTTGTGAGTACAACGCTGAAAAACGTATAAATAGTGGTTCTATTTAAAGTTTTTTAAAGGCAGTAATCAGAAAAAATAATATGAATAAGTGTTATATAATTTTGTCTTAGTACTTATATACATTTTAATCCCTCAGTTCCTTTATGAATTGAGGGATTTTTTCTTGTCTGAAAAGATATTATCCTATTTTATTTCATGGAGATTTCTCAAAAACTAAAGCTATGAGAAGAGATTCACCATGCTTCAAAGTTAAATACTGGTTTCACTTGGAAATAATTATTGCCTGTAAATTTTGAATATCAGCTTTAGGAAAAAGTAATGAGAGGGAGTGTTAGTTAAACTGATTTCTCATTTTTAAAAATCGAATTAATGAATAGTAGTTCCTTGTTTTTATGGTGCTTCTTAAGCCACAAAGCATTGTGACTCTCTACAAAAAAAGATTCATTTTAGTAAACCATGAAAAGTAAAATATCTATAGTAACAAAATGGTTTGCTAAGCCTACAGAAATAACCAAATATCTTCAATTCTTAACTCAATATATTTCCAAAACCACTTCCCACACACAATTCATAAATACAAAAAGGCACCCCATCAATGAGAGGGTGCCTAACATTAAAAATGTTATTCCCTTATTTAATTACTGATAATCAATTTCTTGGTAATTTTTTGACCATTTAGAATAATCACTACATAATAAACTCCATAAGCTAAATCACTAACATCATAATAAGATTGAGATTGATTGAAATGCTTTACTTCAACGCCATTAATATTAAAAATAGTAAGTTGATCAATCACACTATTCAATTTGAATTGTGCAGTGACGGGATTTGGATATACCTGAATCTTTTCTGAAATAGTATCAATTGCAGTCACCTGGTTTTCCTTCCATTTTGCATAAAAAGTCAAATCGCCCGTAGTACTTCCAGTAATTTCTGTCACTTCTTGTTCAAAGTCTGCATCAGAATACCAACCTTCAAACAAATAATCTTCTTTTACAGCATCAGTTAAGATAATCGTTGCATCCTCAATACTGTAAGAAGTAATATTTGAATGTTCACCTCCATCTGCTTCATAATTAATAGTATAGAAGATAAGGCTGTATTTCGCATAAAAAGTTAAATGACCTTCAGTACCAGAGACAATTTCTGTCACTTCTTGTTCAAAACCCGCATCAGAATACCAACCTTCAAACAAATAACCTTCTTTTACGGCATCAGATAAGATGATCGTTGCATCAGTATTACTGTAAGATGAAACATTAGAATGTTCACCTCCATCAACTTCATAAGTAATATTAAAAGATTGTTCTTTTTCTACCAAATAGGTATCAAAATCAAATTGTTTAATTACAACCTCAGTAATATTTTCTATCACAAATGATGGAGCTTCAAGGTTTTCCGGAAGGTTATCAACAATAGGAGTTAAAGTGACAGTACTTCCTTTCTCTACATAAAAACTTACACTTCCTAGTTCAGAATAAATTGCTTCATTCGTATTTCCTTCTACTTTCAGGCCTCCTGTTCCATTTACAAATTCAATGCTTATCAACACTGTATTTTCCGCCTTTTCAATAGCTTCGTAAGCTATGTTGAGGTTACTCGTTTTTTGTGTAAAAAGATTACCATCACCACCCTGCCAAACATCAGTGGTTTTATTATCTATTGTTGTTTCAGGTAATTCGATAGATGTCAACAAATTACCAGCAAAAGCTCCTTCGCCAATAAATTGGACTGAAGAAGGTATTTCCACAGCAGTTAACTGATTACCATAGAAAGCACCATCTTTAATTGTTGTCAGCGTAGCAGGAAGTGTAACGTTTGTAATTTCCAAGTTGTTAAATGCATTTTCACCTATAGAAATAACAGGCATTCCATCAATAGAAGATGGAATTTCAACTGCCCCTGAAGGGCCGTTATATCCTTTTATTTCACCATCTTCAAATATATAATCTTTGAGTTTTACAGCTCTAACCATTGATACTACAAGCTCATTGCCTTCCTGGTCGGCTTCTAATGTGAAATCAAAATTATGATCCATACTATTGGCCTGTATCTTTGAAACTATAAATGTGGTTGTCTTCAATTCTCCATCATCTGTCAATGCTACTTGATGCTGTTGTTCACCTGTATTTGTTTTTAACACCAAGTTTCCTTCTCCTTCATCAAAATAAGTTACCTTAATGGCTAATCGGTCATTCATTAGCCACCTATCATCTATATCAAAACCTATTTTAGCTCCTTTTCTAGCAATATAATCGTAATACTTATCCTCGAAAACCATCCACATTTTGATGGACTGTTGAATCTGAACTGCTGGTACTGTAGTATACCCATCAGCATTTCTTTGATATAACCATCTCTCAAAATTTTTCATCTCAATTCCTTCATTTTTCTCCGTTTTTGTGAAAGAACGTTTTGGGCTTGCTGTATCGTTATTTTTATACGTTTTATGGTCCATGTAAGATGTACCAAGATAAGTCCACACATCAGGTGTATCTTCTACTGTCCTACCCAACTCTTGTGCTATAAAAGGGAGCATTTGTGGCATAAGGTGGCCTGTAGTATGTATATAACTACAGCGCATCTGCAATGCTCTTAGATTACTCATAAAATAACGGTAAGTGAATGAGTTTGTCGTTGCTCCAAATCTGTAACCTCTTTCAGGTGTAGCCCAAGCTGGTTCATATTCTTCATTGACCTCACCATGAAAACCCCCATGACTTACTATTGGTGACGATTCATCTAGTATTAAATAACCATCTTCATCAATAGACTGTCCTAAATCATGATTAGGAACTTGATAGAGATACATTTCTACAAACCCTCTTCTTACTCCAAATCCATAATCAAAACCATAATGGCTAGTCCCTCCCATAAATACCTTATGTTCAATACCTTCAAAAGCATTTTGCCAAGCATCCAACCTTTCTCGTACGTGAACTTCCGCATCATTTTTTTCCCATTGTGTCTCACCATGAGGCCCAATACCCTCATCTCCAAAAGAATGGGAGGCATACCCCACATAGGCTGCTTTTACCATTTGAGGAATACCGCTTTCTCCTAGAGCATTTATCAGTTCTAAATATTGTGCGTGAAATATGGGATCAGAAGGGTCGAAATTCAGGTTGTCGCTCGTTTTATCTCTTGGTAATAAGCTCACTCCTAAATCCTCCAACCATAAGGGTGCTTCTCCTGCTACTCCATTTCCTCTTTCTTTAGAATTTGTCAGAATCCTCAAAACAATATCTACTCCTTGACTATTGGCTTGTTGAATACTCCCTATTACAGTAGAAAAGTCAATTTGTCCTTCCACTTTCTCTATATCTCTCCATTTTACCCAAAGCAACCCTACAGGATTCCCTTTGAATTTTAAATTCGGAGCGTCGAAGTCTTTAAATGACCCATCATCTTTAAAATAAATATTTCTTTGAAGGGCAATTAAACTATTTGATGCTGGGACAACATCATCAGGCATCGACCAATCCCAACCTTCTACAGTATGTGCAGAGGCATTCCATTCTTGGGCTTCAATATTCTGAATATCTGAAAATTCTAGATAATTATAAGAAGGCCAATAAGGATAAGTACTTTCTGGTAATACATTAGGATTGACATCAAGGATATCTTGAGGAACATTTTGTGATAAGAGAGCGAGTGGATGGAAGAAAAAGATCCCCAACCAAATAAGTAACTCATAATTTTGTTTCATACTTTCTGTGTTAGTTAAAAAAGTCAATAGAATAAATCTATTTGCTATGGATACACAATTTCTTGCTTTTAAGGTTTGATGGAGGGATTGATTTTAGCCTTTTAGGATAAAAAATAGTGCTACGTTAGGGGTAAAAACTGTTCATAATACATTGTTGTAACCTATTTAAACTTAATTCTGTTGTAAAATAATCCCATTGACATTCATAATAGGTCATTTTAAAAAAGAAATAAAATCATACTATTAAAGCTTTTACTTAAGGTAATGCATGCCAAAAAATTATGATATTTTACTACCTACAAAAAAATTATTTACGTAAATTATAATCGACACCAAAAACCTACTATCATGTTCAAAAACTTAATAACTACACTATCTCTTTGCTTACTATTATTCTCATGCATCAATCATGACCCTTATGGCACAAAAGGCCTAAGCAAATTGTCTCCTGAGGAAGTGATGGAAATCACACTGAATAACCTAGGAAAGGAAAGCAAAAGACCGGTCTATCGATTTCACAGTGGCAAAGTAGCTTCACTTGATTCTCTCAGCAAGTATGATCCTTTAAAATGGGGTTATGACTATTATGCCAATATGGATGATGAAATTCAAGTGATTGTGCTCAGAAAACCGACAAGAGAAGATACGCTTTTCCAGAGAAAATTAATGGTTGCTATAAAACAGAAACTGCGTCCTAAAGTAGAACTCATAGACATTGATTGCAATGACATCGACAAGATGTTAGCAAGAATACTTTTTATGAATCAGGAAAATAGAGCTAGTGCGAAAATTGATGAATCTATTGAATTTGAAAACCTGACCAAAGTAGTGAGTATTCTTGAAAACTGTGGTATGCCTACAGTGGAGGAAGTAGGGCAAAATGGGGTAAATACAGTTTGGTTGATCATTCAGCATGCAGATCCTTCTTACCGTACCAAGTACTTTTCTATGTTTGTTGAAGCCGCTAAAAGAGGAGATTTACAGCAAAGAAAAATTGCGGTAATGGAAGATAGAATTAATCAGGACAGTGGTGAACCACAACTATATGGTTCGCAGATTATTTTTAATGAAAGTACTGGCAAAATGGAGGTATATACACTTCAAGACCCTAAGAATGTGAATTTAAGAAGAGCAAAAGTGGGACTTGAACCTATGGAGGTTTATGTGAAACAATTCGGTATTGATTACTAGAAAGTTATGCCTTAAGAAGCTGTTGCAGCTCCGCTAATTTTTGTTGTCTTACAAACGAAAAAGTCATTATATCTTTCTTTTCAATCTCTGAGAGGATTCTGTAAGCGGCTTTTAGGTATTTATTATCTTGGGTTAGTTTTCCTTTGTAGATCAATACATCATTCAGAAGTTCTAATTCTTTAAAGTCTGTTTTAGAAGAAAGATCCATCATTTTCAATGTTATTTCTTCTTCTGAATCAGACACTTCTATAAGCAAAACTTCTTTCAGGTATTTATCAATGGTCAATGCCATTTCTTCAAAATGAAGTTCTCTATCTAATCCCGTAAACCGAAGCATGACTTTCTCCAGGTTTCGGATCATTCTCTTCAGGTAATCTCTTTTATCTTGTAGCATAACAACTTGTTATTCAACGAATGTGAAAATCAAGTTAGCAAAGAAATTCCAAATCATTACCACTCCTACTGCTAAAACTTTAGCAACATAGAAATTCAATTTCATCTTTTCATGCAATACCCAAATAATGGCATTACTAAAGAAAAGACCAATGATTGATACTCCAAAAAACTTAATATATTGAAGTCCAATGTTGGCATCATGACTTTCAAAAGTCCACAGTCTGTTTAAAATATAATTGCTTGTAGCGGCAAGTACAAAACCAAGACTATTCGCTAAATATTTATGCCCTTTAAGTTTTTCCTTTACTACATAGGTAGTTCCGAAATCTACAAATAACCCTGAAAAACCAACTACACCAAACTTCAGAAACTTAAAGAATAAGACTTCCCAATCCATTTTGATTGTTAGATATTAGTTTCAATATTGAAAAGAAAAAGAAGGCCTGTAAGGACCTTCTTTTTATATTATAAACAAAGATGATTAATCCTTGTGACTTTCTCTGTTGCTGTTTCTACGTCTGTTTCCACCGCCGCTATTACGACGATCTCCACCTCCGTATCCACCACGACGACGGTCTCCACCGCCACCATTGTAACGACGACGATCTCCGCCTCCGCCACCACGGCGTCCACCACCACGACGGCCTCCGCCACCGCCACCAGTAGCGTTCGATACTTCTACATCAATTTTTCTACCATTGAATTCCAAAGTACCCATTCCTTTGATCACATCATCTTCTCTACCTTGAGCTACCTCAAAGAACGAGAAGTTTTGTTTCAAGTCAATTCTTCCGATATCGATACGGTCACCACGAACACCTTTGTTGATCAAGTCAATAAGATCTCTTGGAGATACCTCATCACGCTTACCTAAGTTGATAAAGAAACGAGTGAAACCTGACTCTGCGTTACGTCTGAAGTTTTCACCTCTTTCACGAGAGTTCGTGTTATCTCTACGGTCGTGAACATTAAGATCTCTTGCACCTCTATAGTACTCTAAGAAACGGTTGAATTCTAAGGCAACGAAACGGTTGATGATTTCCTCACGGCTTAGATCTTCCAATTTCTCATATACTTTTGGCAAGTATTCTTCGATTTCCTCTTCTACCATTTCCACGCTGTGCATACGGTCTACTAAATGGAATAGCTGACGCTCACAGATTTGAGGACCTGAAGGAATAGGATCCATGATGAATGATTGCTTCAATACACGCTCGATAGCTCTCAAACGGTGCTTCTCACGCATGTGAATGATCGCAATTGAAGTACCATCTCTACCTGCTCTACCTGTACGGCCTGAACGGTGATTGTACGTTTCAATATCATCTGGCAAGTTATAGTTAATTACGTGTGATAAGTCGTTTACGTCCAAACCACGTGCAGCAACGTCAGTAGCTACAAGCAATTGTAAAGTACGCTGACGGAATTTACCCATCACATAATCACGTTGCGCTTGTGATAAATCACCGTGCAAAGCATCAGCGTTGTAACCGTCTTGCATCAAGCGTTCCGCAACATCTTTTGTTTCCTGTCTTGTACGGCAGAAAACAATACCATATATATTTGGATTGTAATCCACTACACGTTTTAAAGCTTCATATCTATCTTGAGCTCTTACAGTGTAGCAGTAGTGTTTTACGTTTTTGTTACCTGTATTCTTCGTACCTACAGTCACCTCTTTAGGCTCAGTCATGTAGTTAGAAGCAATACGAGCTACTTCTCTTGGCATAGTTGCAGAGAACAACCATACATTTTTATCTTCTGGTGTTTCTTCAAGAATAGCATCAAGCTCATCTTTGAAGCCCATTTTCAACATTTCATCCGCTTCGTCAAGTACTACAGTCTCCACTTCAGAGATGTTTACTTTATTTCTGCGAATTAAATCATGCATACGTCCTGGAGTGGCAACGATAATATGTGCACCTTTTCTTAATTGACGGATTTGTTGGTCAATTGGAGCGCCTCCATAAACGGCAACGATTTTTAAACCTTTAAGCTTTGTTGAGAAGTTTTCAAGATCCTTAGCGATCTGAAGTCCAAGTTCACGTACTGGACATAAAATTAACCCTTGTACCTTTTCGTTTGAGACATCAACACGGTGTAGGAGTGGAAGGCCGAATGCTGCAGTTTTACCCGTTCCTGTTTGTGCTAAACCTACTAAGTCAAGTTCTTCTGTTAATAAAGTTGGGATTACCTCTTCTTGGATTGGTGTAGGTTGTTCAAAACCGAGCTCTGCTACTGCTTCTTGCAATTCTTCTTTAAGCCCTAATTCACTAAATTTTGTCATTTTTTGTTTTTTAGAACGCTTCCTTCCATACTACTTGTAAGTACTTAGATTGAATGTTACTTCTCCCTTAGTCCTTTCTTTGTCGGCGGACAACCAACAGTTATGATGATGCGGACAAAAGCGCTACAGTTTCCTAATTGAACCGCAAAGGTAGGTTTTTTATTTTTTGTTTTGCTAGTGAACGCGATAAACGTTTATAAATGAGGGCAATTATTTTCACATTTTTTCCATCATTAACAAAAAAAGAGCTTATTTCAAGCTCTTTTCATAAATATACCTTCTTTAAAAACAGACTTTTACAAGTGTCTCTAATACACCAAGTTACCTTTTACGGCATAGTGCTTATCGCCTAAAAAGACGATAGATTGAGTACCTTCAACGGCATAACTTTTTAACTTTTGACCTTCTGAAAAGACCAATTCCCCTTCCTTTTCTGTGGCGTACAAAGAGTTATCTGTCAGCATCTTAAAAGCTATTTTTAAAATGTCTCCATTGGAGTCTTTTTCCACTTCTACCCAACGTACCAACTCTCTTGGTCCACTCGCCTCAAAACGAGTTAATGTACCACCGTTGGATTTGTTTTGAGTAGTTTTTTCGTAACTGTTTCTCAAGATGGGCTTATTAATATCCGCATCCTCAAAGACTTCCAATTCTTCTTCCCAATTAATTTCAGAAGAAGCTAAAGAATTTTCTTTTCCATCATAGGTAATTTTTTTCTCTACTGATGGTGCACGTCGGCTTAAATCTTTTACAGCTGAATCTACAACACTCGTCAAGTCAAAATTGTAAACTTCTTCGGAGTCTTGAACTTTATCTAATTGGGCACAGCTGAACAAAGAATTTAATGTGAAGTAAATAATGGTAATTTGAACGAACAATTTCATGCTATTTAGTAAAGGTGATAGTAGAACAAGTACAAGATATCGTGTAGAGTGATCAAAACGGTATATGTACCTATATTATTTCCAAAAAATTTCGATATGGCGCTTTCCTGTCCACAAAGTAGTGCTTATGGATTTTTTTATTTTTTTAACTTTCCATGCATCGTTATTCAAATATATGAATTCTTGCTTAATTACAACAGTTTCTGAAACTTTATGATACGCAATTAACAAAGTACCTTCTTCTTGAAGAGGTTCGATCTCAATATTTTTTGAGTTCGTTGCATGGACAATCTCTGTTTTATCTTCCTGAGGTTTTCCTTTTAAAATATCAATAGCCCTGCCGGCATTGGGAACACCATACCCTACATAATTATTTCCATAAGGATAAAACCATGAAGATTGAATAATGGCCCCTCTGATTTCCTTCGCTGTAGCTTCAGGCTTCAACTGCCACAGACATGCCGCCAACCCCGTAATTACAGGTGCTGAAAATGATGTACCGAACAGTGAATAACAAGAAACCTCAGGTTTAATATACTCTAAAAAGTCAGGCCCTATGCTACTGTAACTTGCTTTTACACCTGATTTTGTTGTGGCACCAACACTCAACACTCCCCTTGCATCTGCTGGCGCACTAATAATTTCCCAGCTGGAATCTCCTTCATTTCCTGCCGAAACTATCAACAGCACTCCTTTTTCTTGTGTGGCTACTTCTGCTGCTTTTGTTACCATTGAAGTTTCCCCGTCCATCTGAGCAGGTGTATAATTTTCATCTTTTAAATCAAAACCGTTTGAATAGCCCAGTGAACTATTGATTAATTTAATGCCCAATGAATCCACCATCCATTCCAAAGCCATAATCCAGTTCTCCTCTTCACTTCTTGACTCCTTGTCTCCATGATCTGTCCTTGCAAGATAAAACTCACTTTTATCAGCCAAACCATAACGCATATTTCCTTCATGCCCCGCAATCATACGCAACACCGTAGTGCCATGACTGTCTGAGCTTGTTCTTTTACTTCCGAAAAAAGTCTGACTTGTAGTCGTTGGTCCCGACAAATAATCTTTAAAACCTAAAATGCGTTCGTCATTGAAAATATGTTTCAAGTATTCATTTTTAGTCGCATTATAATAACCAGCATCAATCACCCCTACCGTCACACCACTGCCATCTAACTTTAAATCATAAAGACTATCGGGTTGTATTTGCTTAACCGAATAAGAGGACTGTCTGAAATCCTTCTCCTGATAAATACCAGCCAGTTTCCAATTTCTATTCACAGGCTTCACCTCTTTAATAAAAGAAAGGCTTTGCAACTGTTCTAATTGTTGTTTTGAAGCGACCTCTACCGTTACGGCATTCAGCCAATTGGATTTACTCTGTTCAAAAAAGTCTTGTCTGTGCAATTCTTCCAGGTACTCTTCACAGATAGATTGGTTAAAAATCTCTAAATCTTCACGATCACAACGATCAGTAAAAACAACCCAAAAACGTTGATTTTCGGTAGCGAAAACTGGAAAAACAGCAAAAAGGATGAAAAAATAGCTTAAGAATAGCCTTCTAAGCCGTTTTTCTCCTGAAAAAAAAACAGAATAAATATCCAGTCTTATTGTCATCTAGTTTTGAAAATTCAATGGAAGAAGTAAATTCGAACTAAGTAGCAGTACAAGCGATCTGCCGCTTAACTTTGACGAAAAGTTAATCATAAATATTAATATATACACATAGATCAATCATGAGATACGAAAAAATCGACTCGACATTGTTCATTGAGAACCGTAAGCGTCTAGTAGAGAGATTAAAACCAAATTCAGTTGCTGTATTCAATTCAAGCGACATCATGCCTACTAGTGCTGACGGTACAATGCCATTTATTCAGCAAACTGACATCTTTTATTTAAGTGGTATTGATCAAGAAAAGAGTATTCTTGTGATCAATCCTGACGCCAAAGATCCTGCTCACAGAGAAATGCTTTTCTTGATTGAAACAAATGAGGAAATTGCCATCTGGGAAGGAGCAAAATTGACAAAAGAACAGGCTACTGAAGTTTCTGGAATCGAGTCGGTGTACTGGTTATCAGATTTCGATACAGTATTCAAAACGGTTGTTTTCGATTCAGAACACATCTACTTGAATACAAACGAGCACCTTCGTGCTGACACTACTGTTGAAACGCCAGATGATAGATTTAGAGTGGAATGCATGAAAAACTTCCCTCTTCATAAATACGAGCGTATTTCTCCAATCATGCACGACTTGCGTACTGTAAAGTCACAAATTGAGATTGATGTAATGCAAAAAGCTTGTAACATCACTGAGAAAGGTTTCAGAAGAGTATTAGAATTCACGAAGCCAGGTGTGAAAGAATACGAAATTGAAGCAGAAATCACTCACGAGTTTGTTCGCAATGGCTCAAGAAGACATGCTTACACGCCAATCATCGCTTCAGGTTTCAACGCTTGTGTATTGCACTACATCGACAATGATCAAGTTTGTCAAGACGGTGACTTGTTATTAATGGACTTCGGTTGTGAGTACGGTAACTACGCTTCTGACTTAACACGTACCATCCCAGTAAATGGTAAGTTTACAGAGCGTCAAGCGGCAGTTTACAGTGCTGTATTGAGAGTACACAAAGCAGCGGCTAAAATGCTTGTTCCAGGTAACAACTTGATGGATTACCATGTGGAAGTAGGTAAATTGATGACAGAAGAATTAGTAGGTTTAGGTTTGATCACTCGTGAAGATATTGCGAACGAAGATCCAAAATGGCCTGCTTACAAGAAATACTTTATGCACGGTACTTCTCACCACATTGGCGTAGACGTTCATGACTATGGCAACAGATATAAAACTTTTGAAGCTGGAATGGTATTTACAGTGGAGCCAGGTATTTATATCAGAGAGGAAAACATGGGTATCAGAATTGAAAACGACTTCGTTATCCAAGAATCAGGTGAGCCATTTGACTTGATGAAAAATATTCCAATCGAAATTGAAGAGATTGAAAGCATTATGGCGAAGTAATTCACTTTAGAGCCTTAATATATATTGCACCCTAGTTTGATGTGAGACATTGAACTAGGGTGTTTTTTTATTGTCTTAAGGATTTTGCTTTGAAATACTGACGTTCGGTGTTTTCAAAATATAGGTTTCAAACTGTCCAAGAAGTTTCATCACCCTAGTGTGAGTAATATAAAATGACTCTCCATCAAAACTCCTTTGACTTTTCACAAAGCTGACCGGATAAGTAGCATGTAGAGGTTCTTCTCTATATTGCACCTTCCCTGATTTAGTATAATGAAATTCTTTGTCATAGCTTGTTACAACCAACTTTACTACCATCCGATTTTGCCCAATATTCACATCCACTACAAACCTTGAACTCACATTTATTCTCACTCTAAATGGAAGCATATAGTATTTACTATTAATTTTTGGAAAAACTGATTTGTAGATGATGTTTGTTGAGTCCTGCAGAATCAATGAAGAGTTGGAAGAAGGTACGTCAAATTGATAAAATGATTTTACAATATCATAAATCTTTGACACTGGTATATCCTTAAAATCATACGCTCTTAAATAGGTTACTCTTTGTTCATCATCCACAAAATACTCATGTTGTATTTTACCTATATTAATTGCAACCCTTCTTGATTGTGCATTTAAAGAGATAGTAAGCGTAAAAAAGAAGAGATAGAAAAGAAGATACTTCATAGTTATTTTTTTTTTGTATTATTACTTTTCTTTGAGAACAATAACTACTGGGTCACGACAATTTATTTAGAAAAAATTAGAGCTATTTTCATTTAATTAAGACTATCATCTTCCCTCCATTCAAAAGAAAAAATAGTATTTACTGTATTTATCTAAGGTTCAAGTTTCAAAAAAAGTGATCTTTTTGATCAATTTCTCTATCAATACAAGTGCAAAAAATCATAAAAGAACGATGCACACAACTCTTTTCCTTAACTAATATTAATCACTATTGAATACTAAAAATTAATTGATGAAATTGAGTTTCAAACAATCAAACTCGCAACTTATTAACTAGCATGACAACTAAATTCAGATACCTGATTTTATCCTTATTATTTGTAATAACTCTACCAATTCAGCAATTAAACGCACAGCACATTAGTAGAAAAAATTTACACGCATGGCCTGCCACTTCTCCACCTAAAATTGATGGAGTCTTGGACGATCAATTATGGAAAGACCCTTTGCAGGTCAACCAACTTACTGCCAGCACTAATAGGTATGTTTATTTTGAAGACACACCCATGAAATATGTGTCTGAAGGATATTTTATTCAAAATTCTCCCAATAACCTCCAAAAGTCTTCTCAAAAAACCAAAGTACAAGTGGCTTATGATAATTATGCCATTTATATCAGTGCACAACTCTATGACACTGCCCCCGATTCTATCAGAACCAACATGGGAGAAAGAGACTCTGGTGGCAATGGAGGTGACTTTTTCATTGTTTCTTTTGATACCTACAACACTCAACAAGATACGTATGAGTTTGTAGTTAGTGCTTCCGGTGTACAAAGTGATCGTATTCAAGGTACTTCGGGATGGGATGGCAACTGGAATGAGATCTGGACAAGTGCTGTAAAAGTCAATGATGAAGGTTGGGCGGTTGAAATGGAAATTCCTTACCGCGCATTAAGAATGCCTAATGGTAAAGAACAAATTTGGGGTTTAAACTTTGGTAGAGTGATAGCCCGTTCGGGTGAGACTTCTTATTGGAATGCTATCGATGCCAATAAATCGGGTTACGTCAATCAATTTGGTACATTAAGAGGTATTTATGACGTCAATCCTCCCCTCCGACTTTCGTTAACGCCTTACATTAGTAATGTTTCTTTAGGGCAACAAGGCGGTCCTTATGCACATACTTTTTCTGGTGGAGCTGACATTAAAGTAGGACTAGGACAAAGTTTTACTTTGGATGTAAGTTTAATTCCTGATTTCTCTCAAGTGCAAGCCGATAATCAAGTACTCAACCTTTCTGCTTATGAAGTGCAATTTGGGGAGTTCAGAGATTTTTTCACACAAGGAACTACCATTTTTAACCGATGGGATCAGTTTTATTCGAGAAGGATCGGGCAGAACCATAACAACCCTAGTGACGATATATTAAGAGAGCATGAAGCTTTTATTTATAAACCTACTGATGCTCCTATTTTAAATAACACAAAACTTACCGGTATTACAGAAAAAGGTCTTGGAGTAGGTATTTTGAATTCCATCACTAATGAAACGTATGCTATTATAGAAGATAGCACCACGGGTGAAAGAAGAGAAGAGTTAGCAGACCCTGTGACCAATTTTAATATTATAGCCCTTGAACGAGCCTTACCCAATAACTCTAAAATTGGGTTTATGAATTCGAATGTCTATCGAGGCGAAGGATTCAAATCTTCCAATGTCACTTCAACCGATTTCAATTTCTTTGACCGTTCCAATACTTATCAAGTGAGAGGTTTTGGAGCATTGAGTCAGGAGTTTTTCCCTTCCGAAGAATCTGAATCAGCACAAAAAGCCGGTTATACACAACTCGGCCATAGAATTGATGTTGGTGGTGGTAAAGTGAGTGGTAAATGGCGTTATTGGGCTTCTTCCAACATTGAATCAGATACGTATAACCCGAATGATATGGGCTATAATAGTGCGGTCAATAAGATTGGGTTTTATACTAATGCCTCTTACAATCAATTTGAAGCAGGCCCGTTATTTCAGCGTTATTGGCTGAGAGCAGGTTATGATGAAAATTGGCTTTATAACCCTAGAACCTTTACGAGTAGAAAAGTATGGGCAGACAGTTATTTCCAATTCAATAACTTCTGGAGTATGAATTTAGATAGTTATATCCATCCAGGTATTTCTTATGATTACTTTGGGCCAAGGGAACAGGGCTATTATTTTAAAGAATATATGTCGCATGGAGGTGGCTTTACTTTGAATTCTGATAGTAGAAGTCTTTACACTGGTAGCTTAAGAGTTTCTTATTGGGCAAGACCTGAATTCTCTCAGCTGGATAATTTCATTTCTTATAATCAAACCTATCGTGCTACAGACCGCTTTGACCTGACACATTCCGTTTCTTGGAATAATCAAAGAGATGAAAAAGGATATGTAACCACACTACATGATGAAGATGGAGAGGTTGAAAGTGTCATTTATGGCAATAGAGATGTGAAAACGCTAGAAAACAACTTCACTTCCAAGTATTATTTCAATCCTAAAATGTCGATGAAACTTCGTTTAAGACATTATTGGAGAAGAGTAGATTATGATGAGTTTTTCGATTTATCTTCTACGGGTGACTTGCTCACAACAGATTACACTGACCTGAATGAAAAGGGTGAACATACTCAAAACACCAATTACAATACATTTGATATGGAGCTTTCTTACAGTTGGGAATTTCTCCCAGGAAGCTTCTTAACAGCAATGTGGAGAAATGAATTAGCGTCATCTAATCATAATTCAGACATCAATTTTTCGGATAATATGAAAGAACTGTGGGAAGAACCTCAAATGAATACTGTTTCCATCCGATTAAGTTATTTCTTGGATTATGGGCAGGTAAAGAGAATGTTTTAAACACAATAAGCCACTTCACTTGTAGTAAGCGAAGTGGCTTATTCATGAAAAGAACAGTCAAAAAGTCCTAAGACTCTACTGTCATATTGATAGCCTCAACCTTTGTAACTTCAGGCACTGCATTAATTATAGCTTGTTCAATCCCTGCCTTCAATGTCATTGCAGACATAGGGCAATCACCACAAGCACCCAACAACTCCACTTTAGCTATACCATCCTCAGTAACTTCCACTACTTTGGCATTTCCACCATCCGCTTCCAAATAAGGTCGGATTGTTTCTAAGGCTTTTTCTACTTCATTAATTAATGTTTCACTCATATATGTAATCCAATTAAGGCGTTTATATCAAATTATTCCCAAGTCTTGATTTCAACTCGGTCTGTTTCAGGTAAATCTGCATTTCTGATGGCTACACTTCTTGCCAATGACTCTGCGATACTTACAAAAGCATCACCGGCAGGATTTCCTTCTTCCATCACTACAGGCACTCCGTCATCACCACCTTCTCTTACGCTCTGTACCAATGGCACCTCACCTAAGAATGGTAACTCATATCTTCTAGCAAATGTTTTAGCACCATCTTGCCCAAACAGATAATACTTATTCTCAGGCAGTTCTGCAGGAGTAAAGTAAGCCATATTCTCAACTACTCCAAGGATTGGAACATTCACATCTTTAGAAGCAAACATTTTATATCCTCTCACAGCATCTGCTAAAGCTACTTTTTGCGGTGTTGAAACAATCACCGCACCCGTTACTTTTGCAGTTTGTACCAATGATAAATGAATATCACCTGTACCTGGAGGTAAGTCTATCAATAAGTAATCCAATTCTCCCCAATCTGTATCCATAAAGAACTGACGAATAGCAGAACTTGCCATTGGTCCTCTCCAAACTACAGCGTTATCTGAAGGAGTTAAGAACCCGATCGATAATAACTTTACTCCGTATTTTTCGATAGGAATAATGACGTTTTTCTCTCCTCTCTGTACAACACCCGGCTGTGCATTTTCACAGTTGAACATTGTTGGGATAGAAGGTCCATAAACATCAGCATCCATCACACCTACTTTTGCACCAGACTCAGCAAGTGCTAAAGCAAGGTTTGCAGTCACTGTAGATTTACCTACACCACCCTTTCCAGATGAAACTGCAATCACGTTTTTTACGCCCGGCAATACCGGTCCTCGTTGTTGAAGAGAAGTCACTTCGGCCGTCATATTAACCGTAATTTCCAAATCTTCAGCAACATCTCTATGTATAGCGTCTTCACAACGCTGTCTTATTAACTCTTTCAATGGACATGCTGGAGTAGTCAATACTACCGTAAAAGATACTTTATTACCTTCTACTTCCACATCCTTAATCATATTTAAAGAAACTAAATCTTTCTTTAAATCTGGCTCTTCTACAGTAGATAAAGCCTTGATAATATCATCTTGTGTATATGCCATTCCTATCTTTTCCTCGATTTGGATATTTGTTGGCACAAAAATAATACAAAAGATGTTGTAAACCTTATATTTATTTAGATCAATTATAAATATAATAGAATAAATATTGTGAACTAAATAATTCTAGATTAATATTCCTCAACGACTTACATAAATTATAAAAAATTAACGTACGCTAATCCTAAACTAAAGTCTTTGAGGCAGAAAAATATTGAGTAGGTGTTTTTTGCTTTTCCTTCTTAAATGCCCTGTTAAAGGCGGTTTTTGAGTTAAAACCAACATTATAAGCATGTCCTAAGTAAGTCAATTCCTGACGGGTGTCTTTATTTACTTCTTCAATAAATGCATTGATCCTATAGCCGTTCACAAAATCATAAAAATTTTTCTGATAGCCGTCATTTATCACTTTTGAAATGTCATGTGTACTTGTTTTCAGATGATGAGCGAGCTCTGGCAAAGTCAACCTCGAATTGGTGTATAACTTATGCTCGTTCATTTCTTCTGCCAATTTTTCTTTCAGTACTAATTGCTCTTCCGTTAGCCCCTGTTCTTCTTTCTCCTCTACTTCTTCTTCTACTTGCGCTTGTGCTTCCACAATACTCTTTATACTCTCTTCTTCTGCTACTCTCAAAATCTCTGGCTGATTCATCGCATAGTAACCCATAATAAATGATGTACATGCTATAATTAACCAAAGTGTATCCGTCAGCATATTGATGATATTTTGAGGCTCGTAATGAAAAATCATGGCTCCCGTTCCTACAACATACATTAAAAACCAGATCCCTAAACAAGTCGCATAAACAAGCATTACTCCGTTCAAGTAATTTATATTTCTTTCTTCCGAAAGGATATTCATACTATGCTGATGCTGATGATTCAAAAACAGCTTGCATTTCCACCAATAATACGCACTAAACACCAACCCTATTCCACCTATAGTATTAAAAAAGATGGTATAATGACGGTTTAAAACTCCATATTCAAATTGATCATTGGACAGTGCAAAAAGCGGTAAATAAAATAACACCTGGATTCCAAAAGGGATCAAACGGATAAAAATTTCTTTTGACTTTGACTCTGATTCAGTGAGTTGTTTGATATAAATGAAAAACAACGGTCCATAAATCAATAAAATCATCTCAGGAATAAGATAGATTTTAGGGAATAGCTGGAAGATATCTCTATAATACATCGCCACTCTCGCCATCAAGGCAATGGACGTGAATAAAATCAATACTGCTAAAACAACGTTTGCTCGTCTGTTATTTTCCTGAATACCGAATATTGAGAAAATTAAAAGCAATCCCTGAAATGCTCCCAATAACAATAAGAACATATAGGGCGTAGTCGTACTTCCTGATAAATCTTCCCATGAACTGATTTTGATCGTTTTTTTCCAACCATCCTTAGCGACATCATACACTCTATTAGGAATGGCCCTTCCGTTCTCTCTACCTTCCACAGACTCCCATGAACCTCTTGTAATTTTATATTCAAATTTCTCCAAACCTGCCGGCAACGTCAAATAATAAAATCCGTCAGCGTGTTTGATCATTTTACTTTCCAAGTCCAGCGGTTTCCAATTATTAAAATCACCCACCACAAAAAGACTGGCATCATAAGGTGTACCTTCCGGGAGTTCTGTTACAATTAATTGTATTCTCTCTACCATCTCATTGACTAAATCTTGCCATGAGCGGATTTGAATATTGATCAATGAAGGGCTCTCTGGATCATAATACCTATTCGGTTTCAAGTTACCACTCTCCGTAGATTCTACTGAAGCCCAAGTACCTCTCGTAAACTTGTATTGAAAAGGTTCTTTACTTTTGGGTATCTTCAAATAGTAATACCCATCATGACTTCTTTTGAACTTGTATTGTTCATCATTAGGAGACCAATGGTTTAATGTAGAAGCTAAATAAATTTCCGCAGAGTCTGGTGTAAACTCTGGAAGTTCAATAATCTTAAAGACCAAATCCCCATTTCCTGTTCCTGGATTAGAGAAGCCTGAAAAATTCAAAAAAGTGAGGCAAAAGTAAAATAGTAGTAGTGTTTTGTGATTCATCCTATTTCATGCTAGTCGATGGTATTGAAAACTTATTAAAGTGTATCCAACTAAAGCGGTTTAAACTATAATTGAGCAATTTTTATTTCTAAAAACTCTTGAAATTAAAGATAACCTTTGAAAATCAATACTTTATCATCAATTAATTACAACATTACGTAATTTTAATTTAATAATTTAAGATTATCTAATACAAAATTATCGTATTCACTCCACTAATATGAAAAATCATTCACTTATAATGAAGTAATTAAGAAAATATATGCTCTCCTAAAGATGGAAATTATAATGCGAATATGTATATTTCACAATTGCTTTTTGTGTAAACTGAGCGCATTATAAAACACGCTCTTTTTTTAAAGCTCTTTTTCATATTCAACTAAAAACAACTATGAGTTTCCCGGAGATAAAACGTGTGAGCATCATTGGAGCAGGTTGGCTAGGTCTACCCCTCATTTCTACACTAATACAAAACGGAATTGAAGTTAAAGCAAGCACAGGTACAAAATCCAAAGTTGCAACAATTGAAGAGTTAGGCGCCAAAGGTTATTTCCTGAGGTTTGACCCTACTTGTAATGATACTGAAAGTCTGATTGATTTACTAGATACGGATGCCGTTGTCATTTGCATGGCTCCAAGATTCAGTCAGCATAAAATGATGACCTTCCATGCAGAACAAATTAAAGTTATCAGAGATGAGATTGAAAAACTTCCTGTCAATAAGGTAATTTATACAAGTTCAACAAGTGTATATAAAGATGTCAATGCTGTTGTCAACGAGAATGCTGATACATCAGACAGTCCACGTTCAAGATCAGTGATTTTAGCAGAAGAGGTATTGAGAATCAACACGGATCTTGATGCTACTATCTTACGTTGCGGCGGATTGATGGGCTACGATAGAATCCCTGCCAAATATGTTGATGGGAAAAAAGATTTGATAACAGGTGACATTCCAGTGAACTATGTGTTCAGAGATGATGTTATTAGAGCGATTGTCAGAGTACTGGAAGTGAATGATCATAACAGCTGGAATAAAGTATTCAATTTGGTAGCTCCTGAACATCCTCCAAAAAGGATTGTGTATGAAGCGACAGCCAAATATGGAAATTACATTGTTCCTACTTTTATCTCACCTGCTTCTGCTCCTCCTTTCAAAATTGTAGACAGTCAGAAAATTATTGATAAAATAGGTTTTACTTTTCTGTATGAAAACCCTGAAGAGTTTCAATACGATGAGATGAAGTAAAACACTCCCTTAACAATTAACTCTACGAACTAAGCCGAAAATAGTGAATAACTTATTTTCGACTTAGTTTTTTTTAAAGCAGTCGAACAATGAAAATTGGGACTGCACAAAAATCAAGTAGGGTAAATATGGAATAAGTCTACGTCTATCCCATATTTATCCCTCTCACAGAACCGTGCGTAC
>NZ_JABANE010000131.1 GCF_012844305.1 Flammeovirga aprica JL-4
TCTTCCCTCCGAGGGGCGAAACAGCTTTCTTTCAAGCTGTCGGGATAGTTTGCATGCAGGGCAAACAAAAAACCACTCTAATTATTATTAAAGTGGTTTTCTTGTGATTGACAAAAAGAATTATCTTTTCTTACCGCCTAAACGGCTACGTAAAGATCCTTTCTTCTTCCCTTTCATTTTATTACTCATACCTGGAATTCCAGACATTTTGTTTACTTTCTTCATCATCTTACGCATTTCTTCAAATTGCTTGATCAAGTTATTTACTTGTTGCACTGAAGTACCTGAACCATTTGCTAAACGCTTCTTACGAGATTGGTTTAAGCTATCTGGGTTCATTCTTTCGTAAGGAGTCATCGACTGGATGATTGCTTCTACTGGCTTAAACGCGTCAGAATCAATTTCTTGATCTTTCACCATTTTGTTCAAACCTGGAACCATACCGATCAAATCTTTCAAATCACCCATCTTTTTGATGTGTTGGATTTGAGATAATAAGTCATTAAAATCGAATTGGTTCTTTCTTAATTTCTTATTTAATCTTCTCGCTTCTTCTTCATCGAAAGCTTGCTGAGCTCTTTCTACTAATGAAACAACGTCACCCATACCAAGGATACGCTGTGCCATACGATCTGGATAGAACTCATCTAAAGTATTTTCAAGTTTCTCACCTGTTGAGATGAATTTGATAGGCTTGTCAACTACTCTTCTAATCGAAAGGGCAGCACCACCTCTTGTATCACCATCTAACTTTGTAAGAACTACACCATCAAAATCAAGACGATCGTTGAAGGTCTTCGCAGTATTTACAGCATCTTGACCAGTCATTGAATCCACTACGAAAAGTGTTTCCGATGGGTTCAAGGCTTTTTTCACTGCTTCGATCTCCGCCATCATTTGCTCATCAACAGCTAAACGACCTGCTGTATCGACTACAACAATGCTTTTACCATTTTCTTTCGCAAATTTTACAGCGTTTTGAGCAATCTCTACTGGGTTCTTGTTTTCACGTTCTGTGTAAACGTCAACACCAATTTGCTCACCCAAAGTTTCCAACTGATCAATAGCGGCAGGTCTGTACACGTCAGCTGCAACTAATAATACTTGTTGACCTTGTTTTTTTAATCTTAATCCAAGCTTACCTGTAAAAGTAGTTTTACCAGAACCCTGTAGACCAGAGATCAAAACAGTTGCCGGGTTACCCTGAGGTGTAAAAGCGACCATCTCGCCACCCATCAACTCTGTTAATTTATCACTAACAATTTTAGTGAATAATTGACCTGGCTTTACGTCAATAAGAATGTTCTGTCCTAAAGCTTGCTCACGAATCTCATTCGTAATTTCTTTAGCTACTTTAAAGTTAACATCGGCTTCAAGTAAAGCACGACGAATCTCCTTTACAGTTGAAGCAACGTTAATTTCACTGATCGAACCTTCACCTTTAAGGTTTTTAATGGCACGATCAATCCTGTTACTAAGATTATCAAACATATATTATATGAATTCCTTGTATTAATACTATTTCTAATTAGTCTGCAAAAATAAAATTTTAAAGGATCAATTACAATAAATAAACTCCTTCAATAGTGATTATTTTGAATTAAAGTATAGCAATAATACCTCCAATTCACTAGCTCCCTTATTATTAGAGAATTACAAAAATCACCAAAAATACTACAATAGGATGATTTATACTGCAAATCAAGGTTTTAATGCATTGTTATGTATTTGATGATAAGAATACATGAACAGGACATGAATAAAAATCTCAAAAAAAATGAAAAAATATGCCCCTTACATATAAGAAAACACAATTAATCTGTGTTATAGTAGTATAAGATTTATTTTATCAATCTTAAGAATTTTGCTTGTGTATTTTGGGCCATTGAATAGTATGTCATTTTAATAAATAAAATCTTACTAACTACAATCCAAAATCCACTGAAATATCATATTCATAACTATAATGATATATACGAATAGATTATATCTGTATACTTTTGTAATTTTCTTTTCTTTCGCTTTCTATAGTTCTTTTGCTCAGGACGTGGAAGCTTTGAAGAAACAAGCTAAATTTAATAATGACCCTGAAGCTTGGTATCAATTAGGTCTAACTTATGAAGAAGGACAAATTGAAAAGAAAAATCTCAAAAAAGCATCGCAGTATTATGAAAAGGCAGTACTTCAAGGACATCCTGAGGGTGCACTACATTTAGCTAAAATTAAAGAAACTAAAGGGGAAACAACTGAGGTAATCAAACTCTATAATATTGCTGCAAAAGGCAAAAATGCTGAAGCTCATTATATTTTAGGTAAATACTATCAAAAAGGTCAAATCGTAGGAAAAGATCAAAATTTGGCAATTTACCATTTACTAAGAGCTTGGGATCAAAATTTCAAGGATGCAGATTCCATTCTAAAAGAACTAGACTTAACTTCTTACAACAACAAGGATACTGATATTTTCTATCAAAAATATTTAGGCAACAATGGCAATGCTCAATCAGAATATGCATTAGGTTTAGCCTATAAAAATGGCACTGAAGTAAAGAAAGATCTGAATAAGAGTTTTAATTTACTGTCAAAGGCAGCCGAGAAAAATCACGCTGAAGCACAATATGAATTGGCTCTTTTTTACAAGAATGGCTTAATCGGAAGAAAAGATTCTAAAAAAGCAGTAGCATTATTACTAAAATCAGCCAATAACAATAATCAAGACGCAATACAAATGCTCTCAAAAATGGACATTAAGACATTTGTCGAGCCTAATGACCTTGATTACATCCAATACAAAGCTATAGCTAAAAATGATGCAGAAGCACAGTATGAACTTTATCTGCTTTATGCGAACAAGAAAAATCCAACTGAAGCAGATCAATTGAAGAAAATTGAATACTGTCAAAGAGCTGCACTTCAAGATTATCAGCCTGCAATGCTTTCACTTGCCGACTTGTATTTTAATGGCACCCCTCCTATGCAAAAAAGCACTACTTCTGCATTTAAATGGAGACGTCAAGCGGCATACGTTGGATCTGACTCTGCTGAATATTTATTAGGCAATATGTATGCTATGGGCGAAGGTGTAGCCCAAAGTGAAGCTTCAGCCATTAAGTGGTACATGAAAGCGGCAAACCATGGTGTTTATTCTGCAAAAGTAGCCTTAAAGCAATATGACATCTCTAAATATTTAGATAAAAGTGACCTTGAATATGCTACATACCTTGCCAACCAAGGTAATTTGGAAGCTCAATTGATGCTTGGAAAATATTATTTCAAGAAAGGAACGCTTTCAGCTGTTAATTGGCTTAGCAAAGCGGCAGGACAAAATTCTGCTGAAGCTGAGTTATACTTAGGTGATATTTATAAAGATGGGAAATGTCAGACTGCACAAGACTTAACCAAGGCTGAAATTCATTACCAAAAAGCAATCGCTCTAGGAAATCAAGAGGCCTATTTACGAATGGCACAGCTATATGCTTATCAGAAAAAAAACAGTGAGGTGAATGCTACTGCAAGTCAGCCTGAAGCTATGAATTATGCAAGTCAATATATGACTAGATCGGTATCAGTTGACAGCAAAAACACAAATGCTAATCCTGAAGCTTATTTAATCATTGCTGATATCCAAAATCAGGAAAAAAATTATGTAGAAGCCATCAAACAATATGACCTTTATATTAAAAGCTTTGATGAAGCGAATGGAAACCATAAAGAGTTTATTGAGGTATTGAATAAACAAGCTATGGCTTATGCCTCAATTGATGAAGTGAGCAGTGCTTTACTTCAAATTGATATTGCTCTTGCCAAGTCTGATGATTTCAGTCAATTGAAAGGTTTTAAAGATGATTATTCAAATATAAAGGGTGGTTTATTTTATACGCAAGCCACATTGCTTTTCAAGAAAGGTGATAAATACAAAGCTTGTAATGGCTTCCAAAAGGCAAAAGCGTTAGGAATTAAAATCGAATCTAAGTACGAAGATCTCTGTATGAATTAGTAATATTTCAGAAGCAGTTAAAAATTTAAAATCGTGAGAAGTTAGTTTTATTTGTACAGTTGCTTAAAAGAAAAGGCATTCACAAAACGAATTGTGAATGCCTTTTTTTATGACTTTTTCTTAAAGATTAAGATTCCATGCTTCTGATTACTTTCAATTGATCTTTCAATTTAGCAACCTCAACTTTAGCCTCATCAATCTTCACATTGTATTCCTCTAACAACTTGTTCGCTGTTTTTGAATTAGCAAAGAATGCTAAGTTGTTTTGCCATAAAGCAATATCATCCTCTAAGTTTTTAATACGAGTTCTGATGTTTTGCTCTTGGTTTCTTAAACGGTTACCACCACCCGGAAGGTGATTGAAAACTGAAGCTAATGCTTGCAATTTACCTTTTTCGTCTAAGTCTTCTGAGTTACCTACATACTCCTCTACTACTGCTACAAATTTGTCTACAATAGCATCTTTTTCTTTACGAGGCACAAAACCAATTGCAAAGAATGCTTCTGCTTTTTCGTCTAATAACTTTTGGTCAAAAGCCGCTTTGTCAGCTACAAGTTTAGAAATCTCTAAACATACTTCTTCTTTCTTCTTTAAGTTTTCGATAAACTCTTTAGACTCTTCTTGACGCTTGTTACGTTTTCTTTCGAAGAATGCATCACAAGCTGCTTTGAATTCAGCATAAACAGAATCTCTGAATTTCTCTGGAACTGGACCGATACCTTTCCACTCTTTTTGTAAAGCGATCAATGCATCAGCAGTTGCATTCCAATCCGATGATTCTTTTAATTCTTCAGCCTTTTCAACTAAAGCTTTTTTCTTCTCTAAGTTCACAGCTCTTTGAGCTTCTAACACTTCGAAGAACTTGTTTTTATTAGCAAAGAATTGCTTAAAGTTAGCCCAGAATTGTTTGTTGATACCATTTGCCACTTCTCTTGGAACTGGACCAATAGCTTCCCATTCTTTCTGAACTTCTAATAATTTCTTTGTTTCTTCGTTCCATTCTTTGATACGATCAGTATCGAAAGTTGAGAAAGGCTCTACTTTCAAGCACAACGCCTGCTTCAATGTCATGTTCTCTTCCAACACTTTCTTGAATTCTTCAGCGTGCTTTCTCTTTTTGTCGTAGATTTTATCTGAAATCTCTTTGAAAGCATTCCAGATTGTATCTTTTTCCTCTTTTGGAACTGGACCAATGTTTCTGAACTCTTCGTGATATTGGTTTAAAGAAACAACCGCGTCATTGATATTTTCAACATCAAGAAGCTTTTGTGCTCTTTCAATTAAACCTTTTTTCGCTTTCAAGTTCTTCTGTCTATCCAACTCTTTCAATTCAAATTCAATGCTCATTTGATCATAGAATCTGTCTAAAAGAGCTCCATAAGTCTTATAGATTTCTTCAGCATTTTGTTGAGGAACCGCACCAATCGTTTTCCATTGTGCTTGCAATTCCTTCACTTTGTTCATTACTCCTTTGTCATCAGTTGTTTCGATCAACTCTTTCACTTGAGCAATGATACTACGCTTTTTCTTCAAGTTATCATCACGCATTTTTTGCATTTGCTCAAAATGTTGACGACGGCTTGTTCTAATTGTTCCGAAAGCTTCATAAAATGCTTTTGCATCAGCGTCTGCATATTCAAAACCTTCTACATCACCATTGCTAGCTTTAAATTCCTCACGAGCTTTAGCTTCTTCTTCCTTTCTTAGCGGTTCGAAAACTTCCTTGATTTGCTTCGCGATTTTCTCAGCTTTAACAACATCAGAATTACCTACTAGCTTTTGGATTTCCTTTAGAAGCTCCTCTTTCGAGTGGCTAGAGAAATCTACATCTTCTTGTAATTCTTCTTCTACTGTTTGTGAAGACTCATCATCACCCATATCAGCAACGTCATCGCCCATATCAGCGACATCGTCTAATTGTGAAACAGCGTTCTCTACTGCATTCGTTTCCTGAATTTCGTTTGCTTGAGTTTCTTCTTGTGGTGTACCCATCTTAAAAAGCGGTTAAAAGTGCATCAATATATACTACTGACCATCCAAAAAATGATAAGGATGGACCATTGGCCAAAAAATTTATCTTAAAAAAAGATATGTATTTTTCTTGGACAAAATTAAACATTTTTGCTGTTTATAATAATGATTCATTCATTTTGATCCTATTTTTACGGTTTTATTAATGGAATTAAGGAAGGTCTTCTCATTTTTCTTGAATTTTTGATGTTTATCTATCAATTTTGAAAATCTGAGGACAAACAAAATATGGAAAAAAGACAAATTCAATATCAGTTTCAAGAAGATCATTTAATCAATTCTTCAAAGAATTATTTTGATGCATCCAAATTAAAAATGGAGGAAATGGTGATCAACCTTGGCCCCCATCACCCTTCTACTCACGGAGTATTACGTCTTGAAGTTTTAACAGATGGAGAATATGTTGTAGATACAGTTCCTCACTTAGGCTACTTACACCGCTGTTTTGAAAAACACGCCGAAAACCTAAATTTCCAACAAATCATCCCTTACGTAGACCGTATGGACTATATGGCGGCAATCAACTCTGAGCATGCTTTTGCTATGGGAGTTGAAAAAATGATGGGAATTGATGAGAAAATTCCGAAACGAGTTGAGTATATTAGAGTACTAGTTGCTGAACTGAACCGTTTGGCATCTCATTTTATTGCAATCGGTACTTACGGATTGGACATTGGCGCCACTACTCCTTTCTTATGGATGATGAGAGATAGAGAACACATTCTCCGTCTATTAGAATGGATTTCAGGTGCCCGAATGCTTTACAATTACGTTTGGATTGGTGGTCTTTACTATGATCTACCTGTCGGTTTTGAAGAAAGATGTACAGAGTTTATCAATTACTTTGAACCGAAACTTCAAGAGCTAAAGGAGCTTGTTATTGATAATAAAATATTTATTGAAAGAACGGCTAACGTAGGTGTTCTTCCTTTGGATATTGCAATTAATTATGGTACTTCCGGACCTGTTTTAAGAGGTTCTGGTCTAGCACATGATTTAAGAAGAGTCGATGGTTATTCTGTTTATCCTGAATTGGATTTTGATATTCCAATAGGTGAAGGAAAAATGGGTACCGTTGGTGACTGCTGGGACAGAACATATGTGAGAGTTCTTGAATGTTGGGAGTCGTTGAAAATCATGAAACAGTGTGTGAAACAATTGACCACTGACCATAAAAGAGATAGAACTTTTGATCCTCAAGCTTTGGTTCCTAAGAAAATCAGACCGAAAGCAATGGATTTTTACAGCAGAGCAGAAAATCCGAAAGGAGAACTTGGATTTTTCTTTAGAACTAATGGTAAATCTGATATTCCTGAACGTTTAAAAGTAAGAGCTTGTTCTTTCTGTAATTTATCAGTATTGCCTGAGATTTCAAGAGGAGTTTTATTATCAGATTTGATTGCGATAATTGGCTCAATTGATGTAGTAATGGGAGAAGTAGACCGTTAATTCTGGTTATTTCGAGAAGAGAATGATATTAAAGTCCAATAAATTTAAAAATATCAACGAATATATTAGTAATAATACAGATTTGAATATTTGTATTATCACGCATTGCTATCCGCCAGATTTTGGAGCAGCACCTCATCAGTATGCTCATATGGCTGAAAGTTTTCGTTCTATTGGACATAATGTAACAGTTCTCACTTCACATCCATATTACCCCACTGGAAAGCTCAGTTATAGAGATTTCTTCAAATTAAGAAGGCATGTCAATATCAATAATGTTGATGTTTACAGACATTGGCTTATCCCTTCACAAAAAAACAGTGCGTTCTTTCGACTTCTGAGCATGGTAACAATGCTTTTAAGTATGTTGACTTCAATTTCACTACTTAGAAAAAGAAAGATCGATGTCGTAATCGTACAAACACCTCCTATCACTTTACCGCTATTAGGTATTTTACTCAAAAGGTTACAAAATATAAAGCTTGTCTTAAATGTTTCTGATCTATGGCCTCAAGCTATGGTAGATTTAGGAAGCATTAAAACAGGTTCTTTTGCTTATAAAATACTTCACAGACTGGAAAAGTTCTATTACAATAAAGCTGATTTCATCATTACACAATCTGATGAAACAAAGAACTATATTCAAAATTTAGGATACAAAGATGTTTTTCTATATAGGATTGGAGCTGATATTAATGTTTTCTATCCAAGAAAAAATGCCAACAGAAATGGGAAGCTTAAAATCGTATACACAGGAGTTTTAGGTGTTGCTCATGGCATTTTTGATCTTATAAAGACGGTTCCTTTTGATGCTCTTGATTGCGAATTGCATATTTATGGCGATGGTATTGAAGAACGTAAAATCAGAAATTACATTATTAGCAAATCGCTTAAAAATGTAATTCTTCATCCTAAAGTATTTTATAAAGAGATTCCAGAAGTTGTAAAAAAATATGACGTAGCCTTAATTTCTCAAAAGAAATATGTGAAAGGCACTTTGCCTGCTAAGTTATATGAGAGCTTGAGTTTGGGAATGCCTGTACTTTTCCATGGACAAGGAGAAGGTGAATTATTAGTCACGAAACATCAATGTGGCTTCACATCAAGACCTGACAACCTAGAACAATTCATCAAAAATATTAAAGCATTACAACGCTTATCTGATAAAGAACATCAACAACTTTCTGTAAGATCAAGAAAAGCAGCTGTTAATAATTATGATAGAGATTTACAGTTTTCAACATTTTATGAAGCATTGAAAACTGTAACTGAATCATTAATTTACGTATAAGCAGTTATTAAATCCCTCCTATTGACCCACTAAATCTGTCACCTGTTTTAGTCTTTCTTTAGCACCTGCTAAAACTAAAGTGTGATTCTCATGCAAACTAATATCTCTAAAATCTTGGATATAGACTTTTTCCTTCAACTCTTCTTCCTTTTGATGAACGGATTGAGAATTTTCTTTAAGACAAATGACCGAAACATGGTAATTATCCCTAAACTTTAATGAGCGTATACTTTTTCCAAGGAAAACTTTAGGAACATCTAATTCCACTATGAAGACTCCTGGAGCTACTTCATCCATTGCTTTCACCTGCTTGTTCATGAGCTCTAATGCAAACCTTTTCCCTTCTTGCTTCTCAGGAAATATCACACTCGAAATTCCCATTTTACCCAACACCTTGGCGTGCATATCACGCGTTGCTCTAGCAAAGATTTCATGAACACCTATCTCTTTTAAGGCTTCAATAGCTAGTAGTTTAGTTTCAAAGTTTTTACCGTGAGAGAGAATTACAGTATCAGTTGGTTTAATGTGCTTCTTCAGAGCCAATGGGTTAGTAGTATCCGTTTCGTAAAGGTATTCAAAGCCCATTTCTCTCAACCTCTTCAGCGTAATAAAACTATCTTTTGATTCTCTTACTGATTCAAAATCATTATGCAGAATGATGAGCACATCTTCCTCACTATTTCTTAATGTGCGGGCAACTTCAATACCGAAGGCTCCCATACCAATTAACACAAATCGTTTTTCAATCTTTTTCATTTTTAACCAACTAAAATTGATGTTTCAGGATAACGATATTTAAAGTTATCGTGATTTTCTCCTAATAATGAGACTAATGTAAATAAACCTATTTTCCCCGAAAACATAATAACAGCAATCAACAGTTTCCCGGCTACTGAAAGATCTGCGGTAATTCCTCTGGAAAGACCGGCGGTTCCCATAGCTGAGAAAAATTCAAAGAAAAGATCCTCGGTCTCTAAGGATGGCTCTATGATCACTAAAAAAAACAAACCAAAAAAGGAAAGTAATATTGACATCATAAAAACAATTACTGCTCTTCTTATCGATGATTCTTCTATTGTATTCCAGCCAATATGCACATGATTATGTCCTGTGATCTGAGCTCTTAAATATTTTAATAGTATATATGCTGTTGTTACTTTTATTCCACCCGCTGTAGAGTTAGGGGCTCCGCCAATATACATCAGCATTATCATCATCATTATACTTCCGACAGAGAGATCTGCAATCTCTACTACTGAAAAACCTGCTGTACGACAAGTGATACTTGTAAAGAGTACTTGAAAGATAGAGTCTGAAGCATCTTGACTATTCCACAATTTAAAATCAGTGATATATAAACCCACAGCTCCAAAAAGAATCAAAAAGAGGGTAACATTAATAGAGATTCGGGATTGAAGACAAAGATTCTTTTTATATTTTTCTTTCCTTTTGAAGACTTGACTATATGTTTTGAAACCAATTCCACCTACAACAATCAGCAACATAATTATGGTACCTGAAAACCAGTCTGTAGAAAAAGCCTCACCTTGCAAGCCATTTGGAAAATTGGAGAACCCTGCGTTACAGAATGCCGATATGGAATGAAATATTGATACAAATATTCTATCAGAAGTGGAAAGTCCTAAATCCCCCCAAGCTAAATAAAGTGCTACTGCACCAAAAAATTCTATAGTAAATGTGATGTAGAAGATTTTCTTCAAAATGACAGCAGAAGAGCTTATGCTATCTGATTCTACCATATCTTGAATAATAAATTCCTCTCTAATTTTCACTCCTTTCTGAATCGTCAGTGCGATAAAAGTCGTCAAAGTCACGATTCCTAGACCACCAATCTGGAAGAGAAACATTAAAATGACCTGACCTTTGAATGTAAAAACTTCACTGATATTAAAGGGGGCCAACCCTGTTACACATACTGCAGAAGTGGAGGTAAACAATGCGTCTACCCAATTAATGGGTTGTATAGTTGCTTCAGGCAACATCAATAAACCTGTTCCCATTGCAATAATAAACAAAAGGGAACCAACAATCATGGAAGTACTGTTGGCGGTAAAGAAAAGCCATGTGGAGCGGTTATTGGCCAATGAATCCAAGCTTGCTACGATCATGATGACTTGCACCACCACAATGTAGGTTGCCCACCCCCAATGTTCGCCATCTTCTTGGTAGCCTTCCATGAAAAAAGCTCTTACAATAATCAGGGCAAGAATAGAAACGATAAAGAGAAGGTTTACAATGTTCTCTTTTACGAATACTTTTTTGTCCTTTAAAAAGAAGAGTTTAATGATAATTACGATGGCATAAGTAGTCGCTATCCATCTATCGTATTTCACCACCTCAACCAATTCGGTATTACTCAAGCTAAACCCTTGAGTATAAATCAGTGTAGATAATGCGGATATACCTAACATCAATTCAACCACAGAGAGGTGTTCTTCTAGCCAATCCTGTAGGTTGCTGATCCACACATTTCTTTGTTCGATGACGACTTTATAGATTGTTAATATCAATTTTAACAACCTTATTTTCTGCTTATCAGGCATTTATTAGGTCTTCTTAGAGAATTTTAACTGTCTATTCACTAAATATAATTGTCTTCATTAAACAGCGTTCAAAAAAACAACGTATAAATTCAAGATTAACAAAAAAAATTCACAAATCCCTAATTATTATGACACAGTTAATAGTATCAGTAAAAGATGATAAAAATGCTTTAATTATTAAAGAATTATTAAAAGACTTATCTTTTATTGATAAAATTCAAGAAATCAACGAAGTAGAAGAAAACCTTTCCTCAGAAGAGCAATTAGAAAATGTCAAAAAACACATTTTAGCCCTTAAATCACAGCACAAAGATATTTCTGTAAAAGTGGATTGGAAAGGTTAATATTCCCTAATCGAACAACTCAGGAACATGTGCTTCATTTCCTTTAACTAAATCTTCAAGACACTTTATCCACATTGGGTGATCATTCAGGCTTTCTACTAATTGCCAATGTTCTCCACCATTTTCCTCAAAAATTTCTTTATATTCTTCCCCAACCTCAACTGTTGTTTCTAAACAGTCCGCTACGAATGCTGGCGAGAAAGCAAGAACACTTTTCTTTCCTTTTTTGGTTAAATCAATAATTGTGTCTTCAGTGTAGGGCTGGATCCATGGATCTTTTCCTAATCTGGATTGGAAACAAACACTGTATTTATCATCTGGAAGACCTAATTCCTTCGCTATCAAATCTGCTGTTTCAAAACAAGCTGAACGGTAGCAGAAGGTATTTTTACGATAGCCTTTACGGTTACACGTTCCTCCCTCACCTCTTAGTTTACAACAAGTATTGATATCTGCTTTGATAATTTGACGCTCTGGAAGTCCGTGAAAACTAAATATTACGTGATCGTAATCATGTGAACGTAGGTATTTATTTCCAATATCTGCAAAAGTCTTGATATACAACGGATGACGGTGATAATGCTGTACATAACTCACGTCAGGAATCACTTGCCAATTGCGTGTCAGCTCCATTACTTTTTGGGCTACAGAACCTGTAGTAGCAGAAGCATACTGAGGGAATAATGGCACTACAACGATTTCAGAAATATCTTGTTTTTTCAGTTCATTAAGTGCACTTTCAATAGAAGGATTCTGGTATCTCATTCCTAATGCAACGTGATAGCCTTCTCCTAATTTCTCCTGTAGTAGTTTTTTACATTCAATACCATAAAAAAGTAATGGTGAACCATTTTCAGTCCATACTTTTTTGTATTCTTTAGCTGATTTTGGAGCTCTAAAAGGAGCGATAATTAGGTTCACTAATGGCCATCTTTTGTAGAAGGGAATATCAATTACCCTTTCATCCATTAGAAACTCTCTTAAGTATTTTCTTACATCACCTGTGTTATTGCTGTCAGGTGTTCCCAAATTGACTAGTAATACCCCTTTTTTCATTTGTAGTTATGTATATCATCAATATTAAAAAAATGATGATGGGTTGATATCAAAGTATCAGGTGTATATCGTTTTGATACTTATAAAAAATGAATCTTTACTAAATATAGTTATTCAGTAAAGATTCTCGTGCATATTGATTAACCGATATGGAGGATGAAAGTTTTAATTTTCATCTACTTTTTTGAAAGTGACTATAAAATCAGCTCCTTCTCCATAAGTGGATTCGCATGTAACTGTTCCATTCATGTCTTCTACCATTTTCTTTACAATAGAAAGACCTAAACCAGTACTGTGCTCACCTCCTGTCGGCCTAGCAGATAACTTCTGGAATCTGCCGAATAATTTTTTCTTGTCATTTTCATTCAAACCTGGTCCTTCATCCTTAATGTGGATTTCCAAATTATCTTCTACTTCTTGAATGAAAACATTTATCTCTTTTCCTTTTGGACTAAATTTCACTGCATTAGAAACTAAATTCTGCAATACTTGTCCAAAATAAGTTTCATCTACGTTTGCATACAGTGATTCCCCTGCCTCAACATTGATGGTGATGTTTTTCTTTTGAGCTGTTAACTCAAAACGCTCCACACCCTCTTTCACAAGTCTGGAAATATCCATTGGCTGAATCGCCAAATTTGAGGTCTGTGATTCTAAAGCATTAAGATCTAGTATCTGAGTGATCAGTTCTTCTTGCTTTTTGATCGAATCCTGAATCATAGAAATATACTCCTTCTGCTCAGAACTGAAAGTTTCCATATCGAACTTCATCAACTCAATCAATCCATCAATCTGACTTAATGGACTTTTCAGGTCATGTGCTACGATACCGATCAAGTGGTTTTTCTCACCATCCAACTCAATCAATTCCTCGTTCTGAACTTGTAAAGCTTTGGTTCTGCTTTTCACTTTTTCTTCCAATTTCTCATTGGCTTCCTGAAGTGAGAAGAATAACCTTCTATTTTCAACTTTAAGATTGTAGGCTTCAATGGCATTATCAATCGTCACCATCAATTCATCTCTGTTCCAAGGTTTTGTGATGTATCGATACACCTCACCTTTACTGATGGCATTGATTATATCTTGAACATCGCTATAGCCGGTCAAGACAATACGCATGATATCAGGGTACAACTCTCTGACTTTCTCAAAAAGCTCCACACCTGTCATTTTAGGCATACGCTGATCTGAAATGACTACACTTATTTTCTGATGTTCTTCTTGTAGGATTTCTAAGGCTTCATCCCCACTGTTGGCTATCAACACATTGTATACCTTTCTGAATCCAGCTCTAAAAGAAACTAAATTTTGTTGTTCATCATCTACATAGAGTACTGTTGGTTTACTCTTTTTCGTTTGAACACTATCCATATAAATAAATTCTATCTTTTTCGCTTAGGTGCCAAAATTACAAAGTAAATAGATGTAAATCGAATAAATTATATTTTTTTTACTTATCTAGATCCAACTTTTGGCAATGACTTCGGGATATGAATTTTCAAATCATTGACATTGTACTTTCCCGGAATGCACATTCGTTGCAAATCTTCTATCGTACCATAGAATACATTGAGATCCACGTCTCCATCAATTCCTCTTGAATTTCCTTTATCAGTATATTGCCACATACTCCATTCTTTCCTTTCGTCTTGCAAGTTGGGCTTGAAAACTTTCCCGTATGCTGCAATCCAAATGGGGTACTTATCAAATGCTTTCCGATTGTAAAAAACATCATGATAAAAGGAATAGTTGGTATATATGATAGGACGGATACCGTATTTCTTCTCAATCAGGTTTAACCAAATACTTGCATTTTCCCTTATGGTCTGAATGGAGACACCATCAAATGTTTCAATATCCAAAACAGGTGGTAAATCTCCTTTATCCAGCTTCACATGCTGTGCAAACCAATTGGCTTGTGCATAAGGGTCAATTTTTGGTCTAAAAAAATGATAAGCTGACTTTATGATCTCCTCTTCATGTGCTGACTTCCAATTTTCATCAAAATGATGATCCTTCAAGTGTTTCCCTTCTGTTGCTTTAATAAAGACAAAAGAAAAACCATCCTTGACAACTTCTTTAAAGTCGACACTTTTCTGATAGTGGGAAACATCTATTCCATGAACACTGTAACCTGGTCTTTTCCTAAATGTCAGATTAAAAAACACACAAACTAGTAGTGCGAGGACAACACAAAAGAGATATAAAAACTTTTTCACTTTAGACAAAACAAAACCCACTATCAGAACGGCATTCCGATAGTGGGTCAAGTCATTTTTTATTTATTATACATTGAATCTGAAGTGCATTACATCTCCATCTTCAACAATATATTCTTTACCTTCCACTTGTAATTTACCTGCTTCTTTACAAGCTAATTCTGATTTATGCTCAACATAATCAGCATAGTGAATTACCTCTGCACGGATAAAACCTTTCTCAAAGTCAGTGTGAATTACACCTGCTGCTTGAGGGGCTTTCCATCCTTTACGGATAGTCCATGCTCTCACTTCTTTCTCACCTGCAGTGAAGTAAGTGATCAAGTCTAACAATGCATAAGAAGCTCTGATTAAACGATCTAAACCAGATTCAGTTAAACCATACTCCTCTAAGAACATTGCTTTTTCGTCTTCATCATCCAAACCAGCAATTTGCTCTTCGATAGCCGCACAAACTTTGATCAATTGAGCATTTTCTTTCTCAGCAATTGCTCTCATGTTATTCACTAACTCATTGTCTTCGTGAATTCCTTCTTCATCAACGTTTGCTAGGTAAATCACAGGCTTAGCAGTCAATAGCATTAAATCTGATACTACTTCCCACTCTTCTTCTGTCGCATCGATAGAACGAGCATTCTCACCACTTTCTAAATGAGCTTGGAACTTCTCTAATGCCGCAACGATTTTTTTCGCCTCAGCATTACCCGTCTTCGCCATTTTAGTATTTTTCTGTAATTTCTTTTCTACAGACTCCAAGTCTTTCAACTGAAGCTCCATATCAATTACAGCCTTATCCTCTTCTGGGTCTACTTTACCAGCAACGTGAACAATATTTGGATCATCAAAGCATCTTACTACGTGGATAATAGCATCTACTTCACGGATATTGGCCAAGAACTTATTTCCTAAACCTTCACCCTTACTTGCTCCCTTTACCAAACCTGCAATATCAACGAACTCAATTACAGTAGGTAATGTTTTTTGAGGATTCACCAACTCTTCAAGAACCTTGATTCTTGGGTCTGGAACCACTACAACACCTACGTTAGGGTCAATTGTACAGAATGGAAAGTTTGCTGACTCAGCATTTTCAGCGCTTGTTAAAGCATTAAATAACGTTGATTTTCCTACGTTTGGTAAACCAACAATACCACATTTTAATCCCATGGATCTATATCTTATTTCAGAAGATTAATTCTTTGTCTAAATTTGCATGCCAAATAGCATGAATTCCGCGCAAAGATAATGTAAACTGTGGAATATTTAACTATAAGTCCTCTATCAAAATTATCTAATACTATTTATTATGATTATTTTGCGATTACTTCCTCGAAAAACTTTTAAATATTATCATTCATTATATGACATGAGTTTTTATTCAATATTTAGAAGTGATTTTGGGTGAGGACTTAACTGACAGGTATATGCAAGTTTTAGACTTTATAAAATATAAATTTATAGCAGGCAACGCTCACGGTTTGCACTCCCCTTTTGTATATGAACTTTATACTCAGGTGATTGCACCCGAAAAAAGGTATTACATTTTTGATAAAATTGAAGATATCAGAAAAGAATTACTAGAGAACAAGAAAAGTATTGAGGTGGAAGATTTGGGAGCGGGCTCTAAAGTCAATAAGCAGAAGAACCGCAAAATTTCCAAAATAGCCTCTTCTTCATTATGTTCTCCTAGAGAGGGTGCCTTGTTGTTTGAATTGATTGGAAAATACAAATACAAAAAAGTTTTAGAGCTGGGAACTTCTTTTGGAATTTCCACTTTGTATTTATCCACGTACAGCAAAGATATTCAGACTATTACAATTGAAGGAAGTGAAACGATTGCCAATATTGCGAAAGAGAATTTCAAGAAAATCAAAAACGTAAATATTGAATTGATTCAAGGTAATATTGACCATCAACTTCCTACTGCTTTGAAAAAATTTGGCACTGTAGACGTAGTGTATTTTGATGCGAATCATAAGTACAAGCCTACGATGAAATATTTTGAACAGTGCCTTCCTTATATTCATGAAAACACTCTTTTCATCTTCGATGATATTTACTGGTCAAAGGGCATGAAAAAAGCGTGGAGCGAGATCTGCAAACATCCAAGCGTTGGCATTTCGGTTGATTTATATGATATGGGACTTATTTTTTTCAGGCAGAAACAACCCAAGCAATTTTTTACATTACAAAATAAACCAAATGAATAAAAAAGTTTTAGAAGAAGGCAACGTCATTGATATTCAGTTTGAAAAAAGAGGCGGTTTTGTCCCTGTGATTGTTCAGGAAGTGGAAAATATGGAAATCTTGATGCAAGGATGGACTAATGAACTGGCACTTCAAAAAACATTAGAATTAGGTAAAGCTACTTTTTGGAGCACTTCAAGAGATGAACTTTGGACAAAAGGGCTGACTTCTGGCGATTACTTAGAAATTGTTGAAATTTTGACTGATTGCGATCAGGATGTTCTTCTTTATAAAGTAAAAATGGTAGGCAATGGCGCTTGTCACACAAAAAATAGTGAAGGAATTACACGTAAATCTTGTTTTTACAGAAAAATTGAGAAGGATCAATTGACAAATCTTGATAAATAGTAATGAAAGGAGAATTAATGGGTGCATTAATTCTCTTTTCTTGGACTTGCCAATTTACCATAAGACAATGGTATAAAGCAGGAGAAATTAACTGACATTGCTTGATCATTTCCCTTAACTGTACCCAATTCTGAAACATTATCAAGATAATCCGTCAGCGGATTCACAAATGTGGTACTCAAACCGAAACCGAAGTTATTCTTAAAGTAGTAAGTCATCCCTATCCTAGTTGGTAATGACATGGCAAAGTTGGTGTACGTTTCATTTTTATTTCTTGTCTCGAAAATACCTTCCTTTTCATCCCTTATATTTTCAATCAATTCATCTCCATTCTCATCCAAAGGATTAAAATAAAATACCCCTAAACCTTGAGTTACATATAATTTGAAACGCTTTTTGTTGATGATATTGAACATCACGGAGAAACTTGTATTCAGGGTGTGCGACTGAAAAAAGTAATTAGGAAAAGGCGGTTCTAAAGGAGGCAAAGTATTAGGATCTCTCAATTGCTGTCCTTGAAGATACAGATAACTTACATCTAATTTTAAATTCAATCGCTTCTGTGCTCTAAAAATCACCCCCGCATTAAATCCTCCGTTTACTTTTGAAAAGTTGGGAGAAAGATCTCCTTTATACGAACCTAATGCTACGCCCACTTCCAAAACTGTTTTGGGTTTTGTGGGTAATTTTTCTTGACTGAAAGAATGATAAGAGTAAATAAAAAAAGTAAATAGTATGAGGTATTTCATAATCAATGTTTTCTTGCCCATTCGACAAATTTACGAATCTTCTCGTCAGATAGAATTTTATCCTTGGTATTAAAGTTCCTTCCCAATTCTTTTTCTGAATACGATCGATGTATAAAGTTATGGCATTTTCTACAAATATTAATGCCACTGTAGATCATTTCGTCTTTTGTGAAATTTTTCTTGAACCATTTGTTTTTGTGTGTGCTTTTGGGAATAAGATGATGGAAGGTCAATTCCCCCTTTTTCTCACACATTTCACAGATTCCCACTGTATTAGCCTTTGGCATATTAAAATTAAGAATGTGTATGATAAAAAGATGAATATAATGGTCAAATTTTTGATTGTAAACTTAAACGATTACTTTTTTAATATTATTGGAATAAGTCCATAATGAAAATAGTTTATCATTTATATTGTTGGAATAAATGTCTTTATTAAAACTTTAAATAGTTCAATTATCAGATTACTAAGTGTACTTGACAAAATAGGCCTTTATCCTGCGCTCAAATTAAATTCATTTATGTACTTGGTCGGAATGATACAATATTTTTTACATATGAAACTAAAAATCACATTTAATCTAATTTTCTTAATTCTGCCCTTCATCAGCACTGCTCAAGGTTTAAAAAATAAAGATCACGTCATTGAACAATTTATGTTGAACCCAAGAGACACTGTGATGTGGGAGTGTTACATGGGGAAATCATGGAATGCAATGAATATTTTTGAAAAAGAACAATGCGTTGAACTTTCAAAACGATACAGCGAAAATCTAAAGAAGAAATTAACGGAACAAAAAATTTCTTTCGATGAAATCAAAACCAGATCTTTTGATTCAGAAGTTGATTCTATTGAGGCTTTAGCTACGAAAATCTTAACCAATGACCTTTTAAAGGAAGAAAAAGAATTAGAACAGACTGCAAAGCTAGCAGCAGAAGCAAGTGTTGCAGAGTTGAAATCCCTTTCACAAAACACGAAAAAGAACCTCTTATTGATCGAAGAAATCTTGAAGAGTAAAACATCTGAACTCAATATAGAGTATCAGGGTATTAACTCTGAAAATGGAGAAGAGGTCTTATCTTGGATAAAAATGTATGGACAGAAAATCTATACAGAAACCTATAAACAAATCATTGACAGCAATGCCCCACAAAGAGAATAACGATAAATCTTCATTTTTTAAAGACGTTTGGGAAGTTGTCAAACTCATTCCTTCTGGACGAGTCACTTCTTATGGTGCTATCGGAGCTTACTTAGGAAGAAAAGGAAGTGCTAGAATGGTGGGTTGGGCCATGAACGCTTCGCATGGTGATGATTCAGTCCCTGCCCATAGAGTAGTGAATAAACAAGGGTTGCTTACCGGCAAACATCACTTTGATGTAAAGAACCCAATGCAGGTACGACTGGAAGAAGAAGGAATTGTAGTGATCGATAACCAAATTCAAAATATGGATCAGATTTTTTGGGATCCTTCCATTGAACTTGCATTATAAGAGCATGTTTGAAACATCTCTAATAGAAAAGCCTCTCTAATTTTTTAATGAATTAGAGAGGCTTTTTATTATTTAATTATAGGTATCTAAACTTAGATCGCCCTAAATAGTAAAACGTACTTCTGTTACGGTTAACTGATTTACATTAGTGTAAAAGTAACCAAACAACCAGATGTATTATGATCAATTTTGAAGGTTTTGACGATAGAACATTTTATTCAACATTTCAAAAAGAAGAAGATTGTCTTGAATATTTATCGACACTAAAGTGGAGTGATCATTACAAATGTAGGAAATGTGAACATACAAAATATATGAAAGGTAAAAAGTT
>NZ_JABANE010000132.1 GCF_012844305.1 Flammeovirga aprica JL-4
TCTTAGCTATGGCTAGGACTGTAAATTTTGCCTTACCTGAGATCAATTCATTCTACATTTATAAACTATATTTAATTATGATCAGCTACTTACAAAAAAATACCTGATCCATAAATTACTTTTTTGGATCAGGTATCGAGGTTGTTTTACTTTCTTTTATTTTTTATTGAAAGAAGTCTTTTTTCGTTAATTCATCAAACGGACGATCATCAAAAGACAATAAAGCTTCGCGTAAAATCAGGCGGAGTTCTTTTGCTTTTGCAGGGTTTTCAATAAATAAGTTCTTTGTTTCTTTTGGATCATTTTCAAGGTTGAAAAGCTGATCTTTTACAAAGTACAATGGATTATGACTGCTGGCATGATGTCCAAGGTGCTGATTTCTGGTGTAAAAAGGCTCGGGAATAACTTCATTTTTAAATCCTTTGAAAGTTTCTCCTTTTGCTATTTTTGCTTTGATATTATTGGGATACCTTACTGCAATATATTTCCAGTTTTCAGCAAGGATTCCTCTAGCAAAACCGAGCTCAAAAAATAAGTAATCATGAATTTTTGCTGATGGGTTTTTGAAAGATGGTGTTAGGCTGTTGCCGTCCATTTCCATATCTTTTTTAACTTTCACGCCCGCAAGGTCAAGAAATGTAGGTGCAAAGTCAATATTCTGTACTAAGCCATTGAAAGTACTTTCTGAAGGAATGCCTTTTGGCCAGTGCATCATTAAAGGTATTTTCACACCTGTTTCATACAATGTCGTTTTACCATAATTATAAGCACCATGATCAGATGTGATCACAATAAGAGTATTTTCATACTGCCCTTCTTCTTTAAGCTTTGTGACAATTGCTTCCACGCTTCTATCAAACCATCTGATCCAAGCCTGATCCTTTCTTAATTTTTCATCTGCAAAGACTTCGTTTTTAATATCACCACGTTCAGGCATAAAGCTATAATCCTTCTCAATATATCCCTCACCCGTTACGTTAGGATCGGCATCCAAACCAAATTGATATTTATCTTTTACTTTTCTCCATGGTTCAGGACCGTGAGGAACAGTTGTGGCATAATACAAGAAGAATGGCTCTTGTTGATCACTGCTTTCTGAAATAAATTCCAAAGCTGCAGAAGTTGTCCATTCAATATTGTGTACGTTAGCTGATTTAGAGTGAAGCTCCAGAAGATTGCCACCGTAGACTGCGTTTGCATAATCAAACCCTCTTTGCTTGATCATTTCAGTCCATTTTTTATGGTTGTGCGCCATGGCTTTTGTGACTTCAGGATCTTTGATATCATCCGTTTTTTCATACTCTTCAAAACCATTCTCACTGTATTTTTTACGGTTTAGTTTATTGTGTTCTACAATATGACTTTTCCCCACAAAACCAGTTTTATAACCATTTGACTGTAGAATTTTAGCTACGTTTAATCGGCCATCTTCAAGTTCCGTATTATTTTCAACCCTCGTCATTCTTCCCTCAGGATGCAATCTCATAAATTGTGGTCCGGTACATCTTCCGGCATATCTCCCTGTAAGTGCAGTATATCTACTCGGTGAGCAAACCGATGAAGATACATAGGCATTTTTATAAACAATCCCTTCTTCAGCTAATTGATCTATAAATGGAGTGAGTACATGTTGCTCACCACAAAACCCAAATGTTCTAGTCTCTCCTTTTTCTTCTTTATCCATTGGAAAAGGACTCATGTCATCTACTACAATATAAATGATATTCGGCCTTTTTTGTGCCACACATTGTATGCTGATAATTAGACTTATTGAGATAAAGATTTTAGTTAATACTTTCATTTCAACTTTTTTAATAAACCCAACCAAAGGCCAATACCATGGCCCCAAAAAATATTATGCTCTAAAGTTATCTACTGTGCTTAACAAGGTCTTAATTAACGATTAATGTATTGAATAATGCATTTTTTATTGTGATTAATGCAGAATTAATGTCAAAATAAACATTCATTAAGCCTATTCTCTAAATTTGAATTATAAGATATAGACATTGTTTGGAGTATTAGAACTCCCAATGTTTAATAAGTACTGTGACAAAAGTTATGGAACTTTTTTAATGAAGAATTAAGAATGTAGAATTATGGTTCGTAAAATGGTTTTTATGGTGGTTATTAAGCCACATCAAGAACCATAATTCTTCATTCTTCCCTCTTAATTCTTCATTCAAAACATCTGTTTCCACTTGTCCTACTACTTGCATTACGTCAACAAAGATTACTTGTAATAATAGTTATAGTGAAAGAGGCTTGCGAGATTTGTGAGTCTCTTTTTTACTCAGTAAAAAAAATACCCTTCAGCATTACGCTGAAAGGTATAGAGGTTATAGAGGTAAAGAAATTATTTTTAATAGTTGGCCCCTCTAAGGTGCATATTTTTATGCTTTCTCCACCATTCTCTATTTTCAGGTGTTAAACTATTGTCCTGTTAATGCTCTCATCTCTGCGATATCCGGATCTGGAACATAACATGCCTCAGGATTACCAACATAAGCTACACGATATTTTGCCGTAACATGTTCAACGTACATTTTCACGCCATCGAACTGAGGAGTCATATGTGCATTTAATTCTTCTCACTTCTTTTTTCCGAAGCTTCAAACTTTAATTGCTCCTTGTTTTCCTTATTTGTGGTTATTTCTTTCATTTTTAAATCGATCGTATGAATAAATATTTAGGCATAGTGATCCATGTATATGATATGTATCAGTACTATTTTTATTTTATGAAATACAGTATATTCTTATTTTTAAAGGAGGGTGAAAATCGGTGTGATTTTCATTAATTTCTATTCGGTAATTCCCATTGTTCCCACTTGAAAACCGAACCTATCTTTGTGATCATTTGATGACCGCCTAAGCCAAAAATAGCAACTACAAGTGTGATATCGCCTGCAAGAGCAATCCAGAAAAGGTTTTCTTTAATCAAAGGGAAGTCGAATAAATTAGGGACATAACCTGCGACTAATGTGAGGGGAAACCAAACTAAGATTAAAGCAACACCAATTTTGTATTGTGTTTTGCTGGCAGGATATTCACCTTCCGGCAGTCCAATGAATTTTTTTATCTTGTTCTTGACTAGAAGCACTCCTTCTTTACCGGCTAATAATCCGCCAAGGACGAAGAATACTTCTGGTCCACCTACCATCAAAAAGGCTACTAATGCTGTTGTGGTAGTGCTGTCTAACCCCAAGAAAGGTACAAGGAGGCCAAACACTGGGCAAAGGAAGCCCACGATTACTAATCCAATTCCAATTTTACTTTTCATGAATTAAAGGTATTAAGTTATTTTGTATGTGATATAAAGTCTTTTTCGTAGTGTAGATATTCAGAGAATATAGAAATTAAATTTGCATGTATTAAATCGAACGATTGATTTATTTTTGATTTTAAAATTTAATTCCTTTTCTGGAATCTGTTTAGTATAACGGGCGTGATGGAAATAAGGGTTTGTATTTTAAGATTTGTTTAAATTTTATTTTAATATCTAATTATCAAGTCTTTATGTATTGATTGTAGAGGTAGGATCAAAAAGTCTCCCATTCTTATTTTTTAATTGAATGTAAAAATACCGTTAAATGATCTGTTGTAATGTACAAGATTACTTTTGTTTTTAAGGAGTGAGTAAGAAGAGAGTAGTTCTCCCAAAAGTGATACAAATGGGAGAACTATTAATGTCTTTGTGATTTTTTTAGGATGGGGTTGGTAAGAAAATAAAAAATAAGCTATCACTTATTATTCTCTTAAGATGAGATTTACTTTACTCCACCTTTTCCTCCAACATCCCCCTTAACTCCTCTGCCTTCTCCACAAATTCCCCAATCACGTTTTTTTCCTCAGCAAAATCTTCATCAATGCGGTAAAGTTGAGCGTGATCGTCTTTATTTTTTGAATTAGGGTTTTTAGCCTCGATGTATTTCCATTCCGTTGTTCGGATGGCTTTTCTACCCCTAGCGTCTCTGTGAATTAGAGCAGGTCTTTCATACTTACTTTTCTTATTATTGATAACATCCATAAAGCTAGAGCTATCAATAGCATCTTTTGAAGTAATATTTTTTCCTTTATCAATATAATCTGCTAAGAAGGCATAGACATCCACAGTGCTGACAATGGCATCCGAAGAAGTGTTTTTCTTGATTTTGTTAGGGTGGTTGATGATCATTGGCACTCTGAAGCCACCATCCCAAATAGTATGTTTGTCTCCACGGTAATCTCCATTGATTTTTAGTCCTTTGTTCATGGCAAAGTTTTCAGGCATCACTTGTTTTTTATTTGGGATATCACCTCCGTTATCACTAGTAAAGAGAATGATTGTATTTTCTCTCAATCCTTTTTCTTCTAAGTAATCAATCAGTAGCCCTAAACAGCGGTCTATATCTTGAATGAAGTCACCATAGGCACCTGCCTCACTTTTTCCTCTCATTTCAGGACTTGGCGTAATAGGGTGGTGGACCGCTACTGATGAAAAGTACAAAAAGAAAGGCTGGTCTTTTTCTACTGTTTCTAACCAATCAATGGATTTTTGAGTAAGGTCATTCATCACTTGCTCTGTTACTCTTTGAGGGGCATCATAACCGGCGTATTGTTTTCCGTAAAATGATTTGCCGTAAGGAGAAATTTTATCTGATCTGAGTCCGTAAATTTCATCGTTTTCAATATAAATCTTATGGACGTCATCAAGGTTGTTGGGAACCGTAAAGCTGTAATCAAAACCATGAGCATTAGGGCCCATTTCAATTTTACCAAGAAGGTTTTTAAATTTTTCCTTTTTATAACCCAAATGCCACTTTCCTACTACCGCTGTTGTATACCCAAGCGACTTTAAATAGTCAGGTAAAGTCTTTTTGTCTGCATCAATCAGTGATGGATCTGAAGGGCTGACCACTCCTTTCTTCATTCTAGTTCGCCAAGAGTATTCACCCGTAAGTAGTCCATATCTTGTAGGGGAACAGACTGATCCTGTGGTAAATGCATTGGTGAAATGAATACCTTCTTTGGCTAGTTGATTGATGTGAGGAGTTTGAATTAGATCTTTTGGAGCACCGTAGACATTGGTAGATCCATAGCCAAAGTCATCTGCAAAGAAGAGGATAACATTTGGTTTTTGATCTTGAGCGAAATTTGAAGTTGTAAAGCTTAGAACTAAGCTGATGATAAGTGTTGCTTTATGCCACATAAATATTTTATTTTAATAGGTTTTTAATAAGTACTAGGACATAAGAAAAGGGATAATTTTAGGTTAATATTTTTTATTCTAATCGAGGCAGATTTGCAGAGCATAGCCTTAGTTACGCGATAAAAATCTAACGAAGAGTAGGATAAAAAAGGTAAGATAAAATGTCCGTTTTCTTTTGTCCTAGTACTTAAGTACTGGAATAGATGTAATAGGATATTTTTTAGTTAAGAGTTAAGAATGAAGAGTTAATGTTGTTCGTGAGGACGTCGCAATACAACGTCCCCTACAAATGAAATCTACGTTCTACAAGATTACCTAATGGATTAGAACACAATCCACTTTTCTTAACTCTTAACTCAAAATCCCTTAATCATGAATACACAAATCGGATCAATGTATCACCAATACGTAGGAAATACATTCCATAAGGTAATTTAGCAGGAATAGGGAGTGTAATTTTAGGCGTATTGTTCACCTGTGAATGATAGAGTAATTGCCCTTGCGTATTGTAAATCGCAATAGGTAATGTTTTTTGAGAAGTATTGAAAGAATGCTCAATATAGATCACATTACCATTTGTAGGATTTGGATAGGCTTTTACTTGAAGCGTATTTCCATCGTCGATACTTAGAATATCATCTTTCTGTAATTTTATAATCACACTATCACTTAGTTCACCAAAAGAAGAATCGTTTTGGAACATCTGCCATTGAAAACGGAGGTTACCTTCATCGAGACCTTCAGTGGTTGCTACCCCAAATTCAAAACTTTTCACTTGGTTAGGTGCTATTACTTCTCCTTCATTCAGATGTATTTTATTTTGAACCCAATGTAAACCTCCCTTATTACCTAGGTGAGTATCCTCTGAAGTCCATACGGTTGTACCTGTGTTTTTCATTCTAACATTGACAGTATTTGCTTTGCCGATTTGCATGACCGAGTCCACATCTTGATCAATAAATTGAGCTTGATAATAAGGAGAAGCATATGAAATCGGAATATTTTCTGAAAGGGCTATTTTACCTTCTAGCATGTCTTGTGATGCACCCGCCAGTCTCAAATACCAGTCATTTTCACAAGGGTAGCCATCCATATCCAACGTCACTAAGCGGTCTTTTGCTTCCACTGGAAGACCTTCTCTATTGGTCACCATTTTAAACATTGCAGTTCCCTCATCCACTTCATCAAACATGGCTATATATAAGAATCGACTTCCTGCATCCAGTGCATTATAGACTTGTTTCCAAAGGAACTCACCGCCATCACGAGGAATTTGATTAAGTGCACCTTGTTTGATATTGAGCCATGAGAAACCAGGCCATACCACAGGCATATAGTCAATATTGTTGTCCATACATTCTGCCAAATCAGGCTGAATATACTCACGGTTCCACTTGTCCATACTACTTTCATTATTGTATCGACCCACCGACCAAGGTGAAATCATATCCAATTGTCTGTAGATATTGGCCCATCCCTCGTTTGTGTCAGAAGAACGTGACAATGTTCTCCATCCATCCGGTATACCTCCTAAAATATACGCTTGGTATTTTGGATCGGCGTCTTTATGGAAGTAATCAATAATCTTTTGGAATGTCTCTACTTTCAGTCCTCTATCTTTAAAACCGATTCCCCAAAGACCAATCACAGGTTTTCCTTCTTGACGCACATATTCTTCTTGCTCTAAAATTTTATGCTGGTCAACAATATATTCCCAATCAGTGATCAGTTTATTAAATAATTCTCCATCATCAGCCGTACCAGAAAGGTCATACATCACCGCAAAATGTCTATCATGCGTAGCAGAAGCGGTGATTACATTATCCAAGATGTCATTTCTCACCTTAAACATGGCAGGGTTGGAAAGGGGATTGAGGAAACGTTGAAGATAGACACCATAAATATCATAGGTTTTCATCCACTCAAAGTGCTTCATGGTAGTACTCAAATCATGCGAAGAGAACACTTTTGCACTTTCCCCATTTTTCATGGTCATGTCTATCTCATAAGTGTCTGTGTATTCCGACATATCAGGATAATAATCAATCCCAAGATCATCTACAGAACTGTTTGTATTTGAGGTAAACCAATGTCTCCATTTTCCAAAACCCGAGCTATCTTCTTTGGCCAAAAACCACCCTTGATACCCCATCATCATCTTATAAGTGAGTTGATTTTCATACATAGAATGATCACCGACAGAAAGGGTCATTTTGGGAGAAAGCACATCGCTCCAAGCAGAAGTTTTACTACTTAGTTTCCACTGAAAATCATAAAGCCCGCTTTTGTCAGGCGTTGTTATTTCTAAAGCAAAAGTATATCCTTGAAAAGGTGCTACATCTTCTTCTAGTTCAAAGCTTGTTTGAGTAGTCCATGCTACCGTTGTATTGTTTTTTAAGACCACTTCACTTCCAGCCTTCCATGTTTTATCTGTATTATTCTGAAAAGAAACATAGGCATTTAAAGTAGTATCTGTGGATAAGGAGTGAGGGACAGATTGTGAAATAAAATTGACACTGTTCGTTGAAATCAGTTCTTTATTTTTGATGATGTTAGCTCTTGAAGATCCTGTGTTTTCTAACCATTCAATCAAGTAACCTTGTAATCGTTCCACTTGTGATTTATAAGAAAAACGGTTGGGGTTTGTTCCTAAAAGGTTCTTCATTTCCAAAGGATCATCATTCAAATTGTACAATGCGTTCAGTTCCGGCTTATTGGTTGCATAAGAAGTAATTAATTTCCATCCATCATCAGTGATTACCATATAGTTTGGTTGAGTATCACCATTAAAATCCCATTCCGTTACTGCATATTTTCTTTGCTTTTCTCCTTCTATCACCTCTTTAAGCGAAAGACCGTCACGAAGGTCCTCATCTATTTCCAAGTAATCCATAATAGTAGGATAGAGGTCAATTAATGAAACGGGGCTGTTGACTACAGTAGGCTTAATTTTATTCGGGTGCCAAATAATAAGGGGAATATGAGCTGATTCTTCATAAAAGACATTTTTTTCCCTCATACCATGACTTCCTAACATTTCGCCATGGTCACTTGTGAAAATGATCAGCGTATTTTCATCCATCCCATACTTTTCTAAATCAGTCAGAATATCATTGATGAAGTGATCCACTTCCGTAATCAATCCAAAGTAATTAGACATCATATATTTGATCATTTCAGGGTCAGAATACTCAGGCATATGTAATCGCTTATTGGAGTTTATATAGGGAGAGTTTTCCATGTTGTCGTTAATACTTTCAGCAATAGGCATATCTTCTAGTGCATACATTTGATACCAAGGATCAGTAGGCAACATGGGTGCATGAGGGAAGAAATATGAAATGGTAATATTAAAAGGTTTGTCTTGTGCAGAAGCCCTTGCCAATGCCTCTCTTACTTTTTGTGTCTGATGATACGTCAAGCTCAATTCTTGAGGGAGGTTCAGCTTGCCATGTTCATCAGGTTGCGTTTTCACCATAGGGTTTCCGTTCACATCAAGCCTCATGTAATCCTCCCCTTTTTTATATCTGGAATCAATAGGATCTGGCGTGTAGAAGTTCTTAAAAAAACTGCTTAATAAATCATCTTCATCGACTTTAATACCATGATCATTAGCATACGCTTTAATGAGATTGCTGTATTCCTGCTTATCTTGAAGGGTATATACATTATTACTATTCGTAGTATATTCAAATTCAGAATACCCCTCTGACAAATGAATAGGGGAGTGATATTTCCCGATGTATTCACCATAATATCCGTTTTTAATCAATACTTGATCAAAAGAAGGCAAGTCACAATAATTACCTTCATTGGGATTATTGTATGCATAATCATTTCTTCTCACACCATTATTTTCAACAGTTTGCCCTGTAAGAATAGCAGTTCTAGCTGGCCCGCAAACAGAACAAGGAGTATAAGCATTTGTAAAATAAGCTCCTTCGTCAGCGAGTTTATCAAGTGCGGGGGTCTGCAAAAAATTAAATTTACCAGCTTTTCTTATTGCATCAAATCGTTGCTGATCTGTCATGATAAAGAGTAGATTTGTTTTCTTTGTACTCTCTTGTGCAAGTAAGGAAGGTGATAGTAAGCTAAAAAATAATAATAAAGTAATTGTTTGGTAGCGATACATTTTCATTTCAAATAAATTTTTAAATATTGTAACTACTGAGACAAAAGTAAACTTGTGTTTCTTGCACTATAGTTAAAACTATGGGCAGGTGATAGGGCAACCTAACCAAGACTAAAGTCTTGAAGGTTGTGTTAACGGAGGCAACACTTTAGTGTTGTCGGAGCCAATATCACCAGCCCATGACTTCAGTCATTGTGCACGTAATTAAGGTTCCATTTATTTTGTCCTAGAACTTACAGCATAAATCTAAAACGAAGAGCATAATGGGTTCTTAAAATTCTATTAATGAATAACAAAAGATATTGTTGGCGGGTAGGATAAATTAGTTTCTAGGTATCTATTAATCCCCTATTAATAGGATGTTAGAAATCAATTAACGGATTTATTTACGTTTGTAACAACAAATTGAACAAGGATCTAAAACAGACCTAATTAATTTTTTAAAGAGATGATTAGCCATTTTTTAAGTATGAAATATTCAAATTTACTTCTTCTCCTTTTTATAGGAACTTTTTTCAGTTGTGCAGTTCAGCCACAACAAACAGCTGATAAAAAAACTTCAAAACGTCCGAATATTCTTTTTATCATGTCTGATGACCATGCTTATCAAGCCATCAGTGCATATGATAATACATTGACTTCAACCCCCAACATTGATAGGTTGGCTGATGAAGGGATGAAATTCAATAATGCTTGTGTCACGAATTCAATTTGTGCACCATCAAGAGCAGTGATTCTTACAGGTAAGCATTCACACATCAATGGTAAAACAGATAATAACTTTCCATTTAATAAAGACAATGTCACTTTCCCTCAGATTTTTCAAGCAGCAGGGTATCAAACAGCAATGTTCGGTAAGCTTCATTTCGGAAACAATCCAAAGGGTTTTGATCAGTTTAAGATTTTAATTGGACAGGGACACTATTACAATCCTACTTTCATTACTAAAAATGAGGGCAAAAAAGATTATCAAGGTTATGTGACTGATATTGTCACTGACATGACATTGGACTGGCTAGATAAGGAAAGAGATAAAGAAAAGCCTTTTATGTTGATGTATTTGCATAAGGCCCCACACCGAGAATGGTTGCCTGCTGAGAAACATTACAAAGAGTTTACTAAAAAGACATTCAAAGAGCCAGAAACACTTTTTGATGATTATAAAGGAAGAGGTACTGCAGCGCATACTGCCGAAATGAACATTCTGAAACATATGAACTGGGCAGGTGATTCAAAGTTATATCCAGCTACAATGGAAGCGTTGGGTATTCCTGAAGGTTCTAATTGGGATTACAAGGCATTCAATAAAGAAAGGGATAGAATGACAGATGAGCAGAGAGAAGCATGGGACAAGGTGTATATGCCAGTGAATAAGGAGTTCCGTGAAAAATTTGCTACTATGGATGAAAAGGCATTGATGAAGTGGAGATACCAAAGATATATGCAAGACTATTTAGGCACTATTGCATCTGTAGATGAAAACGTGGGTAGAGTATTAGATTATCTTGATGAAAAAGATCTTGCTGATAACACTATGGTAGTTTATACTTCGGATCAAGGTTTCTACTTAGGAGAGCACGGTTGGTTCGATAAACGCTTTGCGTATAATGAATCATTTAAAACTCCACTTTTGATCCGTTGGCCAAATAAAATCAAGCCAGGAATCACGAATGAGGAAATGGTGCAGAATCTTGATTTTGCTCAAACATTTTTAGCAGCGGCAGAGATTGAGGCACCTTCTGATATGCAAGGTGAAAGCTTAATGCTTTTGTTGACAGGAAATGATGCAGAGTGGGATAGAGAAGCGGTATACTATCATTATTATGAATATCCATCAATCCACATGGTAAAACGTCATTATGCAATTATCACTAAAGAATACAAATTGATTCATTACTACTATGATGTAGATGAGTGGGAATTATTTGATAGAAAGAATGATCCACACGAAATGAAGAATGTATATAATGATCCTGCTTATAAAGATGTTGTGGCGAAAATGACAAAGGATTTGGCAGATTTAAGAGTAAAATACAAGGATAGTTCTGAGATTGATCAAAGATTATTGAAGAAGTACCTTGAATCAAAATATGCGAAAAACAGATAACTAAAGTGTGAATACTTCAAGTCAAAGAGGGTAGTTTTATACTACCCTTCTTTGTCAATGCTTGCCTTTCTTAAGAGATCTTTCAAACATGCTCTAAAATCTGATTCAGTATGAAAAAATATTACTTACTATTACTTTTATTTCTGTCCTTTTGGCATTCACATGCGGGTACTATTACGGCTATTCAAAGTTCTCAAAGTGTATTTTCAGGAACACCTTTCGAAGTCATTTTAGAAGTAGAACTTAATGTGGAAGAAACGTGGTCCGATAATTCAAAACTTATAGGTGAAGTCAATGGAAGTACTTTTGAGCTTTCATGGCAGAAGGTTGATGAAAAAGTTGAAGGAAATCAAAAAACATTTTGGGTTAAAACAGTTGTTTTTGCTGAAAAAGAAATAGGGAACGTTCTTTACACATTTTCTTTTGGAAGTAGTGAAAAAAAATCAAAAGAGATCAGCATAGAAGAAAACGTTTTGTTGGAGGATGCACGACTTTCTGTCGGTTATCAAGGCTGGTTTGGCTCTCCCAATGATGGTGTGATTGAGAGGTGGAATCATTGGTTTCTAAATAATAAAAACCAAGACCATCCTACACTTGATCTTTGGCCATTAGTGAACGAAGAGGACTACCCTGATAGAGAAAAAACAGATTTGGTAGCAAATGATGGATCAGAAATGTATCTATATTCCAATGCTCATCAATCTACAGCAGACACACATGTACAATGGATTTCTGATTATGGTATTAATGCTTTTTTTGTGGGAAGGTTTATGGAACCCCTTTCCAATAATGAAAAATTCAAAGCATTTAGAAACACAGTCATGCAAAACATGTTGGATGCCAACTCCAATACGAATTATAATAAGAGGAAGGTAAAAATAGGTATCTTCTATAATCTTACTACTAGCAATAATTCGGATGCAGATGACCCTAAAGATTACCTGGAAGAAATGTGGGAAGATTGGAAAGATGTGGTGGATAATAAAAACTGGATACAGAATGAAAACTATTTACACAAAGAAGGTAAACCTGTTTTAAGAATTTATGGGATGGGGTTCGTGAATAGACCTTCCGGAATGACAGCCGAAGAAACATTAAATGCGATGAGAAGGTTCAATGATCCCTCACATCCTGAGTATCAAGAGAAGTATGCTGCCTATTTGATAGGAGGTGTGCCAAGCAAGTGGAACAAAGGAATTGGAGATGCTTTTGGTGGGGAAGAATGGCAGGAAGTGTATGAGAGCTTTGATATGATTCAACCATGGTTAGTTAATCGTTATCAGACAAAGGAAAAAATTACGGAATGGGTCAACGAAATTTTAATTCCTGATATGATAAGGCTGAATAAACTAAAAGGCGAAGGAAAGTCTATAGGCTATTTACCTCTAATTTTTCCAGGCTTTTCATGGTTCAACCTTCACGGAAAATACAACGGCACACCTAGAGAAGGGGGAACATTTTTCTGGGCACAAGCTTATGAGTTTCTACAAGCAGGGGTACAAAACCTTATGATTGCCAACTTTGACGAAGTGGATGAAGGAACAGCAATTTTTAAATGTGTCAATAAAGAAGAATTGCTTCCTGCTGTAGATCAATTTACAGAAGAAAAGAAATTTTTGCACCTCAACTCAGAAAATTGGGAGAATGTCACTTACCCCACAGATTGGTACCTGCGCCTTTCTGGAGAAATAGCCAAGATGATTGTGGACGAGGGAAATCGTCAAGAGATAATTCCAATAGATCCAGCATCAGATTTTATACCGGATGGAGGTTTGCCTACTCAGGATGTATTTTTGATTAATGATTTGAGCAACCTTAATATTAAGGCTGAAAAAACAGCTTCAGAAACAAGGGTACAACTTTCCCTTCCTAAAGCTACGGACGAAAATTTACTAAGATGGAAGTTTCAACAAGTAGAAGAAAATACCTATTTGATTGTCAATACTTTTCATAATCAATGTCTGTGGGCTCCAAATGGCAGTGACCGTTATTTAAGATTAAAGGAAAAAGAGACAGAAGATGGAAATTGCAGGTGGATCATTAATGAAGAATCACCCACAACTTTCTCAATTCAAAATGCAGTGACAGGAAGGTATATTGCAATGGTTGCGGCTATTGATGGAGCATACCTTACAGAAGGCGGTACTGCAATAAAAGATAAAACAATATGGAAATATAGAAGTGAAATGACTATTGAAAAGGAAGATGACATTATATCATCACTTGATCCGTTATTGACACTGAAAGTATATCCTAATCCCGCCTGTTCAACAGTGTTTTTGAGCCATGTATCAGACTATTTTCTATTTGATATCAATGGGAAATTACGCTGTAAAGGGAAGGGGAAATCGATTGATATATCCGTATTGGAGAAAGGTTTATATATTCTAAAAGTGAATAATAAACCGTACAAAATCCTGAAGAATTAACTGCTTCAGGTAATTAAAATAAGGGCGACAGAAAGGGCATCATATTATTTGGTGCTTTTTCTTTTTTTACGAAAGCAATGAAATATTATTTACTCATTTTACTTTTGAATACTATCAGTATCTGCTACGGTCAGCATAGTAACTTGTTTGTTTCATCTGGCTTGACAGATATCGATAAGGTGAGAAAGGAAGTACAGTTTATACCAACAAACCAAGAGAACAAACTCGAAAGAAGAGCAGCGTTGTATAGGTGGTGGCGTTTGTTATCAAATCAGGGATATGATTTGAGAGTTTTTGAACCGATTGCTAATCAGCTTTTGATCACATCTAATCCTGAAGAAGAGAGCACAATCTCTGAGGGTTTTAATTGTTTGGAAAAGCTTTGGACAAAAGGAGAAAAAGTGGAGGAGAAACAAGGCCCCAAAAATAACAACTTGGAGGAATACTCAAAAACGGACTGGCCTCAATATCATGGTACTCACACAATGCAAAAAGGTTTTTCAATAGATGAAGGGCCAAATCAGGGAAAAGTTGCATGGAAATTTCCAAAGTCATATGGCTGTGAAATTTCACCAGTTATTGAAAATGGGAAGGTGTATTTAACGGGAGAAGGTGGTGATGTAATTGGTTATTGCCTTGATGAAAAAAGTGGTGCAATACGCTGGAAGGCCATTATTCCTAAAGGGAGTTATTATGCTAATTCTGGTGAAAGAAAACATGCTATTGTCACAAAAAACACAGTAGTTTTTATGCTTGGACATCAGCCTTATTTTTTTAATAAAGAAGATGGGAAACCAATTTCAAAAAGCCAGGTGTTGAATAATAAAAATATTGCGCTGGAAAAACTCATTGTTAGAAAAGTGGGATTAAAACACCTTTTATTAATAGATCCTTGTACTGGAAAAATGCATCAGTTTTATGAAGAAAAGGAAGGAATTACTGGAGGTGGTGTCATCAAAAATGAGAAACTATTTTATATCACTTATAGAGGAAAATTAATGGTCATTGATCTTAAAACAGGTGATAGAAATACCATTAAAATTGGAGATGGAAAAATTGTGGGAACGCCACAGATCGAAGACAATATAATCTATATAGGTAGTAATTCAGGAGCAGTTTATGCCTATCATATTCTTGAAGAAAGATTAAAATGGACATTCAATGTTAAGCAAGTAGAAGAACGATCAAGACAGCTTTTTAGTCAATTTTTGATACAAAACGACAAGCTGTATTTTGGCTCAAGTAATAAAAATATTTATTGTTTAGAGAAAGTTTCAGGACAGTTGGTTTGGCAATATCAAACAGAACACTGGCTGAAATCGGCTCCTGTTTATAAGAATAATACCCTTTACTGTGCCACACTTGGTGGAACTTTTTATGCGCTGGAAGAACAGCAAAATAAAGTAGTGTTAAAATGGAAAAAAAAGGTAAGTGATCATGGTTTTGCAGCGGAACTCTGCATAACAGAACAGGGAGTTTATGGAGTTGACCTAAATTTCATTGTGTATAAAGTTAATGAGCAAGGAGAAAAGGTGTGGCAGCACAGCGTTTTGGATGGTGTGTATATAGATAATCAATTTTATGCCTCTGAAGCAAAAGGAGGTCAACAAAGTTCTCCAGTTGTGGTAGATAATACTTTATATATTGGAGGCACTGATGGCTTTGTCAATGCTATTGATATTAGAACTGCTAAAGAGTTATGGCAATTTGAAACAGTGGGGATTATGGCTTCTTCTCCTACTGTAGCTTATGATAAAGTTTTCTTTGGTGAAGCTTACTCTTCTACTGGAACTTACTACGCCGTTGATGCCAAAACAGGTCGTATTGTTTGGTCAACACAAGAATATGGCAAGGTGTGGGTCAGTGCAACCTTTCATGATGGTAACATTTATTTTGGAAATATGGATGGCTTTTTCTTTTGTGTAGATGCTGCATCCGGCAAGAAAATATGGAGCTATAACACAGCAAAAGACACACCTTTAGAACACCTTCCTTTAGAAACAAAGCATCAACATGGTTTCCCTCCTGGTGTTTATTGTAATCCTGTTTACGCTGAGGGGATAATCTATACTGGTTCATGGTCTGGGTATTATTTTGCTTTCGATGCCACTACAGGAACATTGAAATGGCGAACTAAAACAAGCCCGGAAAATGGCAAAGGTGGTTTTCCAGATTCAGCAGCGCCTGTACTTCATAAAAACCACCTTTATGTACAGAAAGGTGGAAATCAAATTGCCGCATTAAATATAGAAAATGGTAAGATAGATTGGGTTTGGAATGCACCTGCTGGTTATCTGCAAAATGGAACTGTGACAGCATACAGTAATAAAATTTTTGGCTCCATAGTCAGAGGTGTTACAAAATTACCATACGATGCTCAGATTATAGCTTTTGATGATGTTGAGGATGGAGGTAAAGAACTTTGGAGGTACAAAGGCGGTGGTGGCCTTACAGCATCTGTTATTGCAAAAAATAAACTGATATTTGGTTCTTCAGCGCATGTGCATGCTACCTGCTTGGATCTTAATACAGGAGAGCTAATATGGAAGACAATGCTCGGGGGAACAATGTTAGAAGTAGTGCCGGCAGTTTATGGAAACAAAGCCTTTTTCCAATGTAAGAATGGGTATTTGTATGCAATCGAATAATAAGTACTAGGCCAGAAGTAAACGTGTGTTTCGTAGACCCATAATTGAAATTATGGGCTTTTGGGAAGATAACTTATTAATCAATTTTTGATTGAAACCTTCTATCTAGCCCAATTAAAATGGATATCAAAACTTGTAAATTATTGAAACATAACAAGTTTATAATAGCAGTCGAAAAAAAGGATAACTTCCCAAAAGCCCATGACTTCAGTCATGGTGCACGTTCTTTTGCCTCACGAACCACAACACGAACCATTTTCTTAAATACAGAATGAAAAAAGGAAGTTTTAACTAATCTACTCATCCTTCTTCATACCTCACTACTCCTCTTCATAATCTGCAAATTCCCAAGGAGAATTCACATCTTTTCGAATAGCACTTTGTCCGTAACTCAAAATATGAACATCATTTAAGCTTTTATCTTGTTTCACTAAGTCACCTAATTGGAGCATTTGTACATTTTCAAAATCAGGATGTTCTTCACTATGAAATTCCCAATCACCATCATGCGTATGGTAAACCCACAGAATTGGATTTCCTTCTTTTGTTTTGGTTGTAGTATAAATTTCTAATTCTTTTTCCTCATAGAATTTATACTCAGTGTTTCTGTCTAATAAAGGTTGATTAAATTTCCAGTTTTCATCGAAATTTTTGTCCCAAGGAAAATTACCTTGCTGATCAGTCCAAACGATTTGTAAGGCAGGGAAGTTGGAAGTGTTATCATAAAAATAGCTTACATAATCCAGATAATTGAAATAATTTTCTTTGTGTACCTCTATCATCTGAACAGGGTATTTGTTGAGAATATTATCATAGTTTTCACCTTCTGCGTAAACTTTCTTCTTTTTAATGTTCTCACAAATAGTATTAAGCGCCACCTGCATTACCTCCTGAGGTAAACCAAAAATAATGATTTCAGGGTGTTGATAGGATTGGTATAAACCTATGCTAAAGGTAAAAGCAGGAAGATATTCATCACCATCAATCACACCAAAGTGATAGCCATGTTCATTGATGTTTTTCCTGATTAACTTTTCAGTATCTATATCTATAAAATTGTTGATCTGCATCGTATTTCTTTTTTTGGAAAAGGCAAATTTAAATAGTGAGAGGCATAACAAAAAATCAATTGAAGTACATGTATGAAACATCTCTTTTTTTATTAATTCTATAAAAAACTTCTACTCTCTACTTAGGACACAACGAACCGTGTAAAAGTAGTTAGCTTCCCCCCATGGGTTAGATAATTTACTTTCTAATAATGTTGTAGAGCGTTGTTTTTAGCCTTAATCTGACTCATCTTTTTCTTCCGTCAAATCAACTGTTACTGATGTAATTTTTCCATCTGCATCATATTCTACTTCATTTGCATCTTGTAAAGCAACTTCAAAAAGCATTTGTCCCAAAAGTTCAGATTGTTCCCTAGCTCCTTTCCATACATCTGAATCAAAAACTAACTCTTTTGCTTCGGAGTATTTTAAACCTAAATTTCGGATTAAAACAAGCATTGAACTAATTGGTGAATGTCCAACCTTCTTTAAGGTTTTTATCAATAATTCAATTTTTAATAAATCGCTTTCTTTTTCAAAATTTGAAACCAATTCTTTAGTTAAATATTCTCTTGAAACTGCTTCTACTTTTTCCTTTGTTCCTTCTAAATCTACAAAACATCCATTATTACTTTCATCAATTTTTACCTGATGAAAGTCTCTTAATTTATCATATAAAACCCAACTCCATAACTTTTCCTCAGGTATATATTCTATTTGTAACTTTAAACTAGACCAATCAGCAGTAATTTGAAAACTAGAATTTTCTTTCCAAATTATTTCTTCACTATAACTTCTATTTTTCATTTTCATCTTAGCTTTAATGCTCTACAACGTAATGACTCGCTTTACGTTTATAATTTGTTGCCAACAATTATTTAGTCAATTGTTTCCCAAATATCATAATTTGTCCATTTAGTTTCTCCGACTTTCATTATCTCGATTTTATCTTTTTCTTTTATTATCCACTCACTTCCTTCTTGGATATAAATATTACTTTTTGAAATAATGATTCCTTTTTCATCACAACTTTCAAGAAGTCGGACTTGAAGCCTTAAATCTACAGAGTCTTTTGAAATTACAAATCCTTTGGCAATACAAACATCATCCATGTCTTTATCTTCTTGCTCCTTTGATACATAATCGTAATTGTATAGAAAATTAACAGAATCATTAACGCTAAACTCATTAAATTCCTTTCTTTTTCTATTAATCTCTGCTTGATTCGATTTCTCCCAATAATCTTTGTAGAGTTTTACTTGTTCATCAAGCTTAATATCAATGTCATTTAAGTACCTATGAAATGAAGTCAAAATAATGCTTGACATATCATCTGGGTGATTTATTCCTAAATCACGAAAATATTTTGAATATATCAGAATCTCCTTTCCATAACCCCCAACTATTTCGGATTCCCATTCCTGTCCCAAAATGCATTTCAGTAACCGCATCATCTTCGGGTTTAGACTTAAATGAATCCTTATCTGATTTACTCCATATACAATCAAGATAATTCAATGCATCATTCAAATCAATCGGATTATATTTGTCAGAATATTTCTCACAATCAACTTGTGCAAAAATCGACATAGAAAATATAGTCAGTATAATTATCAGTTTGGCTGTCATGTTCGTTTTAATTGTTGAGGGCTGGGGTTTTTATTTGAAAATTTTTGAAATCTGATCATAAATAATATCGAAATAATAAGTCCGAGCAAAGTCCAATATTTCACAGGTTGTGAATATATTAATTCCTATTTTTCAAACAATGTCATTTCACGTTTCATTGAATTGACTACCATATTTGTCGAATAATTTATATGTCTAAAAGTCAATAAAAATACATAAACAAAACATATTATCCCTGAGATTGAAATTCCAATCTGTCCAATTATTAAGCCTAGATCATTTGATTTGATTAATCCTAATCCACTAAAAATCATGATTAGCCAGAATAAGAATTTTAGAACTATATGGTAATAGGGAATACCGTGACCAAAAGTAGGTTGATTGTATCCCAATGTTTCATCATAATAAATTAAATGATAACCAGAATTTGTTATCTAATATAATGATATCACTAAAATCAAGATTCCAATGATAACGATTGCTTTTTTATGCATAATCAATTTCTTTGAGTAACCTCCGTTGCCTACAACGTAATGGCTAAACTGCGAGCGAGGGTGCGTCACCCGAAACTTGCTGTTTTAGCTGGTGTGTGTGCCCAAAATGGGCACGATCTATATTTTTCTAAATATAGATCAATCTTCTAGAGGGTGCAAGTCCCTTATGCACGGAGTACGATCCCGAAGCATTAGCACGTGACAAGGTG
>NZ_JABANE010000133.1 GCF_012844305.1 Flammeovirga aprica JL-4
TACAAAAAACAAAACCAAAATAAAATTTGGTTGAATTATGAAATAAATTTGCTTTTAAACACAGTTCGTCACTTGTCCTTCTGTGGTAAGACGTATATTGCTGCCGCTTTTTACAACAAAATCACCAATATCTTCCAGTTTGTCATTAGCAGAATTGGGATGATTGCCCCATTCATCTGGCATTGCAAATCGCCCGGCTTCAATACTTGTATTGGTAGAAAATGCCCATTCACCGTTGATGGTTTTATTTTGTAAAAAGCCTTCATTGACCATTACTTCCTGTTGCAATACCAAACCCCAGATCTCATTCATGGATATGTCCATAAGATCTTCATTTCTTTGATTTATGAAGGTGTGATTCGTGTTTTCAGCAGGGGAGTAAACATTATCAAAAGGTATAGAACCATCACCGATTAATGTTCTCTTACTCCACATTCGTTGGTCTTCTATATATCGAGCTGAATTGTTGAGCATATCATTTGTTGATGCCAGAGAGGAAACAGTCGGAACAAAACAATAACCATTGATAAGGTCATTACGAGAGACTGCACCTGGTAAAAGATCTAAAGGGGAATTGTAGTTAAAATTAGCATGTCGTCTGTAATTGACAATATCTATAAAAGCTACTTTTAAATACAGTCTGGAAACTTGATAATTTTGTTGCCCTATTGGAGAGACCTTAGCGTTTACTACCGCACCCAAAAAGTTATACCATTTTCTTCCAAAGTCAAGGTTAATGTAATCATCACCTAATTGTTGGAAACCTCTATTAGGAAACTGAAAGTGTTTTAATTGAGATTCAAAATCATTTGACCCGTTGATAATAGAGATGTTTCTACTTTGAGATGGCCAACCTAAATTGTTTAGAAATTGCTGAAAATTGGTGTATTCATTATCGATGCTATTAAGATGAGAAAAATTCCTGATCAGCATTTGTCTCCCTGCAGTAGAAGTAGCAGAATTCAAAATACCCTTCAATTCATCTATACCTTCCGAGCTTAGCAAGTCGATCAAATAACGAGCTATTTTACTATCTTGTTCAGCCTCCGTAATACTTTTTGCTAGTGTTTGGATACCCAAAGGAATATTGGCTCCTTTATGAGGTGAGTCATGAGAGATATAAAGACTGACATGGTGATCTATACCATCATCTTCCATTTCTTTTAAGGCAATACGTGTGATAATACCGCCCATACTTTCACCAATTATAATAATATCATGATCACCGTTTTTATCCTCATTTAAAAATCGAATAGCATCTTTTAATACTTGTGCATTATCTCTAAGATCATCCCAATTTTCATCAAAAGTAAGTACAGCAATATCATAACCCGCATTTAACATATCTACCCAATTCTCTGATGCTGCATATTTTCCAAATAGCCTTTGAGGAGTTGTAGTGCCCGAAGGATCGAAACCTTCTACAATAAGGACAGGTTTGTCAAAATCATCTTCATTGTCAAGGAAAAAATGTATCTCACCACCTTGTACTTCCACGTGAGTAACTCTTCCATTCGAATTTTCTGGTGTAATTTGAGAAGTAATAGGTTGCACTTTTTCGATCACAATATCTGAATAATCATTCACAACAAGAGTACTGTAGGAGATATATTCCTCATTGTTTTTCACTACTTTAAAACGGATGTTTTTTTCGCCTCCAGAACTGTAATTTATACTGATAGTTTGATTGTTTAGAGTGTACGTTTTGTATCCAGTACCATTATCAAAATCAATAGCTACGGTGCTGTAATGACTATTGTCTTTTAATAGGAAAGAGGAGTGAATTAAAAATTCAACAGTCAAATCATCTACTGATGAAATAAGATTTGAAACACCATAAATATGTTTTTTATCTGCTGTTACATTGTCATAGAGTTTCTGAGTAGTAGCATTAAAATAAAGCTCAAAACCGTTATCGTAAACATAATCTCCATGTACATCGATTAATCCAATAGGTATTTGATTGGACTTTGTAATGGTATTTGAAATTGTTTCTTGCAGATCAAGAACTGTTGACTGTGATTTTTCTGCATTTTTTACTTTATAATAGAGGCGTTTCCATTCATTGCTTGATGAAAAAACATAGTGATGCGATTGATTATCAACCGGAGAAAATTTTTCAAAATCTTCAACTCCTTGAAAAGAAAGATTAAGTAAATAGTTGGTTTGAAGATTAACACTATCAAAGTAGCTGATATAATCAGCCACGCCTTGTTCAATTTCTTCTGATGAAACTCCTTGTGAGAAAGAAGTAAACGAAAAACTCAGCGTGAAAAAGAGAGTATATATATATTTAGTCATTTTAGTTTGCATAATTAGTAAACGATTAATTTTGAACCAGATGATATTATAATTTCATTCGTTAGAACATCAATTTTTCCGATCACATATAAAATGCTACTGCTCTGAATTGTTAGATTTCCTTTTCCAGTAATAATTAAATCATTTACAGTTTCAGGATTATTCATGGTAACATCATTCAAGATATAAACGTTGTCAGATGGTTCTGGAACTTTATTATTACTCCATATTGTTTTATCATTCCAATCGCCATCAGCTATAGTATACTTATCCACTACCTGCACATAAATTCTATTCGTATAAGCTCGTGTTGAACAGCCAGAAATATAGGCTCCTCTTCTAAAATGAGAAGTGGTTGAAATTGTATTTGGAGTGTAACTCAAAGAATTTGAATTGGGAATGTCAACAAATGTATTCCCGCCATCTGTGGATTTTTGCCAAACATAAATGATTGGATAATTACCATTCGCTTTTGCAGGATAAACACTTTTTAATGTTGTATTTCGATAATTATCATGATGAATCACATAATTGTCAGCACTCAATAGTCCTGTTTGCGTTAGCTGTTTAGCTTTAATCAGAATCGCATTAGAAAATGCCTGTACATCGCATGATGCATTGTAAGCCTTTCTTCTAAAATAGGTGTCTGAATTGAGAGTGGATGTGGTGAGGGAGTTATCATTTTCATAAATAATATCATAAAAGTTTACACCATCAGTAGAACTTTGCCATTGGTACTGAATATTGTATAAACCACCTTTAGCGGATGAAATATTTTTAATGCCAACTCCTGAAGTTCCTTTACAAACTGCACTTTGACTTGAACTATTAAGTGCAACTGTTCCTCCTGATAACGGACTGCCTACTATAATTTTAGCGGTATTTGAATAAGCGATTTCAGTACAAGATGTTACTCTTCTTCTATAATATTTTGTAGAGGTAGGAGTACCAATATCATAATAAGAATAGACTGCTCCTGGAATATTGGTGAAAGTAGAACCATCAGTAGAGCTTTGCCATTGATAAGAGTTAGTGCCATTTCCCCCGGAAGGTAGAACGGCTCCAATGAATCCATACCGTCCAACATTAGTTCCGTAACAGATCATTCTATCATTACCAATTGTTCCCCCATTTAGTCTTGGGAATACAGTGATCTTAACACTCATAGAACCATATTTCGCTCCACAGCTCACCGTGATTTGCCTTCTGAAATAACTCGTTGTTTTTAAATTGACCGGAGTGTATTCTAAACCAGTAGCTCCAGGAATATCAGAATAGTTTTTGCCATCAGTTGATACTTGCCATTGAATACTGCTATAGTTGGTAGGAGCGTAGTGGTTTTTGATTGTACCCGGTGATTGATTGTAGCAAATCGAAGAAGAAGGAGGACTGCTAATCAATCCTGTGGTAGCAGAGGGACTTACTGTGATCTTAATGCTATTTGAATAACCAAGATCATACATTGCTCTTGCTTGCCTTCTGAAGTATGTTGTTTTTGTGAGTTTACCCGGTTTGTAGGAAGTAGATGTAGCACCAGAAATGTTTGTGTAGCTTCTTCCATCTGTTGAAGATTGCCATTGATAGGTGATATACGGATAACCAGTGCTTGTAGCTGTTCTTGAGTTGTTTAGAGTGCTTGGTGTTGCATTGTAGCAAATTGTTGAGCTTCCATAATAAGAGATGGAGCCACCGTTGACAGCTAGTGTGTTACTTTCTTTTGGCTCATCACTTCCCAGCAAAAGTGTAATAGAACTCAAAAAAAATAACAGAGTGAGTTTAAGCTTTAAATTCATTTTGTCATAGTTTAAGTTTACTTATGAATAGAAACAAAGCTATAGAGGATGCATTTTCAATGAGGCGTTTTACCTTTGACGGAAGTGAAATTGAAGTAGTAAGCTGTAATTATTAAGTGCCTTTTAGGCTTGATCACTAATTAAGTGATGAAGTAAAAGTATTTTACTAACTTTCCGTTTACGCTTATTATCTTAATTAAGTGCTAATAACCTTTATCCGCTTTTTAAGAATGTTAAACCTCTTTCTTTAGAAAATAATAAAGCTCACATTCGTAATGAGTAATGTTATTACGAAAAAGATTACTTACTAAAACCAAATAGAATTCTTAACCCTTTCAAATCATTAATAATAAAAAATGCATTATTATTAGTGATCAAAATCTCATGATTTATTTACCACAGACTTCAAAAACAGGAAGTAATAGTGTTGGCTATTTTTTCTTGATCCTTTCCTTTTTTTATAGCAATTTCCTTTCCGCCCAACAGGAAAATGGTATGACAGCGGTAAGATCAACCTTATACAATTTCTCCTATATCGATTTCAATATGGATTTTTATAAGTTTGCTTCTGATCAATACCTTTTATCTCATACAGGCAATGGAACTTTACAGCTTAGTGGTCAGAGTTTCTTGAATTTGGAATACAATTTCTCCAATTCATGGCAAGACAATTTCTCCTTTATGACAATGGGAGATTTCAGTGTGACTTATACAAGGAATTTTTATTCCAAGAATTATCAAAAAGGTGGTTTTCAGGGTGTGGCCACTTCATTAAAAGTAATTTTACCCACAGGGAAAAGTAAGTACCTCAGTGGTTTTGATAATTGGATTTTGGAACCATCCGTTTATTTTGGATGGAAGCTTCACAATCATAAGAATTACATAGCATCAAAATTCAGATTAAATTTTCCTCTTGCAACACTTCCCGATGCCTTTCCATCAATTCCTTTTGGAAGATATGAGGCTACTTTTGGATATGAAGATCAAAATCTTTGGGTAGCAAGCACAATTGATAATAGGCTGACATTGGATCATTGGGAATATAACTTATTGCATAAATTTGAATTAGGGGTGAAACTAGATAAGACAAATGGCGTTTTTGGTTCAACAACAAATAGAATTATAGGCGAAGGGTTTTATGAGTATTATATCAATTTTGGTTATTATAAAGTGATTTAATGCACTGCAAACTTAGTTTACAGTGCATTAATATCATTAGCTATTAGAAGCGGTATAAAATACTCACTTGACCAATTCCGCTATTGAAACCCCAGTCATATCTTGAGATATCATATGTCTGCTTATAATTAGCATTATATGTATTTACATTAAGATAATCCTGTATTTCATTTTCAGAAGAATATGCTTTTTCTGTTCTTTCACCAGAAGTAAACATAAATGCAGGGTTAATTTCCAAACCGAAAACTAATTTCTCTTTTACGACATAATTAATACCCAAAACCAGTTGAACGCCTACACTATTTGTGACTTCCATGTTCTCGCTTCTACTTTCAACAACAGTTGGAGAGTTGAGTTGACCATTATTATCATAACTCCAGCTATAATTATACCCTTGACTCTTAAATTCACTAGACTTGTAAGCATATCTTACATCAAGTCCATATCTAAATTCTAATTGACTGCCGATTGATTTACGAAACTCTCGACCAATTGCAAGGCTGACTAAAAGATCAGAACCATCTCTTGAGGCACTATCGGCCTTCATGTTGTTGGAAGAACTGAGAGCGGCTAAGGATGTAAAACGCCACATTCCGTTAGTGTTACCTGTTCTGTAGGTAATCCCAAAAGAGTTGAAGTCATTGAAGACAGCGCCCACTTCTTTTTGCTTTTCTTGGGCGAATAAAGTAGTTGAAGACATTACTACAAGAATAATAATTACTAGGTTTTTCATTACTTAGTTTGTTTTAAAGTGAATAATGATTGAAAGTATTACACTTTAATTTTCCATCTTTCTATTGAGATAAAAAAGCTATTTTCTGTAGTGATGTACTATTGACGTACCCCTGAAATGAATAAAAGTAGTTGTTTAAAATATTTTAATCTAAACCTTAAAATTTCCCTTTAGATGATAAAAATGGGATAAAATTGTTTTAAGTGAAATTTAACTTAAAACTCATAACCAATTAAGTATACCTAATTGTCGAACATTGATATCAAATCCGATAATATTGTTTGACGCATTGTTAATATGAAATGCAAAAGAACACCTCGGTAAAATCTAAGAACACGAAAGTAAAAGCAGAATAGTTTTGAGCCCGTTTATTCTAGCACATATCAGGAACACTGATAGCGTATTTGTTTACAAATTGTAGAATAGATGAAAAAGATTTCCTTACTTATTTTAGCAACTTTGATCTCTTTTGGAGGTTTTGCTCAAAAGAAAAAATCAAACAAGAAACAGCCCAACATCTTGGTGATTTGGGGTGATGATATTGGCTACTGGAATATCTCTGCTTATAACAGAGGTATGATGGGATACAGAACACCAAACATTGATAGAATTGCCAATGAAGGTGCTATTTTTACAGATCAATATGCACAGCAATCATGTACAGCAGGCCGTTCGGCTTTTGCATTAGGCCAACATCCTTTCCGTACAGGGCTTTTAACGATCGGTATGCCTGGTACAGATCATGGTATTCCAGATTGGGCACCTACAATTGGTGATGTCTTAAAAGAAAAAGGATATACAACAGGTCAGTTTGGTAAAAACCACTTAGGGGATCAGGACAAGCACCTTCCAACTAATCACGGTTTCGATGAGTTTTTTGGAAACTTATACCACCTAAATGCAGAAGAAGAGCCAGAAACAGAATCTTATCCTAAGGATCCAGAGTTTAGAAAGAAATGGGGACCAAGAGGGGTGATTCATTCTTATGCAGACGGTAGAATTTCAGATACAGGTCCATTGACAAGAAAGCGTATGGAGACTGTGGATGATGAATTCTTAGCGGCTTCTGTAAAATTTATCGAAAATGCAGTGGAAAAGGATGAGCCTTTCTTTGTATGGTTCAACTCTTCAAGAATGCATTTGCATACACGTTTGAAACCTGAATCAGTAGGTGTTACAGGTAAAGGTCTTTATCCTGATGGTATGGCTGAACATGATCTTCAAGTAGGCACATTATTAGATCTTTTAGATGAACTAGGTGTAGATGATAACACGATTGTGATTTACTCTACAGACAACGGTGCTGAGAAATTTACATGGCCTGACGGTGGTAGTTCACCATTCCATGGAGAAAAAGGAACTACGTACGAAGGTGGTATGAGAGTGCCACAAGTAGTAAAATGGCCAGGTGTTATTGAGGGAGGAACTGAAATCAACGAAATCATGTCTCATGAAGATTGGTTGCCAACTTTAGCGGCAGCAGCTGGTTATGATGATGTGGTTGCAGATGCTAAGAAAGGTTTTGAAGCCAATGGTAAAGAATGGAGAGTACATTTAGATGGTTACAATTTCATGCCTTATTTCCAAGGAAAAGAGGAGGAAGGCCCTCGTCATGAGATCTACTACTTTGCACAGAATGGTAAATTTGATGCGATCAGAATTGATGATCTGAAGATCTCATTCACACAGTCAGAAGGAAACTTCCGTACAGCTGTACGTCAAAGTTCTACATGGCCTACAGTGTCTAACTTAAGATCAGATCCTTTTGAAACAGCAAAGTTTGAATCAGAAATGTATTTCCGTTGGTTGGTAGATCAAATGTGGGTGATGGTGCCTGCAGGTGCAAAAGTAAAAGAATTCTTAGGTACTATGGAAGGTTACCCATTCCAAATGGGCTTCCAGATTGATGTTTCAAACCTTGGTTATGAAACTTTCAGAATGAAAAAATTCATGACTGACTTGGAAGAAATGAAAAAGCAATTCGATAAGAAATAGTCTTTTTTTATTAAATTCGTTAGTACACATACATCAAACCTACTGCCAATTTGGTAGTAGGTTTTCATCATTAAGCATTAAGAAATGAACATTCCTCATATAGAGTTACAAGAAGGAAGTATCCATGATTTAATTCTTCAATTACAAGAAAAGTATGGTGGAGAAATTAAAGATCAGCATTACCGTCTTTCTCATGATTTGATGGATTTGGAGGTTAGATATTTCAGGATGACTGATGGAATAGAAATTACCCTGAATACTGTAACTTTTCATAAAGACCATAAGTTGACAATTTATGGCAATAATGAAGTTAATAGACATTTATGCTTTCGTTTCTCTTATCAAGGTGATCTAATGAGAGGACACCTTAAGGATGAAACTAAAGTGGAATTGTCTGAAGGGATGGCCATTTTTGATACTGCTTTGACTTTTGATGTATTGATGAGAAAAGGACAGGCGCACCAATGGTTGGGAGTGAGAACTTCTACCAAAGTGATGGAAAGTAGTTTTTTGATGTTTTCAGATTATTTTGGGGATGTTTTTAATACAGAAAAAACATGGATGATTTACGATCATATGCCCTTGGAAATCAATTTACTCCTGAAAGAACTTTTTGACCTCAAAAAATTAAATAAACCAGTTCCTGTTGAGAATTCGCTTATTATAGCAAGAGCAAGTGAAATCATTGGTGTTTTTTATGAAAGAATATTAAGTAGGAAAATCACAAAGGAAAAATTTCTTCATCAAAATGATTTAGAAGCTTTATTTAAAATAAAAGATGATATTTTGAGTACTTATGAACTGCCCCCATCTTTAGAAGAAATTGCAGACCAATATGGTTTTTCAGTCTCCAAATTGAGAAGGGATTTTAATAATGTTTTTGGAACTTCCATCCATCGTTTTCATCAAAACTATAGGTTGGAACAAGCTAAAATCAGTCTTGCAGCCAATAACTTAACAGTTACTGAAATATCAAGAAAATACGGCTATAAATCTATTGCTAAGTTTTCATATGCTTTTAAAAAGAAATTTGGGAAGTCACCCAGCGATTTTCAAAGTTGATGATTTTTGATCAAAAATAACCCATGAAAAAGTATATCATGGGCTATCTATTCTTGACGTGGAAAAACGTATTACTCTGGTTGTAAAATATTATAATTATCGAAGTCCATCTCTTCATCAAAACTGATTTCCTCCGCCAGCAAAGTGCCGTTTTTAATGTCATTTTCCATCTCAATAAAAATGTTGTAATGCATAGGGGATAACAACTTCTTTACGCTGGCGTAATATTTTTTTTCTTCTTTAAGACAAGCTTTTTGATATTTTGAAGCATTGAAATGATAATGTTCTAGCAGTTTAATTTTTGCTTTAGCATATAGCGTAGCGATAGTATTCCAATTATTCAACAGTTTTTCATCCAATAAATATCTTGCCCTGTTTTTCATCACTTCAGCATAAATGAGTTGATAGGAATAATAGCTTACCAATTCATTTTGTGCAGAGGAAGAAGAATAGCATAACGCATCAGGTGTTGTATCAACGGGCAGAACAGGAATTTTATACTGAATGATTTTCTTGCCATTTCTTACAATATTTATTTTTCCATTAATAGAATCGCTTGAAATAAGAACATAATCAAGTCCTGCTTGAACTTCTTTGATATAGTTTGTCCCAACATAAAGCGAAGCACTTTCATTGAGCAATGTAACAACCTCAATTTTACTTCTGTCAACAGGCTGTTGATTAAAAGGATTCACGATCTGCTGTACCTCAATTGTACTTTTATCCAAGGTCTTAAATTGATTAACAATACACTGCTCACGTACTTTGTTGTCTTCCTTTTTCCATTCACTCAATTTATATTTTAAGAGCTCACCCAAAGAATACTGTGTATGTAATTCAGGACTGATATGCGTACCATCATCAAAATTATTCCAAGAAGTAATATCAATCATTTCGGCATCTCTTAGAATGGCAAGATCTAAGGTTTTTCTAAAATCATTGGTAAAATGAGTTGGCAATTCATTGAGGTATAAATCATTAGTGCTAATTTCTCCTTTAGCGTTTTTTCCTAAATACTTTTGATTGCTTTTCTTTCTTAACCTGCTGTCGAAGTAATGAGCATATACGGGTTGAATAAATGAAGTTTTGTTCTTTTTACAAACTTGACTTATGCGGTTCATTTCTTTTACTCTGAACTGTTTGAAAGGAGGGTAATACATAGAAGGGAAGTATTTCAAAACTTCTTTTTCAAAGCTGGTATCTTTGATAAAATTATTATGATAAACCAAAGAGAAAGTACCATACACATCTTCAAAGAGGTATTTATAATAGTTTTTAATTTCGATCAGTTTAGGCGTGATCACTTTACCTCCTTTAATTTTGGTATTTGCATGGAAATCAGGATGTATATTTTCAGGGTTTTTGATAAAAACCATAATGTCTCCATTTCTATCTTTCAACCATTTTGTGTTGCCGATTTTATTATCGAAAATCTGTCGGAGTTTATATTTGGCATCTTCAAGATAGGAGTGATGCGCCATCTTTGAAGGTCGCTTCATGATCAGCTCAATAGAAAATTTAAAATCCAGTTGACGCTTTTCAGCTACCTCAAGGTATTTATGTACTACCTTAATAAATGCTTCAGTGTAATATTTGTTATTGGAGACAAAAAATGGAAAACGAAAAGCATTCAAGCCCATTTTCTGAGCACTCTGAATTTCATAAGCCAATGCATCTTCCATTGGTAGAGGCAACCAAAGTTGAGACACAAGAGGTATACCTGTTCTGAATTTTCCATTCTTAAAAGTCTGATTTTCTTCAAGAATCTGTGTATAGTCAGTTCCTTTTAGGTATGTCTTGTTTAAGCTGTAATTGAAAAAAGGATTGCATTCTGCGATAACGATTTTCTGTGTTTGCTTTTCCTGCCCAGTGCAGTGTAATTGAATACCAAAGAAAAATAGTACAAAAGTAATAGTGCTAATCAATTTCATTCCTCAAGTAATTTAATGTGATATTTAAGCAACAGCACAATTAAAATCGGAAGTTTTGGATTCCCTTTTTTAGCCTACTCTTCGTTAAAATATCATCACGTAGCTTTGGCTATGCTCTTCTATTCTGCCTAGATTAGACTAAAAAATAATTATCCAACTTTTTCCAATTTCAAATGTGCAACTGCTTATAAGTGTAAAATTACTTTTGATGGAAATGAAAAACTAGATCAAATATTGATTTTAGGGGGGTAAATATTATGAAAAACCTTCGTTTCGAGGTTGTGAAGGCTGTTATTGAAAAATTAAGTCTGATTTTTTACTCCATAAGGTACTTCACATTCCATTATAAAATGCATACCCAAGGGAGCGATCCTCATCTCTTCATGAGAAGGTGAAAGTTCAATCAATCTTTTCATCATTAAGTTTTCAAGAATGATTTCTATATCAATTCCAGAACAGTCTAATTCTCTAATTGCCCATTGTTCCATTCCTAAAACTGGAACCCAAATTCTTGAGGTCTCAAATTCAATAAAAGAATGTTTTTTGAGATAATGCAAAATTTCCACCTCTTCTAAAGAGGCGTCTCTTAAGATTTTGACAAGTGTAAGGTGTTGCTGACAAGGGTTGCTGAAGGTGACAGCATTGGCAAACAAAATGGCCCAGCGTTGTTGCTGTATTTTCAGGGATTCCAAGGCAGAATCCGTAATAAAAGCATGAATCGTTTTTAACGGAATTTTTCGGACAGAGATTTGGTGCTCTACCAGAAACTTCCTAGCCATTGTAATAATTGTATGTGAGTTGATTTGTTGCCAGTTGTCGAAAGATTGGATTTTTCTTTCCGTTTCGGCCACGTGTTCAAGAAATTTGAAATTATCTTGTATGCTCATCTAGTCCTTATCGAAATTATGTTTATTAGAGAAATAATCATTATCAAATTCCTCATTTTGGCGAATGTAATGACTTATTTTCAATAATGCCATTTCAGGCGTACATAATCCGAATGGAGACACCCACCTATTTTGCATAAACTTAAAGGTGAGAGGGTGGTAAAAATACTGTTGGCGGTCTTCATCCCAGAACGGCATGATCATCCACTGCATATTTCCCTTTTTACAAGAAATCCATTTGAAATTAGGGTGTCGTGAAGCATTGCCCATCACACCCACTTCATCAAACTGAATCTGACTGATGTCTATCATACGTTCCAAATCCCCAACAGCTTGATTGAGTCTGGTTTCAATCACCTGCACATGAGCGAAATAGGCATTGATAAAATCGGCAATTTCTTCCGGCGAGTTGGTTTTGATCTCATTCGGAATTCCTTTCTTCAAATCAAATAAATGAGGTTTAGTAAGGAAAGTTCCTTCGTCAGGAAGGTAAATAATAGTGATCTGATGGTATTGACCGATAGGGAATGAACCATAAATAGGGGCTTCAACAGCTTGGGTATAATCAAACATATTGTGCCAAAGGCTACCAAAAAACTGTTGTTCTTCCATCGTATGCCCTTTTACTAAGCAAGAGCGGTTTACTTCGTTGACCATCCTTTCCAAATGAAGAACTGTTTTGAATCTTTTTGTTGATTGAAGGTCTACGCTTCCCCAATCATGCCATTTATCTTCCCAATCAAAGAAAGCGACATTTGGCAATCTTAATTTATAATCAAAACAAGAAGGAAGGTCCAGAGTATAGCCTGGATAGTAAAGCTCATGATTATTTTCAAAAGCCCAGTTCATTTCAATCAGCATTGAAATAAAGCCAAGTCCATCTTTCTTATAATCATAATTATAAATAGCCATCAAACTGGAGATTGCTTTTTCACCAACATCAAAAAATGAAGCGGCAATAAGTTCGTCTTCTTTCCAGAAACTGACCTGCCATGTGTTGTAAGGAAGAATATTTAATTCATCAATAGCATTGACTCCAAAATACTCGATCAAGGATTTATCTTCCTCCTCAAAACGGTTTAATCTATACTCTTTATAAAGTTGACTATGCTTTGGTGTGATGTTCAGAGGAGTGATTTCAACTTTAAATTTCCTTAACGTCTGATTGATTTTCTTCCGCTGCGATTTGGTAAACATTTGGGGGGTGAGGGCACAACGAAGTGGAAGTACTCCATTCATTTGGTCTTCAAAATACATCATTTCATATGATGCCATGTTTCGGGCATGTCGAAAATATCCCTCGGCTAAAAGCTCATCAATTCTAGTTGGAGTAATTTGCTCATCATCCGGAGAAATCACACCAAATGCAATATCATAATACATTGTAAGGAAAAAACAGAAATCACACTGAATTTGTTCCCTAAATTAGGCAAACTAGAGGAAGTTTGGACAAAAAAGAGGATTTTTATTAAAAAAGAAGCATGATTTAGTGCCGTTTTCCATAAAAACAACATTAAATCATGCTTCTTACAGTGTACAGAAATAGTAAACTATCAATGAATTAATTGATGTTCAAAATATCTATATTAAAGAATTACTTCCCCCACTCAGAAGGAGCAGATCTCCAAGATTTAAGAGATTCAATATCTTCAGATTTGATATAATCTTTTTCAAGAGCTAATTCCAACATCGCATTGTAGTTAGAAAGCGTTACTAGAGGAATACCAGCATTTTCGAAGTTTTCTACAGATAAATCAAATCCGTAAGTGAAAATTGCTGCCATACCCAATACTTCGATACCCGCTTCTTTCAATGCTTCAGATGCTTTCAAAGAGCTACCGCCTGTAGAGATTAAATCTTCGATTACTACTACTTTAGCACCTTCTTTTAGTTCGCCCTCGATCATGTTGGTCATACCGTGTCCTTTAGGCTTCGATCTTACATAAGCAAAAGGAAGACCTAATGCATCAGCAATCAATGCTCCTTGAGGAATACCTGCAGTAGCAACACCTACAATTGCTTCGGCATCTTCAAATTGTTCTTGGATCTTAGCACAAAGTGCATTCTTGATATAAGTTCTTGCATGAGGATGAGATAATGACAATCTGTTGTCACAGTAAATTGGAGATTTCCAACCCGAAGCCCAAGTAAATGGTGCGTTTGGACGGATTTTAATGGCATTAATTTCCAATAAAAGTGAAGCAACTTTTTTTGCAATTGTATTTTCCATGGTTATTGCTGATGTTGTATTAAAGTGAAAGGCGGACATCTTCCTGCCTTTTAAATTTTTGCAAAAATAAGAGAGAAATTCGTAAAATAAATTTCTGATATTTGATTTCTTGTAAAATATATGTCAATTGAGATAAATGAGAGAAGGATTCTTACAAATATTAAAGAAGTTTTGGGGATATGATGCTTTTAGACCTTTACAAGGTGACATCATTGAAAATGCTTATCAGGGAAAAGATACGTTGACTTTACTTCCTACAGGAGGTGGAAAGTCCATCTGTTTTCAAGTACCGGGTATTGCCAGAAAAGGGGTGTGCATTGTGATTACACCTTTGATTGCTTTAATGAAGGATCAGGTAGAACAGTTGACAAGAAGAGGGATTCCTGCCAAAGCCCTCTATTCGGGTCTGAATAATAGAGAGATTGATATTCTACTGGAAAATGTGGTACAGGGTGCGGTGAAGTTTCTTTATGTTTCACCAGAACGTTTAAAAACACCTATGTTTTTGGAACGTTTGAAAAGAATGTCAGTAGGTCTATTGGTAGTAGACGAAGCACACTGTATTTCACAGTGGGGATTTGATTTTAGACCTCAATATCTCAAAATAAAAGAAGTAAGAGAAATTATTCCTGATGTGCCCTGTATGGCGTTAACTGCCACTGCCACTGTAAAAGCACAGGAAGATATTATTGAGTACCTCGACTTTAAAAAATATACAGTTTTTAAAGGAAGCTTTGATCGTCCTAACCTTTCATTTTCTGTATTCAAACTGGACAATCAGTTGCAGAAATTATTGGAGATACTAAATAAAGTGCCGGGTTCTGGAATTGTGTACGTAAGAACACGAAAGCAAGCGATGGAAATAGCCGATATGTTGAATAATCAATACATAAAAGCAGATTTTTATCATGCAGGACTACCAACTGAAACACGAGAACTGAAACAGTCGGCATGGCTGAAAGGCAGTGTGAGAATTATAGTTTCTACCAACGCTTTTGGAATGGGTATTGACAAGCCCGATGTAAGAGTGGTGGTGAATATGGGTGCTCCTGAAAGTTTGGAAGCTTACTATCAAGAAGCGGGCAGGGGAGGCCGTGATGGTGAAAAAGCGTATGCAGTATTATTAGGGGGCAGTAATCAGAAAAGAAAACTGTTGGAATGGGTAGAGCAACGTCATCCTTCCATTGATTTTCTAAGAAGAGTATACCAATGCTTAGGCAATCATTACCGCTTGGCTGTGGGAAGTGGTGAAATGACTTCTTTTAATTTTTATATCAAACCCTTTATCAAAAAATATGACCTCCCACCGACAGAAACCTATTATGCTTTAAAAAGATTAGAGGAACAAGAGGTTTTACTTTTCAATGAAAGCGTATTTCATGATCCTACTGTAATGATTAAATCAACAGCGGAGGATTTTTATGCTTATCTGATCCGTCATCCTCATTTTGAATTGATGATGAAAGGGATGCTCAGAATGTATGGTGGAGACCTTTTTAATAGTTTTGTGAAGATTGAGGAGAAAGATATTGCCTTCAAAAATGGAATACCTCTGGATAGAGTAACTTCTATGCTTCATGAATTACATAAATTGGATGTTATTAATTATCAACCTAAAAAAGACAGACCACAAGTCACTTTTATTCTGCCAAGGTACTTGCATAATCAGTTGCCATTGAATAAAAAGCTGATCTCCCAAAGGAAAAATCAGGATTACTCTAAAGCGAAATCAATGATTAACTTTATTGAGAATACAGACAAGTGCAGGAGTATTTCATTGCGTGAGTATTTTGGTGACTACGAGGGTGAAAACTGTGGTATTTGTGATAACTGTATTCAGAAGAAAAAAGTAAAACAGTGGAATAAAGAGGTGAAATCTTATGAGGAAGATATACTTGAAGTCTTAAAATCTGATAGTTTTTCACTGCATGAATTAGAAAGTGAACTTTTACCTGTGGATATAGAAGGCTTTACAAAATCACTGAATGAGTTATTTGAGAGGAAGAAAGTGAAATGGTCTGAGGATAAAAAAATAGTATTAAGTACTTAATCCGTTAAAAAGTTTATATAAAAAGAAAGCACCAAAATATTTTGGTGCTCTCTCCTCGACAATTTCATTAACTACAACAATCTTTCTTTTACATGTATTAACGAACGATTGTGAATAAGGTTGCGTAAAATGTAAAAATTTATTGAAATTTTTTGATTACCGCCTTATTAATATTTTTCACGATAGCAGGGCCCTCATATATAAAGCCTGTATAGACTTGTACTAGCTTGGCACCAGCTTCTAATTTTTCTATTGCATCTTCTGCAGAGTGAATACCACCCACACCGATAATATCAAGAGTTTTACCTGATTTTTCATAAAGGTACTTGATCACCTCAGTAGATCTATTTCGTACAGGAACACCACTAAGACCACCCATACCAATTTCTTCCACTCTTTCTTTTGGAGTACTCAAACCATCACGGCTAATTGTAGTATTTGTAGCAATCACACCGTCAATCTTTGTTTCCTGTACCACTTCAATAATATCGTCCAACTGCTCATTTGTCAAATCTGGAGCAATTTTCAGAAGGATCGGTTTAGGGTTGCTTTTCTCTGCATTCAAAGCTTTAAGCGTTCCTAATAATTCTTTCAATGGTTCTTTGTCCTGTAAAGCTCTCAAGTTTGGAGTGTTAGGAGAAGAGATATTTACAGTGAAGTAGTCCACGTGATCAAAAAGAGCATGGAACCCTTTTTTGTAATCTTCTACCGCTTCTTCATTTGGAGTAACTTTGTTTTTACCGATGTTACCACCAACAATCACTTTAGATTTTCTTTTCTTTAAACGCTGTACAGCTGGTTCAAGACCTTCATTATTGAAACCCATTCTGTTGATTAGGCCTTGGTCAGGAGGAAGTCTGAAAATTCTTGGCTTTTCATTTCCGGGCTGACCTACTGGCGTTAAAGTACCAATTTCAATAAACCCAAAACCAAAACATTCGAACTCGTCAATCAATTTTGCATCTTTATCAAAACCTGCCGCTAATCCTACAGGAGAAGGGAATTTGATGCCGAAAACTTCTCTTTCAAGTCTTGTATCATTGACTTTGTAGATGCCTTTGGCAATGCTTTTGGCAAAAGGTAGTGAGAAGGCAGTTTTTAAATAATTAACTGTAAAATGGTGGATTTTCTCAGGGTCTACCTGAAATAAGAAAGGTCTGACAACAGATTTGTAGAAACTCATTTCGACACAAAATTTTAGACAATAATGAAAACTTACGATCAGTTTTCGCTTAAAACGGTGCAAAGGTAGTTAGAAATAAGGAGATTCTGATACGAAATTGTAATTATTAATGGCAGAGGGTCTGTATTGAAATTGCAGATTGAAATATTGTCACACTTTGATGAATTATAAACTATTAATCCCTTTCACTTTGTTCGTTTCCATGAAATAGCGACATTTGCAGTCTTGAAAATTAGATAGCATGGAAAACGATATTAAATTACCTCAAATCGACCTGGCGAATTATCAGTATGAATTGCCGGCGGAAAGGATAGCAAAGCACCCTCATTCTCCTCGTGATGAATCCAAATTAATGCTTTATAAAGGAGGAAATATTGAGCATAAAATATTCAAAGATATAGTCAATGAATTCGACAGTTCTTACTCTTTGTTTTTTAATAATACAAAAGTTTTACCTGCCCGTCTTTATTTCAAAAAAGAAACAGGGGCTCAGATTGAAGTTTTCTTACTTAATCCTGTAGCACCTACAAAAGATATTTCTGCCGCTATGCTTGCGGGAAGCGGTACTGTTTGGGAATGTGCCATTGGTAATTTCAAACGTTGGAAAGATCAAAAATTAGAAGCAGCAGTAGAAGTAAATGGTGTGGTTGAAAAGCTTACAGTAAGTCATGAAGACCGTTCGAAAAGATATGTGAAGTTTGAGTGGGAAAATGATACACTAAAGTTTGTCGATATTATTTCAGCTGCTGGCAATACGCCTTTGCCTCCTTATATCAAAAGAGAAGCTACCGAAGAAGATAAAGATACTTATCAGACGGTTTATTCTAAAAATGAGGGAGCTGTAGCGGCACCAACGGCCGGACTGCATTTTACAGAGAGTGTATTAACGCAGTTAGCCGATAAAGGAGTAAAGGAAGAGGAGGTTACTTTGCATGTTAGTGCAGGTACTTTCAAACCAATTTCTTCTGATATTGTGACGGATCACGAAATGCACAATGAGCAGATTATTGTCACAAAAGAAAATATAAAAGCACTGATTGAAGCTGAAAAAGTAGCGTGTGTTGGAACAACTTCTATGCGTACTTTGGAAAGTACTTATTGGTATGGAGTTCGTCTTCTGGAAAACGAAGAAGCTAGTTTTGATATTAAAAAACTAGAGCCCTATGAAAAAGCCAATCAGGATCTACCTTCAAGACAAGAAGCGTTTCAAGCGGTATTGAATCTAATGGAAAAGAAAGGAGTGGATACCTTGAGTGGTGAAACTTCCATTTTTATTATGCCAGGCTATCAGTTTAGAGTAATTGATGCATTGGTGACAAACTTCCATTTACCAAGTACAACTTTGGTTTTACTGATAGCAGCCTTTATTGGTGAAGATTGGCGAAAAGTATATAACGCTGCATTGGAGAATGATTACCGTTTCTTGAGTTATGGTGATTCTTCATTGCTATTTAGAGTTTAAGTACAAATATTAAGTAGGCTTAAATACAGTTCATTTTAAATAAATTTGATGGATAAGTCTATCGTAAAAGGTTATAGTTCAAAGGGCTATAACCTTTTTTGTTACTGCCATTTTTTAGATATTTCTTTTGCTACTACATCTCGATTCAAAATTAATTAAAACTATTTCTAGAGGATATTGTGATATTTTAATATTATGTCTATATTAAGTGTTGAAGGTACACTTATGTAAGGGTGTTCTCTGAGGAAAGCAACGAAATGAATTACAACTCTCTATTAACTGCAACACAGATGTACTTATTAACTAGACAATTACTATTAACTACTTATTTATTATTACTAATTGTACCAAGTAAAATATATGGACAGTTTCCTGAAAAAACGTCTTACAATTTTGAACGTTTAAGCATTCAGGATGGACTATCACATGTCACCGTTCGTGAAATTTACCAGGATCAAAAAGGCTTTATGTGGTTTGGAACCGAATTAGGGCTGAATCGATATGACGGTTATGAATTTAGAGTTTATAGAAATTCAAATAAAGATGAAAACACATTGATCTCTGGGTGATGGCTATTTTAGGTTGATCTAGCTACATCCGTTACTAAAATTACCACATTTATAGTAATGTTTTTC
>NZ_JABANE010000134.1 GCF_012844305.1 Flammeovirga aprica JL-4
TTGGTAAACAGTTGTTTCTTCAATTTTCAAAAGCTCATTTTTAGTTATACTTTAAAATGTCTCAATACTTATCTATAAAAAAGTAGCTTATTTTTTTCTGATTTTGAAACTGAGATATAAGAATAAGTAAGATTATCGAAAATAATTAATAAAAGAAGAGGCTTATAAAATAGGTCTCTTTTTTTGCTTCTATCAATGAATCTTTAAAAAGTGTGATTGTGGTATGAGTAGTGTTACAAGAATTAATAAACACCTGTTTAAGCGTGTCGTTTTTTACTGAAAAATGCTGGCTTGATAAAAGCTTTCATCACTATTAAATTTCAAATTATAGCCCTAAAAACACCTAAAAACGGAGGTTAAATAAAAAATAACATTTTTTTAGATTTTAATAATTTCTCGTGTTTTTCGGTATGAATGAATAATCACTTTCGTAATGCTGTCTTTCTTTGAGTTGTTTTGTACTTTTTTGATAGATGAATGAATAGGTAGTCATTATTAAATAAAAGCAAACGTATATTTTTTTTTAGAAAAGTTGTCACAATTTCGGGATCCGAATTGTTATACGGGCTGAAAAATGAGCAAAAGCGAGCTTGAACAAACTTTCATCATTCAAGTAACAACTTCATTTTTTAGGTGAACAAAGAATTAAACTAAGGTAGTACTGTGTGTAAATTGTACTATTCAAAGAATAAAAGATATGACAGACACAAACCAACTGCTTAAAGAGACGCCGATTGCCATTGTTGGTATGGCCTCTGTATTTGCAGACTCTGAGAATCTAGAGAAGTACTGGGAAAATATCATCCAAGGAGTGGATTGTATCAAGGAAGTTCCTGACGACCGCTGGAAAATTGATGATTACTATGACCCTAATCCATTAGCAGAAGATAAGACTTACTGTAAAGTAGGTGGCTTCGTTCCAAAAATCGATTTCAACCCAATGGAGTTTGGTTTACCGCCAAACATCTTAGAAGTAACGGATGCTTCACAGCTATTGGGTCTTGCAGTAGCAAAAGATGCATTGATCGATTCAGGATATGCTCCAGGTTCAGATGCGTTAAAAGCAGACTTAAGAGAAAGAACAGGTGTTATTCTTGGCGTTGGCGGTGGTCAAAAGCTAATCATTCCTTTGACAGCTCGTTTGCAGTATCCAGTTTGGAGAAGAGCATTAGAGTCAATGGGAATGCCAGAAGAGCAAATAGCAGTGGCAATCGAGAAGATGAAAGCAGCGTTTGTGCCTTGGACAGAAAACTCATTCCCAGGTTTATTGGGTAACGTAATTTCTGGTCGTATCGCTAACCGTTTTGATTTTGGTGGTATCAACTCAGTAGTGGATGCAGCTTGTGCAGCTTCATTATCAGCTATCAAAATGGCTGTTGCTGAATTGGTAGAAAAAAGAGCAGATATGATGATTACAGGTGGTGTAGATACAGACAACTCACCATTCATGTACATGTCATTCTCAAAAACTCCAGCATTCTCTCGTAACGGTAGCATCCGTCCATTTGACCAAGATGGTGACGGTATGTTGATCGGTGAAGGTGTGGGTATGATGGTCATGAAGCGTTTAGAAGATGCTGAGCGTGATGGAGATAAAATCTATGCTGTAGTAAATGGTATTGGTGGTTCTTCAGATGGTCGTTATAAGTCAGTTTATGCACCTCGTCCTTCAGGTCAAGCTTTAGCAATGAGAAGAGCATACGAGGAAGCAGGTTATGATCCATCAACAGTTGGTTTGATTGAAGCACACGGTACGGGTACTAACGCAGGTGATGCATCAGAAGGTGTATCAATGGGTATGGTATTCGGTGACGATGGTGTGAAAACAAATCACATTGCATTAGGTTCTGTAAAGTCTCAAATTGGTCATACAAAAGCAGCAGCAGGTGCAGCGGGTATGATTAAAGCAGCTTTAGCCTTACACCACAAAATCCTTCCAGGTACAATCAATATCACGAAGCCGAATCCGAAATTAGAGATTGAGAAGAAAGCATTCTATGTAAACTCTGAAACTAGACCTTGGTTCCAAAAAGATGCTCAAACTCCATTGAGAGCAGGTGTATCAGCTTTCGGTTTTGGTGGTGTCAACCTTCACTTCTCTATGGAGGAGTACAAAGGGCAAACAATCGAGAAAAATAGAGTTCACAATATCCACAGACAATGGTTACTTTCTGAAGTATCATCATCTGCGCTAGTGGCGTTGGCTCAAAAACATATTGACGGTTTATCAGGTGCAGATGCAAAAGCTTACTACAAAGAAGTATCCGCTACAGCATTCGCAGAGAACGTTCCTGTAAATCAACCAAGAGTTGGTTTCGTTGCTTCATCAATTGAAGAGGCTACGAAAAAACTTCAAGCTTTTGTTGTCGCATTATCGAAAGATGCGAACGCAGCAGAGTGGAAAAACCCAATCTTAAATGTTTGGTATAGAAGTGCCGCTTATAACGGTAAGGACAATGTTGCTGCTTTATTTGCAGGACAAGGTTCTCAATACACAAACATGGGTAACGAAATCGCTTGGTCATTCCCTCAAGTTCGTGAAGTATTCGCGAAAGTGAACGGTGAATTTGAAGCAAGCAACAAAAAACCTTTAACGGAGACTGTATATCCGATTCCTGTATTCAGCGATGAGGAGCGTAAACAACAACAAGCGGTACTTACGCAAACTGAAAATGCGCAACCAGCAATTGGTGCATTATCGGTAAGTATGTATCACATTTTACAAAACGCAGGCTTCAAAGCAAGTTACTTTGCAGGTCACTCTTACGGTGAGCTTTCAGCTTTATATGCTTCAGGTGCAATCGACTTAGCAACGTTCATCAAACTTTCGAAAGAAAGAGGACAAGCAATGTCAGCACAAGCGGGTGTAGATGCAGGTACTATGATGGCTGTTAAAGCAGATGTTGTAGCTGTTCAACCTTACATCGGTAAATACCAAAATGTACAGGTAGCCAACATCAACTCAGGTACGCAAACGATCTTAGGTGGTGCGAAGAACGAATTGGAGGCACTTAAAACGGAATTAAAAGCAGCAGGCTTATTAGCGACTATCCTACCAGTTTCTGCAGCATTCCATACACCTTATGTTGGTCATGCTTCTAAACCTTTCGCAGCAGTATTAGACAATACAAACATTGCTGCTCCTCAAGGTAAATTGTATTCGAACACATTAGGTACTGCTTACCCAGCACAACCTCAGTTCATCAAAGAAACTTTAAAGAGACACATTTTAAGTCCAGTTAAATTCAAAGAACAAATCGAGAAAATGTACCAAGAAGGTGCAAGAGTGTTCGTTGAATTTGGACCGAAAAATATTCTATCCAACTTAACTTCTGAAATCTTAGCAGGTCAAGATCACCAAGTGATTGCATTGAACCCTAATCCTAAGAAAAACTCAGACGTTCAGTTGAGAGAAGCAGCTATCCAATTAGCTGTAATGGGTATCCAAATCCAAAATTTTGATCCGTACGCAAGACCAGTTCAAGCAGGTGGTGCGAAGTCGAAAATGAATGTACAGATTTCAGGTACAAACTATTTGACAGACGGTTTCAAGAAGAGATACCAAGACACATTAGCGAAGGGAGGAAAAGTGCTTTCGCAAAAAGCACCGTTAGTAGAAGAAATCGAAACGGTGATTGCTGAGACAACAGACATGTCTCAAATTATTGAAGAAAAAATTCGTCAGAAACAAAATTCAGCTTCCATGGCAGAGAAGGCAGTATTGGATCAAATCCAAGCAGATATCCAGCGTCTAACTGAACAACAAACACGCATCGAACAAATGTTGTCGTCGTTGTTCAACATGCAAACAAATAACCAATTAGCTTCAAATGCAGCTCCTGCTCCTCAGCAGTTACAAGCTCCAGCTGAAGTGCCAACTCCAGCCCCAGTTGCTGAAACTCCTGCACCTACTCCAGTAGCGGCACCAGTTGTTGAAACACCAGCTCCAGCAGCTGCACCAACTTCAGGTAGTGTATCAAATGCAGAAATCGAAGCATCTTTATTAGCAGTAATCGCTGAAAAGACAGGTTACCCTTCTGAGATGTTAGAAATGAGCATGGATATGGAAGCTGACTTAGGAATTGACTCTATCAAGCGTGTTGAAATCTTCGGTGCGATGACAGAGGCTAATCCATCAGTTCAAGGAGTAGATCCACAAGAATTAGCGGAGTTAAGAACATTAGCTCAAATTGCTGAATATATTTCAGGTAAAGCAGGTGCAACATCAGCTCCTGCTCCAGCGGCAGCGGCGGCTCCAGTAGCAGCAGCGCCAGTAGTAGAAACACCAGCTCCAGCAGCAGCTCCAACTCCAACTTCAGGTGGCGTAACAAATGCAGAAATCGAAGCATCACTTTTAGAAGTAATTGCTGAGAAAACTGGTTACCCTTCTGAGATGTTAGAAATGGGTATGGATATGGAAGCTGATTTAGGAATTGACTCTATCAAGCGTGTTGAGATCTTCGGTGCGATGACAGAGGCTAATCCATCAGTTCAAGGAGTAGATCCACAAGAATTAGCAGAGTTAAGAACATTAGCTCAAATTGCTGAATATATTTCAGGAAAAGCAGGTGCAACATCGGCTCCAGCAGCAGCTCCTGCACCAGTTGCGGCTCCAGTAGCAGCAGCACCAGTTGTAGAAACACCAGCTCCAGCAGCGGCATCAACTTCAGGTGGCGTAACTAACGCAGAAATCGAAGCATCACTTTTAGAAGTAATTGCAGAGAAGACAGGTTACCCTTCTGAGATGTTAGAAATGGGTATGGATATGGAAGCTGATTTAGGAATTGACTCTATCAAGCGTGTTGAGATCTTCGGTGCGATGACAGAGGCTAACCCATCAGTTCAAGGAGTAGATCCACAAGAATTAGCGGAGTTAAGAACATTAGCTCAAATTGCTGAATATATTTCAGGAAAAGCAGGTGCAACATCAGCACCGGCAGCAGCTCCTGCACCAGTTGCGGCTCCAGTAGCAGCAGCACCAGTTGTAGAAACACCAGCTCCAGCAGCGGCACCAACTTCAGGTGGTGTAACTAACGCAGAAATCGAAGCATCACTTTTAGAAGTAATTGCAGAGAAGACAGGTTACCCAGCAGAGATGTTAGAAATGGGTATGGATATGGAAGCTGATTTAGGTATCGACTCAATCAAACGTGTTGAGATCTTCGGTGCGATGACAGAGGCTAATCCATCAGTTCAAGGAGTAGATCCACAAGAATTAGCAGAGTTAAGAACATTAGCTCAAATTGCTGAATATATTTCAGGAAAAGCAGGTGCAACATCGGCACCGGCAGCAGTGGCGGCTCCAGTAGCAGCAGCACCAGTTGTAGAAACACCAGCTCCAGCAGCGGCACCAACTTCAGGTGGTGTAACTAACGCAGAAATCGAAGCATCACTTTTAGAAGTAATTGCAGAGAAGACAGGTTACCCAGCAGAGATGTTAGAAATGGGAATGGACATGGAAGCTGATTTAGGAATTGATTCTATCAAGCGTGTTGAGATCTTCGGTGCGATGACAGAAGCGAATCCATCAGTTCAAGGTGTAGATCCTCAAGAATTAGCGGAGTTAAGAACATTAGCTCAAATCGCTGAATACATTTCAGGAAAAGCAGGTGCTGTAGACACGTTGCCTGCAACGTCTGCACCAGCAGCTGAAGGATCGACACATAGGTCGACCCCTACTGCAGCAGCACCAGCACAAGGTGGCGTAACCAATGCAGAAATCGAAGCATCACTTTTAGAAGTAATCGCTGAGAAGACAGGTTACCCAGCAGAGATGTTAGAAATGGGTATGGACATGGAAGCTGATTTAGGTATCGACTCTATCAAGCGTGTAGAGATCTTCGGTGCGATGACAGAAGCAAATCCATCAGTTCAAGGTGTAGATCCTCAAGAATTAGCCGAATTGAGAACGTTAGCTCAGATTGCTGAGTACATCTCATCGAAGGCGGGAGCGTCCACCCCCAGTGTAGAGGCGAATACTAATTCGTCAATCGCGGAAAAAAAAAAGTCTACTAACGAAGTAGCAGAGACAACAGTTGCAGAAGATCATACTTCATTCCTTTCAGGAAACTATGATCGCGTAGCACGCTACGATGTACAGTTGAAATATATTCCCGAGCCAGATCAATTGGTGATCGAGAAAAATGCAGACGCATGGACAGTCATTACAAATGATGGCTCGGGATTAACTGTTTCTTTAGCACAAGAATTATTGGCTGAAGGAAGAAAAGTAGCTGTATTGACAATGCCAGCTTCATTGGTTCGTCAATCGGCAGTGACTTTACCAAACGAGGTAAAGGAGATTGCTCTAGCTGAAATTTCTGATGATGCGATCAAAGCAGCATTAGCTCAAATCGGTGGAGTTGATCAATTTATTAATGTACATCCTCACTTTAGATTCCCGTTAGGTCAATGGGGTATGCACTTCGACAAAGAAAAAGAATTGTTGAAAGCGGCTTACTTATTGGCGAAGCACTTAAAACCTACTTTAAATGAATATGCCTCTAAATCAACTAGAGCTTCATTCATGACGGTAACACGTTTAGAAGGTGCTTTCGGAACGAAGAATCCTGGTAATGTTTCAGTAATCGGAGGTGGATACTTCGGATTAACGAAATCATTAAACTTAGAATGGACAAACGTATTCTGTAGAGGTGTAGACCTTTCTCCTCAATTGAAGGCGGAAGTTGCAGCGAAGAAAATCGTAGCGGAATTAAATGACGCTGACGTTTCTACTACTGAAACTTCTTACAACGATGAAGGAAAACGTTTTACTCTTGCAGCAGTTGAGCAAGCACATACAGCAGGTACAATGCGTACTTCAAGTATCACTTCTCAAAACGTATTCTTAGTAACAGGTGGTGCCAAAGGTGTAACGGCGGATTGTGTTAGAGCAATGGCGAAAACGTACAAGTCTAAGTTTATCTTAGTAGGTCGTTCGGCATTGACAACAGAAGAGCCAACATGGGCACAAGGTGTAGCAGAAGAGCCAATCTTGAAAAGAAATGCCATGATGTTCTTGAAGGAAAGCGGTGAGAAACCACTTCCTAAGACAGTGAACAGAATGGTAGGTGCGGTACTTTCTCAAAGAGAAATCCAAGAGAACTTAGCGTATATTCAAAGTGTTGGAGCGGAAGCACACTACACTGCGGCAGATGTTACGGATGCTGAAAAATTAAAAGCAGCTGTAGCGCCAATCGTTGCGAAAACAGGTGCAATTACAGGAATCATCCACGGTGCAGGTCGTTTAGCAGACAAACTGATAGAAAACAAAACAGCAACAGACTTCGATAACGTTTATGATGTGAAGATCTCTGGTTTATTAGCAGCGGTAGCCGCTGGTAGTATCCACGACATCCAACACGTTGTATTGTTCTCTTCTGTAGCCGGATTCTACGGTAACGTTGGTCAAACAGACTATGCAATTGCCAACGAGGTATTGAACAGAGTAGCACACTTATTCAAGAAAAACCATCCAGACGTACATATTGCTTCTATTAACTGGGGTGCATGGGACGCAGGTATGGTAAGCGGAGAATTAAAGAAATTATTCGAAGCACACGGTGTTTCTCTAGTTCCTTCTGATGAAGGTCCTGTAGCAATGGTGGATCAATTAAGTGATGCTTTTAAAGCACAACCTCAAGTGATTTTAGGTGGTACTTTACCACTTGCGAAAGCAGATATTACAGGTGACTTGAAAAGCTTTACGATCAAGAGAAATATGACCGAAGAGAAAAATCCTTTCCTTCAACATCATATGATCCAAGGTAATGCAGTATTGCCCATCGTAAACGCTTCTACTTGGATGGTTCAAACAGCGACGGATTTATATCCTGGCTTCAACATCCAAAGAGTAGACAACGCAAAGCTTTTCAAAGGAATCGTATTTGATGGTACTCAGGCGGAAGACTACACAATTAAGGTTACAGAAACGTCAAAATCAGAAAAGACTGTAACGTTGACAGTAAACGTTTCTAGCGATAATGGAGGTAAACTTCCGCTGAACCATTACCAAACGCAAATCACTTTAACTTCTGAACCAGTTGAAGCACCCGTATTAGCATTGCCAAACAGTGCAAATACACCAGCGGTTGCCGATGCTTCTTCAGTATATACAGACGGAACGCTTTTCCACGGTGCTGATTTCAACGGAATCAAAACGATCCTTGAAATGGACGAGAAAAACATGATTTTCTTATGTGAGCACGAAGGTGTGACCGAAGAACGTCAAGGTCAAGTGCCAGTGAAAAAAGTGAATCCTTACCTAATGGATATCATGTACCAAGGAGCAGTCGTTTGGGTACGTCGCTTCCACGGAGCAGCAAGTTTACCATTAAGTACTGATTACGTTGAGATCTTCGATGCTTTACCATTCGGTAAGCCATTCTATGTGAAGATCGAGGTGAAAAAAGCAGATGACTTCTCAATGGTTTCAGATATTACAGCATACGATGCTGAAACTGGAAAAGTTTATATGAAAAGTTACGGAGCGGCAATGACTATCAGCCGTGAATTAACTTGGTCGTAAGGCCCACACACACAATCAAAATCTGGTTCAAGTTTAATCGCTTGGGCCAGTAATTATAATGATTCAGGTCTTTCGTTAGACCTGAGTCATCTAAGTGATAAAGTGTAAAAGCTGAATCATTTGTCTAGGTGAAAATCTTAGACGCCAAAATTGAATGTAGGGGTAGACCTATATGTGTCTACCCAGATCTTTATATCGCAAGTGTTAAGCCGATAGGCGTCACTTTTGATGACACATTGGCGAAGTCTCCTGACTTCGAAATGAATAAAAATGTGGTGATTATGTTCGAAGTCGGGAGACTTCGCCAATTATCAGTTCCAAGTGACGCTAACGCTTAACACTTGAAACATTGACGGGGATAACCTATCAATTAAACTTCTTACCTCATAAAAAGGGAAAGGAGAAAATAAGATATAGAATGAGTAAAAAAGACAAAATTGCGGTCATTGGTATGGGAGGACTCTTTCCAGGGTCAGCCACTCTCGATACATTCTGGAACAACCTTCTAGAAAACAAAGACCTCGTGACTTTATCTGATGAAAAGACGTTTGGACAAGACCCCTTACGACTTTATCATACAGAAAAAGGAAAACTGGATAAATGTTATGCGATTCGTGGTGGTTATGTTCGTGACTTCGACTTTGATCCATCGGACTATAAAATCCAGAAAAACTTACTAGCAAAACAAGACGATCAATTCAAATGGTCGTTATATGTAGCACAACAAGCCTTAAAAGATAGTGGTTACTGGCAAAACACGCAGGATAAAAACTGTGGTGTTATTGTGGGTAACTTGTCTTTCCCAACCCGTCGATCACGTCAAATATTCTCTCCTATCTATGCAGATATGGCAGGGAAAGTATTCACTGAGTTAACAGGAGAGGAAGTAAAAGTTCCTTTCGCGAATACGAACTACGACGCAAACATTCACGAAACATTATTGACGAATTCACCTTCTGCCTTGATCGCTCAAGCGGTAGGATTGACTTCGACCAACTATTCATTAGACGCTGCTTGTGCCTCTAGTTTATATGCCATCAAATTAGCCATTGATGAATTACAATTGGGTAAAGCCGACATGATGTTGGCAGGTGCCGTAAGTGGTGCAGATCCATTGTTTATTCACATGGGCTTCTCTTACTTCCATGCGTATGCACGTATGAATGAAAAGTCAGCACCTTTGGATAATACTTCAGGCGGATTGACTTCATCAGAAGGGGCGGGTATGGTCGTTTTAAAACGATTAAGTGATGCACAGAAAGATGGTGACAAGATCTTAGCCGTTATTGATGGAGTTGGTTTATCGAATGATGGAAAAGGTAAATTCCTTTTAAGTCCAAACCCTAAAGGACAAAAACTTTCTTTTGAGAGAGCCTATAAAGGAACAAACTTGACACCTGCTGAAATTGATTACTTGGAATGTCACGCTACGGGTACGCCTCTAGGTGATACAACGGAGATTAATTCAATCAGCGATTTCTTTGCACAAGAAGAAGTAAGACCTCCATTCTTAGGGTCTGTAAAATCGAATATGGGACACTTACTTACAGCGGCCGGTATGACGGGTATGCTGAAAGTGATCCTTGCGATGCAAAAGAAATTTATCCCAGCAACGATCAAAATTGACGGAGCTGTACATTCCAACGATCAAAAGGTCGGCAGAGACCAAATGATGTTGGAAAATAAAGAGTGGCCACAAAAAGGAGAGTTACCTCACGCAGGTATCAACGCTTTCGGTTTTGGTGGTACCAACGCCCACATGATCTTATCGGCTTACGATGAGAAAGTGGAGGTAGAAAAAGAACAAATTACATCGCCTAAGCAACCGCTTTCAATTGTGGGTATGGATCTTCACTTCGGTGGATGTGCCAGCTTGGAAGACTTTTACTTATCCCTTTATCAAGGACAGCAATTCTTCAAAGACCTTCCGGCTAACCGTTGGAAAGGAATGGAAGAGTTGGAGACGTTGAAAAAAGGTCTTGGGTTGGAAGATATTAAACGCTTGAAAGGAGCGTGGTTGGAAGAATTTGATTTGGATATTCTTCGTTTCAAAATCCAACCGAAAGAAGCGGAACGTTTAACGTTACAGCAGACTTTAATGCTGACAGTGGCAGACCGTGCATTGCATGATGCAGGTTTAAAAGAACTGCAAGGCAAAGGAGCGAACATTGCGGTATTGACAGCAATGGAATCTGAATTGGAGATCCACCACCGTATGGGACGTTGGGACCTGATTTGGCAGGTTGAAAAAGCCTTGGAAATGGCTGGTTTGGATATGGACGTGAAGAAAAAGGATTCTCTTTCTGATGTCTTGAAAAACTCAGTATTCCAAGCGTTCGAAGACCACTCTCCATCAGAACACACTGGTTTTATCGGTAACATCATCTCAAGTAGAGTTTCAGCACTTTGGGATTTCACGGGACCTTCATTCACGATTTCATCGAACGAAAATGCGGTGTATAAAGCATTGGATGTAGCGAGAAATATGTTGGCTTTAGGTGAAGTGGATGCTGTTGTGGTGGGTGCGATCGACTTATCCGGAAGTATGGAAGGGGTATTAAGCCGTCATGTCTTGAACCCAGTCAATACAGGTGATATTTCATTTGGTTGGAATACAGAAACAAACGGATGGAACATCGGTGAAGGTGCAGGTGCTATAGTAATCAAGAGAGCGGAAGATGCGAAAAATGATCGTGTGTATGCTCAGATTGATGATGTGGCAATTGTGCAGTCAGATCTATCTTCATTGAATGGAGAAATCAACGCTCAAGCAGTCGCTAAAGGTGCGGAAGAATTATTACAAAGTAATGGTTTGGATGCTTCTGATATCGGATTATTGGAAGTTTCAGCATCAGGTATTGCTTCTGAAGATAAAGCGGAAATTGAAGGTTTGACTTCAGTGTACCAATCAAAAGAAGAGAATCTAACATGTGCCTTAGGTTCCGCAAAAGCAACTGTAGGTCATACGTTCTCAGCTTCGGGTATCGCTTCTATCATCCGTTCAGCTTTAGCTTTATACCATCGATTTATTCCTGCATCCCCTCAGTGGTCAGGTCCTAAATTCGAAGAGAAATTTAAAAACACACCTTTCTACGTTCCTCAGGTTTCATCACCTTGGGTCATCGAAGAAGGAAAAGATACATTAAGAGCGGCGATTTCAGGTTTAGCCACTGATGGATCTTCAGCACATGTTTTAATGTCTGAAGGGACACATCCACAGTTAGACGAACGCAGTCCTTATTTAGCCAAAGGAGGAGAACGTTTATTCCCTCTATCCATTGAAAGACCGGCGGGAATCAACGAGCAATTGTTGGGTATTCTAACAGATGTGGAGACGCTAGGTTTCAATGAAACATCAGACAAACTTTGCGAAGCATTTAATCCTAATGCACCTATTAAGCCTATTTTCGTTGCAAAAAGTGAAAAAGAATTAATGCGTGATGTGGCATTTTTCCAAGCCCACATGAAGGATGCTTACAAAGGAAAGAAAGCATTGCAAATGCCAACTGGTAGTTACTACAATCCTAACCCTATCAGTAAGGATGCCAAGGTAGCGATGATGTACCCTGGTTCTGGTGCGGCTTATCAAGGTTTTGGAGCTTCATTATTACAGATGTTCCCAAGCCTTTATGATCATATTAAAAATTCTGTCAACCACCCGAGTAGAGCATTCTTTACAGAATATTTATATCCTAGAACACTGAAAAAGCCAACAGCAGAGGAAATCAAATTGCAAGAAGAAAGTTTGGGTACAAATGCTCTTCCTGTAATGGCCATCGGTGTTGCTTTTGCAACAGCGTATACAGTGCTTTTACAAGATATTTTAAAAGTAAAAGCAGATTCGTTGGCAGGGTACAGCATGGGCGAAACTTCAAGCTTATGGTATGGTCAAGGACTTTGGGATGGTCATCAAGTGGATGAGAAATTCTTGGAAACGAACGTATTCTCTGAAATAGTTGGTGGAGCAATGACAATTCTTGGTGAAGAATGGAGCATGGATGCCGCAATAGCGAAAGAAAAGTGGAGAAGCCGTTTGATTACTTTAAACGCAGAGACACTTGGCTATGCAACATTAGAAGATTGGTTCAGAGTTGAAGTGGAAGGAAAGTACGAAAGAGTGTACTTGACATTCATCAATACGGACTCTGAAATCATCATCTCAGGTGACAATGACATCTTGGAAAAGATCATGCAGAAGCATGCTCTAACATCAGTGACACTGACGATCAACAATTGTGCACATCATCCATTTATTCGTAGAGTAACGGAAGAATTCATTGCGATGCACCACCTTCCATTACAGAAAAAATTGTCAAAAACAGTATACTCGGGTGTTACACAAAAACCTTTAGTTATTAATGAAGAAGTGATTGCAAATAATGGTAAAGAAGTTTGCTGTCAAGAAGTGAACCTTCCGAAGTTGATCAGAAGCATGCATGCAGACGGGCACGAATTGTTTATTGAGGTGGGAGCGAATGCTACACTTTCGAGATGGATCGGTGAGATCTTGAAAGACAAAGAACATGCTACGATTGCAACGGACCGTAAGGGTTCGGATTCATTGAAGAGCTTTATGGGAATGATAGCGCAATTGTTAGGTCAGGGCGTAGAGCTTGATCTACAAGCCATCATTACGAAGACTTCAACGAAGGGCATTCAAAGAAAGAAAATCTATAAGACTTTACATACAGGAGGTAACCGTTTTGAAGAGTTCGCATTTACAGCGGAAAACAAAGCAGCCTTCATCAATTCAACAAACAGAGTCAATACAGCGGAGCCTGTACTAGCAGGAGAGGAGTTTGACATGTTTGCTTTATCAGAAGAAAAAGAAGAACAAACAACCACCAAAGATATGGATAAGAATTCAACCTTAGATGTGATTGAAAATAAGGTGAAACAAAAGATTGCTGAGAATGGCTTGGCACTTTATGATTTTGATGCACCAGATTACAAAGCAAGTAAAAAAGATGCAATCTGGAATGAGCAAGATCTATTGACTTTTGCTACTGGAAAAATCTCAGATGTATTCGGACCTGAGTACTCAATTATCGACACTTACCCTTGTCGTGTAATGTTGCCAATGCCTCCTTACTTGTTGGTGAGCCGTGTAACAAAATTGAATGCGAAAACGAATGAGTACAAGCCATCGAGCTTGACAACTGAGTATGATATTCCTTACAACTCATGGTTCGCTACTGACGGACAAATTCCTTGGGCTGTAGCCGTAGAATCAGGTCAGTGTGACCTATTATTGATTTCATATTTGGGGATTGACTTCCAAAACAAAGGAGAGTACAAATACCGTCTATTAGACTGTACGTTGACTTTCTTGGATGACCTTCCTTTTGAAGGACAAACGTTACGTTATGACATCAGCATCGATAGCTATGTACGTAATGGTAACAACCTTTTATTCTTCTTCCGTTACGATTGCTACGTAGAGGACAGAATGGTATTGAAAATGCGTGGCGGTTGTGCTGGTTTCTTCAACGAAGCAGACTTAGCAGAAGGTCAAGGTGTCGTTTTCAAACCTTCAGAAATTGAAGAAAGAAACAACCGTAAGCAACAATTCTTCGAGCCACTTTTACACTGTGACAAAACAACATTTAACCAAGAGGAGCTTTTAGCATTGACTCAAGGTGATTTGGCAGGTGTATTTGGTTCAGATTACAATACTTTAGGTAGAAATAAATCATTGCGTCTTCCTCCAAAAGATATCTTAATGTTAGATAGAATTACTGAATTAGACCTTAAAGGTGGTTCTTCAGGAATTGGTTGGATTGAAGCAGAAAAAGACTTGAAAGCGGACGATTGGTACTTCCCATGTCACTTTAGAGATGACGAAGTATTAGCCGGTTCATTACAAGCAGAAGGCGGTGGACAGTTATTGCGTTTCTTAATGTTGTATATGGGTATGCAACGTTTGACAAAAGACGCTCGTTTCCAACCGGTATTAGACATCCCTCAAAAAGTAAGATGTCGTAAAGAGGTAAATGCAAAAGACGGTAAATTGATCTACCGTATGGACGTGAAGGAAGTAGGTCTTGTACCTGAACCTTACGTAGTAGCTGATTTAGAAATCATCTATGACGATTTATCTTCTGTATACTTCGAAAACTTAGGTCTTCGTTTACAAGAAAAAGACAACCCTCAATATAAAAAGGACTTGGCTAACACCAACCACGGTGTGTATGTGAAGCCAGTGAACAAGCCAGTGTTATTAGACGAAGGTGACATCACTCAATTCGCATTAGGTCCAGTTTATAAGTGTTTCGGTGATGAGTACAAAGTATTCGAAGGACGTTCGTTATCACGTCAGCCAAACACGGATCTTCAAGTGATCTCAAGAGTATTGTCAATCAGCAATGAAAGACACGACTTCAGCAACAACCCTACAATCATCTCTGAATATGATGTTCCTGTAGATGCATGGTACTTCAAGCAAAATGCTTCTCCAGTAATGCCTTACTCAGTATTGATGGAAGTTGCCTTACAGCCATGTGGTTTCTTAGGTGCTTACTTGGGATCTACTTTATCAGTGCCGGACAAAGACTTATTCTTCCGTAACCTTGACGGTGACGGTGAGATGTTAGTTGACGTTGACCTTCAAGGAAAGACGATCACAAACAAAGTAGTGATGACGTCGCATACCAACCTTGCAGGTACAGTATTACAACGTTATACTTTCGAACTTTCAGTAGACGGTACAGTATTCTACGTAGGTTCATCTTCATTCGGATTCTTTACAGTAGCCGATCTTTCTAGCCAAGCAGGTTTGGACTCAGGTGAGAAAGTTCCAGCATGGAAAGACGTAACAGACTATGACCAATCGAAAGCCATCACTTTCAACTTGGATTCATTATTCGGTAAAATGAAGTTGTACAAGTCTACTAACCCAGCTTCACCAAGATTACACTTGGCAGAAGACCAACTGAACTTGTTAGACAGTGCAACAATCATCAAAGAAGGTGGTAAGTACGGTAAAGGTTATATCCACGCCACTCGTGCCATCCATAACTATGATTGGTTCTTCACTTGCCACTTCTACCAAGATCCTGTAATGCCAGGTTCATTAGGTGTAGAAGCAATCCACCAAGCTGTACAAGTTTGGGCTTTACAACAAGGTTTAGGTGACGGTTTAGCGAACGTTGGTTTCAACCACCACGCTCCAAACAAAACCGTTTGGAAATACAGAGGTCAAATCCTTCAAGGTGACCCAACAATGAACTTGGATTGCCATATCAAAGAAGTAACAAAGGAAAACGGTAAAGTCGTAATCCTTGTAGATGCGAACCTTTGGAAAGGCGACTTAAGGATTTATGAATTAACTGACCTTTCTTTAGTAATTGGTTAATTCAATCCACATCATCAGCCCATGATTTAAATCATGGGTTGATGATCCTATATCGCAAGTGTTAAGCCGACAGGCGTCACTTGTGATGACACATTGGCGAAGTCTCCTGACTTCGAAATGCACATAAAGTAGGATTCGAAGTCGTGAGACTTCGCCAATAAACAGTTCCAAGTGACGCTAGCGCTTAACACTTGAAACATTAAAAAATTAGAATGTAAATGATTAAGAACCATAAGAATCTTCATTCTTAACTCTTAATTCTTAATTCATAAAAATGGATACATTGACAATTAAAAACAACGGCTTAAAGACAGCAGCCAAGTCCACATCAAAGTGGTTTGGTGCTTCAAGCTTTGCAAAATATACAACGGAGGAGATCAAGCAGCAGTTTGAGAAATTAGACAAACAGCTTTTTGTGATCAGAAACCAAGAAGGTACAGTAGGTGTAGCAGATGGAATGGGAACAGCCTCTTCATCGGATTTACAGTCTGCAGAACTTTTAGCGAATATTCCAGCTTATGCTCCAGAAGCATTGGGTGATCCTTCATTCAGAGCGGCGTATGGTTTGAAATATAACTATATGGGTGGTGCAATGGCCAACGGTATTTCTTCGGAAGACCTAGTGATTGCATTGGGTAAAGCAGGTATGTTATGTTCATTTGGAGCAGGTGGATTAATTCCTTCAAGAATTGAGCAGGCGATCGACAAAATCCAAGCGGCATTACCCAACGGACCGTATGCGTTCAACTTAATTCACTCACCCAACGAGGTGGCTTTAGAGCGTGAAGCTTGTGAGTTGTTCTTAAAGCGTGGTGTGAAAGTGATTGAAGCATCTGCATTTATGGACTTAACGCCATTTGTAGTGAAGTTCAGAGCGGCAGGGTTACGCAAAAATGCGGATGGATCGATCCAAATGGAAAACAAGATCATCGCTAAAGTATCTCGTTTAGAAGTAGCGGAGAAATTCATGCGTCCAGCACCAAAGTCGATCTTAGACAAGTTGGTAGCAGAAGGTCAGATTACGGCTGAGCAAGCAACATTGGCATTATCAGTGCCAATGGCAGACGACATCACTGTTGAAGCGGATTCGGGTGGACATACAGACAATAGACCGTTGGTATCTTTATTACCGTCAGTGCTATTGTTAAGAAACAGAATCCAAGACGAATTGAACTACCCTGAGCAAGTACGTGTAGGTGCTGCAGGTGGTATCTCAACGCCTCAATCAGTATTAGCGGCTTTTGCTATGGGTGCGGCGTTTGTAGTAACAGGTTCAATCAACCAAGCATGTTTAGAGTCAGGTGCATCAGATCACTCTCGTAAGGTGTTAGCACAAGCGGGAATGACAGACATCATGATGGCGCCAGCATCAGATATGTTTGAGTTGGGAGTGAAATTACAAGTGTTGAAGAAGGGAACATTGTTCGCTTTAAGAGCACAAAAATTATATGATACGTACATCGCTTATGACGGCATCGATGCGATTCCTGAAAAAGAGCGTGCTACGTTAGAAAAGACGGTCTTCCAAGATACTTTAGAGAACATCTGGAAGATGTGTATTGAGTTTTTCCAAGAGCGTGATCCAGAGCAAATCACAAGATCAGAAAACAATCCAAAGCGTAAGATGGCATTGATCTTCCGTTGGTACTTAGGACTTTCTTCATCATGGGCTAACCGTGGTGTGAAAGGCAGAGAGTTGGATTACCAAATCTGGTGTGGTCCTGCTATGGGTGCATTCAACGAGTGGGTAAAAGGTACTCCTCTTGAAAACTGGGAAAACCGTAAAGCAGTAGACGTTGCTCACGCATTGTTCAACGGCGCTGCCTACTTGTACAGATTGCAATACTTAGAAATGCATGGCGTACAAATCGACGGCAAATTCAAAGCAGCAAGTGTGAAATATTAGGCTTCACGCTTCGCTGTTCATTCATATCTTATTTATTCTGATTGACCCCGTGGCTTTTGGCTGTGGGGTCTTTTGTTTTAGTTATATTCTTTTTTTAGAGATTTAATATCATTAATATCATTTTGAATTCCTTTTTCTTTAAATTCGGATGCGATATCAATCTTAACAAATTTAGTATTGTCATTCCATGATATTTCTAAATCAAATTGAATAGAAATTTGGACTTTAATATCTTGAGAAATTTCTTTAATGTCCCCCTTATCAGATTGTGTACTATCTTTATTTATGTCTACAATTGATGTGTATAGATTATAATCGTTGTTAATTTTTTTAAGTTGATAAGTTTTTATTTTTTCAGTATCTAATTCATTAAATGAAAAATTGGGTAAACAGTTTGTTTTTGTTATAAAAATAGTGTTTCGGACGTGATAATTATACCCTTTAAAAAGAATAATATTATCTGAGTACTTACTGTTTTCCAATATTTCATTCACATGATATGAAGGGTCAAATACTAATAACATATAGTTTTTATCAACCTTTAATTTATTTAAGGCTTCATTTAAGTTGTCTTTATTAAATAAATATCTTGTTGAGGTGAAACTATCAAAAGTTTCAAAAATTTCTTTTTTAGAATTTTGAATGACAGTACTTCCAAAAGTAGAGTCAAAGTTCAACTGTGGAATATCATTATCAGTAAATGCTGATTTCGGATAAAGTGCATAAAAGCCATTAATTTTTGTTGATAATTTTTTTTCCACATTTTCTGTATTTATGAATATTGAAAATGTATTAAAGAAATCATTAAACATACGATCAGACATTTCTTCAAATTGTTTAACTTTTTCTTGAGATAGATTTGAGTTAATTTTTGTTTTAATAATTTTTTCATTGATTCTAGATTTTTCGTTTTGCAAGTAATTGAAAAAAAAATTTTTCTCATTTGAAAAAAAGACCTCCAAGTTAAGAGCTGTGATTAATTCTTTTTCACTTTCCAATTGTTTTAAAATATTAGTAAAGAATTTAAGGTTATTATCCCATTGTTCTAATTCAATAATATTCTCGGGTAAAATAGAAGACTCATTAAAGTTTAAGTTGTTTAAATAAAAATGTCTAATATAAAGCAAAACAATATATTTACAGATGTAATATTGAACTTGATTACTATTACCTAGGTTATCAATTCCAGGGAAAGGGTATTTTAAATCAAGTGGTGTAATATGAAAAAAGTCATTGCTAAAATTTGAAAACCATTGAAAAATTTCACTAACACTGTGAGGAAGCATTAAATAATTTGGAGGTAATGATTGAGAATAATTAAATAGGTATATAAACTTACGTCGCCCAATCACAAAGCTGTTTTTGGGTGACATGAATTGAAGAAACCATCCGT
>NZ_JABANE010000135.1 GCF_012844305.1 Flammeovirga aprica JL-4
CTATGACCATTTTTCACTATATCGTTGCCTTCACAGTGAGGACAACGTATTTCTTTGTAATGTCTCATATACATATAACAAAGAATCAACCTAAATCATCCATTACCGAAAAATGATATAAATAAACTAAAAGATATTTTACCTATTGAGTTTTCTAATTTATATGATGAGAAACACAATGATTTGATAAATGAGTTAGAATCTGTCATTATTTATTCAGAGGTTTTGAATGTACTTCAAGATTTAAAACAGAATTTCCGAATTTTCTTGATTTCTAATTTAGCATCACCATATAAGAAATCTGTTTTTGATAATAATCTTGACCACTATTTTGAAAAAATGATTTTCTCCTGTGATTATGGATGTTTAAAGCCCGAAAATGATATTTTTAAAGAAGTAGAAAAAATCACAAAGAATGAACCAAGTGAAATATTGATGATTGGAGATTCTTTTAAATCAGATATTATTGGGGCAAGAAAAATGAAATGGAATTATTTAAAAATAAATCGTAATACACCCATTACAAAAGGGTATGAAATAAAAGATTTAAGCGAAATAAGAAAACACATAATAACAACTAAACTGTTTTAAAACTCAGTTTAGACAAAATTTTCAATTAGAAAAATGAAAGAATTAGAATCGATCTGGCAAAAACCAATCTACCTTTCCTATCTACAACCTAAGCTGACTGATGAAATCATTGAAGGTGCAGAACAAAAACTTGGATATAAATTACCAAATGAATTTATCGAATTGCTAAAAGTTCAAAATGGTGGTTACATCCGAAAGAACCTTGAAGAATCAGTAAATGATAAGATTTATGGAATAGGACCATACTTTCCATCAATAACAGATGTCGATTGGGAAGAATATAAAGATTGGGTAAGTTTTGAATTAGAAGGGTTAATTCCATTTGACGGAGATGGACATTGGTACATTTGCCTGGATTATCGAAACAACAAGTCTACACCCGAAATTACATATGTTGATACAGAGTGTGATAATCAGGAAAAGGTGGCAGATTCATTTTCCGATTACTTATCTCAATTGACTCTTGGAGTAGATGACGAATTGGTGATCAGTACTAATGACACAATCTCAGAAATTTCCAATCAACTCGAAAGTATTTTAAATATCAGGTTTGAGGAACCTGATAGTTTTGCTCACGGGTATGATGAATATAGAAGCAAATTAGACAGTTCTTGGATTTGGTTAAGCCCTAATCTTGTTCCAAAAGGATTTGTAAGAAAAAATGAGGACAGATACGAGGAATTAGTAAAGTTATCCGAAGGAAAAGCAACTAGATTTCCGGAAATACCTGAAACTAGTTTACTAATTAGCTTCTCCGAAGAAAAAACGAGAGATTTTGTTATAGAGAAGCTTAGAGATAAGCAAATTGAAATTAACTCACTCAAAGAAATAATTGAAAAAAAATTATAGCACACTAAATATTTTTTTAATGGTCCAACGACAAGCTTTGCTTTCTAAACTAAGCATTGTACCTATTAACGTATGGAGAAACCACATAAAAAATAAGATATTGTGTATATTCGCTATTACATTTTTATCATAAATATAAACTAACGCTTACTTAAAGCAATAAAACTATGAATAATTTAGCAAGGCTTTTTATACTATTAGCTAGCCTATTTTTGGTGCAAAATATTTCTGTTGCACAGACTAAAAAAATCAACTTCGAAGTCTCTTTTTGGCAAAATGACAAAGAGATAAAAATAAAAAAAATGAAGGGCCGAAAGCGAAAGATGGTCAAGATTAAAAAAGCACCTTTTACCTTGCAAGTAAAGTTTTATAATAAAACTGAGGATGTGTATTTAAATACATATACACATGACAAAGTAATGGATCTTGACCTAAACTCAAGCCTATTTAAAAACAAATACTTTAAAATTGGAGGTGCAACATCTGCAAATAAAGAAACTTATAAGTTATGGATAGAAAGTATCCAATTTGATAGTGAGGATTCTGATGATTATGGTACTTTTGAACCCGTATATTTTTCGTACGCTCATGATCAAACTTCTTTTTCTGAAGTTAGTGATAGAAGCAAAGAGATAGTAATAGGAAAAAAAGTATATGATTCTTATGTTTATTTCCCTGATTCAAACCTAGACTACCCTATTGAAACTATTGATGATATAGGATATGATACGTTTTATATGACTTTTACAGATTTTGAGACAAAGTGGGATGTGGTTCTTATATTCGAATAGATGTGTAATTTTTAAGGGTAAACATTATTGTATTTATCCAATTTTAGAGCAAATTAAAAGATGAAAATTAAAGAAATATTAAATACCACAAATCATAGACCTTGGAAAATGCCTACTAGTGGATGGAAATTTTACCAAGAGTGGAATAATGCAATATTTCTTCATTATCAGGTTGACTTTAAAGAGTTAAAAAAACTCGTTCCTGAAGAATTAGAAATAGATCTTTATGAAGGTAAACCTTGGGTTTCGGTTGTGGCCTTTACAATGGAAAAGATACGACCTAAAAATTTACCTGCATTTTCGCCAATTTCAGATTTTGAGGAGATAAATATTAGGACTTACGTAAAATCAAACAATAAATCAGGGGTTTACTTTTTAAGCATTGAGGGTGGTAAAAGTTTATCCTGTAAGATTGCAAAGGCGATTTCTGAACTTCCTTACAGGCCTTCAAAAATTAAAAGGACTGACAAAACATATCAATCCACAAATTCGGAATTTAATGACCAACTTGAAATTGAATTCACTGTTGGAAAGAGTCTGCAAGAAAAAACTGAATTGGACAAATGGTTAACTGAAAGATATGCTCTTTTCCAAGATGCAGGAGATTCAATAAACGAGTTTGAAATCCATCATTTGGAATGGCCTGTTGATAAAATTGTTTTAAAAAAATTAGACATCAATTATCCGAGATTTAAGAAATTAATCAATAACACCCCAAGTAAAGTTCACTATTCTAAAGGTGTTCAAGTAATAGCTTGGGGCAAGAATAAAAAAGAAAAAAAAAGCTACAATAATGATAACCTCAAATGAAAAAATAAAGTTTATCAAAAGTCCCCCTTCGACTAGAGGTTTTTATTATCAAGCATTAAAAATGAACTGAGTTTTAACCATAAAAACTATGAACCTATATGTTCTTTCAGCAATCGTTTTATTGACTTCAGTGTCATTCGGTTTTAGTCAAACTTCACCAAAAATGGACACTTTTCAATGTGAAGAATTTTGGATTTCAAAGAATGCAGATTGGCAAATCGCTTACGATGATGTTAAATATTGTTCAAGTGCATTGATTTTAAAAAGTGAAGATGCTGTCTATGCAGTACTTTATCCTGGTTCGCTAACCTTAAACAATGATACAATTAGTGTTAATCAAGAAGCAGGATTCCCAAATAAATGCTTAAAGGTTGGAAAAGTTAAAGTTGGGGAAATGGAAACTGTGAGAATTGATTACTCAAATAGAAACTTTGTATTAATGCTTCTCAATGACACAATTAGCGTTAATCAAGAAGCTGAATTCCCAAATACAGAGGTAAGAGATAAAGCCGAGGAAGAGGAAATTGTGAGAATTGATGATCCACATAGAAACGTTGAATTTAAGATTCTCAATGACGCAATTATAGAATTTGATAAACAGCAATTCATACGGATAAAAAAAACAGTATTATATGCTTGCGACTGGTGTAATTTGGAATAAGAAAAACAACTGCTAATAATGTGTATACAAAATACATTTCATCTATTGCTAAATCAACGGTTGTAGCCCACTTTACTTAGGCTTTATTATTATGAAAAAATTCGATTTATTTTGGAAAGATGTTTACATAGGAGTTTTAAAAGAAACTAACTGGGACATGAGAAGTTCTGGTGATATTCTTTATAAGTTTAACTTCAAAGACGAAATACCTGAACATCAGATGTTAGCTGACTATATTAGACATAACATTAAAGCAAGTGAATATTTTGAAGAAGGTGATGAAGAAAACTATGATAGAATGTGTGAAGAAGATGAGAAATTTATAGATTTAATAGATAGTCCTGATTGGAAAATAACTGATAGTAAAGGTTTAGTTACTAGAATCCTATGCCCAATTTTTCATGTTAATAATGAAGTAACATGGCAGATTGATTTCAATGATTTTTTGACTAGAAAAAACAGTTGATTACTGATTATCATTTACCTAAAGTTTTCTGTATGATTCATTGTCGTCTTGTGGTTATCTAACAATAAACTGCTACCTTGAGACATCGTCAAAACATTACCTTCCTGTTCAAGAAAAAAGTTAATCATTGATAGATAAGCTAATCTTTTGGCTCATTTGAAATTTAAACGTACTCTGCAAAAAAGCATCGGACACATATATAGTACATAATTTTTCGAACATGTTAAACCGTATCAAATCAACTACCGTTGAGCGTTTCCCGAATAATATCAAACTTGATAAAAGAGATTTATTCGCTTTATTAATATTGCCTTTAATTATTGTTGTCGACTAATGGCAATAGCCATTATTGATGATAAAACGACTCAAGGGCTTATTGACTCAATATTTAGAGGTGTTTTATTCCTCGTAGTTGGTGTGCTTTACAAATCCATGCTCACTATACATTGGAAAAAATTCAAACAAGGTGGGTTTGCTTCATGGGGTATCATTATTTTGGGAGCTATTTTGTTACAAATAGTGATTTCCTTCACAAAATCTTTATTGCCTAGTGTTGCCAATACTGTAACTGATAATCCCGATACCATCACAGTAAGTTTTTCACTCTTTGTGATCTCATTAGGTCCGATATTTACTTCATTACTTGAAGATATTGTGTTTAGATATACCCTACTCCACAAGTTTTTTATTCCTAATACCTCAATAAGAATCGTAGTCTTAGTATCCAATTCAATCTTATTCGGGCTAATTCACTATTATAATTTTGATCAGCACCTCATTTTAACCGTAAGCTTCATGGCTGCAGGCCTATTCCTAAATCTTATCTACATTTGGACGAGGAATATATGGTATGTATTACTGATTCATGGCCTGAACAATTTCGTGTTATCTACTTTAGGTATAACTGCTCTTTGGTTCATGCAACTACTAAATTAAAAACTATGTACTCCCTGCCATCCACGAGAGTGTAAATCAACCATTATGAGTAAACTATTTATCAAATAAAAATAAAGTGTATGTTAGTAAAGGTCAAGATTCCAATAATATGTAAAAATTTTATAGTACTGTTACTACTTATCTTTCAAACATCGTGTAGTAAGAAGGAACTAGATTATGATATCAAGCTATTAGAGAATAAAAATTGGTACCTGTGCACAACATTAGAACAGGATGAAGATCAATTCTATGACTATATAAAGGGTGGTATTCTAAAAGTAACCATGAATTATGATAGTATTAAGAAGGTGAAATTTTTAAACGCTGGTACTCAGAAAATTTTAGAAAATGTAAATGAGCACCAACAAGGCGATAATAACATCCCTTGTGTCAACAAATCTAGAATTATTTCACTTACAGAAGACTCTCTTATCCTTGTAATGGAAACACCTTTAACTATTTCATTATATGGAAGTTCCATTCCAATTAGTATTGATACAATGAGGTTTACCTCCAATTTCAAAAATGTGGATTATGAATACACTCAGAATTATACTCCAAAGTTTGAGTATATCACATTAGATTATCATTCCCCTAAAATGAGAGTTGAAATAAAGTCGGGCAGTCAATTCAATTTGATTAGAAATAAAAGAAAATATTCTGGTTCTTTAAGCAAAAATCAAACTGCTATCTTAAACGATAAGATTCTAATTTCATGCTTTATTTCCAATATTGACAGAATATATTATCAAACACATTTCAGAAGTTTTGAAGACTGTTACTCATCAAACATAGACTTCAGTATCAAGCTTAAAGAAAATATCAAAGGGTTTAAACTTCATGATTATACACTAAACCACGTTAAGCTAAAGAATAATGAATTATCTGTTGAAGTTCAGGCAATATCCATGGACTACAACTTCATTGAATTATCAGAATATATTAAAGAGTTATCAAATGAAGTCGTATTAACTGAAATACAATAATGATTTCTATTGTATTGTGAAATTTCGGTCACTAACTTACAGAAGTCTTTCAACAATCTAATAGCAAACTAATTTTTTAATGATGAGTTGGGAGTGTTTTTTACTAATGGATATATGGTGTATGTCCGTTAAATTTTAAGGGGTAAATTTTATTGTGTTTATCCAATATTAGCAAACAATTTATGAGAACATTCTACAAATATCCAATCTTGACTTTGATAACAAATTTAGTTGTTAATTTATTGCTGGCATTCTTTCTAGTTTTAATTCTTGCAGATGGGATTCTAGATTATAAAGTTGGGTTTGTAGTGAATTCACCAATAATTGGACTAGTTCTGATTACCTTGATTCTTACATATGTGAAATATTTTGGTCGACAGAATTCCGAAAATAGATGCTTCTCAATTAATCAACTGTCGGATGGTTCAAAGTAAAAATAATAAAACCGAGCAGGACAATTAGGGCTCTCTTTGGTCTTCAAACCCCAAAATTAAACCCTCATTATTATACTGCATTTCTTCAGATCGTAGATTTTTTATGAATAGATTATTAACACTCATAATCCTCCTTTTAATAGCGTCAATCTGTAACGCTCAATTTGATATTAAGGGAACTGTCATTTCGAAAGAGTATGGGGAAAACTTACCAGGTGTGGTCATTGTTGAACTTGGTACGGAAAACGGAACAACAACAGATTTAGACGGAAACTTCCAACTAACCGTCACTAACCCGAATGCAACTTTGGAAATCTCATCTATTGGATTTGTTACCAAACAAGTGAAATTGAATGGCGAACATACACTATCAATTGATCTTAAACTTGATTGTATTAGAGATTTCTTTGACTCTCAAAGTATCTCAGTTTATGCTCTATCAGGAGTTCTTAACAATCCAATTGGTGGTCAACTTGACTTTGCATTTCCGTATTTTAGCCGAGGAACTTTGATCACTAGCGTCTCTTATCAATCCGACCTGGACGACAAAAGTTTCATCAACGGAAAACTTGAGTACAAGCATTTTATTTTCAACTGTGATCTCGACTTTGACCTCAACTGGTATCATAGACGAGTCAACTTTACAGATTTCAGATCCGTTACAAATTCATTTGAAACCAACTTTAACTACGGGAATTTCAGAATAACTGCTGGATATAGTAACCTTAACTTTGATAATCCTATGATGGAGGAAGTCCAGAATTTTTCAGCTCCTGTGGTTGGCTTAGGAACTTGGGTGAACACTACGCCTATGCAAATACTGATAACGGGAAAAGTGGCTCTCTATGGAAATCGAACCGAAATGGTAAGTCAAGCCAGGTTTTATACAAAGTACGTAGAACTTTTTGTAAACTACTACCAACTTGACACATTTTCCGAGTTGACAATTGGAATCGGAAAAAAATTTGGATATTGGCTCAAATCCCAAAGACAATTTAAAAAGCAACACAAAAAATAATATAATACAGCATAATCAAGTAAACTATTCTTAATAATCAACATTAAGCACAGGAAAAAAGATAAAAAATGAGATATACCAAGATCATAATTTGTGTGATTTTTGTAAGCATTTCTATCCAATGTCTTGCAAATGAATACTTAAACATCAAACATAAAGCAAAAGAAAATCAAGAAATGAAACTATTGAAAAGTGAATTTGAGAAAATCATCCAATACCATATTAATAAGGGTGAATTACATCAAAGGGATGAAAAAGATGTAAGGTCGTTTGTCAACTACTTGCTCAATCAAACTGAATACACATCAAAGAGATTAACAGAGGTAATTGAAAAATATAACTACGAAACAATAAAACCCGATGAAAAATATAATGTGTGGCCCGAACTTGAGTTCTGGAGAGGTGTAGATGATTTTGGTTCCTCGGTAGCATTAAATTATGATGGAGGTGTTGATATAATAGACGGAGAAGAACCGGTTGTGATTGACAGGTATGATAATTATGCTCCTCTCTCAGATGCAGACAGATTAAAGGCGTCAAAAGAAAGTAAATCGGTTAAAATTGATCTAGAAAAGTATCCAATTTCTCTGCTTGGATATTATGATAATAAATTTAATGAAACTGCATTATTTTATGCTTGGATAGGGTACTTATGGCAAGAAATAGAAGGCCATAAATGTGGAATCAAAGTAAAAACGATTCAAAATAATAGTATTGCCACTTATTCATTGAACGATTATTTAGATGGAGATTTTTCTGCTTTTGGCGAAAGTGATTATGGTGATAAACCCTCTAGAATAAGTCGTTTTTTCCCTCGTAAACTTAGTTTAATAGAACTGTATATAAGAGCATTACAAACGGGCTATCCTTTCAATCCATTTAAAAATTATTGGAGGTACTTTGAAAGAGGAGATGAATTTATGGAGATCGTAACCTATGAATTTTCCACTGGAGTAAGGTCAGGAAAAAAGGCAAATAGAAATTTAGAAGAAATAAGTCAAGTAATCAAACATGAAAATTCTGGTGCTGCATTAAAGCACATTACAGCATTTACAAATCAAATAATTTTTGATGGGTGGGAGGAGAAATTGAGGCCAATGGGTATGCCTGAAAGAATGCACAAAAACGCTTTTGATTTTGATATTTGGACAGGCGTAAACTGGTCAAAAGAACAGACCAATAGGCTTCCTGAAGAACAAGTCGTAAAGCTTGAACAACAACTTGGAATTAAATTGCCAGAAAGTTTCTTCCATTACCTAAGGTTGCTTAACGGCAGGCAATACAATTCTTATAATATGTTTTTCCCTATCGACAATTTGTACACCATTCAAGTGAAGAAATTTTTCAATATCGAGGAATTGGAAAATAAGGCAAAAGTGTCATTAACTGAGAATTCTAATCACTTATGGATTGGCGAATTGATCAACGAAAAAATTCTTGGGTTAATAATTGATGAAAAAAGTGATGACTATGGCAAAGTAGTTATTGCCGAGGATGGAAAGCTTGAAATTTGTGATTATTCATTTGAAAGGTTTGCTAGATATTCCCAAAGTTCCCCCAAACAACCTGAAATTTTTGCCGCAGAAGAAAATGACGCGGACTTTTTACGGAAGAGAATAAAGGAAGGATGGGATTACAATACAAGTTACAGCTATCAGAATGCAGTTACCCAAGCCGCTGAAAGTAATTCTCATGAAGCATTGGAAGTATTGTTAGAAGCTGGAGCGAGATTAAGACACAATAAACACAGAGATATGCCTTATGCCTTCGATGAAAGAACAATGGAGATATTGGATAAATACCAAAAAGATGAATAATAGGATCTTGTTGGTGATAAAGCAGGTTACTCCGTAAATAAATGGTAAAAAAAGCCTACACTGTTTGGAGTACCAAGCCGATAGGCCTTACTACGAAGGTTATTATTGTTTCAGATTACAACAAACATTGAATTTGCTCACTTTGATAACAAGATTAATTAATAGTCGAAAATAAGTTTATGGAAAATGCAATCAAAAATAGAATTCCGATTCATGTAGACTTAGAGCCAAATCGCGATGAAGTTTATTCAGGGATTTGTTTAAAAGAAAATAACGAAGTCTTCATTTTTATATGTTTTAATGATGAGAAAAAAGAATATGATGGATACGCTATTTTGAGAAGTCAAGAAATAGAGAAGTATCGGTATTGGGATAATGAGGAGCTTAGCGATATTAAGAATAATAACTACAAAGATTTCCTCAATAAATTACCTCTGGGTGAAATGAATTCATTCCAAGATTGTTTAGTTAAACTAAAAGAAAAGGAATTGATAGCTATTTTCACATCAGACGATAATGATTCATATTATGTTGGGAACATCAAAAATATAATTGATAAAAAGGTAACGTTAAGGTTATTAAGTGAGTCTTCAGAATGGTTGGATGACATAGAAATAGTAATCGACGAAATTACATATATTGGATTTGATACTAGCTACGAGAAAGAGTTAATTAAACCACACCGTCAATAAATGAAATCAGCAGGAGATAGCTACCATGCAGTTAAGTATACAAACAAATTTCTAAAACAACTTCGTAACTTGAGTTATTAAAAACAGAAAGCCCAATGACAAAATTTCATCATCATTGGGCTTTCAATTTTCTAAACGCTATAAATTAACACAGCGTATTTACTAAAATCAATCTGAGATTATCTCACACTCAATCTGATATTTCTTACACCATATTCAGTGTTGATTTTCACCAAATAAAGACCTGTTCCTAATGAACCAATCTGAACTGTTCTTTGGTCTGAACTGATTAGGCCCACACCTTTTAAATCATAGATGGTCATTGATTCAAATCCTTTTGCGTCCACTGTTACTACAGATGTTGCAGGGTTGGGATAAATCGATACGTTCTCAAGTGCTGTATCCGATTCTAACAAGCTTGCTCTGGAATTTGTACCTGATCCAACGCTTATATAATCAAAATACATGTAGCCCCAATGCTTGCTGATGGTCACGGTATTGCTACCTGCCGCTACTTCAATATCAATTGATTTTTCTAACCATGTGTTTGTTGGTCCATCAAATGCTATGCTTCCAAGTGAAGTTCCATTGAGATCCACGTATTGGTTTTTATTGCCGTGAGGTAAGAGGTATGCAATCTTGATGGTTTGTGTTCCTGCTGTGGATGCATTGAAAGTCCAAGTGATGGTTCCTTCGCCTTGCATATGAACGTATTCACCTGCGCTTGCTGTGGCATCAGTGGCTACGGTTACTGCTGTCAACGTTGCATTTTCAGCTTCAAGAATACTTGCTTCCAATGGTGCTTCTTCTACCACTACTGTTACTTCATCAGTGGCAGTCAAGCCATCGGCATCCGTTACAATTAATGTGATCAGGTGTGTTCCTACTGACAATTCTACTGTTGGGTTACTGCCTGTTGCAATCTCTACTCCCTCTTGTATCCAACGGTAAGAAGCGATAGGGCCTTCTGCGTCAGTACTTGCTGTACCATCTAAAACAACTGTTTCCCATCCGTCTTGATCACTGTCTGTCAATTGTTGGTCTATGCCAGCATTTGCTACTGGAGGTGTATTCTCGCTCACTGTACCTGTGCAAACGGTCAAGTTCTTCAAAGCGTAAGTGACCTCTTGATTGAGTTGTGAAGCAAACGTCAGGTAGAAGGCTAAGTAGGCTTCAGTTGATGTTTGTGATGCTGTAAAGTCAACATTGTAAGTATTGAATCCTGTTTCAAATGGACCTGTCATTTCAATGCCTGACTGTATTATATCTACTGGCCCTTCGTTATTGTGAGACGAAATCAATGCTACTCTCATTGCTGTAACTGCTGGCGTGCTTGCCGAATTGAAATCAAAAGATAAGCTAACTGTTTCACCTTGGGTAACCGTCAGAGGAACGCCCGTTTGCATCAACCACATATCCGTTTTTCCCCACATTCTGTGTGTCAATACTAACGCTCCGCCTGCATTGGATAAACCTGAACCATTGTTCTGATCCGACCACTCGTTTCCTAATGACCAATTCGAGGCCAAAGGAGTCGCATCTGATAAACATCCTGCAGGTAAGATTGTCACTTTTACATGGTCTGAACTGCTGATGCCTTGATCGTTAGTAACCGTTAAAGTGATCAGGTGTTCCCCTACTGCTAGTGCTACATTTTTTGTAACGCCTGAAGCAATGCTTACTCCGTTTTCAGTCCATTCATAAGCGACAATGGTTTGCTCGCTGTCCGTTGATCCTGTTCCATCCAATGTTACGATCTCTACACCGTCTCCGTCATTGTCATTCAAGAATTGGTCTGGGCCAGCATTTGCTGCAATTGATTTTGGAACGTCACCATACACTTCGAACTCATAGATGGAATGTCCCCATTCTAATGCTCTTTGAAGACCGAACATTCTGATATGTCTTGCATTTACAGCAGGGAAAGTGATAATGTCTTCTCCTCCTGTGCCTGCATTGTTGGTATAAACGGTATTCCATGTTGCACCGTCTTGTGATACTTGAATCTCATATTGCGAACTGTATGAACCTTCCCAATACAATCTCACCTCATTAACAGAATATTCCTGATCAAATGCTACCGCAATCCAGCTTGGGTCCTCATATAAACTTGACCATCTTGTCAGTTGATCCCCGTCATTTACACTTTCTGCGGTGTTGGCTCCTTCTTCTACTGAAGACGCTGTTACGGGCTGATAAAGTGCTAAGTTGCCCGTTCCAGGTTCGTTGACACTGACAATAAAGTCATATGCTCTTGATGCCGATGGCGATCCCGAATCGGTAGCCGTTACTGTTACCTTCACCTCTCCTGTAGCGTTGTTTGCAAAGGCCAATGATAACATTCCATTGCTGACCGATGGAAGCACTACATTTGCTGGAGTTGTTTCTACTGTAAAATTCAAGGCCGTTCCTTCTGGATCATTAAATACCGTATTTAGATCTGAATACCCTGCCAATGTTGACGCATTTTTATCTATTCTAAAACTATTGATCTTACCTACAATTACAGGTTTGTGATTTCTATTCGGATCAATAGCGATATCAGGATAACCGTCAATTGTTTTAATACCAGCTAGCATGGCATCTCTATGAATCTCATCGGTATTGTCACCGTCATCATAGGTTCTGTACTGCCATCCCCATGCTCCTGCGTAACCGTTGTCATATAGAATTTTAAACAAATCTTCCTCGGCCACTGAACCCGGCTGGTCTTCTACATAAAACTCACCAATAACCAATGGTTTGTCCAGTTCCCAATGCGATGCAGGGTGCACAAACGGAGAGTAAGTGGTACCTGCCCAGCTGTAATAATGCACTTGATAGTAATCCAAAATACCCAATGCATCCCCACCGGCAGCGATCAATTCTGCATCAGAATAATAGTTTTTCTCCACTCCTGAGAAAATATCAGAATTGGCTTTGAACGACCATGCACCATTGGTCACTTTTGCATTTGGATCCTCTCTGTGAATCGCTCCCGAAAGTCTATTGATAAAGCGTTGGATGGTTGCCATTGAAACGTGATCTGTAAAGTCCCATCCAAATTCATTACTCATGCCCTCCGGCTCATTGAAAATTTCCCATGACAATAAAGCTTCATGATCTTTCAAACCATTGACCATTGGAATCAGAGCATTGTTGATATAGGCATCAATATTACTTTCTTCCTCCAATAGTTTTTTCGCTCTTTGAGAAACTTCAATTGGATAATCTCTTGTATTCAACATATCAAACGACCATAAACACAAGTTCAATACTACATTGTGATCGTAGGCAATGTCCAATACATCTCTTAAATCTTGAATCATTGAAGGTTCAAGACCTGAAGTGTAACCATTGGCATCTAATTCTGGATTGTTTGCACCATTGATATGCACCCAAAGTCTCATGGAGTTACCTCCTCTTGTTGCGAAATCGGAAATCGCTTGCTCGTAATAGGCTAAGTTGGTGGTTTTCTCTCCAAAATCATTGGCGAAATTATACCATGCTAAGTTACCGCCAGATAAGAAAAGTGATTGATTGCCTACTAGCACTCGGTCCAGTCTATTAGCATTAAATGGATCTACAACTACTGTCACCGTCGTGCTGTCTGAGGCACCTTTATCATCTGTCACCTTTAATTCGACTGTATGTGTTCCTACGGCAAATTCTTCTGTAATAGTAACGCCTGTACCAATTTCAGTACCTTCCATTGACCACACATAAGAGACAATTGATCCATCGTCTGTACTTTCTGAAGCATCTAAAGTCACCATTTCCACACCGTTGTTATCCGCATCTGTCACTCTTGGTGAAGTACTTACGGCTACTGGGTTTTGATTAGGTAATGACTCCCTTACTACAATGACCACCTCGTCAGTATCCGTATTGCCGTCCGCATCGCCTACTGTCAGTGTAAATGTATAAGTACCTAAAGCTAACTCAAGTGACACAATTGCATCCGTAGAAATTACACTATTTCCATCAGACCAAGAATAAGTGGTGACTGCAACATCATCAGTGCTTGCACTGCCATCAAGAATCACGGTCTCAACACCATTTCCATCTTCATCAATAACGGTTTGATTCTGTCCAGCTTTGGCTACTGGAACATCAATAGGACCTTCAAATGGAGGAAGCAATGTAGCCGGCGCTCCCTCATGTGTATTCCAATAAGCCGATAATGCCGTAGCCGCTGGTTCGTTGTACCACTCTGAATATTCATTAATTCCAATCACATCATACGGCGCACCTCCGAACCATAATAGGAAGGAATTGAATTTAGTTCCAGAATCATCCGCTACATACTTTACAATACCATCAATTGCGATGGCTGCATCCGTCATTTGCTCCTTATCATTCAGCATATATTCACCTGCCCCGGCACTCAACCATGCATCAGCATCCCATACGTTAGGAGCGGCCAAACCTCTCCATCCCATACCATATTCACCAATGTGAAGTACCGGAATATCTTCGGGAGCAATGCCAAGAGCACCAATCAATACTTCATTGATAAAGTTATCTTCATGCCATAATAAGGCTTGTTTTACCTGATCAGGAGTTGTCATCGCTCCTTCTTCAGCGAAAATATCCAATGGCATATATTGAGATATTGTCATTTCATCTAACCCTGCGATATATCTACCAATTGCCGCTCTGTCTTCATCAGTAACACCTGCTCTATCTAAGAACTGTGCTTCAGGATTTAATTGCTGATTAGGTTCGATTCTCTCAAAGAAATCTTGGTGTTCAGGGATCTTCAATAACAATTCAATATGATGACAGAAGTTATGGCTTAAAGTAATATGCTGTGCTACATCGCTGTAAGTTGTAGCCAACAAACCTTCTACTTCATCACGAAGCTGTATCCATTCATTCGGATAATTCAACATGGCATCCATTAATTCAGCCCCTAAGTCAAAACGAATTGGCATCGTTGGTGCTCCTGTTTCTCTGATCGCTTCTGCCAGCATTTGAAGCCCAGGTAAAATAACCAATTCACGGTAGCCGATCGTTGGGTTAACAGGATCAAATTGGTCAAACTTTCCTCTCCAATCCTGACCACCTGGAATAGTGCTCCAATTATCTCTTGTTGCTCCCATTGGCATAGCATATTTGATCGGGTCAATATGCGGTCTATAGTTGATATAGTAATCTCTGCTTAAAAGCTCCTTGATCACCGATTTTTGCAATGCAATACTTGGTGTTTTCTCTGCACCTTCCCATTGTGTGATAATTCCCTCTTCATAAGTATTCACAAAATAAGTAGGGTTGATAGAAACATATTCAATACCCCAACTATCCATATTATCAATGTAAGTGGCATAGTCATCAAAGTGAGAGACATCCCATGTGGTCCATAAAATACCAATTTTGTTGGCACCTTGGCTTGGTACCACTGGATTCTCACCGTTGTCGCCACCATTATCTCCTCCTGATCCATCAGGAATACATTCATAACTTGGCCACCCTTCACATACATATCCTTCCGGACAGTGATCGTTGGAAGAACAGCTAATGCCAGAAGAGCCCGCATTGATCGTTACAGTAATTGTTGTTGTTGCAGTGTCGCCCGAATTATTTGTAACGGTCAAATCAATCTTGTGCGTTCCCACAGGAAGGTTTACTGTTGGTTTAGCACCTGTTGCAATTGTGGTTCCTGCTTCATCTTTCCAAACGTAAGAAACAGCATTACTACTCGCTGAACCATCAAGTGTTACGTCCGCTACACCATCATTGTCTGAATCAGTAGCAGTAGCATCTGACGCTGACGCAATTGGTGCTGTGATTGTATTTTGAGAAGATACTGTTACCACAATTTCATCAATAGCACTCGCACCTTCATTATCTCTCACTTGCAATTGAATTCTTGTAGTTCCCAAAGGAAGATCCACCGTGATTTGAGGTCCTTCCCCAATAATAACACCAGCGTCAATCCATGTATAAGAATCAATTGTACCATCTGCATCGCTACTATTAGAACCATCTAATGTCACCGTCGCATAACCATTACCATTTGTATCATATACCGTTTGATCGTTACCCGCGTTCGCAATTGGCAAGCTGTTGCCTGCTTTGTTCACCGTTACTGTCATTTGATCAGAGGCTGTAGCACTATCATTGTCTGTCACTACTAAAGTGATTTCATGCGTTCCCTCTGCCAAAGTAACGGTATCAATTACCTGATTTGCGATTTCATTTCCGTTTTCCAACCAAACATAAGAGACAATAGATCCATCAGCATCAAAAGAAGCGCTTCCATTAAGAACAACTGCTGCGAAACCATCTTTATCATCATCTGTCACCGTTTGATCTGCACCTGCATTGGCTACAGGAACACGGTTTGCCCCTGAAGTAATTGCTCCTTTTAAGTTGTCAATTTTGATGGTTCCGCTTCCTGCATCCCCTCCAAAATAAAAGGACATTTGAGTAATTGCTCCCGCTTCTACTACTCCATTGACTTGTCCACCCCATGATGGATTTGCAAAGGCAGAGAAAGGTAAATAAACTTCTTCACTTCCTCCTAACGTAGTGGAAGCCTCCCAATATTCACCCGAAGCTTCTTGGAATTGTAATAATAAAGTTCTTCCTGAATTATCACCTTCCACTAAAAAGCTCAAACCGTCATAGCCTGCAAGATTGGCATTCATGGTTTTACTTACCCCTGCATAACTGTCAAATGAGTATTCTAACACCATACTCTGACCTCCTTCCAAAGGTGAAGAGGCATCTAAAGTAACGGTCACATTACCACCGCTAGGGTTTTGAGTCCAAGTACTTTGCACCGCGGCATTGCTGACATAGTTTTCAAAATTGTCAACTACCGGTGATGGTAACTGTGTGATGAAGGATTGCGTTCCTCCTTCAATTGTTGAAGAGTAAAGTGAATTATAGGCTTCTACAGTCCAGTAATAAGTGGAAAAATAATTTAGGTTTACAGGTGAAGTAAAGCTCGCTTGATCAAGTGCTTCTTCGCTGATAATTGGATTGGACAAGTCGCTGTTTGGTGAAACAATTAGTTTGTACAATGCGGCATTATCTGCTGTTGACCAAGAGAAAACGGTGTTCTCAACGCTTACTTCATCCGTACCAGGAGAAGAAGGTGTAAATACTCCTACCGGTGGAGGTGGTGATTGCGTTGCAAATGAATATACTGTATTACTAATTTTACTTCCGATATAATTAAACGCTTCTACTTGCCAGTAATAAGTAGTGTTATACTCTAGTTTATTAGCTATAGGAAGAGCATAATTTACGGATGTAATATCAGCTACGGTTACAACCGGATTGGTTAAATCTGATGATTTAGAAACCGTCAATGTATAATTACTTGCGTACTGTGCACTCTCCCATTGGAATACAGGAATCACACTGACATCACTTGATGCATCTGAAGGCGACAGTTTATTAAATGAAGAAGGCGCCGCTTGAATATTCTTCTCTAACATACGCTGACCATGCGCCGTCAACACAGGTGCAGTATGCGGGTCAAAACGTGAATACTGATGTCCATCGCCAGGCCATTTCACTCTGTATAACCAAATTTCATCTACAGGCACATTCGTTTCGCAGCCATTCCCAATGTCCAGTGTATACCCTGCCGTAGGTGGTTCTGATGGTGCAGTATTCAATCCAACCAGCATCCAAGAACAGTCGCCCGCCATGTCCGTTTCATAAATGATATCCGTATATGCCTTCATTACTTCCGCTCTTTCAAGGTCTTTGGTCAAATTCCAATCACCTTTATATGCCTTGTCGTACTCTTCCATAATACACGGTTTGTTTAAACCATGCGCTACTTCTACGTGATACGCAGTCCATACTTTTCCCCATTCCAGGTCCTTGCTCCAGTTGTCCGTTGCATAGTTGTGAATTGTACCAAAGTCGATATTTGGAAGTTGAATCAAGCCCTCCCAATCTCCCTGACCACCAGAATATTGCCAGTCGTTGGTAATCAAATCCTGCCCGTTAGCTTCTCTTTCAGCATTGATCTGATTGACTTCATCATAAGAATAATTAAACAACCCTTCATCCCCCATACTGACCATATGATAAGGATCTAGAGTTTTGATGTAAGACGACATTTCATCTGCCCACTGTACATATGCACCCACAGTAGCAGACGTAGAACGTGCCTCATTAGTCAACTGCCAAGAGAAAATAGTAGGATCATCTGCATACTTTTTTCCTGTTACAGTGTTTGTTCTCGTCACCCAAGATTTCACATACTCTTTGTAAATGTCTTTCATCTGCGGATCCGTGAAAAAATTGTTCGCCGAACCACCTGTCCATTGAGCGTACTGTTGCATTCCACCAAAATCCGACCAATAGTTAACGAAAACAGGTATACATTTTAAATCTCTTTTCTCCAATTCCGCCATAATGGAATCAAGATGTACATACCCTGCCTCATTATAAGTGTAGGCATCCGATTGAAGGTTGTAGCCGTCGTGAAGTTTGGCTCCATCCATAAAAAACCACATTCTCACCACTTTCTGGTTCAGACACACCATACCATCCAAGATATCCTTCGCCATATCCATGGATTTGTACATCATGTAGTAGTTGTTGGTCCCCGAAAAATAGTAAGGTTCGGCGTTGCCGTTGCTAGTGTTTCTCAAGAAAACCGTGTCTTGAGCGTATACGATTCCTGTTGGAACGTCTGGATTTTGAGCATAAGAATTGCCCGTACCAATCCCGTAAAGTGAAACGATCATAATCAACCATTTCAAGATGCTTCGCACCTCATTCATTTCAAACTTCATAGTAATATGTTAGTTAATAATAACACTCAAAAGTCCGTATTTTCGACACTTATAAAGTGTAATTTTTTTAAGAAATGGGGGATATTTAAATTATTACACCTTATTGTTTTGGTTGTGATTGATGTATGAGTTTTAAATTAGCCTTGCAAGGTATATATGATATATTAAATAATAGGTATATAAACTTACGTCGCCCAATCACAAAGCTGTTTTTGGGTGACATGAATTGAAGAAACCATCCGTGCCAATAATTTTTTGAAAATTGTTTTCCGATATACCCTTCTATTAAATCGAAAATGAAATTCATCTAAATATCGTTGGATATATTGATCACTGACATGGTGATGAAT
>NZ_JABANE010000136.1 GCF_012844305.1 Flammeovirga aprica JL-4
GTACGCACGGTTCTGTGAGAGGGATAAATATGGGATAGACGTAGACTTATTCCATATTTACCCTACTTGATTCTTGTAGCAAGTATTGGTTACGTAGACCCATAATTGAAATTATGGGCTCTTGCGAAGACAACACATTGATCTACCTTGATTATAATTTCTAGTCAATATGTAGGATGAGAAATGTTGTAAATCGTTTAATCATATCAAGTTTATAATAGAAATCGAAAAGAGAGATAACTTCCCAAAAGCCTATGACTTTTAGTCGTGGGCTACACATTATTTTGACTAATTTCTTCTGCCTTAGTCTTACATATTGCAGTGTAGAAATAAGATTTTATACATTTTTTAGGTTATTCAAAGACTGTTTATTTTTTTAGTGATATTAAAAATGAGTTTATAAACGCTATTTCCTTCAACCTATGAAAGCAGCTGTTACAACACGAGCAGGATCACCCAATACCATTATATTATTAGAAGTGCCAAAACCAAAAGTAAAAGAGGGTTGGGTCTTGATAAGAATAAAAGCATTTGGGTTAAACAGAGCCGAACTTTTTACAAGAAGAGGAGACTCTCCAGGTGTAGATTATCCAAGAATCCAAGGAATAGAATGTGTGGGTATAATGGAAGAAGATCCTAGTAATACGTTTCAAAAAGGAGATAAAGTAATGGCATTTATGGGTGGTATGGGACGTTTTTTTAATGGTTCCTATGCTGAATATACGATTGTACCAAAGGAGAATGTATTTTCTTTTAAAAGTAATCTTGATTGGGAAACTTTGGGAGCGATTCCAGAAATGTTTCAAACCGTTTCAGGTTCTTTACATCAGGCATTAGAAATTCAAAAAGGGGAAACATTATTGATCCGAGGCGGAACTTCTTCTATTGGTCTTTTAGCTTGTCAGTTGGCAAAAATGAATGGACTCACCGTAATTTCAACCTCTAGAAATCTTGAACGGGAGGAATTTTTATTAGAAAATGGAGCTGATCATGTCATTATTGATAGAGGACATATTGAAAATAATGTGAAAAAAATTATCCCTGAAGGGGTGGACAAAGTGTTAGAACTTGTTGGTACCATCACTTTAAAAGATTCTTTGAAATGTATCCGTTCAAAAGGTACAGTTTGCATGACGGGTATTTTGGGCAATAAATGGGTATTGGAACATTTTATTCCTATGGGTGATATTCCTTCCTTAGGAAAACTGACGGTCTACATGGGAGAAGCTGAAAATATTACGGAAGAAATGTTGCAGGAATTTATTGATGGAGTGGAAGCTGGAAAAATCAAATTGAATATTGATAGTATTTATAAATTGGGTGAAGTGGCAAAGGCGCATGAGTATATGGAAAAAAATCAAGCGAAAGGGAAGGTTGTGGTTGTAATTTAATTTCTGCTAGTTTCCCTATCAATTATAATTCTAAATAACAACAGATTATTCTTTTTCTGAGAATACCTGATTCTTCAAATTCATATAATAAAACAAAGAACACCCTTTTCTAACTAAAACGTAATTAAATCTTAAAATACCTTTAGATTCTGATTCTAAACTTTAGAAATGTCAAAAATTACAATATTTTTGCTACGTTAATTTTTTGAGTCGAATACAAACAAAATAGTATTTTGAATGGAAGAGAATTCGCTCAGATACATTCTTAATACTTCAAGATATACCGAATGAAAGACATAGTAACTCAAGCAGGTTCCATAAGTTTAGAGTTGACCGATGAGTTGACGGATGATGTTGTCAAAATGTTGGATGACACATTATGGGGAACTGAAGGCGGAGTTAGATATACGCATACTGCAACGGAAGAGAACCTAAGATTCACAAAAAAAGCTTATTTCTTAAATCTTAGAAGAGGTGATAACCTATTGAGCTCTATTACCTTAATTCACAAATCCACAAAATTTGAAGGAAAGGATGTTGAAACGTATCATATCCGTTATTTTGCTTTTGTGAGTTCTTTGCAGAGTACAAAACAAAACCCTAACAAGAAGAAAAAGAAAAATAGCTTCTTGGACCAACAACTAATTAATTTTTTCAATACTTACCAAATGCCGGAAAGTAAGGCGAATGGTACTCCACAATTGTTTCATGCTCAAGTAGAAAATGATAACCTTCGCTCTAAAATGTTTACAGAGAAGGTTGGATTTAGAACGATTGGGAAAATGACAACACTTACTTTTAGTAGAGTCAGCCCTTCAAAGCATCCTTCTGTAAGAAGAGCTACGGAAAGTGAAAAGCTCAAAGTGATGGAACTGTCAAACACTTTTTATAAAGATTATGCTTTCTATTCAACAGAAAACATAGGTAGAAACGATGATGTGTTTGTATTGGAGGAAAATGGTGAGATTCTAGTGAGTGCTCAAGCTTATAAAGGACATTGGAAATTCCAACATCTTCCGGGTGCCGAGGGTGTCATCGCAAAATATATTTTACCTTATATTCCGTATGCCAATAGACTTTTCAATTTTAAAAATCATAGATTCATTACTTTTGAAGGGTTAAACTGGAAGAAGGGACATGAACATAGAGTACAAGATTTTATCGGTTCTGTATTAAAAGAATTTAATCAATATGTTTCCTTTTTATGGATGGATCCAGAATCCGAACATTATAAATTAAGTAAGGAACATGTAGACTGGGGAGTGTTAGACCACCTGAATAGTGGATCAAAATCATCGATCATTATTAGAACTGATCATGAAGATGAGTATGATCGATATGCTTCACTTGATAAATTTATTTCTAATTTTTATATATTGTAAAACCAGATTAATCTCTGGTTTTTTTTTGATCAAATAGAACATCATTCTCCATGAATTTTTCAATAGATAGATACAACGAATTCACTGAAAAGCTCGATAAATATCCTAAAACGACGCAATACAAATACATCATCGTGATGATTGGAGCAGGTCTTCAAGGATTAAATAAAACACGTTTAAAAGAGTTTTTGAAGGAATTGTTACCCAATTTAAAAACAGTTCAGTTGACTAAAGAAATAACGGAGGTCCTTCAGGAATTATTGGATGAAGAGTTTTTATTTACTTTTGAAGGGAGAGGTGTAACATATTATAAGGTGGAGAAAGTAGAGCTTTACCTTTCTGTTTTATTAAAATCCAAGGAATACATAGAAGATCCAATATTTCAAAAGGCTTTTAAAAATATAACTTTCGAACAAAAAACGTTCCCTACTTTTTGGGGAACAATGAGTTTTAGACCAGAAACCATAATACGTGAGTTTGTAGTGCCAATGAGTAAATTAAACTCTACACTGCTTATTACTAATTATTTTAACCCTGAGTTTGAAGAGACATCCTTAGAATATGTATCATCTTTATGGTTTGGACTTTTCTCACTTTATTCTTTTGGGTATTTAGAAGATAATCTTACGAAAAATTTCAATACAGAAATCTGGAACTTGATCTACAGTAGAGCTTATGCAGCATTGCTTGATGGTGTTGTTGATGTTTATTCAATAATTACTTTTGATAAATATACCTCAAAACTATACAAAGATGAGGGAATATTGAAAGCGCTGTTATTGTTTAGTCAAGGTTTTACAAGTTCAGCACTAGAAACGATAGGAAAGGCTGATCGCTTAGATAAATCTTTTGTTGAGATGTATATTATCTTAGTGTCAAAGGAGTATGATAAAACTTTAGAAAGGATATTGAGTTTGGCAGGTCTTGATAATGTAAAAACACACTTCAAGAAAAAATCATCAAAGTTTTGGACTCCACTGAGTACTGATCAGGAGCTGATATTAATGCTTTTGCTGTATCAGAAATATAAACAGCAATCCTTAACACTATTAAGAAACAGGTATATTTATTTTGACAAAAAATCAGATATTGGTTTCCCTTCTGCCTTTTACTCTATTTTATTAGAAGCAGTTGTTTTGTTGAGCACAAATTCTACGGTAGATAATTTATTGCCTGAAGAAGAATTACATGGTCATTTGCGCTATCACCTTCAAGAAGCAATAATACATGGTTATGGTCCAATGTCCATGACTTTTACATTTTGGATTTATGGTAAATTATTTGGGCAAAAAGTACCTTTAGATAAAATGATTTATCATTATTTTCATAGTAAAACTATTGAGTATCAGAAGGCAGGATATAAATGGTACGCCTCTTTATATGCAGATGCTTTAGGTGAAAATACTTCAAGTGAAGAAGGGGTAGATTTAAGTTATTTGATTGATGAAGATTTATTCCGTTTTGAGGATGTATTGAGTGAAAGTTCTGAGGAAGAGTGGGAATTGTTACTCCAAAAAATGGGTGCTATCGCAGAGGATTTTCAACTGATTGATAAAAAGGAAAATAAAGGAGTCAAAGAAGGTCGTTTACTGTGGGTCGTTTCAGATCATCGATTGTATGTGCAACCTATGGAACAGACCAAGTTGAAGAATGGGAAATGGAGCAAGCCTAAAAAAGTTTCTGATACGCGTTTGTTGAAAAAAGGGGTAAAAGGGATGTTGGAAATCGATCACGAAATTCTGGACAAAGCTATTCGTACTTATGGAAGAGGTTATATGGATTTCGATGTTTTAGAAGTGTGGAAACGATTAGAAGGACACCCTAATGTGGTTTTAGAGTCTGATGATAATGTATCGGTTATCGTTGAAAAACGTCCTTTTGAATTACAAATTGATGAAGCGGGTGAGCATTATCGCCTTTCTTTTGATAAAGATATTAATATTGACTTTCCATTAAAAAGGGAAACTCCTACAAGAGTGATCTATTATAATGTCGATAAAAAAATTAAGCATTGGGCTGAGAGTTTCCCCCAAGAAATTATTATTCCAAAAAAAGGGAAAAAACAATTAAAAGAAGCGATAACTGCTTTGGGGCAAACACTGAATATCCACTCGAATGTAGAAGATATCAGAGAAGAATTGCCAGAAGTGAAAGCAGATCAAACCATTTATGCATTACTCACGCCAAGAGGAAATAATATCCTTTTGGAACTCTATATGAAACCTTTTAAAACCACTCCTCCTTATGTTACTCCAGCATCAGGTAAGCCTGTTTTGGTTGAAGAAGTGGATAGAGTGCGTACAAGAGCCATCAGAAATCTAGAGGAAGAAAAAGCATTCTTAGAAAAATTCTATTACCAAAGACCTTTCTTGGATAACACCAACGATGGGCATCATGCATGGGAATTATCTGACAGAGAAGAAACCTTGAATGCTTTACAGGAACTTCAGTTTGGAGATATTAAGCCTGTGGTAGAATGGCCTAAAGGTGTTCGATTTAAGCTCCTTTCAAAAGTGGGCGGTGACAACATCACCATGAACATTCAATCCAAAAAACGTGACTGGTTTGCGGTATCAGGTGAAGTGAAGGTAAATGAAGAAGTGATTGTTTCATTGGAATCATTACTAAAAGCATTTAAAAATGATCCGAACAGCAATTATGTAGAAATTGAGAAGGATCAGTTTATCGCATTGACAGATTCTCTTAGAAAACAATTGGCTACACTGACAAGTGTCGCAGTGGAAGATAAATTAGATTTTAGAGTACACCGTTTATCTTCTTACGGAGCATTGAATGCATTGACAAATGAAGCTTTAGTAAGAAGTGACAAGTCGTGGCAAACATTACAAGAGCAAATTAATACAGCTTCTGAAACTACTTATGCAGTACCAAATACTTTACAAGCTACTTTAAGAGATTATCAAGTGGAGGGTTATCAGTGGTTGTCTCAATTGGCGTCTTGGGGTGGAGGTGCTTGTTTGGCAGATGATATGGGATTGGGTAAAACCTTACAAGGTATTGCTTTGATGGTGGACAAGGCAAAAGATGGGCCTTCACTTGTGGTGGCTCCTTCTTCTGTAACTTTCAACTGGGTCAATGAAATCCGAAAATTTGCACCTACATTAAAACCGCATTTGCTTTATAATACCAATAACAGAGAGGTGTTATTAAAAAATGCAGGGGCTTTTGATGTGATCATTTGCAGTTATGGTTTACTCCAATCGACCTATAAACCAATCGTGAAAAAAGACTGGAATATTGTTTTACTGGATGAGGCACAGGCCATCAAAAATAAAACAACCAAACGTTCTCAAGTTGCGATGCAGTTGGAAGGTAAAATGAGAATTGTAACAACGGGTACACCTATCGAAAATAACCTTTCAGAATTATGGAATCTCTTCCAATTTATCAATCCAGGATTATTAGGTTCATGGGAGTCTTTCAATAAGAACTTTGTTTTGAGAATTGATTCTGGAGATCAGCATCATGCCAAATCAGCTAAAAAGGTATTACGTAAGCTGATCACTCCATTTATTCTGCGAAGAAAGAAAAGTGAAGTATTGGATGAACTTCCATCAAAAACAGAATCAGTGTTAAGCGTGAATTTATCAGAAGATGAAATGACGCTTTATGAGGCACACAGAAGAACAGCCTTGGAGGAAATTGAAGGGGTGTTGGAGAAAAATAAAGATCAGAATGTACAACTTCAAGTACTTGCCGAACTGACTAAATTACGTCAGTTATGCTGTCACCCAAGTTTGGTGGATCATGAATTCCAACTGATGGGAAGTAAAATCACATTGCTGTTAGAAACGCTTCATGAATTAAAAGAAGGTGGACATCGTGCTTTAATTTTCAGTCAGTTTGTAGGCTTCTTAAGTATCATCAGAAAGTATTTAGAGAGAGAAGGAATTTCTTATCAATACCTTGATGGATCGACCACTTTAAAAAATAGAGAGAAAGGTATCAATGCTTTCCAATCTGGTGAGGGTGACGTATTCTTGATTTCACTAAAAGCAGGAGGAACAGGATTGAATTTAACGGCGGCCGATTATGTGATTCATATGGACCCTTGGTGGAACCCGGCTGTAGAAGATCAGGCTACTGACCGTGCACATAGAATGGGGCAGAAGAGACCCGTTACTGTTTACCGCTTAATTTGTAAAGATACGTTGGAGGAAAGAATGATACAGCTACACGCTGACAAACGTGAATTGGCTGATGATTTATTGAGTGGCACGAATCAAGCAACTAAACTGAATACAAGTGAATTGTTGAAGTTGTTGCAGAAAAACGAGACGATTTTGGAGCCATAAAAATAAAAAATGTATAAGTACTAGGACAAAAGAAAACGGACATTTTATCTTACCTTTTTTATCCTACTCTTCGTTAGATTTTTATCGCGTAACTAAGGCTATGCTCTGCAAATCTGCCTCGATTAGAATAAAAAATATTAACCTAAAATTATCCCTTTTCTTCTGTCCTAGTACTTAACTAAGAAGAGGTACTTTAGTAAAGTATCTCTTTTTTTATTTGATTAATAATCAGCGTTTTTAGTGTTGATTTTTTCAGTTTTTATAGAAATATACCCTATTTTGGGTATTGATCAGTGTTTCCTAAAATTATAGTTTTGAAGTGAACTTAATACTCAAAAACTGGTAGCTATATATGAAAACACTAACATTACTATTATTTCTTTACACTTTTGTGGGCATCACTGTATCTTTTGCCCAATGTGCAAGTAATACCACCCTCACAGATGAAGAGGGGCGTATAGAAGATGAAGATTACGGGATCAATGCAAAATGTGAATGGTTGATACAGCCTACAGGAGCACAATATATCATTTTAGATTTTGGTCGTTTCAAAACTGATGAAAATGATATTGTGAGAATTTATAAAGGTACTTCTTCAGATGGTACTTTGGTTACTACCCTCTCTGGTAATTTAGGGTATAATTTAGAAGACATGTTTATTGAGTCTTCTTCTGTTTTTATCTCTTTGGATGCAGATGCTATTGATAATGATAAGTCATTTAGGATTGATTATTTAGGTGTCAATGGTGCCTTGCCTCAACTTTTAGCACCAACAATTTCTTCAAATAAGTTTTGTGATGGAGAAACACAAATCGTAAAAATCAATTATACTGGAGCATTTCCAAATAATTATCCCATTAATAATTATTTTAATGTAAAGCTTAGTAATTCTTTTGGTGTATTTGATGATGATGCAATTTCTCTTGTAAGGGATAATGATGATGAAATTACATTTGAATTACCTGAAGATATTGTGCAGGGAATATAGATTTGGAAGATTATTTTGAAGATGAAGATAATGATCAGTTAACTTATTCTGTTTTAACTTCAAGTGAAGAAGTTGTTAGTGTTATGGCGAATGGGAAGATGTTAGTGATATTGGAAGAAGGTTTGGGAACTTGTGAAATTACAGTTACCGCAAAAGATAACTTCTTCAAAAAAACAGCAACTTTTAAACTAGAAGTAGAAGAAGGAACACCTGCATCACTTAGTAAACTTAATGAGATTGGAATTGTGACTTATCCTAACCCCTTTATCGATAAAGTCAGTTTTACAAACTTGAAAAATGCTAAAATTGTTGTATTAGATATCCAAGGAAAATCGATCAAAACCTTCAATTCAGTCAGCAAGGAAATTGATTTGTCAGATCTTCCTTCGGGTAACTATACCTTAACAGTTGAAATTAATAGTTTGAAATATTATTCATCAATTATAAAGCATTAAACTAAAAGCATCATTAATATATAAACCTTTAACTTTTATTCTTGAAAAGCCGGCGTTATTACGTTGGCTTTTTTTACTTTTCTCTGAGGAATTACATTTCAAAGCGCCAAAAATAGATGCGATGTGAAGTTTTTTGAGAAACAATTAATATCTTGTAATTGAAGATCTTACCTAAACATTAAGCATTAACCAAAAACTACATGGTCAATATTGATAAAACAAAGCCGGTGATGATTACAGGTGCCACAGGTTATGTGGCAGGGAGAATAGTAGAGAAATTATTAAAGTACGGACTGATGGTCCATGCACCCGTAAGAAATCCTGACAATGCTGTAAAATTGAAATACCTTAATGCTATAGCGGCGCAATCAGAAGGAAGTATAAAGTTTTTTAAAGCGGACCTGCTTACCCCTGGTTCTTATGACGAGGCCATGAAGGGGTGCGAGTTGGTTTTTCATACTGCATCACCTTTTGTTACATCCGTAAAAGATGCCAAAAAAGATTTGGTAGATCCTGCATTAAAAGGGACTGAAAATGTGCTGAATACAGTCAATAAAACATACTCTGTAAAAAGGGTAGTGCTGACTAGCAGTTGTGTGGCTATTATTGGTGACGCGAAAGACTTGAGAGATGTCCCAAATCAAATTGCGGATGAGACAATATGGAATTCTACTTCTTCCGTAAATCATCAGCCTTATAATTATTCTAAAACTGTGGCTGAAAAGAAAGCATGGAAAATGAATAAGGAACAGGACCGTTGGGATATGGTGGTCATCAATCCTTCATTTGTATTGGGGCCGGGTATAAATCCGACAAGTACTTCAGAAAGCTTTAATATCATGAAACAACTGGGAGACGGATCTATGAAAATGGGAGCACCAGGTCTTCATATTGGTATTGTTGATGTAAGAGATTTGGCCACCGCTCATTTTAATGCTGGTTTTACACCTGAGGCTGAAGGAAGGCATATAATCTCCAATGAGAGTTATACTATACTTCAGATGGCTGATTTTTTAAGAGAAAAATACGGAAATGCTTTTCCTTTACCTAAAAATGAACTGCCAAAGTGGTTAGTTTGGTTGGTTGGGCCTATGCAAGGGATTCCTAGAAAAATGGTGGCAAAAAATTTCGGCTATAAATGGTTAGTTGATAATACAAAAAGTAAAGAAAAGCTGGGGATGAAATACCGAAACGCGAGTACAACACTCAATGACTTTTTTGGCCAATTGGTTGATAATGGAGTTTTCTCTAAATAAAAACATTGCATATAACACCTTGAATAAGTCAATATAGAAAAGCGTGGAATTGCATTTTACTGATATTCAGTAAGGTGTGATTTTGCGTTTAAAAATATTATCTTTTGGCTTATTTGTTGTAATTGTGAGAGTGCGAATACTTGTTTTCATTATTAATGCAAACCGAAGATAATGAGAGCAATACTGAATACTCAAATCATATAATTCTCTCTTCAGTCTTTTTTCCTAAATAATCTTGTATTCTTGAATGTTGCTTGGAAAAGCATATCCAAATATTTTTGTATAAAACTGCAGGTTGATATCATAACCAAAAACAAAATGTTCCTGTTTTGATGCGGCTATATCGAAGTCTTCTCTTTTGTCAATGGAGAAAGGAGTAGGGCTATCATAAGTTGTGACAGAGGAAGGAATCAGGAAATTTTTATAAATACCTAACGAAGCAATTTGAGCAATAGCCCCAGCAAATCCATATCCCACAATTTGAATCGCATCGAACTGATCAGTTCTATCACAGATATATTGATAAAACTCTTTTTTTATACTTTGAAAACTTTTTAAATAACCTAAATGAATACCATTATGTTGCTTAAAATCAAGACGTACTTTTAGCATCGTAAGCAGTGAATTTGTAGGATTAAACTCGACAAAAAGTGTGTTTTGAATAATATTGATCTTGCAGTTTATTCCTTTTCCAAAAATTAAATATTCATTTATGGTATTTGTCATTTTCTTCTTTCAATTTTCATTTGGCGTATATGTGCTTGAAGGTTTTATTTAAAATCGTATAAGTAATCAACAGTTATAACTTCTGTTATTGATGTTGGGTTACTGTAAGGGACTCCTAAGAAAAAGTTTTATAAAGATGGATGATCTTTTTCCATTTTGGTAGAATCTTAATATAACGAAGTTAGTCCTCCCTCAGCTATCATTATCAAGCACTTTATTATTATACAAAGGTATTTCAACAGTATTTTATTAGAATGAACCCTAAAGCAAGCTTATTTTAAATAATAGGTGAATTTTTGTCAAATATTGTGTTTTGAATAACATTGAGTTTACTTTGCATTTTTATTGCGTAATTATAGGATCAGAAAAATGGAAAAGATTAAAGTAGTAGCCTTTGATGCAGATGATACATTATGGGTCAATGAGCCTTTTTTTAGGGTGTTTGAAGAGGACTATTTTAAGTTGATGTCTCCTTACATGGAGAAGGAAGAGTTGAAAGATAAGTTGTTCCATTTGGTGATTAAAAATTTACCAATGTATGGTTATGGTACAAGAGGGTTGTCTTTATCAATGATTGAAGGAGCACATCTATTCTCAAATGGGAAAGTGAAAGCGTCTGAAATTGCACAGATTTTAGATTTTGGAAAGAGAATGCTAAATAACCCAATTGAATTATTAGAAGGTGTTGTAGAAACATTAGAAAACCTTCAGTCAAAAGGTTATCGACTGGTAGTAGCCACTAAAGGTGATTTATTAGAGCAGGAGAGAAAAATCGAGAAATCGGGCTTGGATAAGTATTTTCACCACACTGAAATTGTATCTGAAAAGAAAGAAACAGAATATAAAAAACTGCTGAGTCATCTGGATATTGAGCCTCATGAATTCTTGATGGTGGGAAATTCTTTGAAATCAGATATCGTTCCTGTACTCAATATTGGTGCACATGCTTTTCACGTTCCTTTTCATAGCACTTGGGAACACGAGATGGTGGATCATAAAGTAGAAGGAGAAAAATTCAAAGAGTTAAAAAGTATCCGAGATGTGATGAATTACCTGTAATTTGTTATCTTATGAATCATCTCAAACTCATCCAACTTACCGCTTTATGAAATCTAATATCGTTAGGAAAATACTATTATTCTTTGTTGCATGTTTTGAAACGTTCTTTATGCTGTTTTTTATATGCAGTATGTTTGCCAGCAGTGCATTCTATTATGCCATAAGAATAGTTACTTGGCCTTTCAGGTTTTTACAGAACTTGTACTATAAAATAGCAGGTAAGAAGAAGCAATCTTTATATATAGTGAAAGAAAAATGAAGTGTTAAGAATGAAGAATGATCCTTGTTCGAATTGTGAAAGTTTCTATCATTCTTCATTCTTAATTCTACATTTTTACTTCTTAACTCTTCTTTCTCTTCACACCTCTCACAGCCTCTTCCGTCCATGGGTCATCTGGCCATGAGTGTTTCGGATACCTTCTTTTCAGATCTTTCTTTACTTCGAAATACGCATTATTCCAAAAACTCTTTAAATCTGAAGTGATTTGAACAGGTTTAAAGCCAGGTGAAAGTAAATGAAGCACCACGCTTTGTTTCCCATTATTGATCATAGGAGTATCTTCTAATCCAAAACATTCTTGCAGTCTTACAGCAAGGACAGGAGGTTGCCCATTGTCAAGGTATTTTAATTTAATATTGGAACCGCTTGGGACTTTAATTTTCGTAGGAGCTAAAGTATCCAATTGCTCCTGTAATTCCCATGGGAGACTATGATGCAAGATATCCTGAAGTTCCAGTTTCATCAGGTCAGCAGGTTTTTTGATTTTATCCAAATAAGGACTTAACCATTTTGATGCTGAATATAGTAATGTTTCAGTAGATACATCGGGCCATTTATCCTTAGGGTTCCATTTCTTTAATGAAAGCACACGTGATTGCCATTGTTCCACTTCTTTTTCTTTAAAAGGAAGTAATTGTTTCCCTTCCTTTTTTATAGCATCCAAAATTGCCTGTTGAAGATGCGAAGGATCAGGATTATTAATAGGCGTACTTTTAAGGATAATATTCCCAATACAAAGTTGTTTATTGGCAATTAATCCACCCTCATCTGTATCCCACTTTACCACTTCCTTTTCTCTAACCATAGGAGCAAGATCCGTAGGGTCAAGAGGAGAGGCCATAAAGATTTTTCCCATTCCGTCTCTGGCATCAATATGTGCTACAGCGAGCCAAGCTTCATCTGCTAAGTCATCTCTATGACCAATAGCCGCTATTTTGCCATTCGCTAATTGGAACTGAGCATTATTTCCCGGTTTTGCACATGCAATTCGCTCAGGGTAAGCATGTGCGAGCAGTAAACCTGTTTCAAAATCATCAAAAGAGTGGTTATCTTCTTTCGATTTGAAAAGCTTACGGTATACTTCAGAAATCTTATTGATCTGACGGAAACGAGGATTTTTTCCACCCTCTCTTGAACGTCGTAAAGCTGTAATTCTTGTATTTATATCTGCCCCACTATTTTTAGGCAGTGGATCTCTTTCTTCAATAATAGCGGCAAGGTCGGTAGCCAAAGGCAAAAGCTCATTTTCTTCAGCAAACAAGAGCATGTGAGCAATACGAGGATGACATGGTAAACGGTGTATCGCTTTTCCATGAGGTGTTATTTTTTCATCTTCAAGCGCTTCCAATTGTGTCAAAGTATCTTTTGCTTGTGCCACATGTCCAGCAGGAGGTGGCGTTACCCATGCCAGTTCATTAGGATGGATAATGCCCCATTGTGCTAAATCCAATACTAATGAAGTCAAATCAGCTTGTTCGATTTCCGGTTCTCTAGTTTCCTCCAAGCGCGAATGCGTGGTTTTACTCCACATTCTGTAACAGATACCAGGACCTAAACGACCCGCTCTACCCGCTCTTTGATCGGCAGCATCTTCAGAGACCATCACCGTTTCTAATCTTGATAAACCAGAATTAGGATCAAATTGCTGAATTCTAGTAAAACCACTATCAATCACAATTTTCACTCCTTCAATGGTCAAACTGGTTTCGGCGATTGAAGTAGCAAGCACTACTTTTCTTTTCTCTTCAGGGTGAGGTAAAATAGCCGCTCTTTGTTTATTGATGGGCAACTGTCCGAAAAGGGGGTAAATAGCAATGCCCTTGGTGTGTTGATGTAATAAATCTGCACATTTCATGATTTCACCCTGACCAGGCATAAAACATAATATGTCGCCATCATGATCCTTAAGTGCATTTTGAATTGTTTTAGTCATCAACTCAGGCAGAAGATAACGATCTGTATCGCCAACATAGAATTTTTCTACAGGGAACATTCTACCTTCACTTTCCACAATCGGGCAATTGTCTAATAAAGCAGAAAGCTGAGGCATATCTAAAGTAGCAGACATAACCATCACTTTTAAATCATCTCGGAGTACCTGCTGACATTCTCGGCAAAGTGCCATGGCTAAATCAGCGTGTAGACTTCGTTCGTGAAATTCATCAAAAATAACAATACCAACATCTTCCAGTGCATTATCATCTTGAAGCATTCTTGTCAAAATACCTTCTGTAAGGATTTCTATTCGAGTACGTTCAGATACTTTTACATCAAAACGGACTCTATATCCTACAGTTTCGCCCACTTTTTCACCCAGCATATCTGCCATACGCTGAGCGATGGATTTCGCCGCTAATCTCCTAGGTTCCAGTAAAAAGATTTTTCGTCCCTCTAGCCATTCTTCCTCTAATAAAGTCAATGGCACCAAAGTACTTTTTCCTGCTCCCGGAGGTGCTTTTAAAATTATGGTGGATTCTTTTGCTAAATGTGCTCTTACCTCAGGTACAACTTCTGCAACGGGTAAATTAAATTGATGAAAATCTAAACTCACTATGCCTTTTCTTTCTGTTTTTCAAAATTGTGTTGCAAGATAATGGAAATTAAAGTTTTGGAAGTGAAAAGAAGGTATTTTTATTAAACTGAGAATTTTAAATGAATGAAACTGTTTTCTATAAAATAAACTCCATGTATTAAATTTCTTATCAAAAAATTAGCATCATTAAATTCAAATAACTAATATTGTCCTATAGAAATACTAGAGTAATAAAAATCTAATTAAAATGATATACAAAAACATTCTCGATACAATTGGTAAAACACCTGTTATTCAAATCAATAAGCTTTTCGGGGCGCACAACGTTTATATTAAATCAGAAAAATTTAACCCTGGCGGAAGTATCAAAGACCGTATTGGATTGGCGATGATTGAGAAGGCTGAGCAAGATGGTGTGATCAATAAAGATACACATTTGATTGAGCCGACTTCTGGTAATACAGGTATTGGTTTAGCGATGGCTGCGGCAGTAAAAGGTTATAAACTGACGTTAGTGATGCCGGAGTCAATGAGTATTGAGAGAAGAAAATTATTAGCTTCTTATGGTGCAAACCTTGTTTTGACAGCCAAGGAGAAGGGAATGAAGGGAGCAATCGAGAAGGCTTCAGAATTAGCGGCAGAGGAAGAAAACTCATGGATTCCCTCTCAATTCGATAACCAAGCCAATGTAGATATTCATAAAACTACTACAGCATTAGAAATTATTGAAGACTTCCCGAATGGTATCGATTACCTTATCACAGGCGTTGGTACGGGCGGACATATTACAGGTGTGGCGCAGATCTTAAAAGAGAAATGGCCTAATTTAAAAGTATATGCTGTAGAGCCTACTACAAGTGCTGTGATTTCTGGTGAAGGTCCTGGTCCGCACCCTATTCAAGGTATAGGCCCTGGTTTCATCCCTAAAAACTTAGATACAGAAATATTAGACGGTGCAGTGAAGGTGGAAGCAGAAGACGCTAAAAAATTCGCTAGAGATTTCGCGTTACAAGAAGGTTTCTTGGCAGGGATTTCTACAGGTGCATCTTTAGCTGCTGTTAATCAAAAATTAGGAGAAATAGAGGAAGGAGCTACAGTTCTTACTTTCAACTACGATACAGGGGAAAGATACTTATCTGTAGAAGGGTTGTTTGGAGAATAAAAAATATTTTTCTAGGTACTTATGTTATTTTATGGTGCCTAGAATCACTTTAAATCATCAGAGTTTTCCTTAAATTAAGGCGTTAATTTCAATTGAAGTTAACGCCTTTTTTTATCACTCTCAAAATCGAAAACATGAAAGCAGTAACATTTCACCCGTCTACAGATACTTTTCAATTGGAGGACATCAAAATCCCAGAACCAGGAAAAGATGAGGTAAGAGTAAAAGTACAAGCTTGCGGTATCAATCCAGTGGATGCCAAAGTGGTCAATTGGAAAGGAATGGTGGGTGATGCTATGAATGATGATTGGGTAGTGGGATTGGATGTAGTGGGAGTAATAGATGAAATAGGAGAAGAGGTGGAAGGCTGGAATATAGGTGATGAAGTTTTTTATCACGGAAATATGACCCGCCCTCATGGTGGATTGGCTGAGTATGCAATTCATAAGGTGAACACTTTATTGGATAAACCGAAAGAATTGCCACTCTTGGATGCTGCAGCGAGTCCTTGTGCAGGTTGGACCGCATGGCGAGCTATTGTCGAAAAGCTAAAGGTGAATGATGATGATACCTTATTAATTATTGGCGGTTCTGGCGGAGTGGGTTCTTATGCCGTTCAAATAGCAAAAAATATTTGTGGCTGTAAAGAAATTTTGGCAGTGGCTTCTTATAGAAATGAAGAGTATGTAAAAAGTTTGGGGGCAGATCATGTGATCTGTTATGACAAAGTAGACGTTTTGGAAGAAGTAAAACGCTTAACGAATGGTGAGGGTGTAACTAAATCTTTTGACACAATTGGTGATGATAATGATATTTTAGCCGCCAATGCTTTAGGTTTTAATGGACAGATGCTCGAATTGGTAAGAGTGGTAAGGCCTGATAAGTATGAAAATGTATTTATGAAAAATCTAACTTTTCATCAATTGGCACTTGGAGCAAGCCACGAACATGGAAACACAGGACAGAAAGCAATTATAGATGCTGGTATTGGTTTGACAGTGGCATTGGTTAATGGAAAAGTAAAATCTCCTAAATTAATGACAGTTGATTTTGAAGGAGCGATTGATACGTTGAATAATATATTAAAGAAGAAAGTAGTAGGAAAAGTAGTGTTGACATTAGGGTAAAAGTCTACTTTAATAGACCATCAAAAGATACTTTTTCTGACATTTTTATCTTTAAAATAACACAAATATCAATTCAACTAAACCGGTTGAATTCATTAAAGTTGTAAGCATTAAGTTAAAAATAGGCAGAAGAAGTGTCTTTTTCTTTCCCCCAATAGGTGAAATAATTGCCATAAAAGCACATTTATTCACTTAGTTATAAATTTACCCCTTTTTAAAGCATCAAATTTTTCTACCCATCAAATATCCACAACCTAATTTTGAAATGTAGATAAGACAAGGACAACAGGAATTGAGTATCACACTTTACCCTTTTGTTATTGTAATGGAAATAATGAATAGATATTTTATAAGTATGAAATTAGTCAAAAAATTATCTTTACCGATTCTTCTTTGTGCTATGTTTTCTTGCCAAAAGCCACCGGCTCAAAAAGAGTTAGTAAAAGAGGAAGCATATCAGGAAGATTGGAAATCGATTGCTAAAGCCAACAAAGCTCCAGATTGGTATCAAGACGCAAAGTTTGGTATTTATACTCACTGGGGACCCGTATCAGGTGCGTTTGTGAACATGGATAAAAATGAATACCTAGCTGGATGGCATGGTATGATGATGTATGGTAAAAATGGAGTGCCTAACTGGAAAACAGGTAAACTGCCTACAAAACCTGACGGTACACCTAACACGAAGCCTACAAATAATTATTTACATCATGTAGAGCAATTTGGTGATCCTGCTGAGTTTGGTTACAAATACTTAATTGAAAACTTCAAGCCAACAGGTTTTGATGCAGAAAAGTGGGCGGATTTATTCGTGAAATCAGGGGCTAAATTTGCAGGCCCAGTAGCAATGCACCATGACAATTTTGCGATGTGGGACAGTAAAGCTACTCGCTGGAATTCTGTAAACTATGGCCAAAAAGATATTTCAAAAGAATTTAAAGATGCAGTAGAAGCAAGAGGGATGAAATTCCTTTCTTCTTTCCACCATGCATTTACATGGATGTATTACGCACCAGCACACCAATATGAAGGTGCAGTAAGTCCTGAAGATTATGATTTATATACTACTCCTCACGGGTATGATGACAAAATGCCTACGAAAGAATTCCATGATCAATGGTGGGCGGTGTTGAAAGAATATATTGACGATTATCAGCCGGACATTATCTGGTTTGACTGGTGGTTAGAAAATATGGATGAAAGCTACAGAAAGAAATTCTTGGCTTACTATTACAACAAAGGCAAGGAGTGGAATAAGGAAGTCGTAGTGATGTTTAAAGAAACTACTTTCCCTGAAGCGACAGCAGTAAGAGATTACGAAAGAGGTAGACCTAACCAACCTAAAAAAGATGCGTGGGTTACAGATACATCTCCAGGAACTTGGTTCTACAGATCAAATGCGAAGTTTGTAAAACCAAATGAATTAGTAGATATCTTGATCGATATTGTTTCTAAAAATGGTAACATGTTATTAAATGTTCCACCAGATCCTGACGGTACTATTCCTGTAGAAATGGAAAACCTGCTTGGAGAAATGGGCGGATGGTTGAAAGTAAATGGTGAAGCTATTTACGGTACACGTCCTTGGACTATTTTTGGTGAAGGCCCAACAAGAATTCCTGCAGGTGGACACAAAATTGAAAGAAAGAAAATCGTTTATACTGAAAACGATATCCGTTTCACGAAAAAGAATGATAGTGAATTCTATGCTTTGGTGATGGATACTCCAAAAGGAGACATTATTGTTGAAACGTTGAGCACAAAGTTCGGTATTTTGAACAATGATATCGAAAGAATTACACTATTAGGAAGTGATGAACCACTGCAGTGGGAAAGAAATGAGGCAGGCTTAGTCATTAAGCGTCCGGCTAATTTCCCTACTAAGTTTGCTCACGCTTTCAAAATCCAATGTGAAGGTTATAAAGAAACAGACATTGGAGGTGATTTAGAACAGACTTTATAATGTATAATTTCAATAGATAGAGAGTAGTCATCCTTGTTACATAACGGGGATGACTTTTTGTTTGCCCTGCATGCAAACTATCCCGACAGCTTGAAAGAAAGCTGTTTCGCCCCTCGGAGGGAAG
>NZ_JABANE010000137.1 GCF_012844305.1 Flammeovirga aprica JL-4
TTAACGTATTGACTTTTATTATTTTCCATAATAACGATTGTTTTAGTGTATCGTTATTTCAGGACTTCACAATTTAGATATAAATAAGGGGGTTAGGCTATGGCTTAACCCTTTTTTCATTTCGGGAGATTTCAAAAAATAGAATTAATTTTATTTACTTACATCAATATAAGTAGATAATAGAGCGAACGGTATGTTATATGTATTCAAACTTTTATATTAAACATAAAAACTTGCTTAAACACCTATGCCTATCACTTTTGCTCATCCAAGTGCTGTCCTCCCCTTATTCAGGTATTCACATTACTTGTCGGTCTCGGCTTTAATTATAGGAAGTGTTATTCCTGATTTTGAACATTATCTTCAACTTCAACAAAGTGTCAAATTAGGTCACACATTTATAGGAATTTTTGTTTTCAATTTACCTGTTGGAATTCTAGTTTATTATATCAATAAAAGACTTTTCAAACCTGTATTGAGAAGAGTCACTCCCATCCGTTTTAAAAAACAACAACCTCGCACAAAGTATACTTTTTTTCAGGTTTTCATTTCCATCTTGATAGGCATCATCACTCATTTCTTTTTAGATGCAATCACAGGTGAAAAAGGTTTTTTTGTGAAGGATTTACCCTATTTGATGGATGACGTCTATCTCACTCCTTCTTATAAAATGAATATTCATAATATTATTTGGGTAAGCATCTCTTTATTTGGCACAGCCCAATGTGTGTGGCTTGGGCTTACAGCCTTTGACTTTAACAACAGTTTGAAAAAAGTGAAATTTACAGAGTGGTTTCCTGCTTTTTGGGTCGAATTAATTATTGTTTTGACTGTTATTGTCTTCATCAGGAATTTGATTTTACCCAAACCACTTATCCTTTGGGACTGGGGAATTACTATTGGGGGTGCTTTTTTTTATGCACTCATATTTACTTGCTTCAGGTGGCGTTACTTCTTGAAAATGATAAGAAAATAATAATTCAAAAAAGTAAAAAGGATTGAGTAACAACTACCCAATCCTTTACTGAAAATTACAAATGAGGAATAAAAATTTATGCTAGCATTAGTATTCCTACTTGAATCAGACCAATGAAAAAACCAAGAACTGCTCCCATAATTTCTATGAAAGTAAGTTCCTGTTTGATCACTGACATTAATAAATCTTCAAACTTAGCATCAGAAAAGTCCATTACTTTTTCATAGACTACTTGCTCAATGCTGATACTTGAAATATTTTGTCCAATATCATCTAACAGTTTCGGTACCATTTCCTTGACAGAATTTTCCATACCTGTTCTTATTTGCTGAATGATCGCGTCCCCACCAAACATTTGCAACATAGGTCCAAACTGCACTGCTTTTTCATCAACGAACTCATTTACTCTGACCATGATTGCTTTAAACAGTTTTTCTTTGTTTTCTTCTGTCTTCAGCTTGTCTAAGATCATATCAGGAGTAAAAAGATCCTTTTCAACAATAATCCCCAACCTTCTTGCCAATGTTTTCTTCCTTCTTGGGAAAACACCGTGCAAAGTCATAAAGAGGATTTTAATAGGTTTTCTTGGGTGAAAAAGCATTTTGATGGCTACATAATTGGTAATCCAACCAATTCCAGCAGAAATTACTGGGAAGAGCCACATTAAATAAGAATTCATTAATTATCTTCTTTAAGTATTTGAATTAATTTTTGATACAGAATAGCCGTTGGCAACCCCATTACTGTAAAATAAGAACCTTCAATTTTCTCAATCATCGTCATCCCTATCCACTCCTGTATACCATAGGCTCCAGCCTTGTCAAAAGGCTTTTTCTCATTGATATAGTATTCTAACACCTCATCAGACATTGGCATAAAAGTAACTAATGTCTGATCGGTAAAAGAAATCACCTTGGAGCTTGTTTTTATACAAACGGCAGAATAAACCGTATGAGACTTCCCCGAAAGACCTTGAAGCATTGCTTTAGCCTCTTCAAAATCTTTAGGCTTACCCAAAACATCATTCTGATTCACTACAACAGTATCCGAGAAAATTGCAATTTCATCCTTTTCTAAATCATCAAAAGCTTTCGCCTTTTGATTAGCTATATACTCTGCTACCTCGTTTGGAGGAAGAGATGCAGGATATGATTCATCCACTTCTCTCACCTTCACTTCAAATGGAATATCCATATCTGTCAGCAACGATGCTCTTCGTGGACTCTTAGATGCCAAAATTATTTTTTTACCTTTTAAATCTATCATCAGGTATAAATCTCTTTGTTGTTCAGTTTTTCAAACCTCAAAAATAATAAATTAGTCATCAGACTGAAAATAAGTTCGACAATGTTATTACTAGAGATCTTTAAAAAAAGCGATAATATCATTAATACACTCTTCAATTAAAGATTGCTTGTCGCTAGATTGGTATTTTTTGTGATACTTTTCACTTGTACCCTCTACAATTTTCATGGTTAGAGATAATGAATCATTTTCGACTGTATACCTTCCTTTCACCTGATATACATCGGCCCCTTTTGAAAATGGAGAAAAAGTAAAATAATTATAGCCGCTATTCAATCCCTCAGATAACCTCAACAGCTTTTCATCTATCGCTTTTGAGAGACCTTCATGATCCATCCAAGTGCTGTCCTCCTCAAAATCTGAAGATGTCACTCTAGCCAAAGCAGTAGAAATATTAATGTTATTTTTTAAATCATCCGTCACTCTACCTATATCAAAACTATCTCCACCTTCCGGCACTCTCATCTCTGGCTGTTGTGAGGCTCCAAACCTTTCAGCAAGCCTAGGCACTTCATCTACGGCATTGCCAAACATCATCTGCACATCCAGAAATTCTCCTTTCCTTAAATTGCCTCTCTTCACATAATCCAATAATGCGTAGGTCAAAAGCCCCTGTCCATACATTGTCGATTCATAACTTACTTTATCAGCGGCAGAACCTGCTAACAAATACATGCCTGATCTTGACCTCACCCTTTCCAAAGCTCTTAATCTTACCGACTCATCATCCACATTTCGCATTGCGATGATCGTTTCAGCAAATTTACCGGCATTACAAGCATCCATAATAAACACCTGACGAGTGATAGGGATTTTTTTCATCCAGTCCAGCCATTCCTTGCCTGCAATAGTGTAGCTATCTCTAATAGAAGTATCTTTGAGATCTGCAGTCATCATATCTTTTGTCAAATAATAGAAATCCTCATCGCCGTTTTGTTCCTGAACTGCCATACCATGGCCCGCCAGAAAAACAAAAAGCACATCTGATGGGTTCGCTACGTTTTGAAGACTATCAAAACTTCTTTTTATATTCTGTTTCGATGGCTGATAAAGTGGATCTTCAGCATTTGTGGAAAATAAGTCGACTTTCACTCTATGCTCTCCAAATAACTCCTCAGCCGATTCTTGAATAGAAGAAGCTATTTTCTCAGCATCACTTGCAGCATATTTTAGATCAAGTGTATTTCCTCGGTAATCAGATACTCCAATTACAATTCCATAAAAAGATGGAATTTCTTTCTGAGTATTTTTAGATTTATGTTTGATAGTCAAGCCTCTTCCCGACAATGTACCTTGCTGATTTTCTACTTTTACAGTGATATTATTTAAAGCTTCCCCACTTTGAAATAAATAACTCAAAGTATCCATTGGGACAACATACTTAATGGTTTGCTGTTTTTGTTTCAGAATATTCAAATTCAAGTGATTGACATCAATACCTAATTTATATTGTGAAACATCATCCAGCACTTCTTTATTATTCACCAAAACTGACACTTTCCCAATACCTCCGCCTCTATCGAAAACTTCAATATGAAGCTTATCATTTTTAGTATAAAGATTGGCCTCTGGGTATAATGAAACTGTATTTAAAAGTGGAACTTCTCTGAGCGGCTGACCATTGAATAATTTTGTTCCCAAACCGGGCTCCCAATACATCCCTTGTAATTGACCAAGGTCTATCGTCTCGTTATCTACTACATAATAAAGGTTATTCATGTTCGCTTCTGAAGCATCAAATAAGCCTGAATAGTGCTCTACAACCCAGCCAACATCTCCATCTGATAACACTGCTCCATATTTATAAGGCGACTCCAAATCCCATATTCCAACTGCAAAATCATTGGAAAGGGTCACAAAAACTTGTTTGCCAGGAAAGTCAAAAAGCTCAATTATATCACCATTACTCTGTGGGTAATTGAATATTTCATTTTTTAGATCAACAGAATATAACCTTAAGTCTCCTCCATCCTCTGCTACAAGAATATTCTTTCCATCGAAAGTGAATGCAACATCTTTAACAGGGTGTTCCACTTTTATTTCTTGCATGATTTCACTTTCTGCCAAACTATAAAGAAGAAGTTTATTCTTACCACCTATTACTAATGACTGACCATCAAGACTGAATGCCAATGAATTAAGCATCCAATCATTCACTCTTATTTTTTTCAGAAGTTTGAAATTATCCTGAATATCCAAAATGACAACTGTACGATCACTAAGACATAATGCCACTTTGGTACCATCGAAAGAAATAGTCAATGCGTTGATTGCATTAAAAGAACTGAAGACCTTAAACGTTTTATCAAGCTGACGGAGATTTTGTACAATTAAATCACCTCCATTATTTACTAATAAGGCCAAAGAATCAACTGGGTGTAACTGTGCAATAGTAATCGGGTAATCAAACTTCTTACTAGCATGTAATTTATAATTATTCTTATGATCCCATATTTTTATGGTGCTATCTATGGAAGTAGTGATCAGCTCTCCTCTCCAATTGAAAAAAATTGATGACATGGTTTGATGGTGTGCTTTCCATTTTTTCAAATCACCTCTACTTCCTGACTCCCAAAGTCTAACATTACCACTTTCTGAAGATACTGCAATGGCACCTGAAGTCAATGATGCAGAAAAGCCCATTGCTTTATCCAAAATAGGTTTCCATGCTGCTTTTAATTTGGAGCCCTTTATTTCCCATAGTGCTATTTCTCCATTATTATAAGCTATCACAGCTAGTTCTCCTTTCCTATTGAAGGCATTAGTAATGATCTCTCGGTCTTCAAACTTTGATACCAAAGCTAATTCTCCGTCTTTTATCTGATAATAATAAGCATGATTTCCATGTGAAGTAACAATCAATCTATCTACAGAATGAGAGTAAGTTATCGATCTTACAGCTTTGTTATCCGGTAAACGAATAGGCTTGGAAACAGCGTTTGTTTGTTGATTCCACACTCTTAAATTTCCATCATAACCACCAGAAACAATAATTTTTCTATCATGCAGATAAATCAAGTCAGCCACCCAATCATCATGAAGTTTTTGGGATGCTTTCAGCTTCTTTTGTATTGTATTCCATATTTCAACTTCACCATTATACTTTCCGAATGCTACCCATGAACTAGACTTTGGTCTTGTAATAAAACAAGAAATACCTCCTGTCATATCACTCGTCCACCCATCTAATTCGTGCCCTTCAGACTGCCAATTCCAATGAAAAACATTACCTTGATAATCAATAAAAACCACTAATTCTTTATGGAATTTCACTTCAATTGGAGCCTCGCTTAATTGATTGAGCTCAGACAAAAGTCGACCCGTTTTGGTTTCCCAAACTTTTACTTTATGGTCTGTACCAGAAGAAACGATGTATCGTTTATCGTAAGAAAGAGCTATATCAGTAATTTCAATTTCATGGGCATTAATAGTCCTCAGTAGACGTTCCTGTTCTATATCCCATACTTTGATTTTTTTATCCTTGCCGGCAGAGATTACCAAAGATGCATCCTTACTGATATCCAGTGAAGTAACTTCCCCAAGGTGTCCCTGAGAAAACGTTAGCGTTATGTTAGAGGATTGAGAAAATAAAAAGTGTTGAAAGCAAAAAAGAAGGCCAAACAAAATTATCAGCCTTCTTTTTACTATATGATTTTCAATGAAGTACATATTACATTGTTTAATTTACAATGTAAATATAACCATCAAACTAATGTCAAGTTATTTTTTAGTGAATTTTTCCCATGCTCTTTCGTGAAAATAATACAAGACCATTTTCGAAAACACTTCAAATGAACCAATTGAGACAGCCATAGTTATTTCGCCTGTAACAAAATAAGAGATTACCATAGTATCAACAGTACCCACAGCTCGCCATGACACTGATTTCGCAACGCTCACCCATTTCGGCTGTTTATTACTTTTATCCCTCACAGCCGAATCGCTTTCCTCGATTTTTCTTTCTAAAACTTTATCTACAAGCATTAAGTTATTAGTTTATTTTGTTAAGTATTATACTTACTCTAGTGGATTAGTAGGCAATTATAGAAATAAGTTTACATAAATCAAAAAAAGAGACTGAATTTTACCTAAAATTATGTTTTTATAAAATAAACCTAGATAAAATTGTATAATTCGTTGCATTTGATTTAATTAACAAATAATTGAATATAGCTACCAATTAGCGTTGATACTAATATACTTAACAAACTAATGAGAAAAAGGAAAAACTACCCTGGTGAACAGCGAGAAGTAGGAACAAAGGACTATAGCTTGATCTTGGGTAACTTGATGAACTACCGTAATCAACTGATGCGGGAAAATGATGAGCAGAGAATGGGATTTATTTTCTCTAAAATAGCTGAAAAATTAAAAGAACTCGGATGTCTACGCGCTTCAAACACTGTTAAAAACAGAGTCGGCAGGCGAAAGTTAGGGCTTTATCAAGATATTACTCAAAAGAAAAAGGAAGAAGTGATTGAGATTACAAACAAGTACTGGCACGAGGCAAAAGAAAGACATGAAGCCGCTAAAGAGAAAAACAAAAAGGCAGCAAAAAAGAGTTCTTCAACAGTGACAATTTAATTATTTTTTAATATCTCTACTCATCTATCATGCTTGTCAAGTTACAACTAAAAAACTCTCCAAATCAGGTGATCGTTGATGATCATGTTTATGAATACTTAAGAGACAATCCTTACTACAAAAGCCTAGACTTTATCTATAACCTTAGAGAACATTCTTCAGGTAGAGCAGTATTCCAAAAGTCATGGAAACAGAGTGATGGTAAATACAAAACTGAAACCATTTATCTTCACAAACTTATAGCTGAAAAATATTTAGATGAAGGTTCGAAAGGAGATTACACTCTGATTAGAATAATCAATGGTAATAAGCTGGATTGTCGTATCAAGAATCTTACTTATTCAAATCGGTCTATTATTAAAAGAAACACTCCTTCTAAGCATAACAAAACAGGTTATATAGGTGTGGTGAAAGACAAGTACAGTTATAGGGCTGTGATTTATAAGGATAGAAAACCTATTTCATTGGGTACTTATAAAACACCTCAAGAAGCCGCTCTAGCTTACAATAAAAAGTCTATAGAATTGTTTGGTAAAACTAGAAACCTCAACAAAATTAAGGACATAGAGGAAATTACTCCTGATGCTCCTGAGAGTGCTGATGAAAGTCTTGATTAAACTTTACTATCTTTTAAATACTAATTTATCGCTGATTTTAAGTGCTGACTGCGATTTATTTTTTGCTTTATCAAGTTCTTAGAAAAAAAGAACTACTCTTATAATAGTACTAGAACAAATGCTGACGTGTAAACTTCATTTCACTAAATAATTTTTGTCCTACCATCTAAAAAAGAGTGGTTCTTTTTTATATCTACACTTAGGCAGTTGTACAATGATAATTCAAAATTCTTAAGCTTCAACTACTAATTTCACTCACATATTATTTCTTGATAAAATAAATACGGCTAAATATTGATCTCAATCAAGATTTTAAGAATAAGACCTATGCATATTTGCTTAAACAAAAATTTTAAGCATGAAAATTAATCAGGAACAATTTCTTCTCTCTCTTCATCAGAACTTACAAGAAGAATTATCTCAAACTCAAGAACTCGAAAAGCTACCTTTAGAAAAACTTCAGTGGAAAAAGCATGATAAAGCTTGGAACATACTGGAATGCGTCTATCATTTAAATTTATATGGTGAGTTTTATATCCCACACTTCCAACGTTTACTAAAAACGGCAAAAGACAAGAGCAGTGAAACATACACTAGTGGCTGGCTTGGGAATTATTTTGCCAATAGTATGAAACCAAAAGCAGAAAAAGTGAAGAATAAAATGCCTTCACCAAAAGACAAAAACCCTATCGGATTACCTCTAGAAAAAGACATCATTAACACAAGGATTCAACAAATTAATGCTCTCATTGAAATTGTGGATCTAGCTAAAAGTAAGGACCTCAAGAAGAAAAGATGTCCCATAACAATTTCAACTTTTATCACCTTACAACTTGGAGATGCCTTGCATTTTATCATCAATCATGAAAGCAGACACTTGCTTCAAATCAAAAAAATATTGCATTACAAGGAAAATATCAACCCAGTTAATAATGAGTGATTTGTGTTATTATACAAAGAAAAATACTGAATAGTAGGATAATAAGAAAACGCTGAACCTTTTAAAGATTCTACTTTCGTTACAGGGTGTTAGAAGATTTTTTTTGGTACTTTTAAAATAAGCAAAATTTATTAACCCATTAAGAACATTGACACCCAAGTACTAACTGTAAATTAATCACTATCAGGTCTATACACTTAAAATGTATAGATCTTTTTTTTGTCCAATTTTTAATGTAGTATTAGAAAAAAAATATAACTGCATTCAATATGGCAAAACAAAGAATCTCACTTCAGAAAGTTTTTAAAGAAATTATATGGCCTAGAAGAAAATACCTTTTAATCGGTCTGATACTTATCATTATCAACAGGTTAAGCGGATTAGTTTTACCCGGAGCAAGCAAATACTTAATGGATGATGTGATTGTGAATGAAGATTATGAACAACTCAAGTTGTTAGTTGCAGTAGTGATCTCCTCTATCTTTATGCAAGCTTTAAGTAGTTTTATGCTTACAAAGGTCCTAAGTATAGAGGCACAGCGTTTAATTTCTGAATTAAGAGCTAAAGTTCAAAAACATATAATTTCCCTTCCTGTTTCCTTTTTTGATAATACGAAATCGGGCGAATTGGTATCTAGAATTATGAGCGATGTGGAAGGAGTTAGAAATTTAGTTGGCACAGGTTTGGTTCAATTAATTGGCGGTACGATTACGGCTGTTATTTCTACGATCTTGCTCGTGAAGATCAGTTTATCCATGACACTATTTGTGCTTGTTCCTGTTTCCATCTTTGGTATTGTCTCCATGAAGGCGTTTAAATCTATTCGTCCTATTTTTAGAAAAAGAGGACAGATTAAAGCTGAAGTTACAGGTAGGCTTACTGAATCTTTAAATGGTGTGAGAGTGATAAAAGGCTTTAATGCTGAACAGGAAGAGAATAGAATATTTGAAGATGGAGTACAAAAGTTATTCAATAACATCAAGAAAAGTATGACGGCTACGGCTATCATGACGAGTTCGAGTGCATTTCTATTAGGACTAGCCTCTACTGGGATTATGGGTATTGGCGGTTATAAAATTATGCAGGGAGAATTGACTGTGGGCGACTTTTTGTCTTTTACTTTATACCTTGGCTTTATGGTGGCACCTATTGTACAGATGAGTAATATTGGAAGTCAGCTTACAGAAGCATTTGCGGGATTAGATAGAACGGAAGAAATCATGAATCAAGCAGGTGAGCAAGACGATCCGTTAAGAACAGAAATTGTACCTCAAAATATCAAGGGAGATATAAAATTCGAAAATGTTTCTTTTGAATATGAAGAAGACAAAGAAGTTTTACACAATATAAGTTTCGAGGCAAAAGCAGGAAGTATCACCGCTTTAGTAGGTTCTTCTGGCTCCGGCAAAACCACAATTGCCAGTTTAGCTGCTTCCTTCTTAAACCCTTCCAAAGGGCAAATTTACCTCGATCATCAAGACTTGAGAACAGTACACCTTTCTTCTTTCCGTCAACACTTGGGGGTTGTGCTTCAAGATGATTTTTTATTCGAAGGAAGTATCAAAGAAAATATATTATTCTCCAATCCTACAGCTACAGATATTGAATTAGAAAATGCGATCAAAAATGCTTACGTTGATGAGTTTACAAATCGATTTGACGAAGGTATTCATACTATCATCGGTGAACGTGGAGTAAAACTATCTGGTGGTCAGCGACAAAGAATTGCTATTGCAAGAGCAATTATTGCCGATCCTCAAATCATTATTCTAGATGAAGCAACTTCAAGTTTGGACACCGAGAGTGAAGCTTTAATTCAGGAATCACTCTCGAAATTGATGAAAGGAAGAACAACTATAGTAATTGCTCACCGATTGAGTACAATTCAGCAGGCCGACCAAATATTAGTGATGGATAAAGGAGAAATCATAGAAACTGGAACGCATGATGTACTTCTTGAGAAAAAGGGGAGATATTATAAATTGTATAAATATCAAGCAAGAATTTAAATTATGCAAAATAACATCTTATACATTTTCATTAACATAACACATCTGTACTTTGTTATTCCATTTTTCTGAATATCACATAACTTATAAAATCGTTTAATGCAAAACAAAAAATGGTGATTGTTAGCATTGTTCTACCTGAGGCAGTTTGTTTAATATTGTACTAAAGTCAGATACTATTTAATTCATTCAGATAAACTGTCTATAACTTTTAAGATGAACAAATCAAATTTATTCAACAACTATAAGAAGGATTTTCCTGCTAGTATAGTTGTGTTCCTAGTAGCCTTACCCCTCTGCTTAGGAATTGCATTAGCCTCAGGTGCTCCATTGCTTTCTGGTGTCATTGCTGGTATAATTGGAGGAATTGTCGTTGCTTCATTTAGTGGATCAGCAGTGGGTGTAAGTGGACCTGCAGCGGGTCTTGCAGTCATTGTTTTTCATTCTATACAAGATTTAGGTTCTTTTGAAGCTTTTCTTTGTACAGTAGTATTAGCGGGTGTTATACAGATCCTATTGGGTGTATTTAAAGCCGGTGTAATCGGATATTACTTCCCTAATGCAGTTATTAAGGGGATGCTTACAGGTATTGGTATCAATATCTTATTCCAGCAACTACCTAATGCTATTGGGTATGTTGGTCCTGAACATGAGCTCACTTTAAGCTTATCAAACATCACTATCGGTGCTGTCGTTGTTACTGCTGTGTCATTATTAATTTTGATTAGCTGGGAAAAGCCATTTATTCAGAACAATAAAGTGCTTAAAATTATACCAGGACCGTTAGCAACGGTATTATTCGGTATTCTTTTTTATGTAGCTACTGAAGGACACGATACTTTTGGTATTCTTGATTCACAATTAGTTGCTCTTCCAGTTATTCATAATATGGACGAGTTCTTGGGAACTTTCAGATTCCCTGATTTCAGTGTTTGGAACAACCCACATGTATACACGATTGCCTTCACAATGGCGATTGTTGCAAGTTTAGAAACACTTCTTTCAGTAGAAGCTGCAGATAAAATGGACCCTCAGAAAAGACATACTCCTACTAACCGTGAGTTGATTGCTCAAGGTACGGGTAACATCATTTCTGGTTTGATTGGCGGTCTTCCTATCACTCAGGTAATTGTACGTAGTTCTGTTAATGTTCAATCAGGTGGTCAGAGTAAGTTGTCTGCTATTTTCCATGGCGTATTGTTATTCATTTGTGTATTGACAATCCCTGTACTATTGGATTTAATCCCTCTTGCTTGTTTAGCTGCCATCCTACTTACTGTAGGTTATAAATTAGCTAGACCTCAAAACTTTGTGTTGATGTACAACAAAGGGGTCCAACAGTTCTTACCTTTTATTGTCACAACATTAGGCGTTGTATTCACCGATCTTTTAGAAGGTATTGCATTAGGTCTTATTGTTTCAGTAATAGAAGTGGTTTGGGAAACAATGAAAGACGTTGTTGCTGTAAAACAAGAAGATATGCAAGAAAATCACGATGGGCCTATTCATATTGAACTTTCAAATCAAGTGAGTTTCTTGAATAAAGCTCAAGTGAAAAAAGCTTTAGATGAAGTACCTGAAAACTCTCAAGTTATCATTGATGCTAGTAAAAGTAAAAAGCTTCATGCTGATGTGAAGGAAATCATCGAAGACTTTATGAAAGGAGAAGCAGAACATAAAAATATTCAGGCTGAATTGATATTAGCTAAATAATGGATTTCTTCACGATTTTAGTAACATAATTGTGATAAAGTCAACGATTTGAAATATAGATTTTGAACTCCTTGCAGTAATGTAAGGAGTTTTTTATATATTAGAGGTATCTAACCTCCTAACTAAAAATAAGCAGACAATGTTAAAAGTATTACAATTATTTATCTTTACAATCTTCTTAATTTCATGCACTTCTAATGATGAAAACACATTAGATGATGAATGCACATCTACTGAAATGAGCTCTATTGATGTCGTTACAATTCCTTCTAATGGTAAAGTCAATGAACCCATTGAAATGACGTTAGAATATTCTCTAAGAAATGGATGTGGTAAATTCAGTACACTTGATCAAGAAGTTGTCGACAAAACCGTTACACTTTCTCTTGAGGTAATTTACAAAGGATGTATTTGTACTCAAGATGCAACTAAAAATTCACTGGAGTATACATTCACACCTACTGAAGCAGGTGAGTATACATTCGTATTCTCATCTGCTGATGAGGATAATGAAACATACAAGATTCTTGTTTCTGAGTAAGAATATAAAACCTCATGACCAAGCGGTGATGAGGTTTTAGAAATGAATTATTAAAAACAGCCTATTCAAGTTATTACTATTCAATCAATACAGGTTTTCTTTTAGAAGCCTTCTCGAGCATTTCCTGATGAAGCTGATCATAAAGCTGTAATCTGCGTTTTTGATAATCTGAAGACTGTAACCAAATCACAGACTTATTATCCGCATTCCAAACGTTCCATAATGCCGCTATTTGTTTCCTTTTTTTGGCATTTTTAGATACTATATTATTATCCTCGTATGGATCTTTTTTCATGTCAAAAAGCTGAGGTTCACCATTGATTTTATTCAATAAATATTTTGAATCAAGAGTTCTAACAGCAAACGTTTTACCTTCATACTCTCTCCAGAAGATAGCCTCATGTGGCGACCCTTTTTTATCTTGTTGCATAAAAGGAATCAAATCTACTCCATCCAACTTTGCATTTGCAGTATCAACACCTGCCAACGCATAAGCAGTAGACGCAATATCTAATGAAGAAACAAGGCCTTCAAACTGCTGAGGCTTCTCAATTCCTTTAGGCCAATGTATCAAAAACGGCACATGTACTCCTCCTTCAAAGAAAGATCCCTTCCCATTTTTAAAAGGATAATTGCTGGTGTAATGTACAGGTTGCCAAGGTTTGATTGCACGATCTCCTCCATTGTCAGACAAGAAAAAAATGATGGTGTTTTCATATTTCCCCGCCTCCTTTAAAGCTTGGATAAGCATACCAATTCCTTGATCCATTTCATCAATCATAGCGGCATAAGTTCTACGGTATTTATTCTCAATATGATTGTACTTCTCAATCGTTTTTTTAGGTGCTTCTAATGGTTGATGTGGAGCATTATAAGCCAAATAAAGAAGGAAAGGTTTATTAGAGGATTTTACAAACTCAGCCGCATCTCTACTTAATGCCTTAGTTAGATATTCATTAAACTCTCCGGCTCCATTATTTCTCCACAATGGTTTATAATCTCCTTCATTTGCACAGTAATTTGGGTTTCCATTTTTGTTGACTAATGGAGAGATCGCATTGACTCCTGAAGGAAAATAACTATGACCTCCAGAAAGAAAACCATAGAAATGATCAAATCCTCTGTTGTTGGGATGATATGGCGGAGCTCCACCCATATGCCACTTCCCTATGATTGCTGTTCGATATCCAACAGTCTTCAACCTTTCTCCAAAAGTTTGTTCTTCCAGAGGTAATCCCATATGCAAATCAAAAGGGGAATTAGTAGGATTGACTTCCATTCCAAATCTGGCTTGATGCCTACCGGTTAATATTCCTGCTCTTGAAGGTCCACAATATGGATGGGTGACATAAGCGTTTGTACAGACTACTCCATTTTCAGCAAGCGCATCTAACTGTGGGGTTTTAATGTCTTCACAACCTGTAAAACCTACATCTCCATAACCTAAATCATCAGCTAAAATGACAATAATGTTTGGTCTTTCATCCTTTTGATGCTGTGCGTTGAAGTGGTGATTGAATACGGTTAAAAAAAACAGTAAGCTTAATATTTTTTGTTTGTATGTCTTCATTTCTCTTCGTTTTAAGTAATGGTCAAATATCCTTACCTGAAAAGAAAAGTGAAGGTTAAAATCAATCAGTATTTAGGGGGTAAAACATATGTTCTCTTATTTTGAACATTTGTCATTTCCTTATTTTCAGCAATTTAAGGATTGCTATTTTCAAACTGCTCTCTGAATTCACTTGGCAACACTCCGTATTGTTTCTTAAAGCATTTTGCAAAATAGGAATTAGTATTAAAGCCAGAACGGTACATCACTTCCTTTATACTCCAATCCGTCTTTTCCAAGTACTGATGAGCACACATCAACCTATATCTTCTAATGTAATCACCTGCTGAAAGTCCTGTCAGGTCTTTAAATTTATGATAAAGCCCTGTTCTGCTGATTCCTATTTTCTCAACTAATGCATCGACATTAAATTCAGAATCCATCAGGTTTTCATCTAAAATAATCTTCACTTCATCTAGAAATGCTTTGTCAGATGATATCATTTCAATTTCCTTGGGTTGAATGGCCTTTGGTGAATGAAAAGCCTTTACCAATCTAGCTCTATAAGTAATGATATTATTGATTTTTTGAAGGAGCACGTTCATATTAAATGGCTTACAGATATAATCATCTGCACCCATTTTTAATCCTGATACTTGACTCTCCTCTGCTGTTTTAGCTGTGAGGAATATAAACGGGATATGATCGTATTCTTTATTTGATCGTAGTACTTGTGCGAATTCTAAACCGTCCATAATAGGCATCATGATATCACTGATAATTAAATTCGGCCTATTATCTTTCAAAACTTCTAGTGCTTCTTTTCCATTTCCAGCTTCAAACACCTGATATTGATTTACGATTCCTTCCTTTAAGAAAAAACGCATATCCTCACTATCTTCAACTATTAAAACAGAAGGTTTATCCTTGTCTTTATTTTGGGCTGATGGAATTATCTCTTTTATTTGAACAATCTCTTTTTGATTAGTTTTTGATGTATGCTCAATGATTTTATCCTCTTTATAATAAGACTCCAACATTGGTATTCTAACAATAAACCTTGCCCCTTGATGATAAGAATTGTCTAATTCAATACTTCCATGATGTAGCTCCACTAAACTTTTAGCCAATGAAAGTCCTATTCCAGAACTGTGATCACTATCTGATACTTTGTCTTTTGAATTAAAAAACCGCTCAAATAATCTGCTCTTATTTTCTGATGGAATTCCATCTCCTGTATCTTGGACAATGATATTACAAAAATCACCCTCGACATTGACCAACAAAGTGACCTTCCCTCCGATCTTATTGAATTTGAAGGCATTCGAAAGAAGGTTATAAATGATTTTTTCCATAGCATCAGAAGAGAATAGAAATGCAATTGAATATGCTGGTAGCTTTATCTCAAAGTCTATCTGTTTTTTTTGTGCCAATGGATAGAAAGTACTGGCACTATTTTCAATAAAAGTGATGATGTCTTTTTTCTCAAATTCTAATTCATACTTTTCACCTTCAATCTTTCTAAAATCTAAAACTTGATTGACCAACCTCAATAACAAATTACTATTGTTCCTCATTAATGCATATTGATTACGTCTTTGCTCGTTGGTAAGGCTCAATTCATTATTATCAAGGTAATCCAATGGACCGCTAATCAAGGTAAGCGGTGTTCTAAATTCATGAGAAATATTTGTAAAAAACTGAAGTTTCATGTTATGTATCTCTTCTTCTTTTTCTTTCTCAAGATTGGCCATAAATAGTCTGTTATTATTCTCCCTTCTTGTCTTAATTACATTAAAAATAATATAAACTATACCGATAAGGATCGTACAATAAATCAGATAAGCCCAAGTTGTTTTCCAAAAAATGGGAGCAATTTCAAAATGAATTTTAGCTGTTTCATCAGACCAAAAACCATCATTATTCGCTCCTCTTACTTCAAATGTATAATTTCCTGAAGGCAGGTTTGTAAAGCTTACAAAACGCCGATTTGCAGGCTCATTTTGCCATTCATTTTGATAGCCTAATAGTCGATATTGATACTTATTGTTAGAAGGGGAAAGAAAATGCAAGGCTGAAAATTCAAATGAAACACTATTTTCATTATATCTAAGTTGGATCTTCTGAGGCGTATTGATATCTCTTTTTAATAATACCCTCCCTTCTATTTCTTCTCCAGCAAGAACTTCTTTATTCCAAAGGTGAAATGCTGTAATTCTTACCTTCGGTGGGGTTTTATTAGAAATAATATTTTCAGGATAAAAGCTATTCAATCCATTAATTCCACCAAAAAGCATCTGACCGTCTTGAAGTTGCAAACAAGCTTGCTCTTGGAACTCATTGGCTTGAAGGCCATCATTCACATCATAAACCGCAAATAGGTTTTGTGAGGAATTTATTTTACATAAACCCATATTGGTGGAAACCCAGATATTCTTTTCTTGATCTTGAAGTATACCTTTTACAGTATTATTGGGCAAGCCTTCTTTTGTTGTAATTCTTTGAAAAGTACCATCAGCATTGAGCTTATTCAAACCACCTCCAAAAGTCCCTGCCCATATTTGGTTTTCACTATCTTCAAAAAGTGTTATTATATAATCGTGACTGATTGATTGATCATCTTCTGTATGGTACTTGTAAGTAAAAAATGAAGGTTTATGTAAGTCCTTTTCTTCTTTTTTTATTTTCACGAGTCCTTTATCTGTTCCGACCCATTTGTTTTTTTGATGATCAATTAACAGACTTCTTACTGTATTAGAAGGAAAATCTGGCGAGGATTTAAGATTGAATTTAATGAGCTGTTTTGTTTTGGGATCAAATCTCAAAAGCCCATCAAAATACGACCCCAACCATATTATACCATTTTCATCTTGATCAGCACAAAAAATAGCTCCTTTGTAATATTTGAAGTCTTCCACATTAAATCCAATTTCTTGATCATCCACCCAATAAGGACCTCCTCCATTGGCTGTGCCTACCAACATTTTACGAGTACCGTCAATTTCTATTTCTTTGATACAAACAGCAAGATTTATAGAATGCAATTGTTTATAATTATCTTTCCCTTTCCGAAAATCATCAATATCAATTGTATTAATCCCCTTTCGTGTACCAATCCATAATTGATTATCATGACTGAAAGCAAATGATTTTACAGTGTTATCAGATAAGCTATTTTCATTTCTTGATTGGTGAATATGATGAAACTGCTCTCTTCGAGTATTGTATTTATTCAATCCGCCTCCATGTGTTCCAACCCACAACGTTCCTGTGTGATCCTTGCAAAGAGAACGAATAGCATTGGCACTCAAACTATGTTTATTGTTAACGTCATGAGTGAAAACTTTCAAAAAATCTACCTTATCATCTGTCAAACGAATAAGCTGTAAACCTTGATTTGTACCAGCCCAGAATGTATCATTGTCATTATCTAACAATACTGTATAACTTTGATAATTTAATTTTGTTAACTTCTGATGATGATATAAATAAAGGCCGTTTAGGGTTGCTAAAATCACCTTATCGTCTTTGATAAGTATATCATAAACAGAAAGTGATTCATGGATTAAAGGTTGCGTTAATTTATTATTTTCAATTAAAAACAGCCCTTTAGTGGTACCGATATACAGAATGCCTTTATCATTTTCCACTATTTTGTTGACTTCTAAGTTTTGATCGTCTTCAGGCGTTAAAACATTCTCAATAATTGCTTTTCCAGATTGATGATCGAAGACTACTTTGTCCATTCCCTTTCTTGTTCCTACCCACAAGGTATCTCCATCTACCATCAACTCTTTAATATAATCATTACTTAAATACCCTTGATGCTTATTGCTCTTAGTAGAAATTGGGATGATTACGTTCTTTTGTTTATTAAAATAATTCAGCCCTTGTCCCGTGGTCCCGATCCATAAATTTTCATGAGAGTCCTCCGCTATTTTATAAATCAAGTTACTGCTCAAATTCAATCTATCATTCAGATTAATTCCATAATGTTTAAACTTATACCCATCATATTTATTCAAACCGTCATTTGTGCCACACCATAAAAAACCTCTTTGGTCTTGAATAATACACAAAACATCATTCTGACTTAGACCATTGTCACTGCTGATTCTTTCAAAATAACCATGATATTGTCCTAGCGAGAGGAAGGGCAAAAGGATAATAATTAGACTAAAAAAGTATCTCATATTAGTGTCGATGGAATTGAAAAGTGATTCAATCTAATCAATAATTCCAGAGAAAGAAGTATCAGCTCATTTAAGCTCTTTTGATTTAATATCTGACACCTCTATTTGATTAATTTCTTCTCTTCTTTATAACCACTTTTTAGTTTTAAAAGAGTACTAATATGAATGCGAAATAGGACTAAGATTTGAGTCTGCTGGCGGTCTGCATTAAAGGATTCGGTGATGGCTATTTTAGGTTGATCTAGCTACATCCGTTACTAAAATTACCACATTTATAGTAATGTTTTTC
>NZ_JABANE010000138.1 GCF_012844305.1 Flammeovirga aprica JL-4
TTATCTCTTTTGGAAGAAATTGTACAAAATAAATACAATTTTCCTTGTTTTAATCATAAGAGAAATGAAGAAGACAGTATCTTGGAAGTAGAAGATATAAAGCTTGCAGAAAAATCGATTGAAAGTTGACGATTATTTAGTTTGCAGAGTACTTGTCAAGTTTATAATGAAAGTTGAAAAATGGGACAGCTTCCCAAAAGCCCATGACTTCGAGTCGTGGGCCAAAGTATTTTATATAACTAACTATTGTCATTCTTTCTCCTGCCTTCTTAATTCTACATTCAATTCGTCCTATAACAAAGAAAAAATGTTTAACTTTCGTTGAGCAACATTTTTTTTAGCTGAAATATGAACGTGCGTTTTATAAAATATTCAATCTGTCTGTTACTTTTTTTTGTTTCTTTTCAAAACACTTGGGCCAATCTTATTCCTGTAAAAGGGTCGGATGTTTTTATGCATTCAGATGTATTGTCGGTAGTGCAGGACAAGGAGGGGTTTATGTGGTTTGCTTCTTTTGATGGATTGTACCGTTATGATGGTAACGAGATGAAAGTCTACAGGCATATCAATGGCGACAGTCTTTCCTTGGTGAGCAACCGGTTGACCTGTTTGACTGTAGACCATAAGGATAGGGTGGTGATTGGTACGGAGGCGAATGGATTGTGTGTTTTTGATAAAAAGACAGAACAGTTTACAGCCATCAAAATCAACGGGAACAGGCAAGTGACGGTGGATAATGTTTTTTGTGATGCTTCCGGAAATGTGTGGGTTGGTTCTGATTTTGGTTTGAGTAAAGTGAAGGAAGATGAGCAAGGTAAGTTTCATACGCTGAATATTTTTGATTCAAATGTCAGAGTAAGGGAGGTTATACAAGGTAAAAATGGTCTGCTTTGGACACTGACCAGTAAAGGGCTTTATACGGTGCACCCCGACAATTTCCGTATCGTTCATCATAAGTTAAATATTAACAAGGAACATATAAAAACGATTTATAGAGATAAGAACAATAGAATTTGGGCGGGTACTTTTAAAGGTTTATATCAGTTGAATGGAAAATTCAAGCCCATCAAAAAGCACATTGATGCTTCAATTCTATCGGTGTATATGGACCGTGAAAATACGCTGTGGGTGGGTACCAAAAACAAAGGGTTGATGTATTCAGAGGATGGCGGAAAGAGTTTTATTCCTTATCAACCTTATAAATCCATTCATCCATTGTATAACAACAAGGCCATTACCACCTTTTTCGAAAGTGATGAAGGTATATTGTGGTTAGGTTCTTTGGCCAATGGAGCATATACCAATGAGAAGATTTTCAGGTATTTGGAGCAATTCAAAAATCCTTATGATGTGAATCCCAATACGCTTTTTTCTTGCTATACTTTTCATCAAGATCAAGACTCTATTTTGTGGGTAGGAACTTTGGGGCAGGGGCTTGGTATTTATGATCGAAAAACGGGAGAAGTGGTGGATTACAGGAAGAATAATCCTCAGTTGCAAAGCATAAAAATCTCTAAAATATTACCGCTTCCTGATCAGTCTTTTTATATTTTTTCCAGTCCAAATATATATCATCTTACAAAACAAGATCAACAAAGCTTGCTTGAAGGAAAAAAGATCCAATTGAAAAGTATTAACCCAATCGCTCCTTTTTATAAACCGAGTGTAACTTATGCTAACATGGATGAGGACCAACATTTATGGTTGAGTACAAACACCGGATTGTATGAGTATATTCCATCAAAAGATGATTTTTATAAAGGCAAAGTAAATCAGTATAGAACGGAAGGTTATTTGGGACTCACAAACAATACGGTGAAGTATGTAGTGACGCATCGTGAAGGAGATGTGAAATATGTTTGGGTGGGTTCGAAAGTGGGTTTAAGCCTATTAAAATTTGATGAAAAGAAGCATGAAAAATCTATTGCTAAGTTTTATAAAGGCAGTGGTGAATTTAATCTTCCTTCTAATTTTATCGCTTCTATGATCAAAGGAGAAGGAAATACACTTTGGATTGGGTGCCTTGGAGGAGGATTGGTGAAATGTGATATCAACCCGAAAAATATTCATGCCCCTCAGTTTACAAAATACTTGGAAAAAGACGGTATAAAAACCAATCAATTAGAACAGCTTCAGTTGGACGAAAAGGGGAAGCTATGGATGAGTGGTTATGGTATTTCAAGTTTCAATCCTTCAACTTTGGAAGTAGAATCTTTTGAATTTAACTCGGCAGTACGTCAAAATTATTATAAAATCAGAAGGAGTTATTTTTCTCCTGATCATGAGTTGCTTTTTGGGACCGACAATGGATTTGTATTGTTTAATCCATCAAAATATAAAGTAGATTTCACGAAGAAGAAGCCTCAGTTTACATCCTTAAAAGTAAATGATAAGGAGGTGAAAATGGGGGAGAAATATGATAGGAATATTATTCTTACACAACCACTGAATACTTCAGAAAAGGTCATATTGCTTCCACATCAGAATAATATTGAGCTTACTTTTACAGCATTCGCCTATAATTCTCAGAAGGAAGAATTGTTCAAATATAAAATGTCTGGAGTGGATGAAGATTGGGTCATTTCATCCAATCCTTATGCAGTTTATAGAAATTTACCTTATGGTCAGCACACTTTTGAGCTATTGACTTTTAATGGAAAATGGAGCGATACAGCTGTGATGATGGAGTTTGACTTACAGGCTCCTTTTTATCTCACTACATCGGCTTACATCATTTATATTCTATTGATTTTAGGCAGTGTTTTTAGTTATTACCAGTGGAAAAAAACACAATTAAATCGTTTACATAAACTTGAAATTGTAGAGTTGAAAGAGAAAGAAACGGAAAACATTCAGAAGGCAAAACTAGATCTCTTTACTTTTGTCTGTCATGATATGAAAACGCCTCTGACCTTAATCTTAGACCCTATTCAAGACCTTATTTACAACAAAGATTTCAAACCTGAAATACATCATGATCTTCAAGTAATCCGTAAAAATGCGGTGAAACTTCAGAAGTTAGTAGTGGAGCTGATGGACTTCCAGAAATTTGAAAACAAAGAGTTAAGAATATCTCCTCAAGAAGTCAACCTGAATGCTTTTATCCATCAGATCATTCAACATTTTAAGATTTTGAGTGAGAAAAGAAATATCAAATTGTTGCTTGATGCAAAGGAGGAAGAGATGATTGTCTTTGTAGACCCTGTGCAGTTTGAAAAAGTCATCTTCAATTTGATCAGCAATGCGCTACAATACACCCCACAGCATGGTGAAATCACAATCTGTTTGAAGGAACAAGAAAAAGCAATACTCATTGACGTGATGGATACAGGAATGGGGATTCAGCCAGAGGTAATTGATAATGTTTTTGATCCCTATTTCCAGCAGAAAACATCAGGTAGAGGAAGTGGTATTGGATTGGCAGTTACAAAGTCGATTGTGGAACAGCACAGTGGAAAAATTTCTGTGATAAGTCAAGAGAAGAAAGGAAGCACTTTTACGATTGAATTGCTGAAAGGGAATGATCATTTTGACAAAATATACACCGATCAAGAGCAGTCTTATATTGATGAAAACTCACCTATTGTAGAAGAGGTGAATGTGGAAGTAGATCCATTAGAATTGGAAGATGAAGTGAGAGATGCCAACTTACTGATTGTAGACGACAACGAGGATATCAGTGAGTATTTACACATTAAATTCTCTCCACTTTATAATGTACTGCTGGCAAATGATGGAGCAGCCGCTTTGGAAATTGTAAAGAAAAATAATATTGATCTGATTATTACAGATATTACAATGGATAAAATGGATGGTTTAGAATTTTGTAAAGCCATTAAGGAGGAAACTCAAACTGCACCTATTCCTATCATTTTCCTTTCTGCAAAAGATGATGTGCAAACACAATTGGAAACCTATAATATGGGTGCTAATGCATTTATTTCCAAACCATTCAGTTTTGAGATTTTATCCGCAAGAGTAAAAAATTTATTATCAAATGTGACCGTTTCATCTTTTGAAGTGGCTCCTTCTGAAATTGAGATAAGTTCCAAGGATGAACAGCTGTTGGAAGAGGCGATGAAGTACATAGAAAACAATTTGGAAAATACGGAATTGAATGTAGAACAGCTTTGCAAAGAATTGGGAGTGAGTAGGTCGCAACTTTACAGAAAAGTCAAAACCATCACGAACATGTCCATCAGTGAGTTTATCAGAACGATCCGTCTGAAACGTGCTGCGCAGATTTTAGAGGTAGACGGTTCTTCTATTTTGGATGTGATGGATAAAGTAGGTTTCAATAACCCTTCCTATTTCACTAGAACTTTTAAAAAGCAATTTGGCGTAAGCCCTAAGGAATATTCGAAGCAGTTTATGAAATGAGTTTGAGTTAAGAATTAAGAATGCATGTGGTTCGTAAAGTTTTGAGAGAATTTTAAGCTCCTTCATGCACCACAAAGAACCATTTTTCTTAACTCTTCCCTCTTCACTCTTAATTCTCCATTCCATCTTCTTAACTTGCGACCATGAATTTAAATTTTGAAACCGAATATTTCGGAATAGGTATCCAGAATGGGAAAACACCAGAAAATTTAGGTGTGCTTTGGCGTTCAGCCCAAAACTTTGGAGCCAGTTTTATCTTTACTATTGGAAACCGGTACGCGAAACAAGCTTGCGATACACATAATGCTGTAAAATCCATTCCTTATTATCATTATGATACTTTTGATGATTTTCTGAAAAATATACCTGTAGGAACTCGAATTGTTGGTGTGGAATTGGCAGATGAAGCGGTGGAATTAGAAACCTTTCATCACCCCAAAAGGTGTGTATATTTACTAGGAGCTGAAGATCATGGTCTTTCTAAACAAGCTATGGAGAAAAGTCATTTTCTAGTGAAATTTGATACGCCTAAAAGTTTGAATGTTTCTGTGGCGGGAAGTATAGTAATGTATGATCGTCAAAGAGGAAAAGAGAGGTGTAGATGAACTTTTGATATAAATAACATGGGCGGTGCAAATAGACCGCCCAATGTAAATCCAAAATTAACCATAAACCATTAACCATCCAAAGCTGCACGTTTTTTAGAAGAAAGAATGAGCCTTTCTAAATCTTCTAATTCCTTCCAATTGGAAGATGACAACTTAAACTTTTTAATTTCTTCTCCTTTATTTGGCCTGTTGCATCTTAAGACCAATGAATAATAAGTTCTTGTAATTTTTATATTTTCTATCTGACAACTGTATTTGTAGGATAGAAATAGAATATGTGTCTTAAAAACAAGTTGAGTGTTTTGAACTGTGACCTGCTTTAAAAAAATATACCTTTTACTAAGACTAATCAGTAAAAATAGTATACCACCTAAACCGCAAAAAAGGAGGTAAGATAAAGTAGAGTCTAAGAAGAATTGCATACCAATAACCCCCATGATATTCACGCCCAAAAGGAATGAACAGATAAGGTCAAAGCGATTTATAGTGTGATTTGTATTTCTAATGTAAGCTTGCATTGTAGTTTTATTAAACTTGAAAAGTAGTTTAAAATGAAGCAGCAAAAATTTACTCTTTCTTCAAATGTACAAGCGGGAAAGGGAACAAAAAATAGTTTTTAAAGGGTGAAAGTTTTTGTCACTTTTTTGTGCTTTAGGCTACGTTTCTGTAAGAATAAACACCCCTTTTTCTGGACAAAAAATACGGTCTGTAAGGAGACAAGTAAATAACCTTTACAAACCGTATTATGAAATAATGAAGAATAATAGAAGAGTTATTAGCCTTTTACAAAAGGATAAGTGGTGTTATTCCATTCTTCAATTTCTCTTTTTAATTCTGCTTTTATAACAGGGTTTTGTTCATATTTATACAACGCCCTGCGATACGTTTGAGCTAGGTAATTCTTGATCCACATAGCATGTTTATCATTGCCTACCACCTCAATAGCTGTTTCCTTTGCAAGGCTTTTTCCATTATAAGAATGATCGTAATTCCATACATCAGAAAGTACGATGACAAAACGGATAAACTCAAAAGTGGGAATTGTTTTAAAAGTAACCATCCAATAGCATCCATCCTCTGTTTGCTCAGCATGAACAATGGATTTGTAATTCTTGAAATAATTATATTGAAAACTAGAGACCTTTAGTTTTATTTCCGGAATCTTGTCGGCACTTCTGTAATTATATTCTGGTACTATCACCCCGAAAAACGATTGCATCACTTCCTCCATATCCGACTTCAAATTCTTGATTTTTTCTAACTCATTCTTCAGCTTGCTATTCAATGTTTTAGTGAGAGAAACAATAGAAGAGATTTTAATGATCACCGTATTTTCAAAATTGACATTTAAAGGCAGTTGATCATCTTCTTCAACTCTAACACCAAATAAATAAAATTTGCCATAAAGGTTCTCCCTTATTTTGAGAGGCAATATTCTGATGGTTTTATGAGAGCGGTTTCGTGACTCATACGTGAGGGCTAGAATATCATTTTTTGAAATATAGATCATTAATTCATCAAACCAATCCAGCCAATTGTTCTCGTTGGTATACGGAATACCATTCTGATTACTTTCAAAGTCAAGATAGTCCAGATAAAACGAAGGATCATAGGTCAGCCTCGTTTTCTCATGCAGTTGAGCATGCAAAACCCTAAGGTTAAGCATGTCATTAAAGATTTCAATATGAGGCTGATTGACTTTGAGTATATAGCCAACTCGGTATTTTCCTTTATCCTTTCCTCTCAGTACCTGACTTGTTTCCTTGATGATTCTAGAGGAATTGTGCTCCTCTATAGTATCCAGAGTCCAGAGTACTTCCTCTACTTCTAATTTGAAATACTCTTTTACTTTCTTATTGAGATTGACAATTTTCTTATAAAAATTATCTTTCTTTTTAGCATCTATTTTACTCCAGTTACCCACATTACCCATCTCAGCCAATTGATGAAAGAAAACCGGTTTCCCTTTATCTTTATTAAGCAGGTCTATATATTCTGTAAATGTGATCATTTCATCGAAAGTTATTTATTCGCAATCTAATACTATTCTAAAACCATACTCACTACTTTTACTTGTTTTTTCAGCTATATATCTGCGTCTTATTGTGCAATCTTCTTTTACATCATTATAACTTCCTCCTTTCAGAATACCATAGCCCTTGCTTAGGTCTTTTGGATTATTTTGAGTTTCAGACGAAAACGAAGAATATGTATCTAGTACCCACTCTTTCACATTGCCGGTCATATCATATAAAGAGTGATAATTTTCCTCATAACTTCCCGAGGGCGTAGTAACACCTAATGAACCATCTAGCCCATTTAAAGGCTCTTTATTGTTAAGGTAATTTCCTACTAGGTCAATATCATCACTTCCTGCATACATGTACTTTGGACTTCCTCCTGATGCAGCATATTCCCACTCCGCTTCTGTAGGCAAGCGGAAACTGTAACCTGTCATTTCGTTGAGTTGTATTATAAAACGTTGAGCATCATAATAAGAAATGCTTTCTACAGGATGGTAATAACCAAAATCTATCAAGCTAGGGTTTTTACCCATTACAGTATCATAAACGTACTGTTGTATTTCAAATTCAGCGATATAATAAGGGTCTAACTGCACTTTATGCGTGACAGAATCTCGTCCCATCATTTCAAAAACACTAGGTTCTATTTTACGTAAATTGATAGAAATATCAGGAGTGATTTCAATCTCTTTCACATCTTGATCGTAAAACGAAAAGCTACTATTCAAGGTGATATCGTGATGTGTGAAGAAAGTGTTGTTTCGTAATCTTTTCAGTTCAGTACCAGCTTCACTATCACCATAATTCATTTGGTTGGCATTAGATAAATGACCTACACCTAATTCTATCATGAGTTTTCCTAATTCCAAATTTACACTATCATTTTCAGAGTCCATTTCATATGCTTTTTTGAAACAATTGAAAGCTTCGATTTTACCATTTGACAACAATTCGGTTTTACCCTGATGATAGAGTACATCGACATAAATTTTAAAAATAGGACTAGTGTAACTTACATTAAAATCTCCACCATATTCAGTTGTATTTTCCTGGAAATAGGTTATTGCCTCTTCAAATTTTTCAGAAGCTACATACTTATTATTTTCTGCCATGAATGCCTTACCTTCTTCAAAGAGTTGGTATACGGTTTGGAGGTCTTTTAATTCTTTCTCGGCTTTCGCCAATCCTTTTTTAAAACCATGCTGTTTTTGTATTTGAATAGTACGATGATAAATTTCCTCAATTTCTTCAAGCTCTGCTCTTTCTAAAAACCTGAGTTGGAAATACTGATAATCAAACTTCAGTTTTTGAGGATTAATATCTGTAAAATGAATTTTGATAAAATTGCTGTCTTTATTTAGTTTCGTCAAGTCTATTGTCTCCTCAGTTTTCACTCCATCCAGAATAATACCTTTGATTTTTGCACCTTTAAAATTGACCTTTCCTTTGAAATCACATTCATTGATTAGTAAATTTCCTTTACAGTTTAAATTTGAAAAATCTGTAGTTGAGGCAAATTTAGAACCGGTAAAGCAGGCCGTTTCGAAGGTTGTCTTTCTAAAGCTGGCCGGACCATTGAATTGAGTTTCTTCAAAACAAACACTCCAAAAAAAGATTGCCTCATCAAAAATGACCTCCTTTTCAAAGATAGTTGGGTTCCCAAAAGTATTACTCATATTAAGATCAGATCCGGAGAAATTCACCCCAATAAATGACGCTTTTTCCAAAAAATGAGAGCCATCCATTTGAAAAACACCTTCACCATAACCTCCAAAATCGCTGTAATCAAAATAAGCATCCTTGTTAAAGACACTACCTGCTAAATTGGTATAATAGGAAGTGTTATTTCTGAAATCAGCTTTCTCCTTGAATGTACAATTGTTGAAAAAGAAGAAATTTGTAGTGAGTTTGTAGGCTAATACTTCTTTCTCGAATGAACTTCCAGACAGGTAATAACGGACCTCCTTTCGGGAACTATCTTTTTGTATTTGATATGATAAGTCTTTCCCCTCCAAGTTGAAGATTTGCTGAAATGTGGAATCTGTGTGGAAGATTTCTATTTCTCTGTCTTGGGAGAATGAGGCAAAGCTGTTTAGCAACCCTATAAAGATTACTAAACAGCTTTTAATTAAGTTTTTTAAGAACATGTTGAAGTTTAAAAAATAATATTTCCAATTTTAATTAATAGATCTCTAAATTCAGAGATAGCCCAAATGTCTCTTCTTGCAGCTTTTTTATTTGCTAATGGTTTGGAACCAAATTTTAGATGAAAACTAGCAATTAATATATCCTCTATTTCTTTGGTGAATTCTTGTAAATCAGGCCCAATAGAGAAGAACCTTAATTCTGTCTCAAAGTGGTCATAGTAAGTGGAGGTGATATAATGGTAAAAAGTGTCCTGTTCATCAGTTGACATCACTCTTGGGTTTCGGTTAATTTCATTTGCTAGGTAATCTGCTCTCATTTTACCAGGAATTCTATTTTGAAGTGATTGACCTTTACCGATATAATAAACATTAGAGTCAAGTGGGTATTTGAAATATGTATTTACAGCAGACATTATACTTTAAATTTTGTAAAGAATAAATTAAAGTTTCGTTCTATTTAGAATAAATAGAAAGGTTGAAGTAGATTAGGTTTAGTTCGAACTCTACATAGTACTTAAGATATTATTACCTTTGTACTTTAATAATCTTATTTCTTCCTTGATTAATAGTTTATATATTAACCGCTACAAAACTAATATGCATACTTGCCTTTTCTAAAGTTCGTAATAATTAAAATTTTGTCTTCTAATTTATTGTAGTTACTTTACAAGTAATCAGTTTATTATTTTTAGTTATTTTTCTTTTTTCAATTTTACATTTACGAATAATATTTTCGTAAGTGTGTTTGATTTTAGAATTCTATAACTCTCTTTTAATCCAACTGAAATTTCTTCACTATTTTACTTCTCCCTTGCATAATATGTACTACAAATACACCTCTCCCCCAAGGGGTGGCAAAAGTAGTAGTATGCTGTAAATCCTTTTCATGATAGATCAATTGTCCTATATTATTAAAGATGACGAGTTCATAAGGAGCGTCATTGTTGGTTTGAATATTAATGTCCATTCCGGCGGCTTGAGGAACTGGAAAGATGACTGCATCAAAACTTTCTTCTCCTTCAACTTGTACCGTCACAGGACCAAAGTATTCGTACTTCCCATCTAAATCCACCTGTTTCAATCTGTAATAGGTAGTGCCGTATCTCATAATATCATCATATTGATACTCTTTTTTTGAGTTGCTGTTTCCTGCTGATTTTACTTCTGCAATTTTTATCCAATCCTTATTGTCTGTAGAGTATTGTACCTCAAAATGCGAACTGTTGATTTCAGTAGCTGTGGCCCAGAAAAGACTAATTCCTTCGTCAAATATTTCGGGCTCAAAGTAGATCATTTCAACCGGCAACTCATCAGAATATTCAATGGTGATCGTATCTAGATTGATCTCATTTCCATTGTTTATGGAAGAAAGTCTGAAATTGACCGTGCCATATCTTTCTTCAAAATCAGAATAGAAATAACGAACAGGTGAAGATGGATCTGGATTACTGGCATCTACTACTTCTAATAAAGACCAATTACTATTATCCTTGGAAGTATAAATCAAATATGAAGTGGTGTGCTCTTCTAAATACATTCCCCATTCCAATTCTGTTTTAATATCAAATCTCACATCACCTTCAAAGTAATTTAATGAATCGGTGAGGTTGCTACAGTCAATAAAATCACCAGGACGTTGGTCGTCATCACTTGCTTCAGCATGCTCTTTTTGGTAAGGTGAAATACACCCTCCGACAAAATCCCATCCTACATTTTCTTTATAATGAATTTTATCGCTCAATTCATTGATGGCAACATTGTTCATAAAAACATGAAGAGAATCAATAAATGAATCATGTGCTTGGAAATCAACATGACCATCTAAATTCCAAGTACTGTTATTACAGATCAATGTCCCGTTTTCAAATTTTAAATGGGCATCTTCTTCAGTACTTAATTGGGAAGAAAGTATAGTAGAGTTGGCATTTTTAATGTCCACTTTCGATGAGATAACAACATTATCATTCGTAAAGACCACACTATGAAGTGCATCATTTTCAATCTTAATTTTCTTACCTCCTCTGATATTTTCAACATGGATGGTGACTTCACAGTTGTTCAATTTCAAATCCTCATTCACCGTCAAAGTCTTACCTTTTATGATAACATTGTAATTGGAATATTCGGTTTTTTCATCAATCTCTCCTCTGATAACCACAGTGGGCATGTCTTGACCAAAAGAGAAAACAGATGACAAAATTATTAAGAGCAGTGATAGCGTATAATTAAAGTGATTCATGTTCGTGCATTTTATTTCAAATGCTTATATCCATCTCAAACAAATCTCACCGGAAGAATCTCTTAATGATTTCAAATCTCTTTCTAAGAAATACTATGAAGGACCATAATCTTCAAGAAACTTATATTATCAACAGCAATCTACCTTACCATATTGTAAGACCGGTAGGCCTAACGGATGATGCTTCAAAAGGGGAGGTTCAAGTTGAGAACGAAGGAGCGTTGCCGAGTTATAATATCCCAAAAATAGATGTGGAGAATTATTTGGTAAAGAGCCTGATGGAGGGGAAAAGAGGATTTAGCGGAATAAGCCAGATGAGTTAAGAGGTAAGAATGAAGAATGTGATTCGTTATGTGGTATTTTCAAAAAAAGGAAATAATAAGAACATGTTTGAAGTATATATTTTAGGTTGTGAGGCAATTAATTTCAAAGAAAATAGGAGCTCTAATAGTTGATGAAATTAATAAACTCACGTTCTAAAAGGGTGGATTTTTATTAAAAAAGATGATTCAAACATGTTCTAAAGAGACTGTGACCATAACTGTTGAGTTAAGAGACAGCCTCGTTTAAAGGTCAATAAAAATATTTCAGAGTATACAATTAAACAAGTAACCTAAGGCGATAATAAATAGAGTTATTGTTCCGAAAAAGATACCGATGAGTTTCCAAGTCATTACCTTTTTAAGCAAAGTGGCTTCTGGTAATGACAAACCTACTACCGCCATCATAAATGCTATTGCAGTACCTAATGGCACTCCTTTGGCAACAAAAACTTGAATAATAGGGACTACTCCAGCGGCATTGGCATACATAGGTACTGCTAATATTACAGCTAAAGGAACTGCATACCATTTATCTGCTGATAAGTATTCAGTAAAGAAGTTTTCGGGTACATAACCATGCATACCCGCCCCAATGGCGATACCAATTATCACATACAGCAGTACCTTGCGAACGATATCCCATCCTTCTCTAATAATGGAGGGTAAACGGTCTATAAATGGCGTTTTTTCACCTTCCCATTTTTCATTTTCTCTCGTTGCATTTTCTTGTACCTGACGAACCCAATCACTCAAATATCTATCAAGTTTCATCTTACCGAGGGCATATCCGCCCAACATTCCCATGAGAATTCCACTTCCAGTATAAAAAGCAGTTGCTTTAATACCGAAGAGACCTAAAAACATGGCTACCGCCACTTCATTGACCAATGGTGAAGTGATGAGATAGGCAAATGTAACACCAAGCGGTATTCCACCTTTTACAAACCCAATGAACAAGGGTATTGATGAACAAGAACAGAAAGGGGTAACCGCTCCAAAAAATGAAGCTAAGAAATACTCCAAGCCATACAGTTTTTTTGTAGTGAGGAAAATTCTTAACCGGTCAACTGGAAAATAAACATTCACAGCTCCCATTAAACTGCTTATCAAAAACAGAAGGATCAGTATTTTTATGGTATCATAAAAGAAGAAATTGACTGCTTTTCCAAAATGGGAATTGGGAGATAAATGTAAAAGATCAAAGGTGAAATAATTTATTATATCAGGTAGAAACCAATAGAAAATAATCAGCAAAGGCAACAGAACTGCAATTGAAATTAAAAGCTGAGTTCTTCTCTTTTTAATTTTTCTTTCTGAAGAAACAACAGGAGTAGACAGATCACATTGTGTTGTTTCATTTTTCTTTATCATAGATTTCAATGTACTCATTAGTAAAGTTTTTAATGTTCGTTATTTGCCGAACATTGATTGTAAATTTTTTAGTGATCTATGCTAAGAATATTTCGTAGCTTTGATATAAACCAACTCCAATAAATACAACGGCAACAACTCTGCGAAACCAGATTTCAAACACCTTAATTTTATTGTAAACTTTGCCAATTGAACCTACACTAAAAGCAATAAACCATGCAAAAATAATCACAGGAATGCCTGTAGCGATAGCAAAAACAAAAGGTAAAATCAATCCATTTGAACTACTCACCGTCATAGGAATCAGCATACCAAAATAAAGCACACCACTGTAAGGACAGAATGCCAAAGCAAATACAATTCCCAGAAGAAGAACACCCCAAAATCCACTATTTGATTTGGTTTCCATTTTTTCAGTTAACGAGCTTATTCCGGGTATATTCAATGTTAGAACACCCAGCATAAACAGCCCGATAATAATTAAAACAGGCCCAAGAAGTTTCTCCCCCCATTCTTGCAGTGCAGCAGAGAATTCAAATTGACTGACACCAAAGAAAAAAATCACACCAATAGTGGTATAAGAAATCGCCCGACCCAATGTGTAGACCAACCCATTTAGAAAGACTTTACGCTGACTTTTAAGGTCTTTGCTTATGAAACCAATAGCAGTGATGTTAGTGGCTAATGGGCAGGGACTTATAGCAGTCATAAGTCCCAGTAAAAATGCCGAAAGTAGAGGAGCCTGTGAGGTCTCTAAAATATTTTGTAATACTTCCATTTTAGATCATTGAATCAACAGTATCCTTAATTTTTGCTTTAAATTTTTCAGGATTTGTACGTGCATTCATAAAGGCATAGTTCGTTAGGTTGACTATCTTATCTCCTTTAATAATCAAAAGCGTTTGCCCGCTTACTTTGTACTGTGCCAACATAGGGTTGTCTTTGTCTTGCTCCCTGTTGATCGATTGAAAGCTAATTTTTGAACCGTAATACTCTTTTAAAGTCTCTTCAGTTACTGATTCTACTGCTTGACACGTAGCACATCTACGTGTTGCATGAAAATAATAAGCTTTTACATCTGTATCTTCTTTAGTTTGATTGCAAGAAACATCTTTGCTAGTCTCAGAACTATTTTTTGTATTACTACAGCATTGAGCTGAAACGCTAATCAGGCCAATAACAAAAATATAAGCTAGTGTACTAATAATCTTTTTCATTGATATAGAGAGGTTATTTCGTTAAAAATTCTTTGATTTCTGTCGTTGAAGGTACTTTGCCTTTAACAACCACTTTACCATTAATCACTAAAGCAGGAGTTGCCATTATATTGTAATTCATGATCTCAACGATGTCTTCAACCTTGATGACATCAGCATTAATTCCAAGCTCTTCAACTGCTTGATTAGTTTGTTTTTCAAGGGTTTTACATTTAGTACAACCTGTACCTAATACTTTAATTTCCATTTTGATTGATTTTAAATTTTTTAATTCCATACTTAAATTTTATTGTTCGTTGTTCGCCTAAATACGAACATTATCTGCAAATTTTTTTAGAGTCTTAAAAATTCTCTAAACAAATCTTGAGCTTCTTTCCAATTTTCTTTGTTGATACAATATTTAATTTTAGGAGTTTCAATTTGTCCCTGAATTAAACCAGCTTCTTTCAATTCTTTTAAATGCCCCGAAAGGGTAGATTTTACGATTGGTAAGTCTTCTGTTAAATCACCACTGTAACAGCAACTCTGCTTTGATAGCAATTCCAATATGTACATACGTATTGGATGCCCCATTGCTTTAGCGTATCTGGCAGCTTTTTTTTGTTTTTCTGTTAATACGTCTTTTTTCATATGCTGTTCGTTAAATACCGAACAAATGTAATTATTTTTTTTGTTTCTGCAAATAAATAAAGAGGGGTTGATATATTAAAAAAGTTAAGAGGTAAGTATGAAGAAATGTGGTTCCCTGAGTGGTATTTGTTTTGGCTCAAATCTTAAAATGAATCTGAACAACACCTCTTAATTCTTACCTCTTAACTCTAAAAAAAAAATTAGTCCAAGTATTTCCACCATTGATCCCCGTTCAACGTTGGGAATACACGGTCTTTCATTTCACTGTTCCATCCAATCCACTTTTCCATAAGCTTATCTGCCTCCGCAGTATTTTGGGCTTTGACATCCGTTGTTTCATTTGGATCAGAAGCGATGTCGTATAATTCCGTTGGGTTTTGCTCTTGGTTTTTGTTGGCCAATAACTTTAAGTTCCCCTGACGGATGGCCATACAGTTTTGTTCCCATTTTCTCCAGAACAAATAATCATGAGGAGCACCCTTTTTCTTTCCCGTCAAATAAGGGATCAGATCCACACCGTCTAGCGGTCTTTCCTTATTAATCTTAATGCCATTTTGAGCAACGATCGTCGCCATAATATCCAAAGACGAAATAGGGTGTGTTATGTTTTGGTTGGCAGGGATTACACCTTTCCATCGCATAGCGAAAGGTACTCTTACACCGCCCTCAAACAAATCTGTTTTAAAACCTCTCAGGCTACCATTGTTAGAAGCATTTTTTCTAGAGCCGCCATTGTCAGAAAGGAATACCACCAATGTGTTTTCATCAATACCTTCCTCTTCAAGCGTTTTAAGAATTCTGCCTACACCATCATCCACAGCACTGACCATGGCCGCATAGGTTTTTCTTCTTTTATTTTCGATATTCGGGAAACGTGAAAGGTATTTTTCAGTAGCTTCTAATGGGCCATGAGGAGCATTAGAAGCCAAGTAAACCATAAAATGCTGGTCTTTTTCCGTTTGTTTTTTGATATATCTTATACTTGCGTCAGTGAGTTCATCCGTCAAGTAATCCTTTATTTCTACTTTGCCATAATTCTCTCTGAGCTTTGTAGAATACCATTCCCACTTTTTGGTGACTTGTGATAAATCTTCTAAAGTAATCAACTCAGGCAAGTAATGATGACCTCCAGATAAGAAACCATAGAAGTAGTCAAAACCTCTTTTCAAAGGGTGGAAATTAGGGTGTGTTCCCATGTGCCATTTACCAATGATAGCACTATTATAATCTGCTTTTTTTAATACCTGTGCCATTGTTTCTTCCTCTACTGGAAGACCTGAAGTTGGGTTGTTAGGATCAATAGAAGGGTTGGTTGTAAAGCCAAAACGATCTTGGTATCTACCCGTCAAAAAGCCTGCTCTACTAGGACCGCACACCGGAAAACTTACATATCCTTCCTGGAAACGAGCACCTTCATTGGCAATGCGATCAATATTAGGAGTAGGGATGTCCTTACAGCCGTTAAAACCTACATCTTCCCATCCCATATCATCAACCATAATGACGACAAGGTTAGGTTGTTTTTGCTTCTTTTTTTCTGGTTTTTCAAAGCTTACGATCCCAATCACTGAGAGGAGGAGTAATGCTATAAATGATACTTTTGCTTTCATACTTTTTATTTATCTATTCAAAACATTTAGTAGTAATCAAAAAAATGATCTATGATTTTTCTAGGGTGATGTGTATATGAAAAAGTGGCTTCCCGATGTTTCAGGAAGCCTTACACTATTCATTTATATTCGATCTTATGATAAAAAATGTCGTCACACATCTAAAATAAAGTTGATTGAAGGGAGTGCCCTATTTCATATATTATTTTAATACAAATTTAGGCTTTGGTCGTTTTTTGATCCCTGCTATTTTCATCATTTATTAGCACAGTTTCGTCAAAAATGACACAAATAGGCTTAAAAATTAATATTTTAAGGGGTAGTCAATTTTATATTATTAGTTTGTAGGAAGGTGTTTCTAAAGTAGTCATCTTTGACAAGCTACAATTGAAAATAATAAGGAGTGAAGAGTGAGTTATAAGGTAGTACATGCTTTTACCACTTTAATGGGAAAGGTATAAGTGTTAATATTGAAACTAGTATGAAATGAAAAAATGCCATGGAACTATAATATATATTATTCTCTAATTCTTCATCTGAATTATAAAGGCTGTATTGTGAATTATTGATTTCTATACTTATGACGTTAATTTCAGAAAGGTCCAAAGAAAGATACTCAGATATCATAGATTTAGACTTTTTTGAGATTTTTGATGTATAATCATTCTTTGCAATATCAATACCTATGAAGTTGTTTTTGATCCTGAATTTATCTGGAATTTCATAATATATCTTTTTGTTAAGGTTGAACCTTACATTTGGGTATTCTTTGAGAAGCAAAAAGCATTGATAACTTTTACCATTACTCTTAAAATAGATGTCTTCTTGCAAATAACCCTGTAAAGAAGAAGTCTCGGTGCCTTGCAAGTCTGTTAATTGAAGGTAATGGACAAAAGAGAAAAAGGAGATAATAATAGAAATATATCCAAGTTTTTTTAAGCTCTTGCTTAGACCAATGTTATGCCTTTTATAGGCTTGTTTGTCCTTTTTTTTATCTTTCAAGAACCTTATCACCTTTCCTATATGATCAACGTCCCTATCGACAGTTACAATGTCTTTTGGGAAGAATAAAGTATATTCATTTACAAGTACTCCATTCTTTCGTTTTTCTTTATACTGAGAATAATATATAAGTGTATTTAGAGGTATCTTTTTACTTCTACTGAGAATCATATTCTGAATGATAACATTTTCTTCTTCAATAAATATTTTCTTCAAATTGAAAAGAAAAAGGTAAATAATAAGGCATACAGTTAATAATATACTTGAGGTGAAATAGAGACTAGATAAAGTATTGCCAAAGGATAGATGTAGAACAATTTGGAATAATACTATTAAAATATATAATGTAGTTAATAGTTTGAAATTATAAGTTTTGTTCATTTCTTTTTTATGAATCAAGTTTTTCTGAAATGTTAATTGGTTCGTATCCGCTTGATAGTGTTATTCCCACCCAGGTCCATTTTTATCAATACAAGGTTCCGCTATATTATTCCAATCAGATAATTCCATTGGAGGTTCTCCTTTTTCAGCTAATGAATACATTTTATAAAATGAATTAAAGGAGTCAATCGAAAGTGTGGAGTATTCGATCCCTTTAATTACTAGGTTATTTCTTCCTGATTGAATTGCCTTCCAAAATAAATTTTGATTTTGAAGAGTTAGGCTTCTTAGATCTAATTCTCTAGTGATCCATTCATCTATTCGTGAATTATAAAACCCCCACCCAGCATCTGAATCTTCATCGTCATTAGAATCTGGAATTTGTAGTTTAAGCCAATTAGCGAGTTCTTTTCCATTATTTATATCTTCCAATTCTATTATCACTATTTGCAATATTTCATCATAACACCGTCTTGCGAAACACCTTCCATCTTTTAGTATAATAAACCCGCTTGCCATTTTGTTAGTATTTAAATATGTTTTTTATTGAAAAAGGGTAATATAAACTGTTTTCTTCAAAATATGGATACACCGTTCGCCGTTGTGCCACCCATTTCACTCATATTGTGCCAAAAATTCACACGCCATTGTGCC
>NZ_JABANE010000139.1 GCF_012844305.1 Flammeovirga aprica JL-4
GCGATCACTGTCAGTAACTCTTCTAAGTGAACAGTAAATTACTTAGGTAGGATTTGCACCTACTGGAAAGCCACAGCATCGTGGCACACTAACGTAATGGCTAAACTACGACCAGCGGGCGTGTCGACCGGTGGATGGAGATTAGCTATTGTTGTACAGTCGTTATTTATAATAAACAAATTTTAAATCCTCATCTATTTCTGTTCCACTCCACAAATAAGGTGTATCATGTCCATTGAAAAGGATTATTCCCCAAGCATCTTCCATTTTATTTAAATCTATGGTAGAAACAATAGAATCTTCTTCCATAAATATAATATATCGTTTTTCCCTAGATACACTTTTGATAAATTCAATGTTATTTTTGATTAATGCTTGCCTTCCTTGGTCTAGGTAATAAGAATTATCTTCGACAATTGTCATCCAGCCATCCTCTCCCATTTTTTCTTGTTCAGTACTTATCCACTTAGAAGAAGGTATTATACTGATTGCACATTTTTTACTAATCGTAATAGAGTTTGATTTTATAACTGAATCTGGTTTAGAAATCTGTGAAGATGACAATAATTTGATATTACTATGTTTACTTTCTTCGTTTTTTACCTCAACATCAGGTTCTTCAATATTATTCACCTCTGTGATATTGCTTGAACTTTCAACTGTTGGACCATTGGTGATAACCTCATCAGCTTTTTCAATTACTACGACTTCTTTTGTTTCTGTAGTGTTTGATTCATTTACTTTACTATTACAAGAACAGATAAAGATGAAAAGAATGGAAATAGAGAAATATTTCATTTGTTGCTATGTTTTGTTTAATGTAGTTTGCTTTCTAATGCTGTACAACGGATCGGAGCTAAATTTAGTAAAAAATACGGCGTCAGCCGTAAATTTTTTATTGAATTTAGCTTCCTGTTCTGCGCATGTCGACCGAAGGGAGAATGCGGGGAACAGGAGCCTTGGCTCCGATCCGTTCGGATGCAGACCGACCGGAGGGAGGGTTGCATCCGAACATTTGATAAACACCATTATGTCACATTATATTTTTTAATACACCATGGCGTTTATCCATTAGTAAAATAGTTTACTTCCATTAAGGTAGTAAACAACTTTAAATATTCAAACCCGAAGCATCACAATTCTAATATATATTACAAATTATCAAGAGGACTCTTTATTTCACTTACCACTTTAGTGCTCACATGAGTATATATCTGTGTGGTCATTGCAGAGTTATGACCTAAAAGGGATTGTATATATCTTAGATCTACTCCATTTTCTAATAAGTGAGTTGCAAAAGTATGACGGAGAGTGTGAACAGTAACCTTTTTTTGAATTTTTGATTTTGAAACTGCTCTTTTTAAAATTTTTGCGACTGAAGTCCTACTGTATTTATTTCCTTCTTTTTCACCTTCAAAAAGGTATTTTTTGGGTCGGTAAACTTTAAAATATGCTCTTAAAATTTGTAGATTTTTCTCTGACAGGATTGTATTTCTATCTTTATTACCTTTCCCCTCAACTACTCTGATCAACATTCTCTTTGAATCGATATCTTTTATTTCTAAATCTATTAATTCTCCTATTCTTAAACCTGCTGAATAAATAGTCATCAATATGGCTTTATGCTTGAGGTTTTTGATGTTTGAAAAAATTGATTTTATTTCTTCAGTACTTAAAACCACTGGAAGTTTGTCCTTTTTCCTTGGACGTTGCACATTATAATAGCAATAATCTCTTTCCAATACCTTTTCTAAATAGAACTTTACGGCATTCAAGGCTTGGTTTTGATAAGAATCTGACTTTTTCTCTACTGATACTAAATGAAATAAAAACTGTTCTAAAAGTGTTTTAGACTGCTGTCCTTCCTCAATACTTCTTATATCTTTATAACCTTTTTGATCTAGGTGTTCTAGGTATCTATGCAACATACTTGCATAGGTAGTTGCTGTATTTAAGGCATATCTATAAAGCTCTAATTTTTTAACTAGCGCATTTAGGTGTATCGCTTTATGTTTAGGGTATTGTTGTTGGATTTTCTTATATAATAATTCATAGCTTCCTTCTTCTTCTTGGGTCAGTGCTTCTTTATTATTGCTTTGAAACACAGCTTTTGTATCTACCCAAGCAATTCCTTTAAAAGTGGTGAATACAGCTTGAATACTTTTATAACCATCTAGTATATAAACACATTCTAATTCTTGGCTCCATTTTACATTAGGTAAAGTTTTAATCAGCTTTTTTATTCCATCCGTCATTGGAAAGCTCAGTTTGATAAACTTTTGATTCTGAATCTTAATGGGATTTAGACGAATTGTGGCATTTACTTTTGTCATTTCAATAGTGTTTTGAGATGAATATTTTTGCCAAATTCATAAAATCAGACCTATTTATCCGAGTATTAATCGTTTATACTCGTTTATATTTGCTTATTTATTAAATTAAGAGTCAATAATTTTATTAATAGTCCTTCTGATTAATATTAAAAAGATCATTGCTTAACAAACTTAGATTCATGGAAAGTAAAAATTGCCTCTATTGTCAAAAAACAATTCTAATGGGTAGAACAGATAAGAAATTTTGTTCACCGACATGTAGATATGCTTACAATAATGAAATTTTGAGTCAACGCTATTTCACTAAAGCAACCCATGAAAAAATTATTAATAAGAATTACAAAATTCTGAGAACACTTTGTCCGCATGGAAAAGGTACTGTTAGAAGAACTACAGCAGAAGAGATGGGCTATAATTTCAAGTTTTTCTCTTCCTTTTACAGAACACAAAAGAGAAAAACCTATTTCTTTTGCTTTGATCTAGGTTATACACCAATAATCGATAATGGGTATGAAAAAATGTTGATTGTATCTTGGCAAAAATATATGGATAATTTCCATTTTGATCCCTGGAAAGGAATGCGTTAATTAAGATTTTTTGATCCATTAAAAAACCCCTTGAAAAGATACCAAAGGCACTTCCCAAGGGGTTACAAAAGCTATATATAAATGTTAAGTACTAGGACAGAAGTGCTTCGTAGACCCATAATTGAAATTATGGGCTTTTGAGAAGATAAATCATTTATCAACTTGTGATTATAATATTTGGTTTATCCGTATTTAAATGGTTATAAAGACTGTAAATCTTTGAGATATGTCAAGATTATAATGAAAGTTGGAGAGTGTGATAGCTTCCCACAAGCCCATGACTTCAGTCATGGTGCACGATAGTATTGTTCCATTTCTTTTGTCACAGTACTTAAATACAAGAACAGACGAAAAGGGATATTTTAGATTACCTTTTCGCCTATCCTACTACTTATCTTTTTTCTCTTGACATAGAGTATGGCGCACTGTCAGCTGCTGTACCCCATGATTTGTTTGGTGTTGCTCCCATTTCAAATACAATCTCTCCACCGGCCATGATTTGCTCATGTGTTAAGAATGTTTTGTTGAAAGGTTGACCGTTTAATGTTGCCGATTGGATATACACGTTTTCTTCTGAATTGTTGTTCGCAATTACTTTGAAAGATTTTCCGTTTTCCAATTGCATTTCAGCTTCTCCAAACTCTGGTGAACCGATTACGTACTCGCTTGTACCTGGTGCTACTGGATACATTCCCAATGCTGAGAATACATACCAAGCTGAAGTTTGACCGTTGTCCTCATCACCGCACAACCCGTCAGGTGTTGGGCTGTAAAGGTCTTTTAATACTTTACGTACCCATTTTTGCGCTTTCCAAGGTTGACCAGCGTAGTTGTAAAGGTAAATACCGTGTTGGATAGGTTGGTTACCGTGAGCGTATTGGCCTGTGCCGTATTTCTCGTCGGCTACTTTCATTTCTGTGATTTCGTGAATCTCAAAACCGTAGTAGTCGTGATTGGCAATTGATGGTGTTGAGAAGATAGAGTCAATTTTAGCAGCGAATGCTTCTTGACCTCCCATTAAGTCTCCTAAACCTGCAGGATCATGGAATACTGACCACGTGTAGTGCCATGATGAACCTTCTGTAAATGCTCCACCCCATGCCTCAGGAATGAAAGGTGTTTGCCATGAACCGTCCTTCATTTTTGCTCTCATAAAGTTGGTAGATGGATCAAATACATTTTTGTAGTTCTGTGCTCTTTTCGCGAATAAGTCGATCTCTTCTTGAGGTCTTCCTAACTCTTCCGCTAATTTCATGATTGTGAAGTCAGCGTAAGCGTACTCTAATGTACGAGCTGTGTTTTCGTGAATTCCTACATCGTAAGGGATATAACCTAAGTTGTTGTAATAATCTACACCCATACGACCTACTGAACCTAGTGGTCCGTGGTTTTTAGAGTTTTTGATAATGGCAGCGTACAATGTATTGATGTCGTATCCTCTGATTCCTTTTAAGTAAGAATCAGCAATCAATGAAGCTGAGTTTGAACCGATCATACAATCTCTGTGACCTGGCGATGCCCACTCTGGCAACCATCCACTTTCGTTGTAAGTGTTCACCAAACCTTGCATGATGTGGCTGTTCAACTCTGGATACATTACTGTGAAGAATGGGAAAACGGCTCTAAATGTATCCCAGAATCCATTATCTGTAAACATATAACCTGGCAATACTTCTCCGTTGTAAGGTGAGTAGTGTACCAATTGATTGTCTTTGTCGTATTCATAAAACTTACGAGGGAAAAGTAAAGTACGGTACATTGATGTATAGAAGTTTTGCATGCTTCTCTCCGATCCACCTTTTACTTTCAAACGGTTAAATTCTGTATTCCACTCGTATTGTGCTTCGTCTTTTACTTGAGCAAAAGTCTTCGCTCCTACCTCTCTGTCCAAGTTGATTTGAGCTTGCTCAGGAGAGATAAATGATGAAGCTACTTTCGCTGTGATTACCTCACCTGCTTTAGTAGCAAATTTCACATAACCTGCTGTTCTTTCCGCTTTGACTTCCAATGCTTCTGATGCGTTTTTACCATCCCAAGTTCCTTGAGTTGTGAAAGGCTTATCAAATTCAATCACAAAGTAATTTGCAAAGTTATCAGGCACTCCACCACTGTTGTTTTTTACGTAACCAACAATTTTGTTTTCACCTGGAATAATTTTCACTGAAGAACCTTTATGATACGCATCTACCAATACAATGGCATCTTTTGTTTCAGGGAAAGTGAATTGGAAAATGGCACCACGCGTTGTTGGAGCAACTTCCGCTTTCGTTTTATACGTATCCAAATTCACACTGTAATAATGTGGTTTGGCAATTTCAGTATCATGAGAGTATTTCGATTGACGCTCTTTCTCTTTAAACTTCACCTCACCTGTCATTGGGAATATTGAAAATGCAGCATAATCATTGATCCAAGGACTTGGCTGATGGGTTTGTTTGATACCGTTAATGCTATCTTTTTGGTACATATACGCCCATCCATCACCGTTTTCATTGGTTTGAGGCGTCCAGAAGTTCATACCAAATGGTGTAGCTACTGCCGGATAAGTATTACCTGTAGATAATCTAAAATCAGATAGTGAACCTACTTGTGTGCTCACATATTTTGTAAAATCTTCTAATTGTGGTTTTTCCTCTTTCGGTGTACATGAGTACAAGAGGGGAAAAATTAGTAAGAATGATAAGTAATTGAATAATTTCATATGATATATATTGTGCAGTTGATCTAATGTCTTAATTAATAGAATTTATCACGGTTTAATATGCAATAATTTCAAAGTAGGCTTTGGTTCATCATTAGCCCCTCGACTTAAGTCGTGGGCTAATGATGAGTTAAAGAACCTTGAGTATTTTTAATGTTTCAAGCGCTAAACCGATAAACAGCTCTCAGCCCATTATTTTAAAGTAGACAAAGGCTGATCTTCTAAAGGTGTTCCAAATGATTTATTAGGTTGAGGTCCCATCTCGAAAGTAAGGATACCACCTTGTTCAATCTGTGCTTGTGTGATAAATGATTTTGATAAAGGCTCACCATTTAAATGCAATGACTGAACGTACATATTTTCGGCTGATTGGTTTTTAGCCACTACTGTAAATGACTTTCCGTTGGCCAAACGCATGGTTACTTTATCAAAAATTGGCGAACCAATAATGTACTCTTGTGATCCTGGACATGCAGGGTAGAAGCCCATTGCAGAGAAAATATACCAAGCTGACATCTGACCACAATCCTCATTGTTGATCATACCATCTGGCTTATCTGAATACATTTCTCCCATCAATCTTCTTACCATTGCTTGTGTTTTCCAAGCTTCACCAATGTAGTTGTATAAATAAGGATTGGCGTGTCCTGGTTCATCACCATGAGCATATCCACCCACAAAACCAGAGATGTCCACGTGTTCCTCTCCTTTCATATGTAATTCTGTGCTGAATAAATGATCCAACTCTTTTCCAAAGGCTTCTCTTCCACCTTTCATTTCAATAAAATCATTTAAGGCATGAGGCACGAAGTAATCATACGCCCACTTATTACCTGAAATCCAATGTTCTTGCAATGGTTCCCATTCGTCCATCACAATATCGCCGAACCATTCGCCATTGGCTTTTCTTGGCCAGAACATATTTCTTTCTTTATTGAAAACATTTTTATAGTTCTGAGCACGTTTCATGTAATACTCGTAATCTTTATCTTTTCCAAGCTCTTTCGCCACTTGAGCGATCACCCAATCTTCATATGCATACTCTAATGTTTTTGAGATGTTTTTAGGGATTTCTGCCGGCACATACCCTAATTTGATATATTCATTCAATCCTCCATCACCATCAGAACTTGATACTTTATTGAAATGTGCAATATCATCCATCGCAGCAAAAGCTTCCTCTTTATCAATTTTAGCTCCCTTTTGCATGGCATCATAAATTACAGGTACAGAAGGATAACCAATCATACAAGTATTATCCACACCACAAAGTTCCCAAAGTGGTAAATGCTCTTTTGCATCCGTATATCTTGAAATCAACGATTTAGAAAACTCTTCAGACATTCTAGTAGCTAAGAAACTGATCAACGGTTTTGTAGCTCTGAAAGTATCCCAAGTAGAGAAAGAAGAGTAATTGATAAAGTTTTCAGCCGTCAATTCTTTTCCTAAAGCAATGTACTTTCCATCTACATCCATTGATAAGTTAGGTGCAATAAAATTGTGGTAAACACCTGTATAGAAAATCTTTTTCTGCTCCTCAGTTCCGCCTTCAATATCAAACTTATTCAGTACATTCGACCATTCTTTTTGAGCATTGTTAAGTGCTACAGAAAAGTTCATTCCTCTTTCAGAGTTCAAGTTCTTTCTAGCGCCTTCCAAACTCACTGCCGAAATACCTACTTTCACTTCAATTGCCTCACCTTCTCTTGTTTTAAAAGTGGCAAAACCTTTCACATCTTTTCCAGATGCTTTTGACTTATCCGTTAGCTTTCCAGATTTCGCTACTTTAAAAGTTTCATAAGACTTAGAGAATTCAGCAACGAAATAAACATTTCTTTTTCCTCCCCAACCATTACTTAAACAAACGCCAGAAACTTCATCGTTACTTTCAGAATGAATTTCAGTATTTAAAACTTGACCGAAAATGATGCTTGTAGGATCGAAAATAATATTAGCTTGATCCGTTTCGGGGAATGTATATTTATGAAAACCAACTCTTTTACCTGCCGTTAATTGTACATCAATGCCATAATCTTCAAGGTAAACTTGATAATAACCTGGCTCCGCTTTTTCTTTCTCATGCGAGAAACGGCTTCTCCAACCTTCATCAGGGTTTTCAATTGAACCTGATTCCAGCTTCAACGCCCCTACTGTAGGCATTAATAATATATCACCTAAATCAGACCAGCCCGTACCACTCAGGTGGGTATGGCTAAACCCTTTAATATTATCATCATCATAATGATAACCGGCACAGTGATTCCATCCTTTTGTATCTGTATCAGGACTTAGCTGAATCATAGAAAAAGGGGTAGTAGCTCCCGGAAATGTGTGCACAATTCCGCCTGTTCCAATAAATGGATCTACATAATTAATTGGTTTTTTGTTTACCTCTACCTTCTTCTGTTCTTCTTTGCAACCCATTGCAAAAATCAAAAGCATTAGAATTGAGGTTATTGTAGTAATTTTTTTCATTTCTATTAGTAAACTGTGCCGTATTTCTTAAAATTGCAAAAACATGCATAAACAAGCAATTTCTTGCAAGATATTTCCGAGGATAATGAAAAACAATGTGTTTATACTACAATTATTAATTCTTAAGTATTATTAAGAATTATGGATAACAAAGACTTCTTCATTGTTTAGTTGGGTATAAGTACTAAGTCAAAAATAAATAACACTTACGCAAAACAAACTCGTCAGTGGTATTTCTACTTTATTCATTTGGTAGTGCCTCCACGGCCTTGAAGGGAAAAGCGTTAAGAATTTCATGGATTGAGCCGTTAAAAATGATTTTCTTGTTTGAGCTTTAGCGAGTTTAAAATCATTTAGGCGAGAGGAATGGAATTTAGCTTTTGACTTCAAAGCCTTGACTTTTTTGCTTCGTTTTTGTGTTAAGACAAAAATGAAGAAGAAGGACGCTTGGAAGTAGAACATAAAAAGCTTGCAGAAAAATCGATTGAAAGTTGACCCATAATTTAGTTTACAGCAATTTCCTTTTAAGAAAACTTAATTTTGATTATGAAATTATCAATGAATAATCCTATCTATTGTAAAAAACTCACACATTCTACTATTCAATTAAAATTATCGTCGTATATTGCTTTTTATCTATAATTTCCTGCATTATAACAGGAATATGAAGATACCACAGCGATTGTGGAGGTTTAACACTAACACTCTATTAGATTTTTATGATACTTTCAACACAAACTAAAAATGCGGTACTTAATGATTTAGCAACGCTGATTGCTGATCATTCATCGGAGATCATTAAAGCCAATAAAAGTGATCTTGAAAAGGCGGGCGATTTAGATCCCACGCTTGTTGACCGCTTAAAAGTGGATGAGAAAAAAGTGCAAGGGATGGTGGCTTCAGTACATGAAGTAATTGGTCTAGAAGACCCCGAAGGTAAAATTTTGTCTTCATATGACCACCCCAATGGCATGAAAGTGGAAAATAGAGTGGTCCCCTTTGGCAAAATCTTGATCATTTATGAATCTCGTCCTGATGTTACAATTGAAGCAGCTGTAAGTGCTTTCAAATCAGGAAACAAGATTTTATTAAAAGGTGGAAAAGAGGCACGTCAGTCTAACTTAGAATTAGTGGCACTTTGGAAAAAAGCATTGGCCCAAAATGAGGTGAGTGAAGACTATGTGGAGTACCTTGATATTGACCGCGAGACAACCCAAAAGTTGTTGGCTGAAAATACACACAAATTAGACCTTATCATTCCAAGAGGTGGTGAAGGCCTGATTAATTATATCAAACAAACTACATCCGTTCCTTTAATGATTAGTGGGCGTGGTAATAACTTTGTTTACGTGCATGATAATGCTGATTTTGAAATGGCTTCAGACGTGATTCTTAACGGTAAAAGCCGTTTGAGTGTTTGTAATGCTATTGATAAAGTGCTTTTCAATGAAAATATTCCTCAGTTGGAAGAAAAGATAAATGGACTGGTAAGCAAGGCGAAGGCATTGGGATTGGATGTTCATGGTGATCAAAAAATTACTTCTTTTGACGCTTCTGTAACAGAGGCAGAAGTTGAAGGTTTGATGCCGGAGGAATTCCTTTCTGAGAAAATTTTATTTGTAAGTACAAGTGGAATTGAAGAAGCAATTGCTACTATCAACGAATATTCTGGCGGTCACTCTGCTGTAATTATTTCTTCTGATGACGAAAGTGCTACACTTTTCCAATATGAAGTGGACTGTGCGGCTGTTTATCATAATGCATCTTCACGTTTTACAGATGGAGGTCAGTTTGGTTTCGGAGCTGAGATAGCGATCAGTACGCAAAAATTGCATTTCAGAGGTCCTGTTGGGTTGGCACAATTGGTGTCTAACAAATGGTTTATTAAAGGAAACGGGCAAACAAGAGGTTAATATGAAACCAAGAATAGTGGTAAAAATAGGGACGTCTACCCTTACTGCTGGAACGAGTATGATTTCCAGAGGTAAAATTGAAAACATTGGGCGTCAGATACTTGCTTTGAGAGATCAGTATGACATCATTCTGGTTTCTTCAGGTGCAGTTGCCACGGCCAAACAATTTATAAATATCAGTGGATTGAAAAATAATATGGTACACTCTAAGCAGGCCTTATCTGCTATTGGGCAACCCAAATTATTGCAAATCTACGCAGAGGTGTTCGGTGATTTTGATTTGAAAGTTGCTCAATGTCTGATGACGTATAAAGACTTTGATAATAACGAATCAAAAACCAACACACTTAACACTGTAAATGAACTACTTACTCATGGTTTTATTCCCATTTTTAATGAGAATGACACTGTAGCGGTAGAAGAATTGATTTTAGGAGATAATGATAAATTATCAGCTTTGGTAGCTTCTCTGGTCAAGGCTGATAAATTGATTATTGCTTCTGATATTGACGGTTTATTTACAAAAAATCCCAACCTTCATGAGGATGCTGAATTGATTCCTGTTGTTACTGACTTGGAAGAGATAAAGCAATTTATTGAAGAAAGGGAAAACGGATTGGGTACTGGAGGTATGACTTCTAAAGTTAGTGCCGCTAAAATCTGTTTTGATGAGAATATAGAGGTCTACCTTGTAAATGGTAGCCGTACAAACTTTATACAAAAATCGCTTGATGGTCAGTTGAAATTCACAAAATTTCAGCCTACTGTCTAAATTGATTAAAAAAAAGGAAGAGTTAAGAATTAAGAGTTAAGAGAAATGGTTCGTACTGTAGTCCGTATAGTGGTTTTATATGACAATTTCTTTGGTACAATATGCCCCTTCCCTCTTAATTCTTAACTCTTACCTCTTTTAGCTTACATCCAAAGTCATTGATGTAGAGCCAAAAGACACGTTATCAATCCTAAACATATCATCAATTTTACCTACTTCCATAAATCCCTTTTTAGAATAGAGATTTATGGCTTTTTGGTTATTGGACATGACTTGCAAGTCCAGCCAATTGATTCTGTCAGTTTCATCACAATAATGAATCACATACTCAAGCATTTGTAATCCAATTCCCATTCTCCTGTGATTGCTTTCTACTCCCATTCCCAACAATACTCTATGTGAGGAGTTTTGATCTGGGTAAGAGCGGATATCAATATGCCCTACTATTTCATCTTGATTATTTTTTGCCAGCCATAGCTTTCTCCACCCAGGTTCACCATAACTCCTGATCAAACCTACTTTAAATTTGTCTCTCAGTTGTGATACATTTATTCCAAATTCTCTAGAGATAGGTTGAAATAAAGTATTTCCGTCTTTGCCGTTTTCAGATAAATGTTCGGTCAGGTAATCAATAAAATTATCCAGTTCTGCTTCTTTAAATTCTTGAATTGAAATCATTCTTATATAGTTTCAGTTTGTAAGTACAAAGTCAAAAATAAATCATAGTTAATTCTAATTTATTGTTTTAGATAACTTTGAATTTGTTCTTATATAGTTGATAGGTATCAAATCAAAATTACTAAAACTAAGTACTAGGACAAAAGAAAAGGGATGTTTTTAGGGAAGAGTTAAGAGGTAAGAATTATGGTTCGTAAAATGGTTTTTATTTGCACTTTAAATATCCTTCAAAGCCCAAGAAAAGTATTTTTGTCCTATTTCTTCCTTATGTTCCTCTATATAATTTAAAAATGCTTGATGTGCAGGTGTCAATTTCTTTCCTTTATTATAGATAAGATGCCAGCTTGTTTTAATAGGCAGTCCTTTCAAATGATAAAACTTTACACTTTCGCTTTCTAATAATAACTTTGCCCCTATGAGCGGAACAATAGAAAAACCAATTCCAGCATTAATGGCTTGTTTTACGGCCTCGTTGGATACCAATTGCATTGATTTTTTCACCTCTATATTATGTTCCTTCAAATAATCCTGCATTGCATTTCTAGTCGCCGATCCCTCTTCTCTAAATAAAAGCGTTACTTTCTCTAAATCTTTAGGTCTTTTGATTTTTACATCACTATCACTACTCCCAATCAGAAAAAGTTTGTTTTCTATTAACTCGACAGTATTCACTTTCAATTCAGGTGGAAGTACAGAAACCAATGAAAAATCACTTTCATTATTCGCCAATCCTTCTATCACTCTTAATTTATTGGATACATCAATTGTTATTTCAACTCGCGGATATTTATCCATAAAATCCTTTAAATAATAAGGGATAACATACTTTCCTGTGGAAACTACAGAAATTTTAATACTGCCTGATACAACACCTTTATACTGATCTACCGTATATTTTATCCCTTCGGCTTCTTCCAGTATTTTCTTACTTCGCTCTACAATTTCATTCCCAAAATCTGTGATGTATAATTGCCTTCCGATGACCTCCGTAAGAGGTAATTCAAACTGATCTTGTAACTTTTTGAGCTGTAATGACACTGCAGGTTGCGTAAGATAAAGCTCTTCAGAAGCCTTTGTAATACTTTGATGTTCAGCGATCTTAAGTAGTACTTTTAGTTGGTGTAATGTGAAATTCATAAACTTTTACTTATGTTTTACATAAATATATTAAATAAAAACTTATGAATAATAATATGTACGTTTGTGTGAACAAAAAAACAAATAACATCATGACACAAAGTACTAGAAACACAACGCCAGAATTGCAAAACGGGACACTAGACCTAACGACGCAACCGTCTCAAGACGAACTGACGATCCATATCAAATCGTCAATCAAACACAACTCTTCAACAGAAAGAAGCAATTTACAGCCTTTAGAAAGCTCTAAGCTTTTGTCTATGTTTCAAGAAACACTGCATGAAAAAGGGGAAGAACACTCCCTTGAAAACCATTTGATTGGTTCTAATGAGGTAGAATTCCAGAAAGGAAAACTGTCTTATTCTACACTACACAGCTTCCTTTTAAAGGCTGAATCAATGGGTAAAAAGCTATCTTATGAAAAAATCTACACCGTAAAAATTACAGATTAACCCAAGTAAGTAGCTGATCATAATTAAATATAGTTTATAAATGTAGAATGAATTGATCTCAGGTAAGGCAAAATTTTTCGTCCTAGCCATAGCTAAGACGAAAAATTTTAACGAAACCTGAGTTTAATTCAAATACATTTAAGCTATAGATAATTTTGAACAGGTACTTAATTTACCACCACAATGATAAAGTCATATTTTAGGATTCAATAGCATAATAAGTTAACTCAATTTAGCATGAAGAAGCATTAACGCATCACTCACCTTGTCAATATTATTGATGAGGTGTTTATTTTTGATTTAATACTTACTGATAATTAGTTCTATAAATAAAATTGATATTGCTCTATAAATTTAGTTTATACAGCTATAGATTTTATCACTTTGCCTTATCCTAAACGACCTATTATGTTTGTAGCGTAATCAGAATAAAAGCTGATCAACAAACAAGAAAACGAAAAATTATATTTTAATATAGATATTACTATGTCACAAATCGGAAAACAAATTGTAGACTTCAACGTACAAGCGTACGCTAACAACGAATTCAAAGAGGTATCTAAAGCTGACGTTTTAGGTAAATGGTCAGTATTCTTCTTCTACCCTGCAGACTTTACTTTCGTTTGCCCTACAGAATTAGAAGACTTAGCAAACCTTTACGAAGACTTCAAAGCTACAGGTACTGAAGTATACTCTGTGTCAACTGATACTCACTTTGTGCACAAAGCATGGCACGATGCTTCTGAAACAATCAAAAAAATCAACTACCCAATGTTAGCAGACCCAACAGGTGTTCTTTCAAGAGGTTTTGATGTAATGATCGAGGAAGTAGGTTTAGCTGAAAGAGGTACATTCATCGTTAATCCTGAAGGCGAAATCGTTTCTTACGAAGTAGTTGCAGGTAACGTTGGTAGAAATGCCGAAGAATTACTAAGAAAATTAAAAGCTTTACAGTTCGTTGCTGCGAACCCTTCAGAAGTTTGCCCAGCAAAATGGAAAGAAGGAAACGAAACTTTAAAGCCTAGCATTGACCTTGTAGGTTTAATCTAGAAAAAAGTCAATTATACACCCGACTTAACTCTTATCCCATCTTTTACGATAGTAGAAGGTGGGATTTTTTTTGAGTTAAGAGTTAAGAGTTAAGAGGAAGTTAATTTTTTCATGATTGCTTGTCAAGTATTGTTTTTGAGGATTTGATGATTTTTATAAGCACTTTTCTTATTTGAATAGCATCTTCTATTATACTCTGGTATTCAGCTTCATTAATATAATCTGTTGCTCTTAACAGTCTTATCCAATAAATGGACTCGTTACATTCTTTTAATGCAATAGAATGTTTGTGAATAAAATCCTTTTTGCTTTCTCCATATTTACCCTCTGAAATATTGGCCCCTATAGATGTGCCTGATCGAAGAAGTTGTTTTGATAATATAAACTCCTTCTTTTCTGCTGTCAAGTACTTCGACAGTTTAACCACCCGAATAGCAAATTGAAAAGATTTGTCTGAAATAATACTCATAGTTAGCTCTTTCTGAATCGTTTATCTATGCTGTAAGTTAAAAATCAATGTTGATAAATAAAAGATAAAGTAAATTGAAAGTAGAATCAATCTTAACTCTTAATTCTTAACTCTTAACCCTAAAACACTATAATACAGACAGATACAAGGTACCACTCCATAAACTGGCACCTCACAAAATTTACTTGCACCTCAAAAACAAGCAACGGGACGATTTAAAAAGTATTCTTCCGTAACATTGCACATACCTATTAAAAAACAAGGCTCTCTTCACCAGCTAACTAGCTTTGTAATAGGCTGAAAATTAACTTGATTTTTTGAAATGAAAATGAAAACACAATTACTTTTAATGCGTACGGTTGTACTTACAATCCTTGCGTCACTATGCTTAAACTATGGACTCTTCGCTCAACAGGGCGGTAGAAATGATGTAATTCTTCAAGGCTTTCATTGGGAAGCGGCTGATGCTACTAAGAAAGATTGGTGGCAAAATCTTGACAGTAAAGTAGGCGATATTTCGTCTGCGGGATTTGATGCAATTTGGCTTCCGCCTCCATCTGATGCGGCGGACCGTGCAGGCTATCTTCCACGTAAATGGTATGATCTTAATTCCAACTATGGTACTGAGGCTGAACTAAGAGCATTGATTTCCAATCTTGGTAATAATAATGTTCAGGCGATTGCTGATATTGTAATCAACCATAGAGTGGGTTCTACTGGATGGGCTGATTTCACAGAACCTTCTTTGGGTGGTTGTTCTTCTATCTGCTCTGATGATGAGGTAAACTGGAGTGAATACAGCACTGAAAAAGGGGCGGCTTGTGGAGATAATGACACAGGTACTCAGTATGAGGCAGCGAGGGATTTGAACCACAATTCATTAACTGTTCGTGATGAGGTAAAGAAATGGATGAACTGGCTGAAAAACGACGTAGGTTATGATGGCTGGCGTTATGATTTTGTACACGGTTTTAATGCCTATTACTTTGCAGAGTACAACAATGCCACTTCTCCTTATATTTCGATTGGTGAGCAATGGAAACCTTATGATGAAATTGTAGGATGGTTGAATGGAGCTCAAAACACTTCTTCTGCTTTTGACTTTCCTTTAAAATATACATTACACGACGCTGTAAATGGCAACTACAACTACCTGAATGGCTTGCCGAGTTTGCTGGGAACACACGGCAGTCAAGCAGTATCTTTCCTTGAGAATCATGATACAGAACCGGTTAGATCTGAATATGGCAATAATTCATTTCCAAATGATCCGTCTAACAACTCTAAACTTTTACAAGGGTATGCTTATATCTTAACTCACCCTGGTATTCCTGTGGTATTCTATTCTCACTATTTTGATTATGGAATTAAGGATGCTTTGAGAGAGATGATTGCGATTCGTAAAGCCAATAATATTACGAATACTAGTTATGTGCAAGTAGAAGGTCAGAATGATAACAACTATTACGCGGCTATTATTGATAATAAAGTAGCCATGAAAATTGGTGGAGGCAACTGGTCTCCGGGTAATGGATGGAACTTGAAAGTTTCTGGTCCAGGCTATGCGATCTGGGATAAAGGAACAGTGATTACGCTACCTGAGCTAGGGCTAAACACTCCAAGTGGTAATTACTCAAGCGGTTGTGCCAATGTTTCATTCACAGCAACTGAAGGTACAATTTATTATACTACAGATGGTTCTACTCCAAACACATCGAGCATGGTTTACTCAGGTGCATTTGATGTATGTGGAGCTCCAGGTGATGTAAAAACTGTTAAGGCTGTAGCCATCAATGAAAATGGTTCTTCTGCAGTTGTTGAAGGTACATATACTTTCAATGAAGCATCAACAATGACAGTGCATTTTAAAGCCAACTGTGGCAACCCTGCCATTTATTTCTGGGGTGTTGTGGATGGAAATGCAACAACAGCTTGGCCAGGTGAAAGTATGCAAGCTTCTTCAAAATATGAAGGGTACTATGAGTATACGATTGAAGGAAGCTGTACGAATTTGATTCTTTTATGCGATGGTAATAAAGTGACTGAAGATGAGATGAACATTTGTGGTGATGTTTGGTATGATAACGGATGGGTAAGTGAACCACAGCCTATCACACCAGATACTGAAGCACCAACAGTGACAATTTCTCCTGACGGCGGTACTTTTGAAGGCAGTGTGACTGTCACTCTATCTGCGTCAGATAATGAAGACAATAATCCTAAGATCTATTACTCTACGGATGGAAGTACACCTTTTCAAGTAGCAAATGGAAGCACGACAATTACATTGACTGCAGATGCAACAGTACAATATTATGCTGAAGATGCATCTGGAAATAAAACAACAACAAGCAGTTCTTCTTTTGTGGTGAACGAAGACACTAATACTGGTGGAGGTTTTAAGGTATATGTAAAAGGGTATAATACAATTTATCATTGGGGTGCTGTACCTACAGGAAGTGTACCAAATGCAGTTTGGCCAGGAGCTACAATGACGAATGAAAATGGATGGTATGTGTATGAGTTCCCTGCTGGAGTTCAGTCTACCAACCTGCTTTTCCATGATGGAAATGGCAATCAAACCGACGATATGACAAGGGATAAAGACGGCTGGTTTGAAAATGGTCAATGGTCAGATCAAGCTCCTCAACCTGTGAGTGGTTTGGTTGTTCACTTTAAATCAAGCTGGGGAAACAGCACAAGAATACATTATTGGGGAGCGTCTAACGGAAGCAGTTCTAACTGGCCTGGTGAGGTGATGACAGCCGAAGGAAACGGATGGTATACTTATACTATTGAAGGGGCGACATCAAGCAATATGCTGTTCCATAATGGTGCAGGTGCACAAACAGCAGACCTCAATAGAAGTGGTGAAGGATGGTACAAAGACGGTACATGGTACGCTTCAAATCCAGAATCTTCGAGCAATAGAAGCATTACTTCATCATTGAACTTAAAAGAAGAGTTAAAGTTATATCCAACAGTTGTGAGTCATCAGTTCACGATGGATATAAATGTTAACTCCCCTCAACCCTTTACTATGCAAGCATTTGATTTGAACGGTCATCAAGTTTTGGCATCTATTGATAAAACGCTGGAAAATGGCATTTATAAAATCAATGTCCCAGTAAAAAACTTGTCTAAAGGGCTATACCTTATTAAAGTGAGTGTGGGCGATAAGAAGTATGTTAAGAAGATTATTATCAATTAAGTAACTGAGAATCTGACATTTTTTTAATGGCAAACTTTTTAAGTGGTCAGATCATCAAAATGAGATAAATAATTAAGATTAATTCGCACGTTTACGCTGGATAGTTTTAATTTCATTCCTAAACCAAACACCCAGGGGTTATTATAATCCTTGGGTGTTTTTTTGTGTTAGATATTTTGTACTGAGTATTGAAATACAAACGATATTTTTTTCCAGTTTACTCCTTCCTGGTTTATAATTGAAAACGCTCTTCCAAAGGTGGAATCATATCCTCTTTTTCCAACTCCAACATGGCTTCTCTTAAGTAACCATAAGTCTCCCTAAGAGATTTCATACTTTCATCTGATTCATAATTATAAAAATCCTTATAGGTATGTAATTCGATCAAATTATAATCTCTTCCATCCACTTGTTTTAATAGAGGGGTATTGTATAAGGCTGGTGTTTGGGCTATTTTTTCAAAAGTATAATCCTCATCAAAGTATAATTCACCTAAGATCATCTTCCAGCATATTGGAATACCTGTAAAAGGAAAATCGTTTAAATGACGAAACATAATTTCATTAGTATATTTACCACTTGTTGAACAAAAGCTCCGCTAGCTAAAGCCTTCTATTTCTTAACTTTACATCTTAATAAATTTTATAGGTATATAAACTTACGTCGCCCAATCACAAAGCTGTTTTTGGGTGACATGAATTGAAGAAACCATCCGT
>NZ_JABANE010000014.1 GCF_012844305.1 Flammeovirga aprica JL-4
ATTCATCAAATGTTTTTCGTAGATTTGCTACTGAGTTAAGGCTCATGAAAAGTTGTTTGTTTTATTTTGTAGGAAATTTAAAATAACAACTTTTCTTCCTTTTTAGAAAGTTATCCAATTATCATCGGGTAGAGTATTTTATACCTTTCTTGAAATAAAAAACTATAAGGCATTTCAAAAGAAAGCACTGTATTTTCATAAGAATATGCTAAAGGAAGTGTATTTCCCCAATCTGACCCTTCTTTATCGAACTTGGTTACTACCGAAAGTCCTTTAATTTCTGTTATTTCATAGCTCATCTCTTCAAGATTGGCATGAATATGAAAAAGGGAGTGATCACCTTCTACTTCCAATGCAATAGAAGTACCTCCTACAGATAATTGATTTTCTGCTGACTTGCCAACTTGTCCTCCTTCCATAGTTTCAAAGGAAATCTCTCCGCTTTGAGTGGCATAAAGAATAGTTTCAAAGTTTGAGTTGTCAGCTGCAATAAGTTTCACTTTTTCTAAACCACTAGGCAAGGCTGAACCTTTTATATAAAGTGACGAAGTCGAGATTTGTCCATATGATACACCGAAAGTACTGAGTATGACACAAGACAGAATAAATAATAGTCTAAGTTTAGTGTTCATCTTTAAGTTTAAAAATAAATTGAAAAAAGCTTTAAGTACACAAATATTATTGTTTGTTTTCTTATAGAAATACAAATTACATTAACCAAAATGGTATAAACAAAATTAAAGTATGCTATTTATTTTTTTATCATTCATTTCCTGTAAAACTGACGCTTTGTCAGTAAATCTGACATTTCTAATTGAATATTCACATTGGCACACTTCATGCAAAAAGGGCAATGAAGATTATTTTTTCTTCTATACTTTTTTGAAAAACAAAAATTACAAAAACAGATAAATAAAAATGTCACAAGTAAACATTAAACCCCTAGCAGATAGAGTTTTAATTGAGCCTGCAGCTGCAGAAACTCAAACAGCATCAGGTCTTTTTATTCCTGATAACGCTAAAGAAAAGCCTCAAAGAGGTACTGTTGTAGCGGTTGGTAATGGTACTAAAGATGAGCCTTTAACTGTAAAAGTTGGTGACACTGTCATTTATGGTAAGTACTCTGGAACTGAATTAAACGTAGACGGAAGTGATTATTTAATCATGCGTGAGGCTGATATCTTAGCGATCGTTTAATTGAATTTATTTAGTGGAGGAAGATCCACAATTATTAAAACAAAATTTCAACAGAGAGACTAATAGGTTTCTCTAATAAAAATATAAAAAATCATGGCGAAAAATCTTCATTTTGATACAGAAGCAATCGAAGGATTAAAGAAAGGTGTTGACGCATTAGCGAACGCTGTTAAAGTTACTTTAGGACCAAAAGGACGTAACGTAATTTTAGAAAAATCATTTGGATCACCACACGTAACTAAAGATGGTGTTTCAGTTGCTAAAGAAATCGAATTAGCGGAGCCAATCGAAAATATGGGTGCTCAATTAGTGAAAGAAGTAGCTTCTAAAACTGCTGATGAAGCAGGTGACGGTACTACTACTGCTACTGTATTGACACAAGCAATCTTCACTACAGGTATCAAAAACGTTGTAGCTGGAGCGAACCCAATGGACTTGAAACGTGGTATCGACAAGGCTGTTAAAGCAATTGTTGGTGAATTGAAAAATGTTTCTAAGACTGTTGAAACAAACAAAGAAGTGGAGCAAGTAGCAACTATCTCTGCGAACAACGATGCTGAAATCGGTCAAATGATCGCTGAAGCAATGGAAAAAGTGGGTAAAGATGGTGTGATCACTGTTGAAGAAGCAAAAGGTACTGAAACTGAAGTAAAAACAGTGGAAGGTATGCAATTCGACCGCGGTTACTTATCTCCTTACTTTGTGACGAACACAGAGAAAATGGAAGCGGATATGGAAACTCCATTCATCTTAATCTACGACAAGAAGGTTTCTACAATGAAAGAATTACTTCCTGTTTTAGAAGCTGTTGCTCAAACTGGTAAGCCATTAGTAATCATCGCTGAAGATGTTGATTCTGAAGCTTTAGCTACATTGGTAGTAAACAAAATCCGTGGTGCATTAAAAGTTGCTGCTGTTAAAGCTCCAGGTTTTGGTGACCGTCGTAAAGCAATGTTACAAGACATCGCTATCTTAACTGGTGGTACTGTAATCTCTGACGAGACTGGTATGAAACTAGAAGATGCGACTATCGATATGCTAGGTACTGCTGAAAAAGTGATCATCGACAAAGACAATACAGTTGTTGTTAATGGTGCTGGCACTGCAGATGCTGTTGCTGCTCGTGTTGCTGAAATCCGTGTTCAAATCGAAAACACTACTTCAGACTACGACAAAGAGAAATTACAAGAGCGTTTAGCGAAGTTAGCTGGCGGTGTTGCAATTATCTACATTGGTGCGGCGACTGAAACTGAAATGAAAGAGAAGAAAGACCGTGTTGATGATGCTTTAGCAGCTACTCGTGCAGCAGTTGAAGAAGGTATCGTTGTTGGTGGTGGTACCGCTTTATTGCGTGCTGCGTCTACTCTTGACGCTGTAGAAACTGCTCACCCTGATGAAGCTATCGGTGTTCAAATCATCAAAACTGCAATCCAAGCTCCTTTGAGAACGATCTTGGGTAACGCTGGTTTAGAAGCTTCAGTAATCGTAAACAAAATCTTAGAAGGGGAAGGTAACTTCGGTTTCAACGCTCGTTCTGAAGAGTACCAAGACTTAGTTGAGGCTGGTGTAATCGACCCAACTAAAGTAACTCGTTTAGCGTTAGAGCACGCTGCTTCAGTTGCTTCTTTATTATTAACTACTGAATGTGTAGTTTCTAATGAGAAGGAAGAAGGTGGTGCTGCCGCTCCTGCTATGCCTCCAATGGGTGGTGGTATGCCAGGTATGATGTAAGAATTCATCAAGTAGTTATAAATAGTAATCTGAATAGAAACAGACAACTTATAATAAACTAATTCTGTCAGATTGCTCCAATCAAAAAGAGTTTGCTTAATTTATTTTAGGCAAACTCTTTTTTTTATTTATGTTCTGATAATATTCGAACCAGACAATGAATTTTTGCATCAATATTTTCTAAGTTTTTTTTCACTACCTTCAAAAGTGTTTCCTTTTCATTCGTTGGAACATTTACAGTATCAAATAATTCTAGTACGCCTAACGAAGTGGTCAAATCACCTCTTAACTTATGAGATATATAATCCAAGGCTTTTGATAAAACTAAATTCTCTTCTTCAACTTTCATCAAGTATTGAAAAATATCTTTTTGGTCAGTATACAGAGCAACAACTAAATCATTATTAATTTTCTGTACTCTATTTGTTCTATACAATGATTTGAATTCATTGACTACATATTCTTTATTTGGAAAGATCTCTGTTTTTCCAGTCTGATAAACTTTCTCTAATATTTCAACCAATCCAAATTCAAAAATATTTGGAAAAACGTCCTGTAGTTTTCGGCCAATTACAACTTCATCATTATCAAGCCCGTCAATTTTCCTTCCCCAAGGATTATAATACACGAACTCAAAATTATCCCTGCTTAAACGTTTGTATACGGCAACTCCAAACTTACAAGTCTCGTAGTTTTTTATCAAGTCAATTTTCATAGTATAGTCAATATGTCACTTTAGGGTGTTTTAGTCTTATTGAAGAAGAATTCAAGTAGTAATTAAAAATTAGTTTTGCAGTTGTTTATTGATCAGAAGTAATAATTGTTTTAATCAATTTCAAAAATATAAGTAACTAATTAAAAGCAATTTAATCTTATTTTTTAATTATATAAATATTTAGTATAATATTTACACAATTCACATAAACAACAATAACATATTGTCATTTAATCTAAAACCAAGTAAGTACAAAGACAAATGAAGAAGAATATTTTTTATCATGCTTTTCATTCTTGCCTTTTACTCAATACTTGGAGCGGTTTGATTATATAATGATACTAAAGTGTGAAAATACAGCCAATTTTTACTATGCTTCATTTTGGCATTTTAAAGTTGGTTAAGGGTAAGGGCAACTCATGATTAAATATCAAAAAAAAAAGAGTTTGCTTAATTAATTTTAGGCAAACTCTTTTTTTATGTTTTATTTCAGTATTGGTCAAACATCAGTTTTTAGCAGAAACACCTGTTGAAAGTAATCTTACCAGACGGTGAATTTTAGTATCAATTTTTTCTAAGTTCTCTTTTACAACTTTCAGCAACGTATATTTTTCTTCTTGAGATACATCTACAGTCTCAAACAGTTCAAAAACACCCAAGGAAGTTGATAAATCACCTCTCAGGTTGTGTGATGTATAATCCAAAGCTCTTGATAAAACTTCATTCTCATTTTCAATTTTATTGATATAAGAAAAAAGCTTAGACTCATCAGAATAAATGGAGACAATCAAACCACAGGATAGTTTTTGTACCCTATTTGTTCTGTACAATGTAGTCATACTATCTACTACATAACCTTTAATAGGTAATTCTGCAGCATTTCCTGTAGCATATACATTCTCAAAGACCTCTATTAATCCAAACTCAAATACATTGGGGAAGATATCGTGTACTTTTTTGCCTACAATTTCAATTCCTTCCACTCCATCCATCTTCATTCCTGATGGGTTATAATACACAAATTCATAATTATTTTTACTCAAACGCCTATAAACTGCTACTCCGAGTTTACAGTTTTCATAAAAATTCAGTAGCTCTTCATTCATATTTTGGGTTTATTATTCACTTTTTAAGGGTTAAGAACAAACTAAAAATAACACTAATCAACAGAATATGAAAGCGTTATAAGTTAATATAAGATGAAATCTACATCAAAATAGTACAATATGGTATTCTAACGGAATCTTATAGGAATAAATCACTAGCAATTTGATCGGCAAATAATTTCCCTGATTCTGACAAAATCAGTTTATTTCCCTTCCAAACTAACCATCCCGATTGATTCATTTTTTCTAATTCTAGTTCTTTCTCCTTCTTAAGGTCAAACTGATATATGTTCTTTAAATGCATTATATCACACCCCCAACTCGTACGTAAGGTAGTAAGAAGATATTCATTTATTCCGTCTTCTCTTGTCAAATGCTCTACTTCACAATCTAATTTTTGGTGTTCCAATATTGATTTATAGTATTTTGGGTTGTTTGAAACATTATATTGTCTGAGTTTTTTACCATCAAATGAATGTGCTCCTGGCCCAATACCTAAATAAGGTTTTCCCTGCCAATACGAACTATTGTGTTTTGAATAATAACCTTCTTTGGCAAAGTTTGAAATCTCATATTGCTCATAGCCTTTCTCTTTTAAAGTCTGAACTAGATATTCAAATTGTTCAGCAGCAAACTCATCTTCAGCAGGTTTGAATTTCCCCGTTTTTGCCCAATTCCCTAAAGCTGTTTTTTGCTCCACCGTCAAACAATAAGAAGAGATATGAGGAACGTTCAATTCTAAGGCTGTGGAAAGATCGTTTTCCCAAATGGAATGATCAGGAGCTGGAATACCATAAATCAGGTCAATGGTAAGATTAGAGAAACCGGCATCTTGAGCAAGTTTTACACATTCTTTACTTTCCTGTGCATTATGTGCTCTGTTCATGAGTCTTAAATGAGGTTCATGAAAAGACTGCAGCCCTATACTTAATCTATTCACTCCTAACAAAGAGAGTTCTTTTAATTTTGAAGCTGTTAAATCATCCGGGTTCGCTTCTAAAGTCAATTCTAAATCAGCGGCATCAACTTGAAAGTTTTTATGAATACCATCCAATAATTTTTCAAGTTCATGAGTAGACAATATAGATGGAGTTCCTCCTCCGAAATAAATTGTTTTAATTTTTTCAGAAAAAAAATCTTTTTGCATTTCAATTTCCTTCAACATCGACTCAATCACCAAGTCTTTGGTTTTCAACGATGTGCTGAAGTGAAAATCACAATAATGACATGCTTGTTTGCAAAAAGGAATATGTAGATAAATACCGCTCACTGATTTTTTTTAAAATTATTTGAACTTTTTTTGTCTATGATGCATCTTTGGTTGTCTATATATAAGAATACAGAAATTATGTAAAGAAATTATATATACACACTCTATTCATTTGACGATAATATTGTTTAGAAACACCTTTTGTTAAAGGTGTTTCTTTTTTTATGCCTTCGCCTCTCCTTCTGTCAGCATCCCCCTAGTGATACAAACTTGAGAAAGAATATATGCCACCATAATATAAGTTTCAGGAATGTGATAGGATTGAAAGTTTTTAAACCCAATCATCATATCAGAGCAAATGAATAATAAGCCACCAATACAGGTAAGTACTCCCCAGATATTTTTGATTCTGAACATTCTTATCACTGTAAAAGAAAACATTATTGAAATAACAATACTGTAAAGCATAACAGGTACTGCCATCACCTTATCATTACCTCCTATTTTATGTCCTAAAAACGCACCAACGGCAATTAAGGGTAAAGTCACAATAAATATCCACTTGTAATCCCCTTTAACGCTTGAAAAGAAAAGTGCAATGCTATAAAGAATATGACAGATTAAAAAACTTACTAAAGCTAACACCATAATCTCCATATCAACACTAAACATCATATATAGATCTCCTAGCCAAGCGAAGAAAAAACCAATCATCATACTTTTATAAATGATGGAGTTTTCTGATTTCTCTTGCCAAGATGTTGAAAAATAAATGGCAATAAATGGGACAATAAATGGCTTTGTGTAGGTGATGAGGAATTCATTCTCAATATGATTCCCAAATAAATTGAGAAGTGAGATACTTATAAATATTAACCAAAATACGTTTTTCTGTGATCGGTTTAATGGTTCCTTTACTGCTTTTGATGATTCTGACATTCTTTCTTTATATTTCTACTTTTAAGTAGTACTTACTGTTTCAATCTAAAATAAAAAGACTTTGTATATTATCGTAATTAACAATATACAAAGTCATATTTAATGTATAATAATTCAGCAATGTTTATTCCCAAGGCTTCTTATTAGCTTCTTCGTCACTCATTGACTCTACTTTATCTCCATTTGAAAGTGTCTCTGAAACCACTCTGAAAGGTCCTTTTACCACTACATCACCGTCAAAAATACCATCCACAATTTCAATGTTCTCAAAATCACTCACTCCTGTTTTCACAATTCTTGCTTCCACTTTTTGAGATTCTTTATTGTAAACAAAAATTACTTCTTCTAACTCATTATCTTTTGCATTAGAAGAAATTTTCACCTCGTTCTCGTTGCCTTCATCATCTTCGTTCTCCTCCTCGTTTTTCTTCAGTTCAAATCTCTTTCTTGTCGTCACTGAAGTTAAAGGAACAATCCAAATATCGTTTTTCGTCTGAGTAATGACATCTACACTTGCAGTCATACCGGGTCTGAAAGGAGATTCAGAACCTTTATTCTCTGCTAATAAGTTAGTGTAAGAAGACGGTAAAATTCTGATCTTCACCTCAAATTCTGTCACTACATCTGTACTAGTCGTTTCATTGGCAGAATTAGCGATAGCTGTTACTACACCTTTGAATTTAAGATCTCTGTAAGAATAAGCATCTACATCAATAATTGCTGTATCACCTACATGAATACGGATAATATCGTTTTCGTTGACATCTACCCTCGTCTCCATTTCTGCTAGGTTTGCAATTCTCATCAGTTCTGTTGCTGACATCTGACGGGCACCCACTACCATTTCTCCTTTTTCCACTGACAACTTAGAAACCACACCAGACATTGGAGCAAAAATCTTTGTCAGCATTAAACTTTCCTTTGCATCATCAACTTGAGCAACAGCACTTTTAACAGTATATTCTGAAGCTCTAACACTTTCTTTTGCCGCTTTTAGGTTGGCTTGTGCAATTTCAAATTCAGCTTTACTATTTTCATAATCCTGATCAGAAATCACTTTATCTTTCCAGAGATTCTCATTTCTTTTAAAAGTAAGTTCTGCTTGACGTAATCTGGCTTCATTCTGTGCTTCATCTGCTCTTGATCTTGCCAATTGTGCTTTTTGAGCATTTAAAGAGGCTCTTGCCTGATCTAAAGCCGACTGAAAGTTGTCAGGTCTAATTTGTGCCAATAATTGTTTAGTGTTAACAGAATCACCTTCTTTGACATAAAGTTCTCTGATTTCACCCGAAACTTCAGAAGAAAGGTTCACTTCATTAATAGGCTGTACTCTACCTGATGCAGAAACCTTCTCTGTGATAGTTCCTTTTGTAGCTACTGCAAATTCTACTTTGGTAACTACTTCCTTATTTTTATTGTAAAAATATCCTGCAACTGCTAAAGCAATAACTACTATTCCGAGGCCAATATAAATTTTAAGTTTCGATTGTTTGCGTTTCTTTTTCTTAGCCATAGTGCTCTAAAAATTTTCGACAGATTGTGTTTAATTTCGATCAATTTGAATTAAAAAAGTAAATTAATAGAATACTTTTAAAAGTACCACGTTATACTAATATAACTTTATTATTATGTCTATTTATCATAGTTTATTCGACTTGATGCTTGGAAAGTGGATGCTTTTTCACAATAAAAATTATCCTTCCGGCAAAATTTTAAAAATCACGACTGCTTGGATTGACTACTTAAACACCTATCAGTTGTCAATTACTATTCAACAAACGGAACAAGAATCTACATTAGTTCGAATCCCTCTTGAATATGACTCTGAGGACTACTACATCAAACTTTTAAGAGGAAGCCTTGGTGTTTTGTTTGATTCGAAAGAAGAACTTGATGAGGAATTAGTTTCTCAGCATTAAAAAAAATGAGAAGCTTTACGTGAAAGCTTCTCATTTTTTTATTAGAATCTATGTTCTGTCAAACTATTTTCTTATTACTTTTTTCACCACTCTGCCTTTTGAAGTCGAAATATCAACATAATAGATACCTCCTGACAAACGTGATAAATCTAATGTCAATTCGTAATTAGAAACTTTTTCCTGGCCAGATTTAACAACTCTACCTGTGTTGTCTCTCAGCTGATAAGTTACATTTCCAACTAGACTTTCTCCAAATACCTTAATCAATGATGATGTAGGGTTAGGATAAGCCAGCACTGCTTTAGAAATTTCGTTATCTACAATTGAGGTTACATTATCAATAGAATATGTTAAATCATTGATATTTGCTCTGATTGTAAATTTACCTGTTCCTTCCACTGGAATATCATTACCAGGGCCAGATGTAGGTTGCAGTTCGTTTTTCGCCTTGTATCCCCATTCTCCTTTATTCCATTCTCTTTCGGCAATAAATTTGAACGCTTGTCCTTCTGTAAGCTGAACACCTTCTAAGACATATCCACCTTCACCATCAGGTTGCATCTCAAGTGCATTTGATGGATTCCAGTCCACATCTAGCACATCACCTACGATATATAATTTCTTGTTGTTCTCTTCAAAATCAAGAAAAACAGGACCTTCAGATACGTCTGAATTGGCATCATCAAATTTCAACGACAGCTCAAGAGGTTTTGCTTCAGCTCCTAATTCTAAGAATTCTCTTGGAACAAAAGATGCTACATACTTATCGCCTTCTTTTGTCATTGTCATTGACTTTTCATTGGTAATATTTCCAGATCCATGCTGATCTAAAACTACACCTGCAGTCATTGAAATTGTAGTTCCAAATTCTTTATCACTTAAAGCAGGATTGAAATAAACTTTGATTTCCTGGTCTTCTGTAAAACCGTATGGTGTTACTTCAACCATTGGCATGTAACCTGTCACCAAACCTTCTGCAGGGTATTCTACTTGTTTATTTACTAAAATGATGAATTCTGAAGCATTTAAATTGACTGTTCCACTACCTGTATAAGTTTTGCCATTTTCAAAGTAGCTATACCAAGTATCACCATCAGCACTAAAGTCATATGTATGCTCTTCTAATGGTTTCAAACCAAAGTTACCAATCATTCTAACTTTAATATCTGTACCATTTAAAGAGATTGTTTTCACTTCATCTGCAAGATTGAATGTATAATCATCGTTGTCCAACGCACTCAAACCTTGCTCTGCTCTTAATTTCAATAAAGCGGCATAAGTATCATACAACTGCTGGCGGATCGCATCATTTTGCGTATCAAATTCAGAAATTAATGGCTTTCTAGAAGTTCTGTGATCTCCACTTACTTCTCCTTGATATTCTTTTTGGTTGATGGATACATTGTACCCCACTTCTCCAAACTGCCAGATCAATTTCGGTCCTGGTACCATAAAGAAGAAAGCTGAAGCTAGTTTTTCTCTGTCAATACCGTTCTGAAGCACTTTTAAATCATATGCTTGAGACTTTGTACCATAATTTTCAGAATCATAAATAATTCGCTCTTCATCATGAGATTCCATGTAAGACATCAAACCGTGAATTGGCATACCTCTATCTTTTGGCGACTGCCCTTTTAGGTCTTTGTTTGTTCCTTTTACAACATCTCTGAAATCATGACTCATATTACCCCATAATGAGATACCAGCATTTGCCAATTCTACTTCCTCATCATTATCTGATAGATGTTCGAAAATCACATATGCATTTGATTTTCTTGCATGGATTTCATCTTTCATTCTTGTTAGAATTTTCACACGAGCAGGATCATGCTTACTTCCCCAGAAATCATCCTCACCTTTAATATCATTACTGAAACCTTTAGTAAAGTCAAATCTGAAACCATCTACATGATAGTATTTCATCCAGTGTGCGTTCACACTATCAACTAATGCTTGAGTAAATTCACTTTCATGGTCAAAATCAGCACCCCACTGTAAACCTTCATTTTCGAAGTTAGATTTCTCATTAAACCATGGGTTCTCCTTTATAGGGTCAGCATATTCACCATCCTTATTGTACATTCTAACCATTGGCGATGAATGGAAGGAGTGGTTTAATACCAAGTCAATCACTACTGCGATACCTTTTCCGTGAGCCTTGTCGATGAACTCCATCAACTTTTCTTTTGGTCCGTAATATTTATCCGGAGCAAAATAGAAGTTAGGGTTGTAACCCCATGAATCGTTACCTTCAAACTCATTGACAGGCATTAAATGGATTGTATTAGCACCCAAATCTTTGATGTAATCCAATTTCCCCATTGCTTCTTCATATGTATCTGTTGCCACAAAATCTCTCACGTGCAACTCATATACTACAGCTTCAGCCAAAGGAACGGGTGTAAAACCATTATTTTGCCATTCATATGTTGGTTGATTGATCTGTAAAACAGAAGCTCTTTTATCTGTTTTTCCTTCAGGATAAGCAATAAGATTAGGATATCTTGTATGTCCTTGGTTGATGTACTTATCATCAGGATCTGAAACCTTTTCTGTGTAAGGGTCAGCAATTTTCAATACACCATCAATCAAGTATTGATAGATATATTCTGTATCAGCGTCTAATCCTGTAAAAGTATACCACCAATAGTTAACACCATCAACTTCATCTAATTTCATTGGGTAAGCAGAGAGGTCACTCCAATCGTTAAAGCTACCAATTACATTGACAAACTTCTTCTTGGCAATTGGATCCTGTAATACCACTGTTACTTCAGTACCGTTATAGTTTGGTCCTAATAAAGTAGCGTATTCAGGTCGTTTTGCTTTCTCAACCGTTTTACCAACAACGTAATTTAATGTTTTAGTATCTGTAAGTCCATCAGCAGCAGCCGATACTTCAATTTTTAAGTCACCTGCATCTACACTCTCAATTGAATAAGTAATGCTTGTACCTTCTTTTGTAGCAACCTGAGTGTCATTCACTTTTATCGTTAACTGAGAAGATGAAGGAGATGAAGCTTCAATATCTATTTTATCACCTTCAACGAATAGATCCGATGCTAGTGGTTTTATCACATTAATAGAAACAGACAAAGGTTCAATAGGAATCGATAAATCATCTGTTTTGCCGCCACCATCTTTTGTCTTCACTAGACCTCCCACTGCTTTGATTGCAGTTGGATTGTCTGCCGCACCTAATATTTCAGCAAGATTGTTATATGTATTCTCTCCAGAAGTTACAGGAAAAGTAAATGAGAATACATTATCCGATTCTTTTTTCAGTTTAGCAGCATCAGATGAAGCGCCCCAATCACCATTAGTTGCAAAATCTCCAACTCCTGAACTCCATGCCCATAAATATAATTCATCATTACCAGCAACAGGTGTTCCTGATACATCTATCGTAATGACAACATTGCTTGTTAGAACATTAATTTTTTCAGGTGCAGTAGTAACTTGTGCATTCGCCCAAATAGGAAGCACCAAAAGCACATAGACCAGCCAGACAGCTTTTTGTAAAAGTCCTCTCATAATGTAGTTTAAAAAGATTTCATTTTCATATTCAATGATAAAGGTATGAATATCACTAAATTATTTCAAGTTTACAAACATTTGATTTTGTGTTATTTACACACAAACGGTAGCGCAATCGGTTGAGATTTATATTAATTTATGTTCTCTGAGTAAAATTTGATTTATAAAGTGTTAATACAATAAATAGGCAACAATTATAATTTTCATTCTGAATTTTTCACATAAAAAATGAACGCTTCACAAAGACGTAAAGCGTTCATTTTATTTTCAATTCAATAGAACATTAGTTCTAAAAATTTCCGTTATCTAATTTACAATCGGTGTCCTTGAATGAGTACCACTATTGTTTCCTCTATTGAAGGTACACGTCACAGTATAATTACCGGCTGTACCAATCTGAATAGAAGTTTGGTTTCCACCTCCTTCTAAGACATCATCAGAGTCCGCTGATTTACCCATTTGATAATCCCATGAGTCATTAGCTCTGAACTTGTACTCTCCCTCAGCTAAGTAACCTGTGAAAGTCCAAGTACCTGCATTTGTATCATAAACCATATCTGTATCAGGATCCCATCCGTTTGGAGTGGCATTACCAATGATACCCCAATAATCATCATCAGGAAGGGTCATTTTGGTCAGAGTATGTGTTTTGCTTGCAGCATTTATGGTAATCTCATACCAACCGTCTGAGGCAACAGCAATGTTGGCACTTGGGAAGTTATTTGACCAATCATAATTCTCTCTGAACTTAATTTCTCCTGCAACAAGTTTAAGTTGAATGGTATAATCATCACCCGATACATTTTTCATGATGGCATCTTGGATAACATCCCATGTTCCTGTTACGGCAGAACCTACCACACCCCAAACTTTGAATGGAGTAACAGATACAGTCACCTCATCTGAAGCTCCAGTATCACCATCACCGTATACGGCAACGACTTTTAGATTAACATCTCCCGCAGATCCAGGTGTTCCGCTTGCTCCTAATGCTCCTCTATTTAAATCCACAGTTTTTAGTGTAGCAGTTAGAACATCTCCTCCTACCTGCATTAATACATTATCTCCAATTTGAACACGGTAGTTGATCGGTGTTTCCTTTCCTCTTACTGAAGCCGTCCAAGTCACCTCAGTAGCAGGTGCATAGAAATTAGCTTCACTTAGAGCAAATGATGATCCTGCTGTTGGTGAAGTGACTTCAGGAAGAGTAATTGGTTCTTTACCTAAAATTGAATAAACTGGCTCAGCAGGGTTGATCAACGTCATGATCATTTTTGCTGTTCCTTCACCTTTCATACCTGTTGTACCGTTCAATACTAGCAAGTTACCTTCTCCAGCACCGAATGAGTGGTTGTCACTTCCTTTAAAGAAATACTCTTTACTTGCTTCCAATGTTACAGAAGCTTCCCAACGTACTTTTGAGGCTACATACCCCATTGTTGCTACTTCAGTACCTTCTTTGTCAACAACCATCCAATTCATTTTCTCAAGTGTGTACTTAAGTCCTGAAGTAGACATTGATACATAGTAGTCACCTGCATCTGGAACAGGAATATTTCCTGCATTTGGATCAATATCCAGATCACCAGAAAGTTGGTCAGCAGCTGATGATTTGAAACCATAGTTTGTACCACTCCATGCAGGACCAGTAGCAAATTTGAAATTCTGATTCAGGTTAAGATAACCAATAAAAGTACTAGCATTATTTGTTGGGTCAACCTCCACAACTACTGTCTTACCATTATCAGGGTCCCAACCTTGATGATCACCAGGTACGCCCAATTTTTTATCCGTAATAACAGGCTGATAATAAGGTGTAGCTTTAAACTTTATTTTATCAGATGTAGTCGAATAAGCCTGATTGTCAGGATCAGCTTCTGACATCGTTGCTAAAATCCAAGTCTCTACCTCATGCTCTACTTCAGGTGCAAGACCTAAAGCAGCCATTGCTCCATTCAGCTCTTCTACCTTTGGAGAGGCTGTTGTATCACTTTTTGTGATCGTAGCAATTGTTTGAACACCATCCGCATTGACCGCTTTTACCTGAATAGCGTACTTTCTTTCTGTGTTAAGATTAAAACTAGCAGAAGACCATACATAAGTGGCAAAAGTTGTAGCAGCACTATCTTCTACTAATAAGTATTGTGCACCTTCAACAGGCCCTGATGTTATGACAGGGGGTGTAAAATTTGATGAATCACCCAAAACCGGTTCTCTTAGATTTTTACATGAAAATGCAAAGAGTACCAATAATAAGTATATATGTATCTTTTTCATTTTTTATCAATTTGATTTATTAGTAACCAGGGTTTTGAGTTAAGGTTGGATTGGCACCTATCTCATTTTGAGGGATCGGGAATAAATTCTTGTAAGATTCCACTGCAGCACCTGTTTCACTGTTACCCTTGTAAGGCCAAACGTACTCACTTGAAGTTAAAACACCATATCGAATTAAATCTGTTCTTCTATGGCACTCCCAGTATAACTCTCTAGCTCTTTCATCTAAAAGATCAGCAACTGACCATGTATCAGAAATATCACCTTGGTTTGCACGCGTTCTGATTTGATTGAGGTAAGTAGTAGCTGTAGCTCTATCGCCAGTACCTCCTCTTGCAACTGCTTCAGCATACATCAGCATTGCATCAGACAATCTGAATAAAGGAAAGTCAATATCTGGATGAGACTTATTTTTTCCTATTGTATTACTCTGATCAAGGTTCTTATATTTCACTACACCTACACCACTTTTGAAATCATAGATATCATCGTTGGTAGGACGCATCAATTCTCTATTGAACATTGCTCTAGTATCAGTACCTTCTGCGAACTTAGCCACAAATTCTTCTGTAGATCTGTGTCCACCCCAAGCATTTGATGTACCATAGTTATCTTCCAAACCACTCCAGTCTGTCCATAATGAAGCTGAAAGTACAAATGTCATTGCACCAAAAGATTGTGTTCTTGCACCATCACAAGGCACTGTAAAAATAAGTTCAGGGCTTAAGTGATTATCTGCTCTGAAGTTATTAGCATAATCAGAATTCAATGTATAACCTCCATTATCAATCACTAATTTTGCATAACGTGCCGCTTCAGTATAATCTGCTGCTACTCCTGAAGGGTATCTTGCAGGAATAGTAGAATTACCATCGTAATCAAACGTATAAACATTCTTATTCAAGAATAATTTTGAAAGTAGCATATATGCAGCATACTTACCTGCTCTTCCATAAGGAGCACTGTCCACAAGCTTCTCATCGCCAGAACCATCCGTAATCTCTGTTAACTCATCAACCACGTATTGGAAAATTTCTGCTTTCTTTTTCTGCTGTGGGTTAAAACTACCTACAGGATCAGCCTCTGTTACGAAAGGAACATTACCGAATAAATCAATTGCATACCAGTAGTACAAAGCTCTCAAAAATCTCGCTTCTGCTCTAAAGCCTTTGATTGTATTGATAAATGCTTGGTCTGTAACACCTCTTGCTGCCAACTTATCATCTGTTGATTCTCTGATAAATTCATTAGCATAAGAAACACCAATAAAAATTCTACTGTACAGTGCTGTTACATAACCATTTGAAGCAGCATAGCTCAATGTTGTATATCCAAATGAAAGGTCAAATTCGTTTTGCCAGCAGTTGTTCGCTTCATCTGTTGGATATTCCATTGCATAAAACAAACCTCTTAAAAACTGACCGTGACCTTCGTCAATACCATTTATATCACCATCACCTGATGGACCTTTCTGACCAGACAAAGATAAGTTACCGTATACTTTTGATAATACTTTAAGGTAATTCTCCTGGTTTTTGTAAACGTTATCACTGACTTCTACCCTTGGGTCGATCGGTGATGTATCAAGGTCATTTACACAGCCTGTCATTGAAAATGATGCTACTGCAACTGCCCCTAGAATAAATTTATTATATATCTTTTTAAAATTCATGATGCTCTGATTTTCTAGAATCCTAAATTAACTCCTAATAAGAATGTTGTTGGACGAGGATAAACATTGTTGTCAATACCTCCGTCAACTTCTGGATCTAAACCTTTGTAATTTGTGAATACTGCAAGATTGTTCACAGTAGTATAAACTCTCAAGTTGATTGCTCCTTGTGCCACTTCTTTGAAGTTGTAACCTAACATTAAGTTGTCCAATCTTAAGAATGTAGCGTTTTGAACATAGTAGTTAGAGTACTTTTGAAGTGTTGTACCTGTTACGAATCCAGTTTCTAGTGCATCTCTTGTTACGTTGTTCCAAGTACCGTTTTGGTTGACTCTATCCAAAACACCATTCACTGAATTTACGTTGTTATAGACGTAGTTATTAAATCTAACACGGCCATTCAAACTAAAGTCCCATTGTTTCCAAGCTAAGTTAGTATTGAAGCCCATGAATACATCTGCTGCTGGATCTTGGAATCTGTAACGGTCACCTTCTGTGATTTGTCCGTCACCGTTTCTATCCACAAATACACCTTCAATCGGCTTACCGCTATTATCATAAACTTGCTCCAATACAAAGAAAGAATTAGAAGGGTAGCCTACACTGTGTACTTGGATATTCAAACCAGTACCACCTGCAATACCTCCTGTGTAAACACCGTCATAACTAGGATCGTCAGACGCTTGAAGTTTTGTAATCTTGTTTTGGTTGTAAGTTAAGTTGAAACCTACATTCCAGTTCAATTTTGAATTGTTGATTACTTTCGCATTGAAGTTGAATTCAAAACCTCTGTTTTCTAAGTTACCGATATTCGCTAATACTTGGTTGTTCAAGTTAGAACCTGCAGGAACCGGTGTCACGTTCAATAGATCGCTTGTATATCTGATATAACCATCTAAACTACCAGTAAAACGGTCATCTAGGAAACCGAAGTCAATACCTGCATTGTAAGTAGCAGTGGTCTCCCACTTGATATTGGCATCATAACCGTTTGGTCTGTAAGTCTGAGAGTAAATTGGTGATCCATCAGGATTTGTTCCCACTTGCACATCAGCAGTTGTTGTACTCTGCGTATAAAGTGGCAAATAAGGATAATCACCTTGGTTGATATTCTGCTGACCTGTAAGACCATAGCCCAGTCTAAGTTTTAAAGTACTTACTTTATCCGAAGTATCTAAGAAACTTTCTTTCTTGATGTTCCAAGCTAAAGCAAATGCTGGGAAAAGACCCCATCTTGTGTCAGGAGAGAATCTAGAAGTACCATCATTACGTACAGTCACTGTCAATAAATATCTATCCTTGAAAGTATAATTTAAACGACCAAAGAATGACACTAGATAACTTTCTGTACTGTAAGGTGTAAATGGCGTTTTCTCAATAGTTCCATCACCATTGGTTGCAAAATCACTTCCTTTACGGTAGAAGTGCTGCCAAGAATAACCTAACATCACATCCACTTTTGACTCAATTGAAGCAATGTCTTTTACGTATTGTAATGTGAAGTCTAATAACTCCGTTCTCTTTTCTTGATCAAATGTTGATCTGAAACCTTTATCTGGGAATGTAGCTTTTAAGCTATCTTGCTGAATGTTACTACCATCCGACCAAGAATAGTCATAACCTACATTTAAATTTGCTTTTAAATCTGGGAAGAAATGCAATTTATAATCCAATTGCATATTACCAATTGATCTTCTTACATCTGAAGTGTTATTGGTGTACTCCAATCTTGCCACAGGGTTTTGAGTTGCCAAAACAATAGGATTTCCTGATGCATCAAGCCATGTAAAATGTCCGTAATCCCATGGAGAACCATCTTTTACAGGTCTTGTAGGATCAAAACTTACTGCTTCACCGATAGCACCATTGTCAGCGAATCTATTTTTCACTAACATACCTTTCAAGTTCAAGTTCACTGATAAGTGATCATCAAAGAACTTTGGTGTTAATGAAATATTACCTGTAAATCTTTCAAGGTTTGAAGTTTCAAGAATACCATTCTGATTCGTATAACCAACTGAAACTCTGTAAGGCAATTTATCAGCAGCAGTACCTGCTACACTGACATTGTGGTCAGTTGAAACTGCACCTTTGATTACCTCTCTTTGCCAGTCAGTACTAGCTGTACCTACCTGATCTGAAATATTAGGATAAAGCTGTTTTGCTAAAGCTGAATACTCTGATCCACCAAGCACATCAATTTTACCGTTTGGAACAGCATAAGAAACGTTACCTGTGTAATCTATTTTAATTTTACCCTTAGAACCTTTTTTCGTGGTGATGATAATTACACCATTCGATGCTCTTGAACCATAAATAGCTGTTGCTGATGCATCTTTTAGGACTGTAAATGTTTCAATATCGTTCGGGTTAACGGAGTTCAATGGGTTTTGCATACCTGCAACACCTTCACTGTCAATTGGCACACCATCAATTACAATCAATGGATCATTAGATGCAGAAAGAGAAGAACCACCACGGATACGGATTGTAGAGCCTGCACCCGGAGCACCACCTGTAGTAGTGATGTTTACACCGGCTACTTTACCATTCAATAGATCCTGAGGAGAAGTGATAGCACCTTGGTTAAAATCATTTGCATTTACAGTTTCAATGGATCCGGTAGCATCTTCCTTTTTCACACTACCATAACCAATTACAACTACCTCATCAAGCTGTTCTGCATCCACTTCCATCTGAAAATCAATAATTGATTGATTACCTACCACAATGTCTTGCGTTTTGTATCCAATGTAGCTTACTGATAATGTTGTTTCTCCTTCAGAAAGAGTGATTTTATATTCACCATCAAAGTTAGTAGTTCCACCTTTTGTAGTACCTTTTACTAATACAGCTACTCCCGGTAGTGGGTCACCATTTTCATCTACTACTTTACCACTCACGGATCTCTCTTGGGCAAAAGTCACTAGAGAGAACATAACAAGCAGCATTACTGTAGCATAACGCCATGTAGAATTAATGCTCATTTTCATACTTATACAGTTAGACAAATAGACAAGTACTTTCCTACTCTATAATTCTTCCTGATGCAATGAAAAATAAGGGCTTGTTCCATTTAACACTCTTATTGAAAAATAGGCTTCAGAACAATTACATATTAGAAAAGTACAATTCAGCAAATCCATTTAAAATTTCATTGCTTACGCAAAATAGCTACTTAATTATTTAAGACAAAATGATATTTTTTTAGTTTTATTAAATTTTATTCAAATATATACATGCAAATAACACCTTACATAGTAAAGAGCACAACTTTAACAACAGCATATTTTATATTTAAAAGTCGATTAATCAGCATTATATTTTATTAATAAATGTTTTTACAACATTTAAATACTTTTTAACACTATGTTAATGTTTAACAAATTCCTTTGTTTTTGTTGAAAATAGACAGAAATATTACATTGCACACAACACAAAAAATAAAAATCATTTTTAGCGAAAAAACACAAATTTAGAATCATTTGCATTTTTCAATCGGTTGCGCCGATTAAACCTTTTTTTACGATTAGAATAGGTCGTTTCATAGTTATTCTATATCTTTTCAAAAAACAGTACAATTTTGAACGAAATCAACGATAAAATTTAAGTATGAGAAAAGGGCAATACACGATGCAAGACATCGCCAATGAACTTGGTATTTCCAAATCTACTGTTTCGAGAGCTCTAAAAAACCACCCAGATATCAGTCAAGATACAAAAGATGCTGTACACAAACTTGCAAAGGAAAAAGATTATCAACCTAACTCCTTAGCATTGAGCTTAAGGCATAACAAATCTTTTGTACTGGGTATCATTGTTCCTGAAATAGTCCATGACTTTTTTGCTAACGTAATTTCCGGGGTTCAGAAAGTAGCTTATAATGAAGGGTACAATGTTATGATCTGTATTTCTAATGAATCAACAGAACAGGAAATTGTAGATACAAAAGCTATGTTCTCTAGCAGAGTAGATGGATTACTTATCTCAAGAACCAAAGAGTCTAACGATTTATCTCATTTAAAAAGCATTGTCAACAAAGGAGTACCTTTGGTTATGTTTGACCGAGTATCAGAAGAACTTGATGTAAGCAAAGTAATCACTGACGATTTCCAAGGGGCTTATATGGCCACAGAACACCTTATTAAACAAGGATGTAAAAACATTATTCACTTAAGCGGTCCTGATAACCTTGCTATTGGTAAAAATAGAAAAAATGGATACCTGGCAGCATTGAAGGATTACGAAATTGAAGTGGATGAAAATTTAATCATTTCTTGTCCAAAAGGAGACCTTGAGGAAGGCAAGTCAACCATGTTTGACATCATTGAGAAGAAAATAGAATTTGACGCAGTATTTGCAAATAATGATGTAACGGCTATCGGGGCCATGAATGCCGCCAAAGAAAAAGGGCTTTCGGTTCCACAAGATGTTTCAGTGATCGGTTTTGGAGACTGGCGCTTATCACAATTATTAGATCCACCATTATCTTCTATCGAACAATCAGGGATAGATATCGGTATTACTGCCGCGAATCTATTGCTTGAACAAATTCGAGCTGAGGAAAAAGATGAAGAATTCAAACCAAGAACTGAGGTTGTAGAAAGTCATCTTATTAAAAGAGGGTCAAGTATTCACGTTTAAGAATCTTATCAGAAACAAGAAGGAGTAATTGAAAGTTCTTCACGATTTTTAATTCTTTTTCATTGTTATGGTACTTATAAATAAGAGAGATTTATCTTTTCAAAAAACGAGTTGTCAAAAAACAGCTCGTTTTTTGCTTATTGGGGGTTAGAATTTATATTTTTATGATCATAATACTGTTGTAAAAAAAAGCAGTCAGTTGAGGTTATCATATCAACCATCACTTTCTACTTTTTAAGAGCATATTTGGAATATATATTTTACAAGAAAAATTCTCCATTTTAAGTTGTGATTAAATTAATCAACTCACGTTCTAAAAGGGCGAATTTTACTAAAAGAGATGTTTCAATCATGTTCTAAGTACAAAGTCAAAAATAAATTATAGTTAACTCTAATTTATTTTTTGTGAGTACAACGCTAAAAAAACGTATTAATAGTGGTTCTATTGAAAGTTTTTTGAAGGAAGTAATCGCAAAATAATAAGTAGAATTAATATTAGATAATTTTGAATTTGTACTTAAATAAAACATTTTACTCTTTTATCACTGCACTCTAATGACAAAAGCACTTCTATATATAGCTGTCTTATTCATAGTTTTTCAAGCGAATGCCCAACAATATAATATTACTAAGTTCACGATTAATAATGGACTGGTTCAAAACAATTGTGTTGCATTACAGCCAGGAAAATATGGAAGTATTATTATCGGTACAATTGAAGGAGGTATAAATATCAACAACAGTCAATCATTCTACACGATTGATTCTAAGAAAGGCCTTTCCAATAATTTCATTTTTGATTTTGCCAATGATGAAAATAAAAATGTGTGGGTGGCTACTGCCAATGGTGTGAATTTGCTATCAGATCGTAAAGTCAGTAATTTTCTCATTAATGACAGCATTCCTTTTGGCGTAAGAAACATTGATTATAATATTAAAAACAAAGAAGTATGGGGAATCACCACTTCTTTTGACTTATTTCTGCTAAATCCAAAATTCAATAAAAAAACATTTCATTACCCTTTACGAAAAAACACTAAGTATTCATGCATATCCACAGACACATTGGGCAATATGTGGATCGGCACTATAAAAGAAGGAGTTTTGATTGTGAAGGATGAAAAGGTAAAACGACATATCCGACTACCGGGCAATATTAAAACGATTCAACACCTTAAAAATGACAAGGTAGCTATTGGTACAGATAATGGTGTATGGATTCTGCATAATGATCAGAATAAACCACCCGTTCGAATTTTAAATAGAAAAAAAATTCTTTCTTTATTCGAAAGTAAAGACGGAATGTTATGGGTAGGCACAAGAAATAATGGTGCTTATGTTTTTCAAGATGAAAAAGAAATTCGTCACCTGAACTATAAAAACGGGCTTGACAGACATATCAACAGTATTTGTGAAGATGAGGAACACGGTATATGGTTTGCAACTCCAAACGGACTCTTCCGATTGAATAACGATATTTATACTTTCTTTGGAAAAGGTGTAAAAATCAACGGAAAAGTGCTTGATACTTACCAATGGAAAAACAACACATTATTTGTAGGCACTGAAAATGAGATCATTCTATTAAAAGATGAAAAATTCAGTAAGAAAATCGAACTGCCTGTTTCAGTTAGGTATTTGAATATGATTGAGAACTTTGAAGATCACCTTATTATTGGTACTGACAAAGGTGTTTTTCGATATTCAAATAATCAATGGGTAAAACTTACTGATCCCTCACACGAAGAATTTTTAAATAGTCCCACCTCCTTTTTCAAAAAAAATGGAAAGCTCTATGCTGTTTTAATCAATCATATTTTTGAAGTAACAGATTCTTCACTGGAATATGTAAAAGATTACTCCAAAGATTTAAGAAGTTCGAGAGTCTCAAAAATTGTAATTTCACCTAAGGACTCTACTTTATGGCTAGGTACTAGAGGAAGAGGTTTGATTCATATTAATAATGATTTTGAAATCATCAACACCTTCCAACCCAACAATAAATCACTGCCCTCCAATTATGTGAACGATCTGGTTTTTGACCAACTTAACAACCTATGGATTGGCACTACTGGCAGTGGGCTCTGCAAACTTCATGAAGGGGCTGATATGGCCATTTCATTTCAAGATGAAAAACTATCCTCTACTAATATTTACTCCGTTGAGGTAGATAAAAAAGGAAATATATGGGCCGGAAGTAATAATGGCATCAATCATTTGGTGGGCTTGAATAATGATATTGTAAAGGTAGAAAAATATGGCACTGCAGAAGGTTTTAATTCATTGTCTTATACTAAAAGCAGTGCTTCAAAAGATAAAAATGGCAATTTGTGGTTTGGTACTGACAACGGCGTCGTGAAAATCAACCCGATTAAAAGTGTGTACAGTATGGTGCCTCCGGTAATTGTTTTTGAGGAACTGCAAATGTTTTCTGAGTATTTCCCTTGGGAAGATTACAGTGATGGTCTTGACAAGGAAACTCAACTTCCCATAAACCTTCAATTACCGAGTAATTACAATCACATTACCATCAATTTTGTAGGTATTTCTATGAATGTACCTTCAAAAATCCGCTACAAATGGAAACTGATTGGTTATGAGGAATATTACCATCCTCTTACAGAAAATAGTCAAGCTATCTATTCCAATCTTCCCCCGGGTGATTATATTTTCAGCCTTCAAGCTGTAAATGCCAGAGGAATTGCCTCCCCTATCAATGAGCAATTCCAGTTTACTATCGAAAAGAAGTTCTTCCAGAAAAGAAGTGTAAGAGCCATTATCACAATACTTATTATTGTCTTTATCTTCTATCTTTTCTACTCTTCTTTAAGGAAAGAAAGAATTAAGAAGGAAACGCTTCAACAAAAGGTGGATGAAAGAACACAGGAATTCAGAAACGAAAGAGAGAAAGTTGAAAAGGCGAAAAATGAAATTGAAAAGAAGAGTAATCAATTAAGGGAAATCAATGACAGAATGCAAGGCAGTATTAAATATGCTGCCAATATCCAAGATGCGATTATCAGTTGTGACGGTACATTCCCTAAACTTTTCCCGAAATCATTCAACCTAAGTATCACCAAAAGTGAAGTAACAGGAGACTTTATATGGATCAGAGAAAATTCAAAATACATTTTTCTTCTATTGATTGACTGTACCAATCATGGTGTGCCTGCCGCTTTTATTTCTATTGTAGGAAATCAGCTACTGGACGAACTGGTAAGGGACAATCCAAATATCAGAAGTGCAGATTTATTGACCAAATTGGACCAAAACCTTAAAATCGCTTTAAAAATTCATGAAAATAATGAAATCAGTGATGGTATGGACGTTGCGGTTTGTAGATTTGAAAAAGGAACAAGAAACTTGAATTTTGCTGGCGCTAGAAGACCCCTTATCATTATTGAAAATGGAGAACTGAAAACCATCAAAAGCAACTTCTGCAGTATCGGTATTATTTTTAACGATGTAAAACCTGAATTTGACAACTTTGACTTTGAATTGAGTGAAGATGCCATCCTTTATTTATTTTCTGATGGTTTTTCTAGTCAATTTAATGCCAAGGGTGAAAAATTTAAAAAGGTACAGTTTAAAAATTTACTTTTTGAGTTATCTTCGCTTCCGTTTACAGAACAATGTAACACACTTTATTCAACCTTCCATAAGTGGAAAGAAGGTATTGAACAAGGGGATGATATGATGGTAGTTGGATTCAAATATGAAACAAATTATGCTGAAAGCAAAAGGGATCACAAAATCATACGGGAAACTGAACGTATTGAAGGAGATTGACCTAGAGATAAAACAAAATGAAATAGTATCCATTATGGGTGCTTCGGGTGCTGGAAAAAGTACTTTATTACAAATATTGGGTACATTGGATTTTCCAAACACGGGCAAAGTGTGGATCAATAATACTGAAGTTACTTCTTTGTATGGTGATGACTTGGCCAAATTCAGAAATAATAAGATAGGATTTGTATTTCAATTCCATAACTTGTTGCCTGAATTTACGGCACTTGAAAATGTATGCATGCCTGCTCTTATTGCTGGTAAAACAATGGATGAAGTGGAAGGCAAGGCCAAGGAACTTATGAAAAAGCTTAACATTGGCAATAGATACAATCACAAACCCACTGAAATGTCAGGTGGTGAGCAACAAAGATGTGCCATAGCTAGAGCATTGATCAACGACCCTCTGATTATTTTTGCAGATGAACCAAGTGGTAATCTTGATTCAAACAATGCCGAAGAACTTCATAAATTATTTATTGACTTAAGAGACACAATGAACCAAACTTTTGTGATTGTGACTCATAATCATCAATTGGCAAAAATGGCCGACAGACAGTTATGGATCAGTGATGGCACAATGAACTTAGATGAATCTACACTATAAAGCTGTAAATGAGCACTGATGACAATGCAAATAATAAAACTGAGGACCAAGAGGAAGTAAAAAAGAAAGTCCGCAAGAAAAGAAGTCTAGCAAGGCGGCTGACCAATCTTTTTATAGCGTTTCTGATCACTTTTGTAACGTTGTTTCTCAGTCTCATTGTCAGTATACATATCATATTACAGTATTATCCAGATGAATTTGTCGGGGTAGCCATCAAAGAGAGTGTTTCAAGGGGTACAAAACAGAAATATGCTCTAGATTATGATAAAATTAATGTAAAGCTTATTTCTGGATGGTCGATTCATGATTTTCTTTCCAGTGGTTCTATTACGCTGATCAACCCAAGTTTCCTGCCCGACAGTTCTTTCGTGGCATATAATGACAGTATTCCTTTTGGTGAAAAAAAGAACCTTGTCAAGATCAATCTTAGAAAATTTGAATTACAAAATTTTTCTATATTAAGAGCTGTTTTTCAAAAGGAAATTTACATTGGCAATATCCTCTTAGATTCGGCAGATATTGAAATTCATAAACATAAAATTGTCGGTCAAAGCAAAAAGGAGTCTTTTGGAAACAGAACGCTGACAGAAACGCTCAACAGTTTATTTTACCAGAATAAAGAACATCTCAGAAGATATAGAGTAGGCAACATAAAAACTGTCAACTCTTCTTTGAATCTTTTTGATCATACACAAAAGATCAAACAGCAAGTCACACTGAATGAGATATCAACCACCCTGAAAGATATTTACCTCGATTCACTCACCTTAGAACAGAAAATTTTACCTGTTCATATTGGTGACCTGGAATGTAATACCCGAAATATAAAATTAGAACTTAAGAACTCTCCTTTTGGTATCAGTTTAGGTAAGTTGGATTTCTCCTCCGTTGATAGTTCCCTGCTGATTTTCAACACATCGATATATAGAATTAATGAAGGTGTTGGAGAAAAAATCCCTATCAACAATGCTACAATCCCACTGCTATCTCTTGAAGGTATAGATATTGACCGCTTCCTTTTTGACAGCAGTATTTACATCAATAAGTTCTCTATTGTAAAACCTCAGGTTGAGCTGAAATTTCATGCAGATGCTCGAAAAAAGAAAAAAATCACACCTAAAAAGCCTCAACTTCCAAAATTCTTAAGAGATATTTTCATCAAAGAGTTTCATCTTGAAAGTGCTAAGATACCTTTTGAGACCAATAAATTAGGCAAAAGACAAATCAATGACATCTCTATTAACCTTGATGATATTGTTATTAATAATAAAATATTAAAGCAGAAAATTCCTGTTGATTACAATTTCTTTGATATAAAGCTTAAATACCAGAGATGGAATTTCAACAATAAACATTACGCCAAAGTTGGAGGACTTTATTATCATTCAAAATGGCAAAAGCTTTACTTGTATTCTCCTGCTTACAAGCCTATCAAAAGTGTTCCTGACTCCACTTCTCAGACTTACATTAGTGCTCAAGCGAAGAGAATCACATTAAATAGAGTGGATTATAATTTCTTTCTTCAAAACCCGCTGGACTCCCTTTTTGCTTACAACCACCTACTCATCGATGATTTAAAGTCTGAAATATGGCTCCCTACACATCCTGTTGAAAAGGTGAAGAAAGAAAAAAAGAAGCAGAAAAATATAACTGTGGCACTCAACTCTATGCTTCTTAAAAATGGGAGTGTAAAAGTAAATATCCCTAAGGAAAACGAATATCAGGAGCAACTTACTATTCAAGACATAGAATTGGATATCGATACCTTAAAACTCCCTCTTCAAAATCCTAAATACTTTGATCTTTATAAAGCCAATGTGGACTTCAAGGATATTGATTTGCCACAAATCAGTAATTATGATTTCCTGATAGAAGAAATGGCTTTTACCACTAATGACAGTGCTCTTGCCATCGCAGGCTTAAATATATCTACTGTTGACTCTACTCAAGCGCCACTGAATATAGAAAGCTACATTCAAGGAATACACTTCAGTGAGGTTTCATGGCGTAAGTATTTGTTTTCTGATTCACTTATTATCGATAATATCTTCATAGATATCCCAAGTTCTGACATTGAAATACCACTTAAAGAAGCTATTTCCTCTGCTCACTCGATTACGAAAGATAGTATCAATAAAGCATCACCTAAAAAAGGAGTTCCATTTAAATACCTTTTAGTCCATGATTTTCACCTGAGAAAAGGACCACTTTCTGTCACTAAAGAAAACTTGGGTCTTTTAGGAAGAAGTGAAAGCATGGGTGTAGATATTGTAGATTTTTCATTGGAAGAGAAAAAAATTGACTGGGAGGATATTTATTTTGTAGTGGAAGACATTTACGCCCCTATCCGATCTATCAATCACAAGTCTTCTATTGATAAAATTAGTCTTAATGTAGAGAAACAATCACTGAAGATTCAAGGTGTTTCCCTCGCCCCTACTGAACAAAACAACAATATGTTTATCAAAACTTTGACAGGTATAAACAACGTTGACATTGAAGGGCTTGACCTGAGGATGCTGAAAGACATCCAACAATTAAACGCTGACAACATCAACCTTAATGGCGTTAGAGGTGTGTTTGCCGTTGATGAAAGATTCAAACCTGAAGGAGATACTACTTCTACTAAAGAAAAAATACAAAAAGAGTTTTTGAAGTATCTAGGCATCGAAAACATAAAACTAGAGCTTGATGACTTTGCGATGCTGCACACTGATAATAAAGGACAGGAAAGTTATCTCACATTTTTTGGTGGAGAATTGAATGTCAACCAATTAAGATCTCAGACATCTTCTACTAAATATATTGGGAAAATCAGACCAAATCATATCTACATGAAAATGAAGGGACTACAATTTGAAAGAGATGCATCCCCCTATGTCGTTTCTTCCAGCGAACTTGTAGTTGATTCTGGAGGTGACTCTATTATGATTTCAGAAGCTAATATTCTCCCTAAAATGGGTTCAAAGTCTGTTGGGATTATAGATTCTCTCTTTTTGCTTCAAGTAGAAGAACTTAAAATAAAAGGAGCGGGTTTAAAGTCTTTTGCTTACAATAAAAAAATCGATATTGACACCATTTATACTAATAATATAAGCTACCTGAATCCTGCCAAATCAAAGAAAGTAAAGAAGACAGGCACTTTTGCAGAGAAAAATTTCCCTAAGGAAAAAGTGATCGCTCTTTTGGATGAATTTGAAAGTATTTCTGTTGATTATATTCAAGTAGACAGCAGTTCTGTTTCCTTCAGAAGTTTGTCAAAAAATAATAACAGAAAGAATATTTCGCGTTTGATGAGAAGAAAAAGGACGGAAACTCCATTAAACAATACTGAGTTAAGTCCTAAGGAATTAAATAAATACAGTAAAAAAACGAATAGAATCAGCAATAGCAAACGCTTATCTAGGGAGAGGAAAGAAATGCTGATCAATGAAATTCTTGCAGAAACAAAAGGAAACCCAATCGATGTTTACACCCTTTCTCCTACTGAGGATTCTTTAGAACGCCTTGAACATCAGAAATCTTTCCAGAGTGTATATAATGAAAACAGCATAAAGGATATCAACCTCAAAATTGATGGTATTTATATTAACCAAGAAACTGTACAATCCGAAAGAGATTATGTGGAATTAGGTCAGATCGATCTAAACCTTGGTAAAAACATTTTCAATTTGAATAATGGTATGTACGCCATTGGTTTTGATTCCTTGAATTTCAATTCTCATTTCGAAGACATTTACCTTAAAAACTTTGCTTTAATACCGCGCTATTCTAAAAAACTGTTTGGTATTGTCAATGAATATCAAACCGATAGAATAGAAATCAGTATCAACGATCTCCTTTTTAGAGGCTTCCACTTCAAAAATTATTTCTTCACGGATGACATTCATTTGAATGGTGTGGAAATAGACCGTTTAAACCTTTCGGCTTACCGAGATAAAACGGTGCCTGTCGATCCTTATAAAAAGAATCCTAAAATGATTCACACCATCTTTGAAGAGACACCTTTAACGTTCAAACTTGACACTATCACAATCACAGATAGTCATATTAATTATGAAGAATATAAGGGTAATATCAGAGCAAGATCGGAGGATCAGGAACTAGAAGGGAAATCTGGTCAATTCCAATTGAATGATTTTACGGGACAAATTTTCAACATCACCAATGATACAGCAAAACTATCTACTGACCCTTACATGGAAATGTATGTGAAAGGAATTTTGATGGAAGAAGGCGGTCAATTGAAGATGTATTTCAGAATTCCTCCTTTAGACAGTTTGGGAACCTATTATTACGAAGGTGAGGTTGGGCAAATGGACTTGATCAAGCTGAATCCGTTGGTAGAAAGGCTTGAATTAGTAAAAATAAAAGATGGCAATCTCAAACGAATGTATTTCAAAGTGTTAGCAGACGACAGTGTTGCTATGGGAAATATGCAATTCAGGTATAAAAACCTGGAAGTGGATGTATTGAAAGACAAGGCAAAGAAAACTGGGGAATTAAAAAGAAGAGCATTTTTGAGTTCGGTTGCCAACTTATTGATCAGAGAAGAAAACCCTCGTTTTCCATCCATGAAACAGGGGCATATTTATTATGAAAGAGACACAACAAAGTTTATCTTTAACTTTTGGGTGAAATCAGTGCTAACGGGGGTGGCAAGTACACTTTCACCGCTAATGGAACCAGAAATACCTAAGAAAGATAAAGCAACAAAAATGGAAATTAGGTATATTGAGAAAAATACTAAACGAAAAAATAGATTAAACGGTCCTTTAAAAAAGGTCTACTAGATTGTACTAAAATGAAAAAATATCTTTACATCGGCATAGGCGTTATTGCATTTATTTTCTTCTGCTGGCTTTTCCCTAAAGTCAATAGAAGAACAATCACTGCCACAGTAAACAAAACAGAGAGAATAAGAGGTTCTGTTCAAAATGGTAAGCAAAAACTGGATAAATACCTTATCTACACTCTTGATAAAAACGACAGACCTCATACTTTTGAAAATACCGACACATGGATTTGGTTTAAATTCAACTCTTCTGATGTTTATGCTAAAATTCAAGACGGAGAAACTTACGATTTCAGTATTGTAGGATTTAGAATACCAATTCTCTCCATGTATCCAAACATAATTAAAGTTGAAAAAGTAAATCAATAATTAAACTCAAATTTTTTAATCATGAAATTTCCAATCATCAATTCATTAATCACTATCTTCTTGATCGCAGGATTCTATTCTTGTGGCACATCATCTGAAAAGAAAGACGATCACTCTCATCATCAACAAGAAGAAAGTGCTTCACACAGTCATGATCATGGACATAGTCACAAAGCTGAAACAATGACACTTAGTGACGGTAGTTATAAAGTTGACACTGAGAAAAGCTTTATCAAATGGACTGGTAAAAAAATTACAGGGAGCTCACATTTCGGAAAACTGAAACTTGCCTCTGGTACTGTTGCTGTAAGTGGATCTCAAATCGGCACAGACAGTGAATTTTCTGTGGATATGACAACAATTACGGTTGAAGATATTCCTGCAGACGATGCTAAAAATGGCAAATTAAAAGGTCACTTAGAAAACGATGACTTTTTCAGCACAACTAAGTTCCCAACAACCACTTTTAAGGTGACTCAGATTGCTAAAGGTGAAAAAGAAGGAATGATCAATGTAACAGGAGATCTTACCATTAAAGGAATTACAAAAAGCATCTCATTCCCTGCACACATCATGAATCATGACGGCACTTTGCATGCTATGGCTGATATTGTTTTCAACAGAGCTGAATTTGATATTAAATATAAATCTAGCTCGTTCTTCAGCGATTTAGGAGACAAAGCTATCAATGATGATATAGAATTGGAATTGCATTTATATGCTCAAAAATAAAATTATTTACCCTTAAATTTTTCCTTAAGTCACATGTACTAAATGGAAATCAAGAGGATTTAGGTCTCAAAATTGGACTTTAAGTGTAAAAATTCCACTAAATTACAATTTTTACATTTTTTCTTGGTTTGTTAATATTTTTTTTGTTATTTAGTACATGAAAACAGCAATAAGAAATAGTTTTTGGGTTATTAAAGGAATTAAAAAGGTCTTCACTTTGTGAAGGCCTTTTTTTAGTTAACAATTCCGATTTTTAAAATGTATGACTGTACTATTTTCAGAAAATAATGTCTAAATGAATAGAATAACATTCTTAATTATTACTTTGCTTAGTATTCGTAGTTGTTTTCACTATGTTTATAGCATAATTAGTAATAAGTAGCTGATCACAATTAAATATAGTTTATAAATGTAGAATGAATTGAACTCAGGTAAGGCAAAATTTTTCGTCCTAGCCATAGCTAAGACGAAAAATTTTAACGAAACCTGAGTTTAATTCAAATGCATTTAAGCTATAGATAATTTTGAACAGGTACTTAAATAGGAATAACCAAATTCTTATTTTCAGCAATTGCATTTATAGCATATCCATTAAGTGCAGTTCAATTTTTACATTACACCATTGATCTAATGAAATCCAATTTCATAAAAGTACTTATTACTTTATCAATAACCCTTTGTTTTCAACTTGAAGCAACGGCACAAAATTTATTACAAACTGACAGTACTTTACATCCTACAGACACCTCTGAAGTAAAAACAAAGAAACAGTTACGGAAAGAGGCAAAGGAAAAGAAGAATTTAAGGTTTAGTATTTTAGGCGGACCTGGATACACTCCTGATTATGGCTTTCTTATTGGGATGAGTATGCTGTTTACATTTAAAACAGACACTACCGAACCAGACTTAAAAAGATCCGTGGTTCCTATTGCAGGGGCATGGTTAAGTTCAGGTGGTTTTAACCTCATTGCTAAACCGCAATTGTTTTTCAACAATGACAGATTAAGGTATTTTGGTCAGGTGCAGTATAGAAATAATTATGACAACTATTATGGCGTTGGCTTCAGTACTAATGAAGCTACACCAAGAAGTGATTCAACAACTCAATTTTTCCAGAACTCAATTTCTGTAAATGGCTCTTTTCTTTTCAGATATAAAGAATCAGATTTCTTTATCGGGCCATCTTTTGACGTGACCTACAGAGATCTTTCTGAAATTGCCGCAGGTATGGCCACAGACCCTACTTATATTGCTCAAGGAGGAAAAGATGATGGTATGTCAATTTGGAATGTAGGTATTGGATTTGAAATTTCTTATGATACAAGGGATATACCTGCAAACGCTTGGGAAGGTATCTATTTTGACCTTACTACAAGGTATTATGACACATGGTTAGGCAGTGACACAAGGTGGGGTTTTGTATCTGCGGAATACAGACAGTATAAATTGTTGCCGTTTTTAGGTGAGCGAAAAGTATTGGCATGGACAGCAAAAATAAGGTCTTCATATGGTGATGTTCCTTTTACAGATATGTCGTTAATTGGTTCTCCCTTTGACCTAAGAGGATATTATTTAGGGCAATACAGAGATAAAACATCTGCTTTTGCAATGGCTGAATATAGAAATATGTTTAACTCTAAATCAAAACTGGTTTCTAAACTTGGATTTGCCGTTTGGGGAGGTGTAGGTATGGTAGGGCCTGACCTGATCACTCCAGGTGGTGTGCTTCCTAACTTTGGTGCAGGTTTAAGGGTAGAAGTTCAACCGCGTATGAATTTCAGAATTGATTTAGGTAGAGATCCTCTTGCGAATCAAAACCTAGTTTACTTTAATATGACTGAAGCTTTCTAATGAAAAAAGTAGTTTCTTAAAACAAGAAAAGGTAAGAGGATGAATTAAAAACACCTCTTACCTTTTTTATTTATAGCCTTTCAATAATCATGGCTGAGGCTCCTCCTCCTCCATTACATATTGCAGCAAGCCCTTTCGTTCCTTTCTGCTGTTGAAGCACTCCATTAAGCGTTACAACAATTCTGGTACCTGATGCGCCCAAAGGATGCCCCATAGAAACTGCTCCTCCATGTACATTCACCTTATCCAATGGAATTCCTAATTCCTTTGCAAAAGCTAGCGTCACAACTGAGAAGGCTTCATTCACTTCAAAGAAATCAATTTCATCCTTCGTTAAACCGGCCTTCTTCAATGCCTTTTCCGCTGCAACAGGTGGTGCTATAGTAAACCACTCTGGCTCCATCGATGCATCCGCAAAAGATACAATCTTTGCCACCGGTTTCAATCCCAATCTATCTACTGCACTTTTACTTGCAAGAATAACCGCTGCAGCCCCATCATTGATTGTAGAAGCATTTGCTGCAGTAACAGTCCCATCTTTTGTAAATACAGCTCTTAGTGAAGGTATTTTCTCAAATTTCACTTTTTTAAATTCTTCATCCTCCATCACTACCAAAGGATCTCCCTTTCTTTGTGGCACGCTTACAGGAACAATCTCATTTTTGAAAAGCTGATCACTCGTGGCCATTGCTGTTCTTTTATAAGAATTGATAGCAAACTCATCCTGTTCCTCTCTGCTTATTTCACAACGTACTGCAGTTGCATCGGCACAGACGCCCATAGGCTGATTATTATAAGCATCAGCAAGACCATCTCTCACAAGACCATCTAAAAGCTGTCCATGACCATAACCGTGACCATAACGCCCTTTAGGAACATAATAAGGGATATTGGACATTGACTCCATGCCTCCTGCTACTACAATTTGATTATCACCCAACATAATGGATTGAGCACCTAGCATGATTGTTTTCATCCCTGAAGAACATACTTTATTGATAGTAGTACAAGGAATATCATTACCAATACCTGCTCCTAATGCAGTTTGCTTAGCAGGTGCTTGCCCCAAATTGGAAGCGATAACATTGCCCATATACACCTCATTGACTTCCGAGGGATCAACATCCGCTTTCTCCAATGCTCCTTTTATAGCAAATGATCCTAGTTCTGTAGCTGAAAAAGAGGATAATGTACCTCCAAAACTCCCTATTGGAGTTCTTACCGCCGAAACGATATATACTTCTTCCATAGTGTTTAAATAATGTGTTGTTTAATTTATTGGCTGTTTGGTTGTAATTGATGTAAGCTGACTTGGCAACCTACAGAAATACAAAATGTGATTTTTTATAATGTCAAATCAACACTTGATGTATTCCAGATCTAATTTAGAGCTATTTTCTTGAATCAGCTATTTTTTGGGCAAAAAAAAACTGTTACATAATCGAGTTATGTAACAGTTTTGTTGGAATAGGGATATCAATTATCTAGACGCGAAATTGATGTTGAAGATTGCTCTGATTTCGAAGTTCGAAGGAGCAAATTTAAGTTCACTTTCTCCCTCACCATATTTAACAGCTGGGATGATATGATAAACAGCAGCTAATTGGAAGAAACCTAAGTTCATACCAACTTCTGGAGCTAAACCAAATGTAGATTTTGTATCAAAAGCACTAACAGGAATAACGTTGTACATACCAAGACCTAAACCAACGTGAGGTCTAACTTTATTCTCACCGAAGTGATACTTACCTTTTAAAGAGTAGTTTCCGATACCTGTAGCTTCAGTATTATCTGAATCTCCATCAGACTTTAAAATTGCTGCAGCTGATGCAAATTCAACACCTACTGAAATTTTAGGATTGATATTGTAATAGAAGTTTCCTAAGAAGTTAAAACCAGTACCATTTGATTTAGTCTCTTGACCAAGGAAAGTTGTTTTAGCACTCATAAATGAAGCACCAGCTCCAATACCGATAGTGAATTTTTTATCTTGTGCGTTTGCTGATACAATAGACGCTAGAGCTAAAAGTAAAACTAAGATTGATTTTTTCATTTTAAAAATTAAATTTGTTGCTTTTAGTTATAAAACAATAGTTTAAAAAAATTTGTTAATTCCAACACTGCAAAATTTCAGATTGTTCACAATTAAAGCAAATGATTAATCTTTTTTTTCATCAACTTATTCTTTTTGTCCTATTTTATCTTTTTTTTTGAATAAAATTCTAATGTATTTTGCGTAATTTATTCGAATTGACAAATATTTAAAGACGCAAAAGCATAAAAATTAAACACTGAAATCTAATAGAAAAATAGGTATCATTCCGGAATTCTTGAATTTATTATATTTTCTAAAATGTCATACTAATTGAGAAAAATAGTATTATCAATAGAATATTGGATTAGAGCTAACCCGTTTGAATTTCTAAAAGTGAAAATAAAAGACATAAAAAAAAGCCGACAACATTGCTGTTATCGGCTTATCGAATCACAAGTGATCCGACCAGGACTCGAACCTGGAACCTACTGCTTAGAAGGCAGTTGCTCTATCCAGTTGAGCTATCGGACCATCCTTAAAAGTTCTTCTAGTCGGGATGGCAGGATTCGAACCTGCGACCCCCTGGTCCCAAACCAGGTACACTAACCGGACTGTGCTACATCCCGAAGAATTCCTAAGAAGGAATGGTATTTCAATTGTGATCCGACCAGGACTCGAACCTGGAACCTACTGCTTAGAAGGCAGTTGCTCTATCCAGTTGAGCTATCGGACCATCCTTAAAAGTTCTTCTAGTCGGGATGGCAGGATTCGAACCTGCGACCCCCTGGTCCCAAACCAGGTACACTAACCGGACTGTGCTACATCCCGATAAGTTTCTTTAAAAGAAACATTAAACAAAAACAGTGATCCGACCAGGACTCGAACCTGGAACCTACTGCTTAGAAGGCAGTTGCTCTATCCAGTTGAGCTATCGGACCATCCTTAAAAGTTCTTCTAGTCGGGATGGCAGGATTCGAACCTGCGACCCCCTGGTCCCAAACCAGGTACACTAACCGGACTGTGCTACATCCCGAATGTGTCTCTCAAAAGGACTGTTTTTGTTTAACGCGGTGCAAAGGTGTAGGTATTTTTCTAACTGTGCAAGTATCTTTAAAACTTTTTTCTGTCAACCAATGTAAACGTATTATTTCTCAAGGAATTAAATGTTAAAATAAAATGAATAAATTATTTATTTGCCTTTAAAAGACGGTATCCAACCACTCTATCGGCCCTATCACCCGGTCCTCGGTAGTAGACTAAAATCTCATATTCATTCTTTGTAAGGTTAAAACTTCCCTCAATTTCTACATCATCACGTGTCATATTAGAAGTATTAACTACTGTATACATATAATCATACCTTCCTTGTTTCACAATTGCTGACCCAACATAAGCTTTTTGTCTTGCATCATACACTAATTTATTTTCTTCACTTAACTGCCATTGTGAAAAAGCTCCATAAGCATAAACATCCCCGACATATTGTGTTTCCGATTTTAAAGTAAAAAACACTTCCATGTAATCTGACTCTAGCCAATAGTCCCTTTTTCCAAAAGCACCGATCACATAGCCCCCATTATAATCATTCTGCTGTTGGTTGAATGCCTTACGGTTTCTAACCAAATCCGTTCTCAGTCTCACTTTCCTAAAGTTTTTCATAATATCAGTAGAGGATACGGCTGCACCACTCGTATTTACACTGCTTGTTTCAAACACTCTAAACTCATTGCCTCCCATAAATGCGTTCTCCCCATCATAATAACTGTAGTCCAATACATTTTCATGCCCTCTCACAAAACGAGGTTGCATATTTACAATGGGGTTATCCCACCTCCCATTTTGAAGGATTGTTACAGAAAAATCTTTTTTGGGGTTTACAACAGTCAACCCTCCATAATTCACCGTAAAATCGATCTGCTGCATCAATCGACGGTCACTTCCTCTCATGTCCACCATTTTAGAGGCAATGCTTGCGGTCTTTTCATACACCACAAATCGTTTTGTGACAATTATGTCCTCTTTATCTCCTTCATGATATACCTTCAATAAATAATTTCCTGAAATATTAACTTTAGGCAATTCAAAAATAAAGTGCACGTAAGGCACACTAGTATTCATCGAAAAATCAAACTCATTCAATTTAAATGAGTTGAACCCTGACATATATTCAATGGGCAGAAGCTCCGATTGGGTCCAGTCTTTATTACAATGTATTATTTCTGCTTCATAATAATCTGCATCATCTCCAAAGAGATCAAACTCCAAAACTAATGGAAACTGTCGTGCTAAACTTACTACTGGAGCATTTAGCTGAGGAATACTTTTACTTCCACCTTTAGAGTACAGCTGTACAGTTCTTACATTAGGATCGTATACAAAATCAGAATATTTAATTTCTTTATTACTATAATTTTCTGATGTAACAATCTCCCATTTCGCAGGTTGTGCTTTTACTATAGTACCAACAAGTGAAATGAAAATAAAAAGGGGAAGTAACTTAAGCATGTTGTTTGATTTAGATTTTATAAACTACGTTTAGCAATTTAAGATAAAATTGAATCAGATTTTGGACAAAACTGTAAAATATTAATAGTAGAATGCACATCAGCCTCTAACACCATATAAAATTCTTCATTTAATTCAATTCATAGTCGAAAAATACAATAAGTGAATAATTATTCATATTTAGAATCATTCTCAATAAGTGTTTTTATTACGTTATTTCACACGAAATCAAAGTAGTTGTGCTTTAGGTAATTATATTTAATCAACTATTTACATTTAAATATTTGTAAATACGCATTGAAAGTACTTTATTAGCAATAAATACTCTGCTTGCATAACATTTTTACATAGTAAGTAGTTAGGTATATACAATAAACACACATAACTTTTTAAGCATTATGATTCAGATTGTGCAACAGCTCGCTTTTGTAGCCGCAATCGGTTTTACAGGATATTTGGTAACCAAGAGAGCTACATTTATTTATAAAAATATTTTCCTTGGAAAGGATGTAGAAATAAAAGGAGATCCACAAAAAAGGCTCGGCAATATGTTTCGTCTTGCCTTTGGTCAACAGAAAATGTTTGACAGACCGCTGGTAGGTTTGATGCACTTTGCCGTTTACGCCGGGTTCCTTTTGATTAATATTGAGGTGCTTGAAATAGTGCTGGATGGCCTTACTGGGCAACATCGTATTTTTGCCAACGTTATTCCTAGTTCTATTTACCATTTCATTGTAAGTTTCTTCGAAATAATGGCATTGGCTGTTACAGTTTCTTGCTTTATTTTTCTTATTCGAAGAAATGCGTTGAAAATCCCTCGTTTCCATATGGCGGAAATGAAAGGATGGCCTTATAGAGATGCAAACATCATTTTGTATGCTGAAATCATATTAATGACAATGCTGTTCTCTATGAATGCATCTGATGCTGTACTTCAACAAATGGGCAATGACCACTACCCTGTTGTGGGAACTTTTGTAATCAGTCAATTCCTTGTCCCTCTTTTCTCTGGCCTTTCTGAAACTGCTTTGGTGGGAATTGAAAGAACAGCATGGTGGGTACATATATTAGGTATCTTTGCTTTTTCAGTTTACATCACCTACTCGAAACACCTTCATATTTTCTTAGCTTTCCCAAATACTTATTTCGCCAAGATGGAACCAAAAGGTAAAATGGAGAATATGGATTCTGTTACCAATGAGGTGAAAATCATGTTGGGGATGCCTGTTGATAATGCAGATCAAGGTGATTCTGATGAGATGCCTACTTTTGGAGCTAAAGACGTTCAGGATCTTACTTGGAGAAATGTGATGAATGCTTACTCTTGTACAGAGTGTGGACGTTGTACTTCTCAATGTCCTGCCAATATTACGGGTAAAAAACTTTCTCCTAGAAAAGTGATGATGGATGTAAGAGATAGAGCGGAAGAAATTGGCAAAAACAGAGATGCAAATGGCGGTACATTCCAAGATGATGGTAAAATGTTGTACGGCGATTATATTTCGAAAGAAGAATTGATGGCGTGTACTTCTTGTAATGCTTGTACGGAGGCCTGTCCTATCAATATTGACCCTCTGGGTATTATTTTAGAAATGAGAAGATATGTTGCCATGGAAGAATCAGGTACACCTCAAGAGTGGAATATGGTTTTCCAAAACATTGAAAATAATCAAGCACCATGGGCTTTTGCTGCTAGCGATCGTTTCAAATGGGGTGAAGAGCTAAGAACGCAAGAGGTGAAGAAGAAAGAATCGACTGACATCAAAGCCTAATCAATCTATTTACATTACAAAAAGACACACATAAATATGACAGATACAAATTTCTTAAAAGTACCGACCATGGCTGAAATGGTGGAGCAAGGAAATCACCCTGAAGTATTATTCTGGGTAGGTTGTGCCGGTTCTTATGATGATAGATATAAAAGAGTAATTACAGCTTTTGTAAAAATACTCAATGAAGTTAATGTAAATTTTGCGGTTTTAGGACCAGAAGAAAGCTGTACAGGAGACCCTGCAAGAAGAGCTGGAAATGAGTTTCTTTTTCAAATGCAGGCCATGCAGAATATTGAAGTGCTGAATGCTTATGAAATCAAGAAAATTGTCACTGCTTGCCCTCACTGTTTTAATACCATCAAGAATGAATATCCTGCTTTAGGTGGTAATTATGATGTTGTGCATCACTCTGAATTTCTTCAAGGATTAATCAATGAAGGCAGATTAACAGTAGATGGCGGTGAAGCTTTCAAAGGAAAGAAAATCACATTTCATGATTCTTGTTATTTAGGCAGAGCCAATGACATCTACCAAGCACCAAGAACTGTTATTGAAGCTTTGGATGCTGATTTGGTAGAAATGAAACGCTGTAAAAAGAACGGCTTGTGCTGCGGTGCAGGAGGTGCTCAGATGTTTAAAGAACCTGAGCAGGGTAATAAAGATATTAATATAGAACGCACTGAAGAAGCACTAGCAACTGGTGCTGAGGTAGTAGCGGCTGGCTGTCCATTCTGTATGACCATGATGAATGACGGCATTAAAAATAAAGAGAAAGAAAAAGAGGTGAAAGTGATGGATTTAGCAGAGCTTGTCGCCGAATCAAAAGGATTATAACCGTTACCAATTCAATTCATTTCATTGTTAAGGAGTCTGAGAAGGCTCCTTTTTTAATTTCATGTAAAACACTTATGCATCAAATCTGTTCAAAACATTGAAAAACTAAGTGTATATTGCATAAAAAAAGAGTTATCAAATGAAAAGTTTAAATCAGTTACCGGATTCTTCCCGTATTTGGATTTACCAATCAAATAGAGCCTTCACCACTGAAGAGCAAGAAAATATCTCATCACTACTTACACAGTTTATTTCCACTTGGAATGCACACGGGAGTGATTTGGATGCAGGTTTCAGTATTGAAAAAGGGCAGTTTATCATTATTTCAGTAGATGAGAAAGTTCACGCAGCTTCAGGTTGTTCTATCGACAAATCTGTTGGAGTGATCCGTTCCATTGAGTCATCATTAAATGTTTCTTTATTTGAAAGAACAACTGTAGCTTACCTTAATACAGATGAGGAAGTTGCCACTTTCAAAATGAATGAAGCGAAAGGAATGGTAACAGACGGCTTGCTTACACCTTCTACTTTTATTTTTGATAACACAATCCAAACGTTGGGAGATTTCCGTTCAAGATGGATTGTGGAAGCTGGCAACTCCTGGCTGAAAAGATATTTTAAAATAACGGTTTAAGAAACCAATAAGTGACTATTACTATAAGTAGTCACTTTTTTTATAAAACCATATATTTATACGTTACATAAGTACAAATTCAAAATTATCTTATACTAATTCTATTTATTATTTTGCGATTACTTCCTTTTAAAAAACTTTCAATAGAACCACTATTAATACGTTTTTTAGCGTTGTACTCACAAAAAATAAATTAGAACTAACTATAACTTATTTTTGACTTTGTACATAATAGCTTAAACCTAGTGTTATGAATGAAAGAAACTTATTAATCGTCAGTACATCCACTGTACACGGAAAACCTTATCTATCGTATTGTGAAGAAACAATAAAATCTTTCTTTGAAGGAGCTAAAGAGGTAATTTTTATACCTTATGCTCGACCTGGAGGAATTTCTCATGATGAATATACTGCTATTGCCGCTAAGAAATTCAATGAATTGGGTTTCAAAATGAGAGGCTTGCATGAGTTTGAAGATCCTAAATCTGCTTTGGCGGTTGCCTCTGGAGTTTTCACAGGTGGTGGCAATACATTTGTTTTATTAGATCAATTACAAAAACTTGGATTGATTGAAACCATCAAAACGAGAGTGAGCGAAGGCATGAAATACATGGGTACAAGTGCAGGTTCTAATATCACAGGACTTACTATCAACACCACCAATGACATGCCTATTGCACACCCTGAAACTTTGGACGCTTTAGCATTAGTTCCATTCAATTTAAACCCTCATTATCTTGATCCAGATCCTACTTCAAAACATATGGGAGAAACAAGGGAAACCAGAATCAAGGAATTCCACACTTACAATAACCAAATTGTAGTGGGACTTCGTGAAGGCTCTTGGCTAAGAGTGGAAGGTGAATACATCCGTTTAGAGGGACCTCTTTCAGCTAGGATCTTTGAGCAAGGCAAAGCACCTTATGAATTAACACCTGAGGATGATTTCAACTTCCTTTTAAAATAAATACAAGTATTAGGATCATTAAAACAATTCATGCTCTGAGGTTTAAGAAACTCAAAGCAATGTTATAATGATCCTAATTTTTTTTAATAGATCTCTCTATTAATAATAAAAACCCTATTTTCGCTTTCAACATATATAATTATCACTTATAATTTTCATTGTAACTACTCTATGTGTTTACACATAGTATTCTATAAACTGCTTTATGGACAATTATTACGACATATTAGGGATCGATAAAAGTGCGGATAAGAAAGAGATCAAGAAGGCGTATCTAACATTAGCCAAGAAATATCATCCTGACGTCAATCAAAGCGATGAAACTTTAGAGGAAAAATTCAAGCTTATCAATGAAGCTTATGATACCCTTTATGATGACACTAAAAAGTTTCAATATGACAATGGTTTAAATTATTTCTCATTCCATAATTCTACAACTGCTGAAACTTCTTCGACTACTAGAACTTACACAAGAGAAGAAAATCAGAGAAGAGAAGAATATAAAGCTCATGTTGCAGAGGAAACCAAAAAAGAAAAAAGACAATTTAAGAAATACGTTCCTTTTATGGTGGGCGGTTATGTTGTGGCTATGATTGGTTTCATCTCTTTTTTCGTACATCGCCAGAGTAAACTGGCGGACGAGGCCTATCATTCTGCCTTAACAAATCTGAAAGAGAATAGAACAAGACAAGCACAGCAAGATGCCAAACAGCTGTTTGAATACGAAGATTACCAAAGAGCTGAGCTAATTCAAGGATGTATAGAGGTAATATTGAAAAAACCATCTTCTGCATTGTTCCATCTACAGAAAGTGGAAAGTGAAATGGATGAAGAAACGGCTTTTGCTGGTGATTTGTATTATTATAAAGGCAGAGCTTTATATCTAGACGGAGACGGTGTAGGTGCTGTAGAAGCTTTCGAAAAAGCATACAAGTATAATAATGGAGATGATGCAGTTGATTTTTGGCTGGGCAAGACCTACAATGACTTACTTTTAGAATACGGTAAAGCTTCAAAAGCATTTCAGAAAGTAACCAAAGAAAGTAAGTTTTACGAAGAAAGTATATTAATGACAGGTGTTGCATTGCAAAACGACCGTCAGTTCAGCCTTTCTCAACAATATTTGCTTGAAGCATTAAATTTCAAGAAACACAAAGCACTCGCCAACTATTATCTAGGATGGCATTATAAGTTGGGGGTCAAGAATGCAGGCAAGGCTTGTATTTATTGGGAAACTTCTGCAAAGCAAGGATATGCAGAAGCCCTTTATCAATTCAGAAGGCATTGTCAATAATCCATGACAATGCCTTCTCCATTTAAAACAGACTGTTGATTATCTACTTTCAAGAATATCGTAAGATAATTGTGTTCCAACTTTAGTCAGTGTAGCAAAAGTTCCTCTAGGACTAATTTCTACCCCTTCTACTAAGCCTTCTTTTTCAAACTTAGAAATAATGGTGTTTAACTCATAGGTTGAAAAAGGAATTCCAAGGATTCTTGACAGATTTTGCAAAGACATTGCTTTGTAAGTGTTCATCGCTACTATAAGCTTTTTTGATCTTCTAGAAGTTGGCATGTGATGAAAGTTAAGTTGATGATTTAAGATAAATTCTAATAATGGGTAAGGCCATTTATTTAATGTCCCAAAACTCCAAATATATATTCTAAATAACTCTGACTCAAATCACTAATTAACATTTATATAAAATCATTAAATACTTTCTTGTAAAATTCTGCTTTGGTTCTATAATTGAGTGCTTAACAATAACATAACACCAATGAAACTACCCTTTTCTAGTTTCATTTTACATTCAAATTTCTCATGAACTCACTCAACAATTTAATAAAAAAAGAGCCTGACGAAACGCTCCAACCTTTGGTGACTCTGATTAAAGCAATAGCCCAAAGGAACAAACTCGGTTTTACTTTTGACCTTTCTACAAAGGAAATCTTCAAAAAAGAAAAAGGTTATATTATAGCTTACCAAGCCACTCAAAATAAATTTGATGATGAGGGAATAAAATTCTGTATAAAACATGCTCAAAAACATCAAAACCTAATCGGCGGATGGCATGACCCTAAGACCTTTCTGTACTATTTCGACTCCGTGATGTACGTGGAAGATAAGGAGGAGGCCATCAGATTAGGACGTGAAAACAAGCAAATCTCCATATTTGATTTTGAGACTTATGATGATATATTCTTATAAGAACTATTCCTTGAAAAATTTATTCCCTTTCCAAAAATTTGAAACATGAAAAATATAAAATCATTAAATATATCAGACGAAGCTAAAGACAGCATTCAACATCACGCAGTACATCTTAGAAGGCTAACGAATACACATGTCGACCTTAAAGAAGTCAATGAAAACAACCTTAAAATTTTGATTGACATTTCTGAATCCAGTTTACCAGAGGAAGAAGCAATTGAAAGAGGTGAAAATGTTTTCAAGTACCACTTAACTGAGGACTACAACATCCAGTCAGAAATCAAAAAGTTCAAAGCGGAAAAAGAAAGTACAGCTGTTATCCCTCATCATTTTGGCATTACACCTTCAAAAAATATTTCTGGAACTACGATTTCCAGTACGGAACCGCCTTTTTACACTTGTGAGGTAACTTCAGAAAAAAGCGAGAATGTAGAAGCTGTTCTCATATTAGGTCAGCAGTACTTTATCAAATGCACTGATTACGACACCCAAATGACTTCAGATGATTTAAAAATCAACCTAAAAAATGTAGCGTCCTTTTGTTCAAATTGGTTTGATGAATTTGGGTATATGCTTGAGTTAAAATAACTATTCGGTAATTTCTGTTCTTGATGATAGTATTTAAATATCGCTTAAATACTTCTTTCACAAAGTTTACAAGATTGTGATTTTCGTTTCTACATTAATTTTGTAATTTTGTCATGACAAATAGTCATATTCTATGGAAAACAGAGAATTATTATCTATAAAACAACGATTCGGAATTATTGGCAATGCCAGTAGTCTGAACCATGCTATACAAGTCGCTGCACAAGTGGCGTCTACTGATTTAACTGTGATGATTACAGGTGAAAGTGGTTCTGGTAAGGAATCTTTCTCAAAAATCATTCATCAGTTAAGTGCTCGAAAACACGGTAAATTTATTGCAATCAACTGCGGGGCAATTCCTGAAGGAACTATTGACTCGGAGCTTTTCGGTCATGAAAAAGGATCTTTTACCGGTGCTAACGAATCTAGAAAAGGTTATTTTGAAGTGACAGACGGAGGAACAATCTTTTTGGATGAAATCGGTGAAATGCCTGTTGAGACGCAAGCTCGTTTACTAAGAGTTTTAGAAAATAAAGAATTTATCAGAGTAGGTTCTTCTAAAGTTTTAAAAACAGATGTTAGAGTAGTTGCCGCTACCAATGTAAATCTTTTGAAGAATGTCCAGAAAGGAAAATTCCGTGAGGATTTATATTATCGTCTGAATACGGTGCCTATTGCTGTACCTCCTTTGAGAGAGAGAGGTACTGATATCGAATTATTATTCAGGAAATTTGCTACTGACTTCGCAGAACAGTACCATGTACAACCGCTTTCACTTACTGCAGAGGCGAAGAGAATACTGCTAGGTTTTTCTTTCCCAGGAAATATCCGTCAGCTGAAAAACCTTGCTGAGCAGATGTCTGCTTTGGAGCTTGAAAGAGTAGTTTCTGGCGAGACAATGCAACGCTACCTTCCTAATGCGAACAATCAATTAAGAGTGCTTGAAAATGAGGATCAATCTTTAAATGAGAGAGACTTATTGTACAAAGTGTTGTTTGATATGCGTCAAGATATGAACGACCTTAAAAAGATTGTAATTCAATTGGCACAAGGAAAAACAAATGCAAGTACTGTATTGGCTGAAAACCCCAAACTTTTCAGTAATGTAATGGATGAGGGCAATGCTCCTGCTAACCAAAATAGAGAAACAGGACTTACTGTTCGTCCTTCTACAACTCCAGCAACCTATAATTACAGCACTCCTACTCCACCTCCTCCAGAAAATAATGATCCTTTGATTATTACTTCTGATGATGACAACTATGAAAGTAATACTTACGATTTGGATAAAGTTGTAGAAGTAAAAGCAGAAGAAGAATCACTTTCTATTGAGAAGAAGGAAAAAGAGCTGATTATTAAAGCATTACAAAAAAACAATAATAAAAGAAAGTATGCCGCACAGGATTTGGGAATTTCTGAGCGAACTTTATACAGAAAGATAAAACAATACGAATTAGATGAATAAAACATTCAAATTCTCAAGGATACTTATCCTTCTACCCCTATTCGCACTTTCAGCCTGTACGGGCGTGCGTTTTACTTTTTCGGGGGTGAATATTGATCCAGCTATCAAAACCTTTTCGGTAGAACAATATACCAATGAAGCCTCTGATGGACCTCCAACAATGGCCTTTACATTTACAGATGATCTTACACAATATATTCTTCGTAACACGAGTTTAACAATGGCTCCACAAGGTCTTAAAGGTGATCTGGAATTTAGCGGTGCAATCACTGGATATAGAGTAACACCTGTATCTCCAGGTGGTGGCGAACAGCAAATAACGGAACAGCAACGTCTGACAATCACTGTAAAAACCAATTTTATCAATAATTTCGATGATGAAAAAAGTTTTGAGCAAGGGTTCTCCTTTTTCTATGATTTCCCTGGTTCTCAAAATGTACAAGAGGTTGAAAGTGAAGCTGTAGAGGTCATTTTTGAACAAATTGTATACGATACCTTCCAAAAAGCACTAGCAGATTGGTAAAAAAGTGTATATTTGGATATAAAGTATAAGTTATTGCTTTATATCCAATTATATTTTTATCCCCCACTTCGAGCTTACTCTTAAAACGTGAATCATATATTAATAAAAAATTGGTTACAAAATCCTTCTGCCATTACAAGTGACGATGCGGAAGAAATCAAAAAAGCTATTGCTGCTTATCCTTATTTTGCAGCTTTGAGAGTTTTGTTGGCTAAAGCCGAAAAAGGTAACGATAAAGTGGTAAAAAGTGCGGCTGCTTATGTATCACACAGGCCTTCATTACAAGCCTTTTTAGATACTGATTTTGATAATAACATCAATTTACCTAATACAAGTGGAATTGAATTTGAGAGAGATGAGACGGAATTATTAGATACGTTATCATCAGAACAGGTAATAAGTACTCCTTCTGAAATAGAAACGGAAGAAGAAACAGTTCTTGCTGAGCAAACCACAGAAGAAACTACAATTGAAACACCGGAGATAGAAGAAGCTGATAACGAACCTGATCTAACTCCTATTGAAAAAGAAATACAGTCACTCAACACTTCACACGAAGACAATTTAGAAGAACAAATACTGAGTGATTTAGCAGCAAGTGAAGAAATAGATACTCCTTCAGATCCTACTGAAACTACAGTTTCAACATCAATTGCAGATGAAGTATTAGCTGAGCTTTCAAGAATGAATACTCCTGATACAACAGATGATACTAATGATGCTGACGACATAAACAATGCAGTAAATGTAGTAGAGGAAGAAGAAGAAAGTGCTCCTCAAGAAATTATCATTGAAGATATTGAAGAAGATAGTACTCTCGGTATTACCTCAGATGAGATGATGGATCGCTTTCAGGGCTTTTTAGATACCAAAAAGAAAAAAGAGTCTGAAATCATTGATGAACTGTCACAAGACGGTGAAGTGGATGCTGATCTTTTAGATTTCAGTAAAAATGCTTCAAAGTATTCAGTAGAAGACGTAGAAGCTGATTTATCATTTAATGGCACTTCAATTCCTGTTTACGATATCAGCTTACCGGATGATGTAACGGAAGAAAACAGTTACGAGGAAAGTGTAAAAGAAATGGACGATTCTAATGTGATTGATCACACTCAGTTTAATCCTGAGTCAACCATGTCTTCACAGCAAAAAATCATCAATGACTTTATCAAAGAGCACCCTGTAATTCCTCCAGTCACTCAAAAAGAAGAGGATTCAGAAGATGTTGTAGACCTCTCAGAAGTGAACCAAAATGGCGACTTTGCTCCCAAAACGGAGAGTTTTGCTAAAATGTTGGAGAAACAAGGAAAAAAAGAGGAAGCAATATCAATTTATCAACATCTAATCTTGAAAAATCCAAATAAAGCTACTTTATTTGCAGAACGAATTGAATTCTTACAAAAGAATTAGAGTTATATAAAGTTATAAACATTATAATACAATGATGTACTTTTTCATAATCTTGATCTTAGTAATTGCTGTACTTCTTGTATTGGTAGTTTTAGCTCAGGATTCTAAAGGTGGAGGACTTACTGGTGACATGGGCGCTGCAAGTAGCTCTATGATGGGTGCAAGAAGAGCTTCTTCTTGGATTGAAAACGCAACTTGGATTTTAGCTGTATCTTTGTTTGTATTATCTATCGGTGTGAACGTTTTCATTCCTAAAGATAACACAGCAAATACACCGACTTCATCAAGTATCGAAAACGCAGAAGAGGTATTGCCACCGGCACCAACTACTCTTCCAGCTGAAGAAGGTACTCCTGCTGAAGCTCCTAGTGAAGCAGCTCCTGCTGAGTAACACACATAATCAATATAGATTAATAAAAAAACCACTTGATTCAACGAGTGGTTTTTTTATTGCCTAATTTTAGAAAGGCCACCCTCCTATTATGGCTCCTTGCACGGTTAAAAATGTGATTTGATAACCACAATCAATCAACCATAATTTGATAGACCTTCTTTGGTACAGATAATTAATCCCCATGGAACAACCCACAAACATTACACCTATAATAAAACCATGCATTGCCCCATTATGAAGTCCAAAATCCTGATTACCGTGAGCCATTAACATTGCTTGCCCAAATGACATCACTAACATTAAAATAAAACTTGTCCCAAAAATCTTAGGCATACTCCCCTCTTGCAAGTATTCATCTGTAAACCCTAATTCTTTTTGCCAAGTCTTCCCAAAAACAGAGGGATTATACCATATTGCTCCAAAAACAAACGAGACCAACGCAGCAACTAATACTGCTAAAAAATTAATTGAAGAAAAATCCATAGTAAAAGTTTAATAAACAGTGAGTGGTTATTCTAAGTACAAAATCAAAATAATAAATAGAATTAACTATGATTTATTTTTGACTTAGTACTTAAATTATCAATTCAATAGAATAATAAATTATCACTTACCTTATTAAATATCAACGAATTACTAAATAAACTTTCAAGAGAATAAAATTATTTTTCAAATACAATAGGGTTTTCCCTCCTACTTTCCCCTTCCATAAGTAGATAATAAACTCTAGAAAAATGAAAAAATTAATACAATTCTTCGCAATTATTGGACTTCTTCCATTCGCTTTATTCACCTCATGTGAAAAAATAGAAAAAGCAGATAAAGTGTTTCTTCATGGTAAAATCTATACCGTTAATGAGCAACAGAAATGGGCTGAAGCAGTAGCTATAAAAGACAATAAGATTGTTTTTGTTGGTAATGATAAGGAAATAGAAAATTATATTAATTCAGCTACTGAGGTCGTAGATCTTGGAGGCAAAATGATGCTTCCAGGCTTTGTAAGTGGTCATGATCATCTTATTTCTTCCAATTGGATGAAAGCAGGCGTTGAGCTTTTTGATGCAAAATCAAAAGAGGATTACCTTCAAATGATCAAAGAATATGCAGATAGTCATCCGGAAGAGCCAATTGTTTTTGGCTATGGATGGAATAAAGATACTTATGGTGGATGGCCAACAGCAAAAGAACTAGATAAAGCTGTCCCAGATCGTCCTGCAATGATATTTGACTTCACTATCCATGATATGTGGTTCAATACAAAAGGATTGGAAGCAGGTGGTGTTACTAAGGATTCTCCTGATACCGTTCCGGGGATGTCGTATTGGAGAAGAAATCCTGATGGTTCTCCTCAAGGTGTAGGTGTTGAAATCATTTGGTTGGAGGCTTACATTAAAGCTGGAGCATGGAACCCTGCCAAAATGATGAAAGAAAGTCAAGAAGTGCTTTATAACAAATCAGCTTCAACTGGTATGACGACTGTAATCAACCAAGGTCTAATCACTCCTAACTTGATGAACTTTGAGCGTTACAAAAAGGATATGGTTTATTCTTTCGAAATGTTGGATTCATTAGATAAAATCGGTGAGTTGAAAATCAGAACTTTCCAGAATTATGTCTATAAAAATTCTGATTTCGATGTGGACGAGTTCGTTGCCGATGCTCTTAAATTAAAAGAGAAATATAATTCAGATCGCCTTAGACTACATGGTATTAAAATTCACCCTGAAGGAAACTGGAATAGCAACACTTCATTGATGCTTGAAAATTTCAGCAATATTGATTCTAAGGGAGTATCAGGTGTTGGTCAAGATAAGCTGATGGAAATTCACTTAAAATCCAACAGAAATGGATTGGATGTGCACACTCACGTAGATGGAACAGCAACAACAAGATATACTATTGATGCTATTGAAGCTTCAATAAAAGAAGGAAATACTGCTGCTAGAAATGTATTACAACATTATTTCTGGACACACCCTGACGATCATCAAAGAGTTTTGGACATGAAGATTCCAGTGAATACTACTCCATTATTTGGTTCAGACTGGCAGGGCCAAGCTACAGATGCTTATAAATTTATGGGTAAGCACAGAACAGAAAATTACTATATGAGATATACGGAATTACCTGTTCATGAAGGACACAATTTAAGTATTAGTGCTGATGTTCCTAGTTCACCTGTAAACCTTGTAGATCCCCTATTCAGCGTTGAAGGAGCGGTCACTTTACAAGATCCTCAAAACGAAAATTCAAAACCTTTCCCAACAACAAAAACGCCAATGCAAGTAGAACAGGCAATCAAAGCGGTAACCATCTACCCTGCGTGGCAAGCAAGAATGGAAGATAAAATCGGTTCAATTGAAGTAGGAAAATATGCAGATTTTGTGATTCTAGAAGAAAATGTTTTTGAAGCTGGCTTAAGAGACATTGCGGACATTAAAGTACATGCCACAATCATGGATGGTAAGTATACTTATCAAAAAGAAAATGATGGCAACCTAACAAATACAGGTTCAAAGCATAAAGTATTCTTACCAAAAGAATTAGGATGTTGTGAGCATGGTCATCCAGAACATCTTCATAATCATTAAGCCATAAAAACAAGAAGCTATTTCACATCACGCGAAATAGCTTCTCTTTATTTAAGTACCAGGACAAATGATATTTTTTTCAATCCTAATACTTATGTAGTCCCTGTACACTGTCCACCGTACACAATGTACGGTGTATAGTGTACAATCAGTACGGTGAATAGCGTACAGTCTGTACGGTGGGTAGTGTACTAAACCTTCACTTTCTTCTACCCTATTAATTAGATTGAGATATGATTTATTTCTTTAAAATTCTCTTCACAATCTGCTGCTCCCCTACTTGAACTTTTACTAAGTAAATGCCAGAAGTAAGTGAGGCTCCGTCCAAATCAATCACTGTCTGTCCTACCTGAACATCCTTAATGATTGTATTCAACACTTTACCTTGCAAACTGATCAATTGAAGATTCATTTTACCAGACTCATGTACATTCAACTGAATGCTTGCTGTTGTGTTGAAAGGGTTTGGATAAGTAGTCATTTCCAATAATTCACCTTCCAATGGATTATTTACAGCAATTTGTCTTGTACTACTTGATGCTGCATTATTCATTGCATTCAACAAACTGATTGAAGGATCGTCTACATCAAAAGTCAATTCCCAGATGATTGTACCTTGCAAACCATTATTTCTTGCATAATTCACTTTTGCAGCTGCTCCTTTTGGTGTTTCAAAATAAATATCTCTTCCATCAAGACCCACATAACCGTTTAACTGATTGGCGTCATTTGGATCATAAGAAGTAGGGGCATCTGGATATAAACTTACAATTTCATCATAACCGATAAAATAGAATCCATTAGCTCCCTGCCCTGCCTCAGCTTTTGTCAGTGATAGGTCATAACCGTAGAAAGGCACACCAATTGTCAGCTTACTCTTATTCACACCATGACCAGATCCTTGCCATGTAGACCAGTTACCACTCCAGTATTCTAATGAAGTTTCTACAGAGTAAATAGGGTTATCAGCACTTGCCTTAGCGTATTTACTATTGTCTACATCATACAATGATGAGTGAGGACCAATTGGTGAATCACTCCATGAACCTGTGAAGTCATAGGTCATCAAGCCTAACCAATCAAGGTATTCTACAAAATCAGCATCATAGTTATTACCATACCAAGGCGTAGCGAAAACAGCTGATGATAAAAGCATTGATGGACGCTTCGCTCTTAATTTCTTCGCTAATAAAGTCAATCCATAAGCGGCAGGGTGAGCTCCTTGCTCTACTTCTCCACCCCATTTATCTGTACCTCTTGTTCTACCACCTTGCTCTGAAGTACCCGGAATTGCAGGATCTTGCCAGAAACATTCCATATCCAAGTCAATTCCATCTAAGTTATACTTATCTACAAAAGCTAATAATTTGTCAGCTGCAGCATCAATTGAAGCTGGATTACTTCTATAGCCTTCCATCACTTTAAGGAAACCATAATCTTCAGCACCACCTAAGGCAATTGAAACTGTAGCTCCTGCACTATGTGCTTTTGGAACAATGATCGGCAATAATGAATCTAATACATGAAGCGATTCAGCTGTATACTCACCATTTGCGAAATCTGCATCTGTATAAGCACCGCCTACTTTTGTATCATAAACAAGGAACGATACATTAACGTGAGTAACTTTCGTATAATCCAAATCTCCAGGGCTCCCTTTCCAAGTTGGAACATAACCAATGATACGTTGTTGTCCTGTTGGAGCTGGCGCAAATGGGCCTGTCAGATTAATACTACCGTCTGCATTGATATCATTAACCGCTGAAGTTGTGAATTGAACCGCTTTTGTAGCTGTTGTCACATTACCTTGATCATCAGTTGCAGTTGCTGTGATTTCATAAGTACCGAAAGCTGTTGGAGTGAATGTCGTTGAAGAAGCATTGACTGTCATTCCATCCACAGTTAATACAACGTTAGAAACCGTTCCATTTTCATCAGTCGCTTCAACTGCTATATCAATTGTTGTCAACGAAGTGTAAGTATCTCCTGATGGATGAATAAATGTTACCGTTGGTACTACATCACCAATACCGCCATTTCCACAAACTTCACCAGTATCTGACCAAGGATCACCACCGTCAGGAGCATTACCTTGTGTCCACCATTTTGCACTGTAAATTACACCATTGTAAACTACTTTGTCTCCACCTGTGTAAACCTCTGTCGATGACCATTCAGGATAAGGACATTCTACTACATCTGGCTTTTCTGAAACCGTGATTACTTTACTATCCGAAGCTGTTAAACCATCATTGTCAGTTACAGTTACTGTTACAGTGTATGTACCAAAAATGGTAACACTATAATCACCTTCTGCTACTAAGTCGCCATTGACAGTGTACTCTGTTGACGTAATAGTACCGTCTTGATCTGAAGAAGTAGATGAAATAGTAAATGTGTATGGAAGCGTTTCTACTTCAACAGTTCCAGAAGCTGATAAAGCTAATGTCACTTCAGGAGCTAATGGCTGAGGTTCTGTTACAGTTACTACCGCTTGAATCGTTGCTGTCAAACCATCACTATCTGTAGCGGTTGCCACGACAGTATACTCTCCATAAGCATTGATGTCAAAAGTTGCACCTGTTACTACTTCACCATTAACCGTTACTTCAGTCGAAACTACTGTTCCATCTTCATCAGTGCTAGTCGTTGACAAATCTATTGTATGAGGGAAGCTTTCTACCATTACAGTTTCAGAAGCAAGTGCATTAAAAGAAACTGATGGTGCTACTGGACCTACTTCACATGGACCTAATTCTTTCCACCAATGTTCTGCTGAACCTGGAGTCACATTGTATAAATTATTTACAGCCGCTTCATAGAGAATTCCATTATAGCTTACTACATCACCTGAGTTGTAGATTGTAGGATAAACTTGATATTCTGGAGCATCACATCCTATTGTACCTGTAGTTTCTTCTTCAATTGTAATAGAAACAGAAGCAGTAGCAGTTGCGCCTTCATTATCCGTCACAGTAACTGCAATAGTATAAGTTCCAAAAGCTGATGGCATCCAAGAAGCTGGCGAAGCTGTGAATTCTTGACCATCTACTGCGATAAGCGTTGATGCAATTGTTCCGTCTTCATCTTGTGCATCCAATACGATTTCGATCGCATCTAATGTTTTTGAAGTAATTTTTGTACCATCTAATGGTGATGTAATTGAAACTGTTGGATCTATATTCGGTACTGTAGGATCAGTAATCGTAATAGTACCCGTTTTGATTGTCGATTTACCTTGATCATCTGTTACCGTCACTTCTACAGATTGTTCACCATACACTGAAGGCAAGAAAGAAACTGTATTTGTATTTCCAGAAGTGGTATAAGCTGCATTATTTCCATTGACTAAAACTGCAATTGAAGCAATTCCTGTATCATCAGATGCTGTAAAAGTGAAAGACACTTCAGCTAATTCAGTTTGCTCGATGGCTTCTGAAGGTAAAGTCAATGCCACTACCGGAGCTGGATTAACAGGGCCTGCATTTTCTGCAAAAACCTTATTGACAACATGTACTAACTCTGGCTTCGTATCAGGACATAACGGATAAGTCCCAACCTTTCCAGTTTCTGCACCTACATTCCAATCTGTAAATACAGTCCAGATAATCACACCTCCAATATTGTTGTCTGTGATATATTTTGACTTCAGACCAATAGACTCCTCATCATCATAACTTGTGAAATAGCTTACACCATTTGCCTCTTTCGTCATATAAGGAACCTGAGCTTGACTATCCCAGTGTCTTGTCCAGCCACCAGACGCCAAAGCTTCTTTTACTTGGAAATAGTATGGAGAACCTTCTGTAGCACCCCAGTTATTTAAATCTGCCGCTGATGAAACTGGTCCATCTACAGAGAAAGTAACATCTTTTTTTATGGTCGGCACATTCACGCCAGGAGTACCTTCCACAACGACACCTCTACCATAAAAGGCCATTCCCATGTTGATCTTTTCAGTATCAACACCTAGTTCATCACGCATATAAGAGAATGTAGTATGCCATGAGAAATCTCCCCACTCTTCTCCATCATAAGGATATAATGGTGAATTGTGACCTGAAATACCTGACCATCCACCATGAAAATCATAAGACATCATGTTGTAGTAGTCCATTACTTTGTTTAATTCAGTCCACTCCAAATTTTGCAATTTTGCAGGAGCTGCACTAAACGCCGCTGTCAGTAAACGATCTGGCCCGATCACATCTCTGATGTCTTGCATCAAAAGGGTAAAATTGTGGTAATCTGCTTCAGAACCTGTGAAATTCATACCGGCAAATGGCCCTGGGTATTCCCAGTCGATATCAATTCCATCAAAACCGTAATCTTCTACCAATGTTCTACAGTCTTCTAAGAATCTTGCCTTTTTAACAGGATCCGCTGCCATTTCTGGAAAGTGCTTACACATTGACCAGCCACCAATAGAGGCCATTACTTTCACACCATACTCATGTGCAATACCAATCATACCTGGCGTAGGATATTCTGTCAATGGCCAACCGCCTGTTTCACCAGTAGCAGTTCTAGTCCATCCTTTCCAACCTCCATCAGGGTGAGGCTCATAACCTAATTCAGAAAGCACTTCATCCCAGCCCCAGAATTCTTGAGGAAAACCAAGTACCATTGCCTGATCATGAGACGAATACTTATCCGGATGTAGTAAATCGGCAGGGCTTTGAATCGCACTTTCTTGGTAAATCTGCTTGTTTCTCAAATCACCACTGTGCATAGATCCATCTACAGCCACTCCAAAGAAAGAGAAATTAAGAATGGTATACTGTGAGTAATCAATGTTGTAGTGGTTAAGCGCTCCTTTCGGAATGTTGAAGTCTGCACCTTTCCATGCATCCCAGTTGGGTACATATCCGATGACTTGTTTTTGGTGATCGCTTGTAGCATAAGGGCTTCCGCTGTCAATTTGAGCGTAAGCGCTTGCAAAAGAGAGCATACCAATAAGGCATGCATAAAGTCCAAGCCTGAACTTTCTAGTTAAGCTTTGCATTACTTAATAGTTGATAGTTAAAAATAATTTAATGTAGTAGCATTGAAGCGGAATATTACTGAAGGATAATTATTCCTACTCGCTGGTTACATTCCAAAACTATTTCATTAACAACCATTTACGCAAATTTAAAGACAAACAACTCCGGGTACTAAGTGTTCATTAGACACTTTTGTGATGGGTACAATTAAAATTTTCCTGAGGGTACAAATTCTCCAAAATATTAGGTTTTTGAGCACAAAATGAGGGTACAGCTTTATTTTTAGCAACAACAAAAGGTATTCATTCCTATAGCAAAAAATTATTGAAGAATATAAGCTACAATTTCCTCTACAGTCCTTCTTGCTGTCTTTCCAACTCCATAAATTGTAGCAGAAGCATAGCCAGTCCAGTTGCCTAAGCCTACCAGCCATAAACCATTTTGATTGACAACACTTGTATTTTTTGTTTTTACTTTTCCGTTTTCAACAATATTCAATGAGGATAAATAATCCAGCCGCGCCTTGAAACCCGTACACCATAACACGGCATCAAATTTCTCAACTGTTCCATCTTCCCAAATTACTCCATCTTCCGTAAAAGTAAAGGTACTTGGCCTATGATCTAAAACTCCTCTTTGTTTAGCATCTCTCACCGAATCTAACATGACAATATCACTAATTGAATAAGATTCTTCTGAAATTTCGCCTTTTAAGTACTCTCTGTATTTTTTATTCGCTTGCTCAAAAAGATGCCTTCCATCCACATCTTCGGGTAAAAAATTAGGGGGAGACAATGTGGCCCACTGTACTTTTTTATGTAAGGTTAGTTCTGATACTAATTGCGCTCCGCTATTACCACCGCCTACAATCAGAATTTTATCACCATGAATATCAGAAGGTTTTTGATACTGGGAAGAATGCAATTGTTGTCCTTTGAAGGAATCTACTCCTTCGTAGTAAGGAATTTTGGGGCCGGATGCTGTTCCTGTAGCTCCAACTACAGTTTTTGTAAGAAACTTTCCTTTATTGGTTTTTATCCTGTAAAGTCCATCTTCAAAAAAAGTATCTTCCACTTTCACTGGTCGCTGAACAGGAAAATCATATCTTTTCTCGTATTTCTCAAGATAGCTGATAAACTCTTTTTTGGTGGGATATTCTTTTTCCGGAGGTGGCAACATCCATCCTGAGAGAGAAGAGAAAACACCTGGAGAAAATAATTGAAGAGAATCCCAAGCTTTATTCCATGCTCCTCCTGCTTTTTGGTTATCATCTAAAATTAAAAACTTCAAACCATGCCTATTTAAAAAATAAGCCACTGACAATCCTGCTTGTCCTCCTCCAATAATAATTACATCAAATATCTCCATTCCCTATCGTGTGCATTACCAATCACATTGTTATAAACACAAAATAAACACATTTATAACATGTTACACCCATTCATTTTAATAACAATTTTAAATTAAGTGATAATCATCACTTTTTTCTTATATCTTCATTCGCCTTGATCAAACTATAAACAAAAGAGATACCTTGTAAAATCAACAAAAATATAAATGGAATTGCTCCTGCTATTGCTACTACTTTATTCAGGTCTACATTGTTTTCATAAATCAAAGCTAACGTGATGCCCACCATAACCAAACTCCATATCATCTTATTGGCTTTCGACTCCTCTTCCGTCAACAATGCAGTGACGTAAACTGCTGAATCTGCACTTGTAATCACAAAAGTGATCAATAGGATAATTGCCAATAATGAAAGAAGTATAGGGTATTGAAATGAGGTGAAAAAAGTAAATATCCCTTGTGTGTAATCTTCCATGACCACTGCCTGTATCTGAGCATAATTGTTAACAATGCTACTTCCTCCTCCAAAAGCTACAAACCAAATCATAGAGAGTAATGTAGGGACACCGATTACACCCAATAAAAATTCCCTAATCGTTCTTCCTTTGGAAATACGAGCAATAAACAACCCTGTAAAAGGTGCCCAAGCCACCCACCAAAGTAAATAAATGATTGTCCAGCTTCTTGACCATTCGGTATTTTCTGGATTGATTGAAAAAGAAACTTCAGGGAGGATGAATATATAGTCAATAAACTCCTCTAAAAATAAATTCAAAAGAGGAATTACACCTACTGTTAGTATGACAATAAGCAATAAGACTGAAGCTAATAACACATTAAAATTACTCAGTAACTGCACTCCTTTTTTTAAACCTGAAAGTGACGAAAGCGTAAAAATAATCGCGATAAACAGTAGAAGGACAATTCTAAATTTCAGTCCAAACTCTATACTTTCAAAAATAGAATTCAACCCAGTTTGTATTAAAGCAATTGAATTGGCCAATGTTCCAGAAACTCCGAACAAAATTGAAAAAACGGCCAAAACATCTACACTTCTCATTAAAACGCCAACTTTGGGAGTTAAGGTGTAAGAAATTGTCATTTTTCGGCCTTTATTATAAGTAAACCACGCAATGATTAAACCTGAAAATGCATAAATTCCCCAAGCGTGAAGTCCCCAGTGGAAATTGGTTAGGCTCAATGCGGTAATTATGTCACGGTTTGGATTTAAAGGAGATTTCAGATGGAAAACAGGTTCAGCAACACCCCAAAATATCAAACCTGATCCCATTCCAGCAGCAAATAGCATAGAGAACCAAGATAAATTGGAGAATTCTGGACTCGAATTCCCCAATTTTATATTTCCATATGGAGAGATGATTAATAATAGACAAAGCAAAAGGATTGATGTAATTACCAATAAAAAGAAGGAATCAAAGGTTGATAACAACAATCCTACAACATTGTTTACAAACTCAATGCTTTGAGCTGGAAAAATAAAAAACAGCAGTGCTACCGCAATACTTAAAGTCAGACTTAAATGATTAAAAGTAACTTTCATACAATCAGACTAAGTAACTGTTAAAAGCATCAGTATTATAAGCTAGTTTTTCTTTTGTTTTTTGATTAAAATAGAAATCCAATCGTCCTAATTTGATTCCTGCATATCCAACCTGAGTGATTAATACATCCTTATCCACTGCATTTTTCTTTACCACAGGTTCATCTAGGAATGTATGTGAGTGACCTCCAATAATCACATCTATATCTTTTGTTTTCTCTGCTAAAATCAAATCAGAATAGTCTCCTTCATGAAACGCTTTAAAACCTAAATGAGATAGGCAGATTACAAGATCACAGTTCTTTTCCTGCTTCAATAACTTGGTCATTTCCTGTGCTTTTTCGATGGCATCTTGGTAAACCGTTTCTTTATAACATGTTTTAGAAACTAGTCCTTCTAACTTAATACCAACACCGAAAACACCAATTTTAACCCCTCCTTTTTCAAAGATTTTATAAGGTTTTGTCTTTCCATCTGCTGAGGTATTCTTCAAATCGTAATTACTAACCAAAAAATCAAAATCAGCATGAGGCAACATCTCAGAAAAACCATCAATCGTATTATCAAAGTCATGATTTCCCATCGTCGCCGCATCATATTTCATATCAGACATGGCTTTAAACTCTATTTCACCCTTGAAAAAGTTAAAATAAGGCGTTCCTTGAAAAATATCTCCAGCATCCAATAATAATACATTTTCCTCCTCACTCCTCACCTTTTCTACTAAAGTTTTTCGCTTCGCAACACCACCTAAACCACCATATCTTTTATGATTTTCAGGGAAAGGTTCGATCTGACTATGAGTATCATTGGTATGTAAAATAGTAATTTTCACAGGCTTTTGATCTGCCGAAGCCCATGAAACTGGCATCAATAAACCTAAGGCACTTAATGCAGAACCTTTAGCCATTACTTTGATAAATTCTCTTCTATTGTTCTCCATTTTATTCAATAATCCTTGGTTTATTATCTACAATTATGCCGTTGGGTTTTGATTTACAATATTCTAAAAGTACATCTCTGATCATCAACTCATGATCCATAAAACCCGTTCCATTTTCCAAGAAAGTCATATTATCACCTCCATGATAAAGGTAGTCAGAAGTCAAAATTGTATATTCTTTATGAGGATCAAAATCAGTTCCATTGATCTTCGCTTCTACGATTTCATCTTTATTTAGCTTCACTACCAAACCAGAAGTTGCTTCTTTATTCTTCGCTACCATGTTGATTAAGCCCAACATCAACTCTCCTTTTAACTTTATAGTAATCAACTGATTATCAAAAGGCATTAATTTATAAATATGACGTGTAGTGATATCTCCTTTAAAGATATTTGACCGCAAGCCACCATTATTCATCAAGCAGATATCCACCTTGGTATCAGTGTGATTTTCAACATACTCTTTTGTGGCATCACATACAAAATTCCCTAATGTATTGACACCTCCCCAAATCACAAGATCTATAGATGTAGACGAAAGCACTTGATTCATCTTTTTATCCAATTTTTCCTTATAGGGTTTTACTAGATTGGTGAGTGAATCATCAGGAGCAATTGTGTTATCAACAGAAGTTGGTTGATATGTTATTTGTGTAAGGTTTTGCTTCTCGGTTTTGCACCCTGCTAGAAGAAACGTTACGATTAAGAATTGGTAAAATTTGTTCATTTTGAACATTGAGATATTAAAATATTTAACGACCGATAAAAATAGAATAGTTGAACAGGTTTATCAAAATGGATTTGATAATTGATTTAAAAATGAGCAAAATCATTCAATTTTAACATTTATTTGACTTTTCTTCTTCTCTCAATGCAATTTTTACCCAGATTGATATGATTATAGAATCTTAAATAGTATTTTGCGTAACATTCATTTTATAATAATCGTTAACAAAAACGAGCTACAATTTAAATTCATCAGATCATAACTAACATGACGAATAAGATACATTTCTTTTTTATTGCTCTTTTCACGTTTTTATGCTTCAGTGTTAATGCACAAGATGTTATCATAGAAAAACAAAATGGACGGCTGACGGCACCTGCTGGAGAAGAGTCAGCATTTGGAAATAAAATTCTTTACTCCAATTCAGACGACTTGATCATTACGCATAATGACCAAAAAGTTTTCACCTACCAAAGGAACAGTAATGGTGATTTTGAACTTCTAAATACAAGTTCGGATTATACCAAATACAAAGCACAAACTATCACGTTAAGAGTAAATGACGAAGGTGGTTCCACAGATATTAACTTTGTTGAAAGTGACTACAAATACACGGTCAGAGATGAAATGGAAGTCGAATTTTTTGATTATAACGAATCAACAGAATTTCCTGTAATGATAGGTTATGATGGTACAGATTGGTATTACAGGATCTATCATAATTCAATTGGAGAATATATTCACTTCAAATCTCCTGATCAATTCCCTATCTTTTATCAAAAGAGTATCAATGAATTTGGAGAATATGATCCTGATTTTAGTCAGTACCTTCCATTTAATAGTAGAATTGTTTTCGGTACAGAAAATTTATTAATTCACACAGACGGTGGAACAACTTACACTTTAACAAGAGCTAAAGATAAAGATACTGGTGAAGATATATATACAGAGATAGAATCTATTGGAGATGGAGCTATTGATGTCTACCCAAATGCAGACAACCCTGTATATGAAGCATCTTATAATGACGGCGAATCTGATCACTATTTATATTATGTATATGAAAATTGGGAAGAAGAAAGATTTGTGTTGTTTGACACTCCTTTTCCTACTTTCGAAGATTTCATCGCTAGTTCTGCACCTTATCTTCAACAATTTTCAGGCTCATACAAGAGTGAAATACCAACTGAAGAAACAACGTTATCAAGAACAATTTCAGCAATAGAGTTCAATAACGACAATCAACAACTTTTACTAGGTTTTGAAGACCAATATTTTTACCAAGGTGTAATCGAAACTTATAACCTCTCAATGGAGTTATTCGAAGCTGAAGGCACTTTATGGGATAAAAATAAAATTTATACTCCAATTAACCCTGTATCAGGTTTTGGTAGAAGCTTTGACCTAGGAGGTAATATTGCGATTGCAACAGATCAAGGTTTAGAGCTTCAAGATATTTCTACAAATACTCTTATTAACTTTGCTGGTACAAATTCACAATCTGGTGGAGTTAAGTATTTTAGTGACAACAGCTCTGTATTGGTTTGGACAGAAGATGAATTAGCCATTTACCATGAAAACACTTATTCAAAGGAAATGTCTTTGGCAAGTGTGACCACTTTCACAGATGTAATTAATGATGTAGAAATTATAGAAAATGGAGATGATTTTGTTATTCTTGTCACTTATGAAAATGATGAAGTAATACATTCATTCCGTAGTACTTTTCCAGCTTCAACAGGCTCATTTAGTCTACCTATTACACCTTTAGCAACTGTGACAAAACCTAATTCTTCTCCTGGAGCTAATCAAAATTTTATTTTCTCTCCTAGTGATTATGGTTTATTTGGTTTATCAAGAGATCTCCAAACTCTTTTTAAAATAGATTATAACTTCGAATCTGACATCCTCAATTTAAATCAAGTTGATGTTATAGCTGGTATTGAAAATGCTACGCAATTTGGTGCAGACATTGGCTTATATTCTAACTTATTCATCTCGACTTCAAATAATTACATTACTGAATATACTTTCCAATATCAAACTGAAAACGATGGTAATTGGTCCTCTACTACAACTTGGAAAAACGGATTTATACCTTTAGGCCTTGACAGTGATGTCATCAAAATCAATAATATTGTAACTAAAGATGACAACATAAATATACAAGCCTCTAAATTTGAAATTGCAACAACTGGTAATTTAACTATTCCTGAAGGCAGTACAACAACAACCAAGGTTGATGAATTTACTAATAGTGGTACTTTGAATATTGGCAACAAATCTCTATTCGAATTTCAGGCAGGTGCCAATAATACCGGTGCACAAATCTTCATAGGAAGTGATAATCAAACTGATTTCACAGGAGCACTTTTTATCTTCATTCAATATGACAATGACCCTCGAATTTTTGTAAACGATGGACTCATAACAATTAATGAAAGTGGATATTTTAGTATAGGAGGTAATTGGAAAAATAGTGCCGCTAACAATATTACATTTACTTACGATGCTTTAGAAAATGATTATGAGTACGCTACTCTTGAAATTTATGGAGAAGAGCATGATATGAATGTTGATTTAATCGAAGTCTCTATCCCTAATCTTACTTTCTACAATTATTCAGGAGACCTTTCAGTAAATGGCGATCTTCATGTACGCCACCAAATTTCAGCAGATGGTGAAAATGATTATATAAATACTGAAAGTGCAAACCTTTTCATTGACGCACCTATTTATGATAATGATAATGTTTATTTAAGTATATCAGACCTCACATTCAATAATCTTGTAATTAATGATGAAAGACATTATGCTGATTACTATGGTTATATTTCAATTAAAAATCAGCTTATTTTAAATGCTGACTTTAATGCTGATGGTAATATTGATTTAGAGATTAATGAAAATGTAGAACCAATTGTAGGAGATTATGGAATTAAATACTTATCATCTGACTTACAGTTTTATTTAAATTTAAAAAACGAGCCCAGTAGTTTTTCAGTAGATATTCCATTTTTAGTTGGTGTTGGTTACGAAGTAATTAGTAATTACTTCAATCTACCTTTATCTCTTGTCGATGTTACTCCAACCTACCCTAGTGCAGCAGAAGGAGATAGTAAAATAAAAATTTATCCTAATAACTATTTTGGATCAGATGAGGAATTCTTTATCGATGATATAAATTATTATGGTTATAAAAATAGAATTTGGCATATAGACTTTGAAAATTTAGATCAGTTATCAGCCACTGCCAAAACACCATTAGATGGTGCAATTCCTTATTACATTGATGAACTAACAGATTATAACTTTGTGCTCCGTGATAATTTCCTTGAAAATCAATCACTTTTATCTGGTCATAGTTTCGTAAATGATTCAATTTCTATTGACCTTACTCTAACTTCGAATACTATAGATTTAATCTTAACTTCTTTAAAAGACCAAAAACTTTTCCATTCCATCACTGATGGTCAATGGGATTACGATGAGACTTGGGATATTTATGATACTCCATCAAGTAATGATAGTGTTGTTATACGTCATGATGTCTCAGTTCAAACATCTGGTTATCTTGGTGAAGGAGGTGAACCTACTGTAGGTGAGTTTAATGTTGAAATTCAAGAACCAATCATCATTGGCGGTATTACAAGTACTAAAGCTGTAAAAATTACTTCAAGAGATGTTGAAGGTGAAAATGTTTATGGTGACTTAAACCTTGATGATTACAATGGACCAGTATTATTTGTATGTAGTAATTTAATAATTGATGACAACTGTTCGATATCACTTTCAGATTATTCTACAATGATTTTAGATGATGTTGAAAATTATTCTGGAGGTGAAGAGCCTATTTTTGAATTTAAAAATGCATCAAACCCAACGATTAATATCAACGGTGAAATCTATATGTCAGGATCTTCATATTTAGAAATCCATAGAGATATAAATTGGAACGGTACCCTTTTCGATGATGCTAGTAGTCAATTTTCATTTTATGGTGATATTATTTCAGGATCTGAAACGCTATCAGTATCCAACCTGACATTTAATGAATTAGATACTGATGACGACCGTGTTATTAACGTTAATGTCCCAATTTCTATTAGTGATAATGGTTCTATCCAAAGTCAAGGGCAATTAGGAATTAACTTCAACAATGGTTTTTCAATGGCATCGAATGCTGTCATTAACAGCCTAGGCTATGTAACAATAAATGGTAACGCAAATGATGATACTGATATATTAAACATATACACTACTGAATATATCCCTAGTGAAGTTGAACCTGTTGTCGAAGAGCTTTCTACACCTGACAACTTCCTTAGTCTTATCATCAATGATTATGAAACTGTTAATTTCAATAACAGCTTTACTGTAGGTAAGAGTTTAACTTTCAATAATTCAAATGACAATCTAACTACTATCGAACACGATGGAGATTATATAAAAATAAATAAAGACGGTTATTCTCTAGAGTCTCCAGAAAAGATCCTTTCGCTTAATAATGTTACTTCAATTAGAGGTAACCTAGATCAAGTAACTGAATTAGAAGTTAATTGGAAAGAATTTGGTTATAATAAACCTGTATTTGATAATTCTATTTCATTTGGGAACTTTAATAGTATTGGTGATACAATATTTCTAGTTAACCCTGTTTATAATGATTTAATTGGCAACTTTGCTTTATTAGCACAACAGCCAACAGTCTTACACCGAGAAAAACAGTTGCCTGATGATTCTTTTGTTCGTACTAATACAATCAGATCTGATGAAGATTCAATATACCTCTTGATTTCAGTCAATACGCTTTCTGCTACAAGAGATACTATTTATAATGATGAGCAATTGAATGTCTATTTCAATACAGATTCAATAAGTACAGGAACTCAAGTTACATCAGTTGAATTAGATAGAGGAGGTACAAAAGTAAGAGCATATTCTTTCCCTAAGAGTGCTTTTCCAGACCTAAACACAAATCTCTATCAAAATGTGGAATTCTCAATTGCTTTAGAACATGATTCCGTTACAAATTCTGAAACTACAAAAGTACCTATTACTTTCTTGAATATTCCTAGTGGATATATCCATGAAGTGGACAGAGAACCTTTAGTTAATTTCATCAATGAATTAGAATTCATCAATGATGGAAGTGTTTTCACTGAGTTTGGATGGGAAGCTGATAGTATTACTTCACTATTTAATAATGGTACAGTGTCATCTTTGAAAGGTCTTGCTGATTACATTGTTCTAAATGGCGAAGGGCGAGTTCTAAGTATTGATTTTAGTAATAAAAATATCAGCGGTGTAAGCTTTGCACAGCTCTCTCCTGTTATTACACCTAGTTCAGAAGGCGAAGAAATCATCTTAACTGACACTGAGTTATTAAATGTGCCTGTATTAGGCATGGAGTATTTAGATACTGTAACACTAGAAGATAATTATTTAGATTTTTCTGATTTAAGTGTCTATGGTGAGGGTGACTTTGATTATAACTTAGAATACACTACTCCTGCTTCACCGTTTGATTCTTATAGCTTTAACTTTAAGAGAGATCTCTCTCAGGCATTTTATACTTTCAATACTGGAAATACATACTCATTTGATGCTATTTCAGTTGTAAATGTAGATGATCCTGGTGAAGTAATCACGATTAATGCAGAAGAAAGCGGAGAGTATACCTTTACATTTGATTATTCTAGTAAAGCTGAAGGCTCTCATAATTATATCATTACAATTGAAAATACGGGTGGTTTTACCAATCTAAACAGTGTACCTGAATTAGAATTTGCTTTAAGTGCAACCATAGAAGACGGAGAGGTAGAGAAAACAATACTCTTTAATTTCTTAACAGCTCTTGGTGGTTATGAATCAATCTCTATGGCAGATAATATGCGTGATTGGGCTGATCCAAATGATTTTAAAATTGATCAATTTGGATATGTAAAGGAAATTAATATCAGTAATTTAAACCTCACAAGCGTTCCATCTGAGATCCATAATTTCACAGCTCTTGATGAACTAAATGTAAGTACCAACCAACTATTCTTTGATGACATCGATGCCTTAGTTGCTGGTTTTGCAGGTATGGAATCTCCTGTAAATATTACATTAGGAACTTCTCAAACTTATATTTTTACTGCTGAAACATCTAAGATTTATAGAGGTGAAGATTCTACTTTTGTCCAAGACTTTAGTAGTTATACAGGTGAAACAGACCTTATTTATAACTGGTACTATGATGGTAGCCTTGATGCAAGTTTTACAGGCAACTCTTACACAGTTCCTAGTGAAAATGAATCATACAATAACAAGAAGCTTGAGTTAATATTAGCTCACAATAATTATGATGGTTTAGAAATCAAAGTAGCAGATTATACTTTTGAATACTCTCTAGGCCGTGAAGACTCTGTTACACTTTATAACATATTAGTTGAAATTGGTGCTACACCTGACCTTACTCAGAACATGAGACAATGGTTAGATGCAGATACAGAAATAGATGAATATGGTAGAGTTAAAGTATTGGATTTAGCAGGTTATGACCTTGCTTCTATTCCTTCGGATGTTGCTTCTCTTAATTATTTAGAAAATGTAGATATTTCTGATAACAACTTACAGGATATCACATTAAGTACGTACATCAATATCAGAGGTGAAAAAATTCAATTCAAAGTAGATGACAATCAATTATTCTTTGATGACATCTTTAGTAATATTGATTTTATTAGCAGTTACGATATACAAACCTATGATAGTTTCACCACTGAAAATGATATTATTACATATGGTGATTCTTACAGTTTTGATGGCACTATACCTGGTTTAACATTGAATTATACGTGGACCAAAGAAAGTGATAATTCTATATTATCGTCTCCTGCATTGTTTGAAGTGTTATTTATGGATCCGACATTTGCAGACAGTTATATTCTAAATGTAACTTCTAACGATGTTGCTAACCTTTCAATTGAGGTAGCAAGAGTTAACCTTGGATTTACTTTGGGACAGGAAGATTCAGTAGCCTTATATAATCTTTTTGTTGATTTGGGAATTACGCCGGATCAAAGCCTTGAAATGAGAGAATGGCTTGATCCTAATAATGATAGCATTGCAACAAAAATTGATGATTACGGTAGAGTAATTTCATTAGATTTATCAAGCAGAATGTTGTCTAGTATTCCAGCGGATGTTGCGTCATTCAATTATTTAGAGACTGCCAACTTCGCTGATAATCAATTGGAGGATATTGATCTTACAGGATACATTAATAACAATTCTCAAAATACATTATTCAATTTAGACAGTAACTACCTGTTCTTTGATGAAATCACGGCAAATAATGCATTCATCAGCAGTTACGCTATACAAACTTACAGCGGTTATGATACACTAACCGACACAGTTACTTATGGTGCTAGCTTTACTTATGATGGAGACCTCAATGATCAAACCTTAAATTATAGTTGGATTAAAGTCAGTGATTCTTCTCAAGTGAGCCAAACATCTGCTTTAGCAATTCCATTTATGGAAAGTCAAAATGCAGGCAGTTATAGATTAAATGTCACATCAAATAATGTAAGTGACTTGAATATTCTTACTAAACAAGTTGATTTAATTTTCACTTTAGGACAAGAAGATTCATTGCTTTTACATCAGATGTTTACAGAAATTGGTCATACCGCTTATGACCCTTCTACTGAGTTCAGAACATGGATGCCTGACAGAATTGATATTGATAATTATGGTAGAGTTACAGCTTTAAACTTAGCTCAATTCGGTATTAATAACGATGACGCTAACCTACTAAGCAGTCTGCCTTCACAATTAGGTTCTTTTGCTTACTTGACGGCATTAAATATCGAAAACAATCACCTTGACTTTGAGGATTTAGCCACTATTGATGCATTAATTGGTATCACTAGCTATACTCCACAATTGACACCTCCATTTACGGAAAGTCATTTTGTGATTCAGTACGATGAATTCTCTAAGGAATATGCATCAGATAACACAAGAGAGTACGCCTGGGTATTTAAGGGTGATACATTGAGCAAAGCCAATAATGCTTTACTTGAAGTATTCTCATTTGACCCTTCTAAAGAAGGTGTTTATCAATTGGTTGAAAGTGCTCCTTCTACCCCTTGGGATGAGTTGAAACTGACAATCGGTGAAATAACATTAAACTACCAAAGCTTGATCTCTGAAGCGGATTCAATAGCTCTACATCAGCTTTTCACTAGAATGAGTGTTGATTTTGATGACAATGAAAGAATTATTGATTGGCCAAGAATGGAATATAACCTTGACGGTCACATCACTGCTTTGTTCTTGCATGAGTTGAACGGCACGGATTCACTGCCAAACTTGATTGCTCAGTTTGATGACTTAGAAACATTGAAATTATACAACAGTAATATTTCGCATATCAGTGACAGTCTTTGGAACATCAATACACTAGAATACCTTGATTTATCAGATAATAATCTATTTGATGATGATGTTAGTGGATTGAGTAAATTGAGCAACCTGACAACGCTGTGGTTGAGTTTAAATAACCTTTCTAATATTCCAGACATCACAGGCAATTTCAGCTTAAGGTACCTGATTATGGATGACAATAATATCAGTTCAATCGGTGCTGAATTCAACAGTTTATTCAACCTCATTGACCTGTCATTCGCTGGAAATAATATCGAAAGCATTACTACTGATTTCAGTCTGTTGATCTCATTGAAGAAACTAGATTTCTCAAGAAACAACTTAACGGAATGGACAACTCAACTTCCTGAAAGTGTAGAGGAGCTTCTGTTGTATACAAATTCAATTTCTTCATTGGACAGTATTTCGAATACAATCATTCTGAATGTAGCCGATAATAAATTGTTCTATAATGACCTTGTGAATTTCCAAAAAGAGTTCTTGAATTATTCACCACAACGTTATGATGTTGTGTATGAAAACGTAGCGATGATTCAAGGAGAAAATTATAGTTTCTCGCACAACTTTGAAGATGAAGACTTGATTTATATCTGGTTTAAAGATGGTGTAATCATTGACACACTTCAAACTAAAGATATCAATCTTGTAGATATGAAAAATGCAGATGCAGGGGTATATACATGTTTCGTATCTCACCCTTACTGGACAGACCTTTCTATTCAAACTGCACAAATCAGCATTGGTATTAACTGTGGAAATGATTTGAATGTCAGCATTCAGACCAACTCAAACGAATGGTTCTGTGAAGGTGAGGATATTGATGTACAGATTGAAGCATTGAGCAGTACTGCTGACCTTACTTATATATGGTATAAAGGCGACGAACTACTTCCTTTACTTAATACGGCGGTAGTGAGTGTGCATGAAGCAGGTAAATACTCGGTGAAAATTCAGAATTCTGAAGGGTGTACTTCATTCTCTGACAGTATTGAAGTTAGAGTTTCAACGCCTATTGCTTCTCCATCGATCATCAACACAGGTGATTCTTTAACAGTTGAGACTGTTAATAATGATCTTCAATATTTCTGGTATGTAGATGGTCAGCTGATAGAAGAAAGTGGATCAATTATTCCAAAACGTGTGAGTGGTAATTACACTGTTGAGGTAGTCAATGAATCTGGCTGTTCAGAAGTGTCAAATATGATCAATGTTCTTCCTTCTGAAATCATCACCAACCTTGACGAGGAACTGCAAGAGTTGATCAGCTTGTATCCTCAACCTGCAAATCAATTGCTGAATATCTCATTTGATGCCTTTATACAGGTTGATAAAATCAGCTTGATTACAACTTCAGGCACGAAGGTAAATGTTGATTTCACTCAAAATCAAAACAGTTACGAAGTACCTACAAAAACACTGAACAATGGTATTTATTTACTAGAATTAGTGCAGAAAAATGGTCTTACTTCTTATCATAAAGTACTGATTGCCCATTAAAAAAGAAAAGCAGTAGTTCTATCCAAAAGATAGTCCTACTGCTTCAACTTTAGACTAAAAAAGAAGTCCTAGCTGCGAGCCATATGCATCTAGGACTTTAATTATATTACAGAAAACAGTATTGAGTTATGATTCTATTATTTGATAATGGATTATTCTACAGAAATCACATCAATTGATGATTTATTTGCTTTGACAGTAATATCTCTTTCTTCACCACTATGCATCGCATTCAACATTGAGAATAAACCGATTAAGAATATCAATGCTAAAATTTTTATTAATGCTTTCATGGAAAAATTATTTTTTAATTTACTATCAACTTTATAACAATTAGGAACGGGTAAAAGACAAAATAATATAAGTTTTTCTACTAATTAATTGAATAATACAACCATTATCTTCAAATAGTTCAATTCACACCCTTTATCCCAATCTGATAATTCTTCATTTTCTACTCATTTCTATTTTTTGTTCCTATTTCAAGAGTAGAATATTAACTTTCTTAAAAAAGAGAATTATATTTATTATTGAATGAAAATTAAATCACATCATCTACTCTAATATGTTGAGAATTCTCTGTCTTGTTTCATTATTAATCAGTTGCTCTTTATCTGTTTTCAGTCAAAATGATTCTACTTTGACTAAAACCTTTTTTCCAGATAAAGGAAATGCTTTACATACAGCGAAGCAAAATTTCAAAATTGCTGAGAATTGGTTGAATGAATACAACAGCCTAGACAGTGCGATCCTCTATTATGAAAAAGTAAATGCTTTTTGTTCCAATATCAGTGATGTCAATTACAAATTAGGATATTGTAACCTTCAGAAGGGCAACCTTACCTTAGCTGACTCTTTTGCTACAAAAGCTTATCAGTTAAAATCTACTTTGCCTGTTCTTTATCTTAATGCAAGAGTAAATCATTATTTAGAAAACCCCGAAAAAGCTTTAGTCTTCTACCAAAAATATTTGGAGCAGTACACCCCTACTGCTTCACCAGATAAAAAATATGTAGAACAGTTGTTCCAACATGCCAACGTAATGCTTTCTTCAAAAAATGAACAATATCAAATCAACACAATTGACAGTTTGAATTCTGAAGAGGATGAATTCTCCCCGTTATTCATTCCTAATACTTCTCAGCTTTTCTTTTCTTCCAATAAAAAATCAATGAGCAGTATCAATGAAGAAAGTATAAATATTTATTACTCATTTTTTAAAGACGGAGAATTTCAAAAAGGGAAAATTCTGAACAACAGGAGTATTAATATACGAGGTAATAGTGGTATTTCATCTATTTCAAAGTCAGGTAAGACAATGGTCATTTACCATGGTTTCAGTGTGGGCAGACTCTATTATGCTAAAATTGATTTAACGAAAGACACTAAGCTTCCCAATCATAAAAAGAAATTACCCTCTCCCATCAATAATTACTTTTATCAAGTAATTGGAGGGACCTTTACTCCTGATGGAAAAGCATTTTATTTCTCTTCAAAAAGAAAAGATGGAGTGTTCAACCTTTACTATACAAAAAGAAATGGGAAGAAATGGGTGGACCCAATTTTATTAGAGAAAATAAATTCTAAAGGGAATGAAATAGATCCTTATTTTTCAGCGAATGGAGATACGCTGTATTTCTCTTCTGACGGTCCGAATAGTATTGGCGGATATGATATTTTCCAATCTGTCAAAACCGGTGATCATAGCTGGTCAAAACCTTTTGGCTTACCAATGCCTATTAATTCAGCTTATGATGAAAAAACACCAAGTACTAATGACGATGGAAGCTTGATTTTATTTAGCTCGAATAGACCTGGAGGAAAAGGTGGTTTTGATATTTATTCTTCTTCTTATCAAAAAGAAAAAATGGAGGAGGAAGAACCTATGGTCGTATCAGAACCTCAATTCCATACTTTAGATTCTATATTGGATGAAAATTTACTAAATACTCAGTTGCATATTCTTAGCAAAAAAGATTCTAGTCAATTATCAGGTGCCAAGATTACGATTTATACTTTCCCAGAAAATATTGTATTGAGGAGAATAGTATCAGATACAAATGGTGTTGCTAAAATTAATGCAATCCCCAATGACCATACTTTTGGAGTCAATATTGTCAAAAAAGGATACGACCTCTTCTCTCTGAAAGTACATATCGACTCATTAAAGACTGATTATACGCTCTATCTTGACTCTATTGAGTTAAACCACAACATCACATTAAAAAATATCTTTTTCGATACCAACTCAAGTAAAATAAAGAAGTCTTCTTACAACGAACTTGAAAATGTTTTATCCTTCTTAAAGGTAAATTCTAATGTCGTGATTCAAATTGAAGGCTATACTGATAATACTGGAGATTATGACATCAATATGATGCTTTCTCAAAAAAGAGCGGATGCTATTGTTGCCTATCTGATTGATGCTGGTATTTCCAAAGAACGCCTTATTAGTAAAGGGTTTGGAGAGGAAAACCCTGTAGCAGATAATAAAACAGAAGAAGGGAAGGCTCAAAATAGGAGAACGGAATTCAAGGTCATTAAAAACTAATTCTACCTATTTTGTTGATCAAAGAAAATGATCCGTTATCTTCGTGAAAAATTAAAAAAAATAGAACAATGATAGTTGTAACAGGTGCTGCCGGATTTATCGGTAGCTGTATGATTTCTAGATTGAATGAAGATAACTTCAATCATATCGTTGCAGTAGACGATTTTTCATTTCCTGAGAAAAATAAAAACCTTGAAGGAAAAAAAATCTTAGAGAAAGTGGAAAGAGAAGAATTCTTTGAGTGGTTGGATAAAAATCACTTGGAAGTTGAATTTATCTTTCACTTAGGAGCTAGAACAAGTACAGCTGAATTCAATAGAGATATTCTTGCTCATTTGAATACTGATTACACAAAGAAAATGTGGAATGCTACTATTAAGTACGCTATTCCATTAGTTTATGCTTCTTCTGCTGCTACTTATGGTTTAGGTGAGTTAGGATATGAAGACAGCGAAACTATTATTCCTGATTTGAAACCTTTGAATCCTTATGGTGAGTCAAAGAATGAGTTTGATATCTGGGCTTTAGGTCAAGAAAAGAAACCTATGTTCTGGGCTGGCTTGAAGTTCTTCAATGTATATGGACCAAATGAATTCCATAAAGAAAGAATGGCTTCAGTGGTTTTCCACGCTTTCAATCAGATCAGCAAAACGGATGGAATGAAACTTTTCCAATCGCATAACCCTGATTACAAAGATGGCGAGCAACAAAGAGATTTCGTTTACGTGAAAGATGTCGTGGAAATCATGATGTTCTTGATGTACCACCGTCAAGCGAAAAATTCAGGTATTTATAATGTGGGTACTGGTGAGGCTAGAACATTCTTAGATCTTACTAAAGCTACTTTTAAAGCGATGGGTAAAGAAGAAAATATTTCTTATATCCCTACTCCTGAAGATATCAGAGATAAATACCAATACTTTACTGAAGCAACTATGGAAAAGCTCAAAAAGATTGGTTATGACAAGCCTTTCACTTCTTTGGAAGAAGGTGTGGAAGATTATGTGAAAAATTATTTGATGGGTACAACACGTTACTAATCATCAATAGATATACTAAAAATGCCTTCGTTTTCGATATTGAAAGCGAAGGCATTTTTTATTTTATAGAAAGTCGATTAATAACTATGTTCGTCTAACTTCACTTTTCCCCAGAAAACTCTGTATACAATAAAGGTATAAGCCAAAACCAGAGGTGTTCCTATGGCGGCAATTGTTAGCATCAAACCTAACCCCTTTTGAGAAGCTGCTGCATTATAAATTGTAATAGAATTATTAGGGTCATTCGGTGCAATCAATAAATTAGGATAAAGTTGAACTGCTACCAATATCAAAAGTAAACTGAAAGTAAGAGATGAAAATACAAACGCCTGCATGTACTTTTGCTTCCTTGCTAAACGTGGTATGTTCGCAATCCCCAAAATTGCAATCAGAGGTAAGAAAAACAAAGTAGGGTGATCTTTAAAACGCTCAGCAAGATGCGGTTGAAAAATAAGCGTAAATACACTGAGTATACCAAACATGATGATAAAACCAATCATACATTTCTCCAGCATTTTCACCACTTTATCAAATAGCTTTCCTTCTGTTTTCAAAGTGAGATAAATGGCGCCGTGCATCATCATCAATGCCAAACTTGTTAACCCCACAAGAATCGAAAACGGATTTAAGAACATCAATAAATTAGGCTCGATAGCTTCATAATTTGAGTCTAAAGGAAAACCTTTCAAGACATTTCCTAAAACGACACCTAATAGAAAGGCAATCATCCCACTAGAAATACTATAAGAAACATCCCACATTGTTCTCCACCATTTCATCTCCTCTTTACTTCTAAACTCAATAGAAATTGCTCTTAAAATAATAAACATAATAAAGAGCATAAATGGAATATACATGGCTGAAAATAGCGTTGCATAGAAAACTGGAAAACCTGCAAATAAGGTGCCTCCACCAATTACGAGCCATACTTCATTACCATCCCATACTGGACCTACCGCATTTAAGGCAATACGTCTGTTTTGATCTCCTTTTATAAATAAGTGCATTGCACCTGCTCCTAAATCGAAGCCATCCAATATGCCATATCCTGAGAATAAAGCGCCTACTACCAAAAACCAAAGCGTAGGGTAATCTAATCCTAAAAATGTTTCCATGGTTGTATTTATTTATTCTGAGAAAAAGTCATTAATGCCTTGCTGATGAGGGCGGTGATCAATTAAATGCGTATCTGAAGGACCATGTTTGATCTTCTTATTCAATAAGTAAATAAAGAGGATAAACAATAGTGTATAGACAAATGTAAACATGATCAATGAGAATAATACTTGATCCGCTTGAACTGCTTTTGACAAAGCATCTGATGTTCTTAGTAAGCCATACACTACCCAAGGTTGTCTTCCCATTTCAGCCGCAAACCATCCAAACTGATTGGCTAACTGAGGCAATATTACAGCAAAAACGAATACCCATAAAAGCCACTTCTGTTCAAATAACTTTCCTCTAATCCAATAAAAAGTACCTAAAACAGAAAGACCTATCAGCATCATTCCTATACCTACCATTAAATGGTAAAACTGGAAGACTGCATTGATTTGCGTAGGGATTTCATCTTCAGGGAAAGCATCTAATCCGTCTACTTTTCCATCAAAATCAAATTGAGTCAAGAAGGCTAATCCTCCAGGGACTTTCACACCATACACTTCTTTGCTTTCTTGGTCTACCCAACCGAACAGATATAAATCAGCAGAGTGATCAGTATAGTAATGACCTTCAAAAGCGGCCAATTTAGCCGGTTGATTTACTGCCACTCCATCTGCCGACATATGTCCTAAAAACAATTGTACAAATGAGAAAACTGTAGCGGCAATTAAACCTAATTTAATACCTAATTTTGAAATATCTTGATGCCTATCTCTTACCAAATAATAGGCATGCACACTGATAAAAAGGAAGGCTCCTGCTAAGAAAGCTCCTACCCAAACGTGTAAAATTCTTTCTACACTTGATGGATTAAAAACCATCTCCCAAAAGTCTGTGATTTCGGCTCTTGCTTCCATCCCTTCTCCTACTATTTTGTACCCTGCCGGTGTCTGTTGCCAGCTGTTAGCGACTACAATCCAAATTGCTGAAAACATGGAACCAAAGAAGACCCCTACTGTCGACATAAAATGAACTTTAGGGCTTACCTTATTCCAACCAAAAAGTAAAATTCCTAAGAAACTACTTTCCAATGCAAAGGCAAAAATTCCTTCTGCTGCTAATGCTGAACCAAAAATATCACCAACATACCTGGAATAGGTGGCCCAATTGGTACCAAACTCAAACTCCATCACAATACCGGTGGCTACCCCGATACCAAAAGTCAAAGCAAATATTTTCACCCAAAAACGGGTCAAAACTTCATACCTCTGATCTTTTGTCTTTAAAAATAATCCTTCTGAAATTACCAACATCAATCCAATACCAATACTCAAAGGCGGATAGATGTAATGAAATGAAACGGTAAACGCAAACTGAATTCTTGATAGTATTTCTACATCCATAGTTAGGCTATATCATAGTGTTTTTACTTTACTAACTTAATCAACTTTTAGTTTATAACCTTTGTTTTTTGATAGTAAAGTGGAAAATGCTGTTGAACATTTAAAATTGGACAACAGCTTACATGTTTGTGCCGCAAAATTACTGTAATTTATTCAAAGAGGAAGCTTATTATAGAATGTTTGCTTTTATTGATATTTAAGGACAATAGCTGACTAGTTTTCTTTTATTTTGGGGAAATAAAAAATGCGATTTCATGACCTGAAACCGCATTATACTTACTCATTTTGGATTTATGATTTTTACTTACCAAGTTGTAGAGCTTAAATCAACTGCAGCTCTAAGAATATCTCTTCTCGATACTTGACCGATTAATTTTCCATTTTTTGTGATCGGATATCTTCTGAAGGAAGAGTTCTCGAACAACATTGCTACTTCCACTACATCTTTATCTGCGGAAATAGAACTTACAGCTTTTGTCATGTAGTCTTTTACTCTACCTTGACTTGCTGGATAATTGAGATATCTGCTTTCAAGAATGACATGCAAACAATCTTTCTCTGATAACATTCCCACCAAATCTCCATCTTCATTGACAACTGGAGCACCTGAAATTTTCTTTTCAACTAGTACTTCCATTGCTTCTTCGATATGCTGTTCGGGAGTAAATACAATCAGTTGTTTAGTCATATACTTCTCTACACTAGGGTAAGGTTTTACGTCATGCGGATTTTCGAGTACTCTTTTGGGTGTAAAATTCATTTTAGTAATTATTTAGTGGTTATATGATGAGCGATTAATACGATAATAGAAAAAATCTCTACTAATAATCTTATTCAGTCTCATAATATACACATTATCAGCATGAAAAGCTAATTTCAACACCAAATAATACAGATGTATGGGTTTTAGACTATTGTGTAATAATAATGACCGCTTACTCAAAAATCTTTAATAATTCACTTCTGTAACTCTGCCCCACCGGCAACTCCACTTCTCCCAAACCCAATACATTTCCTTCCAATGTTTCTATCTCATCTACATTGACGATATAAGATTTATGAATTCGAATAAAGCCTTTATCAGCTAAAGAATCCTCCAATTTCTTTAAGGAGGCTAAGGCCAAAATCGTTTTATCTTTGGTATGAAAAGCCACATATTCTTTTTTCCCTTCCATATAAATCAACTTCTCAAACTTCACCTTATAAAGTTTATAATCTGCTTTAATGGTGAGGCTATCCGATTTTGTTTCTATATAGGAAGTTGTTTGAGGTTCAGGGTGATGCTCCTCTTCTTTTGTTTGATGATTAGATTTTATCAATTCAAACTGTTCAATTACTTTATTGATCGTTTGTAAGAAACGTGGTAACGTAATAGGTTTCAAGAGATAATCAAATGCGTTCAACTCAAAACCTTTGATTGCATATTCAGAATAAGCTGTTGTAAAAACAATCATAGGTCGCTTGGCTTGCATCGTCTCTACAAACTCAATTCCAGATAAATTAGGCATTTGAATATCCAAGAAGAGCAGATCCACATCATTACTCTGCATAAATGTCATGGCCTCAATCGCATTTTTAAATGTCCCTAGCACTTCCAACTGAGGAACTTTTGAAGCATAATCCTTGATTAAACTTCTTGCTAAATGCTCATCATCAACAATAATTGTTTTTATCTTCATTTTAATTTCAGCTATTTTTGATTTCCAACATTACCTCAAACTCCTTTTCTCCTTCATTAATATCCAATTGATGAGCATCAGGGTAAATGAGATCCAACCGCTTCTGAACATTTTTCAATCCAATCCCCCCCACAGCAATTCTACTTACATTATCAGTAACTGTATTCTTCACTTTCAAAGTAAGTTGTTCCTCTTTCTGTTTTAACTCAATGTTCACAAATCCCTCTGGATTTTCCTCCAACCTACTGTACTTGAAAGCATTCTCTATAAAAGGTTCCAATAGCATCGGGGCTATTTTAAATTGGGGATTTTGAATATCAATAACAAAAGAGATATTCTGAAGAGATTCCGTTTTCAGCTGTTGGAAATCTATATAATTATGTAGATAAGTAATGTCTTTTTCTAAAGCTACAATTTCTTCATTGCAATCATAAAGCAAATAACGTAACATCTCTGAGAGCTTTGCAATATTATCAGTTGCTTGAGGCATTTGCATGTAAGACATACTGTAAATATTATTCAAGGCATTGAACAAGAAATGAGGGTTAATCTGAGATCTTAAAAACTTCAACTCCGCTTCGATCTTTCCTTGCACCAATTCTTTTTTCTTCTGACGCTCTCGTTCATCATAACTACTCAGTTTTAAAACAGTACTTACAAGAATTGAAATTAGAATAAATACACTTCCAAAACCAAAAGGCCAAATCCATTCAAAGGTCAATTGTCCATTTAGTTTTTCTTTCAATTCTAAATGTTCGGCAAAAAACAATTCAGGATCTAATAAATGGAATGTTTCTCTACTAAGAAATAATAATATTTTGATGGCTATGATATATAATACAATAGCGGCTATAACATAGAATAAATTGAGATTTCTCTTGATTAATAATTGAGGAACAAGTAATTCAATATTGGTAACAACTACAAAAAGAAAAATACCTGTTGTGATAGTAGCACGGATCAAGGCAAACTGAACACCCAACCAGAAATCTGTACTTAAAAGAAATATAAACAAAGCAATGGTACATAAGGGGAGTACCGCTTTACTTGGTATAGAAAAGTTAAATCGTTCCTTCATTGAAATATATTTTACTTCAAAAGAATAGATATAAAAATTAAAAAAATAGTTCAATCAACAAAACTTCATTTTTTATCGATAAATAACACGATTTCCTCAACGAACGTGGTCATTGATAGAATATCACATTTCATAGAAAGGTTACAGAGGTTGGTTGATTTAATTATGTGTCTGCATTTTGAATGTTTTACTTCGAGCTTGAAAATAAATCAAAACATTATCAAACTATCTAATTTTTATGTCTCGTAAACATCTTATCACTATTGTAGGCATTATCGTTCTTATAGGCGTCGCTAGCTTCAGTTCGTATACAATGCTCAAGAACAAGCCTGTTCCCGCTAAAGGTATTAAGAAAGAGAAAGTGTTATCTATCAAAGCTGAAAAAGCGAATTTTGTTACAGTAGAAAATAATCAGACCTATCACGGTAGAGTCAATGCAGCGAAAACATACATTCTTTCTACGGAAGTTGCCGGAAGAATTATGAATACTAATGTTGCATTAAAAGAAGGTAATACGTTTAGAAAAGGACAAAAATTAGTACATATTTTCAGCAGTGACATTGAAGCTACATTAAAATCTCAGAAAAGTAGTTTTATGAATACAATTGCTTCCATCCTTCCAGATATTAAAATTGATTATAAAGCTGAATATGAGAAATGGTATGGTTTCTTTAAGCAAGTAAATATTGCTGAACCCCTTCCTGCACTTCCTACTATCAACTCTGATCAAGAGCGTTTATTCTTAGCTTCAAGAAATTTGATTACAGAATATTACTCTATCAAACAATCAGAAATCAACCTTGCTAAATATAATATTTATGCCCCTTTCAACGGTACATTCAAATCAGTTCGTTTAGAAGCGGGTTCTATTGCTTCGCCAGGAGCGGAAATTGGGATCATCAGCCAAACGGATGCATTAGAAGTGATTGTAGAGGTTGAACCTAAAAATGCGAAGTGGATCAAATCAGGTGATAAAGTAAATGTGGTAACCGAATCTGAAGATCATTCTGCTATTACTGGAAAAGTGATTCGTAAAGCGAAAATTGTTGACCCACAATCTCAGACTATTAAAATCTATGTTAGAATCAGTCCTAAAAGCAATGACATGATTTATGAAGGGCAGTTTGTATATGTGGAATTTAAAGGAGGCGAATTAAAAGATGTAGTAGAGTTACCAAGAGAGGCTATTACGGATTCTAAATTCATTTTTGTGGTACAAGACCACCAATTAAAGCAGAAAGAAATTGACATCATCAAAACAAATGGTGATAGCTATTATATCAAAGGTGTTTCTTCTGATGACGTGATCGTAACCGAATCCGTTTTCAATGGAAAAGAAGGAATGAAAGTAAATATCAGAAGCTAATCACTACGCATTATAATCCAATATGAAAAAGCTTATCACAACATTTGTGGAGAAACCTTTCTATGCACATATGTCATTACTTCTTATCGTTTTGTTAGGAGGTATTGCCACTTACAGCATGAGAAAGGCGTCTTTCCCGCTTATCGAATCACGTATCATTACAGTATCTGTAATGTATCAAGGTGCTTCTCCAAAAGAAATGGACGAGGGAGTAACTACCTTGATTGAAAATGAAATCAGAGGTATTCCTGGTATTAAAGAAACCCGTTCCGTTTCTGCAGAAAATATGGCTACGGTAACAGTCACTACTGAAGCCAAAGCAGATATTGATGAGGTACTAACGGATGTAAAAAATGCAGTAGATGGTATTTCTAACTTCCCTGCCGGTGCTGAAAAGCCTTCGGTTTCGAAAACAAGAGCCACAACAAGTGCGATGTTTTTGGACCTTAAAGGTGATAATTTAAGAGATCTGAAAAACTATGCACAACGTATAGAAGATGATTTCCTAGCTTCTGGTAAGATCTCTCAGATTGCCATTTCAGGTTTTCCAAATACAGAGATTTCGGTAGAAGTGGATGAAGATTTATTACGCCGTTACAACATCAGTATTGACGATATCAAAACTGCTATTTCAAATAACAACCTTGATATAACGGGTGGTACTATCAAGAATGAAAGAGAAGAAATTGCGGTATTAGCAAGATACCGTTCTTCTGATCCTGAAGATATAAAAGATATTGTAGTAAGAGCTACAGCAGATGGACGTGTAATTAAAGTAGGTGATTTAGCTAATGTGCATTACCAATTTGCAGATGTTCCAAATGCGGTTTGGATGAATGGTAAAAATGCTATTTCAATTCAAATCAGTAAACTACATACAGAAGATTTACAAAATATTTCGGAGTACATCAATGAGTACAAAGAAGAGTTTAACGCTTCACATGATGATGCTGAATTGATTATTGGTTTCGATTTCCTTTCAGTTGTAAATACACGTTTAGATACATTGGTTGAAAATGGCCTATTAGGTATTATCCTGGTAGTAATCACCCTTTCATTGTTCTTAAGTTTCCGCCTATCATTATGGGTAGCTTGGGGTATTCCATCATCTTTCCTTGGCATGTTTATTTTTGCCAGTATGCTGGGTGTTACATTAAACATGATCTCCCTTTTCGGCATGATCTTGATTATTGGTATCCTTGTGGACGATGGTATCGTAATCGGTGAAAACATCTTTACACATTATGAAATGGGTAAGTCTCCAATCAACGCCGCTATTGATGGTACGATGGAGGTAATCCCTGCCGTATTTACATCAGTATCTACAACGATCATCGCCTTTTTCCCATTCCTGTTCTTAGAATCTGGATTAGAAATGATGGCAGAAATGGCACTGGTGGTGATTCTCTGTTTATTGTTCTCACTTTTTGAAGGAATGTTCCTTTTACCTGCTCACGTGAGTTCACCAAAGGTATTAACACCAAGAAAAGATAAATCAAAATTCAATAAAGTACGTAAAGCACTCGACAGTGTGATCTTTACTTTCAGAGATAAACTTTATGTACCAGTTCTTAAGTTTTTACTAGATCACAAATGGTTTGGACTTTCAATTCCTGCTGCCGCGATTATTATTACAGTGGGTTTAATTGGAGGTAGAGTGATTGAATTGACATTCTTCCCTTCTCCTCCCGGTGACTTCTTTAATATTGACTTGGCTTTAAAACCTGGTATTCATCAAGACACTACAAAAACGTATTTGATGCGTTATGAAGATGCCGTATGGGAAGCAAATGAGGCATTGAAGAAAGAATATGATACAGATTTCGAATTCTTTGAACATACATTTGTGAGTTTAGGTAGTGCCTTCAGTGGTTCTGAAAGTGGCACACACACCGGTTCGGTTTTCGTAATTATGGAAGACCTGACTGACTCCCCTATCGATGCTTCTACCATCAAAGCAAAAGTAAACGAAATCATTGGTGAAGAACCTACAGCTCGTAAACTTTCTGTTGGTGCCAACAACATGTGGGGTGCTCCGGTATCCATCAGTTTGCTAGGGTATAATTATGAAGAACTAGAAGAAGCGTCTGAATACCTTAAAGCAGAATTGAACGAGCATACTTCCCTTTACAATGTGATGGACAACAATCAGATTGGTGGGCAGGAAATTCGTTTACGTCTGAAACCAAAGGCTTATGCATTAGGCTTTACAGAGGCTTCATTGATGTCTCAAGTAAGAAATGGTTTCTTTGGTGCTGAAGCACAACGTTTGCAAGTCAATAAAGATGAAATCAGAATTTATGTAAGATATAAGAAAGAGAACCGAAGTACGTTGGGTGATCTTGAAAGAATGCGTATCCGTACTGTTGAAGGTTTATATCCTCTTTCATTATTGGCTGATTTTAATGTAACTCGTGGACCTGTTGCTATTAACCATTACAATGGAGAAAAGGAAATAAAAGTAGACGCTTACATGCTGAATGCTCAAGATCCTGTTATTCCAATTATTGAAGATTTAGAAAAAACGGTATTGCCAGAAATGGGTGGCTTGTTCTCTTCTGTAAGATATGAATATCAAGGGCAATTGAAGAGTTCAAAAGAAGATTCTCAAGAATTAGTCAATACATACGCCATTGCCTTCTTATTGATCATTATGATTTTAATGTTGCACTTCCGCTCATTCACTCAGGCCGGAATTGTATTAGCCATGATTCCTCTAGGTATTATTGGTGCAATGTGGGGACACGGTATTGAAGGACAGACGATCTCAATGTTCAGTATGTTGGGTATGGTAGCACTTTCAGGTACTATTATCAATGACGCAGTAGTTTACCTTTCAAAATTCAATCAGGATTTACTTTCAGGAATGAAATTCGATGATGCCTTAATCAACGCCGGTAAATCAAGATTCAGACCGATCCTATTGACTACGCTGACAACTACTATTGGGCTTTACCCAATGATCTTGGAAACTTCACCACAATCAAGATTCCTTGTTCCTGTAGCCATCTCATTGGCTTACGGTATCATGATCGGTACAGTCTTCATCTTAACTATACTCCCTGTTTTGATCAAAGTGATCAATGATGCAAGAAGAGGTAAAAAATGGATTTTAACAGGTAAAAAGCCTTCAAGAGAAGAAGTGGAAAATGTCTTTACTGAAATTGAAGCATCAAAAGCAATGAAGGCAAAAGATGTACAACAGATAGAAAACATCAAAGCACTAGAGACCTATTAGATCAAAAGATATTCCCTGCTTGAATTCAATTTCAAGCAGGGATAAAAGAAAATGATAATGAAAAATATATTTATTTCGGCACTTTTGTTTCTGTTTACTTTTTCTCAGGTAACAGCTCAAGAACAAGAGGAAGTCGTTGCACAAACAATCACATTGAGCTTAGCGGATGCTATTGCTCAAGGTTTGGAGAACAATTATTCCATCCGTATTGAAGCACAAAATGTGGAAATTGCCAAAACCAATAATACATTGGAAAACGCAGGTCTATTTCCATCACTTAGTGTCAATACAGGCTGGAATCATCAATGGTCACAAGCATTAGGTTCTAGTTTAGGAAGTATTACACCCGATGTAAAAACACAGTTTACCATCTTCAATGGCTTCCAAGTGTGGATCAATAAGGCTCAATTGGAAGAACTGCAACACTTCTCTGAAGGTAATGCTCAAATTGTCATTGAAAATACTATCAAAGACATTATTGTTGGGTATTATGAGGCGTTGCTAGAACAAAATAGATTAGAAGTCGCTCAACGTTTAGCACAGCTATCACAAGAGCGTTATGATTATACTAATTCACAAAAAGAATTAGGACAAAAAGTAACCTATGATGTTTTGCAGGCTAAAGTAGCTTGGTTTGAGGATAGAAAAACAGCTTTGGAACAAAAAAATATCTTACAGGTAAAACTTCGTGAATTGAATTTTATCATGGGTGTGCCTGAAGCAGAACAAGTATTTTATAACCTCACAGAAGATTTTGAAGCAGTAGAAAAAGATTATATACTGCAAGATTTGATTGAGAGATTGAATGCTGACAACTCTACTTTAAAGAATCAGTATGTCAATCAAATTATCAAACAAAAAGACATAGAATTAGCAAAAGCCGCTTTTATGCCTCAAGTGACAGGTAATGCAAGTATTAATTATACAGATCAATATGTTGTAGGCAGTGGAATTCCAAACTTTATGGTTGATGGTATCAATGGCTCTGTAGGTGTTACACTTTCTCTTCCTATATATATGGGAGGAAGCAGAAGAAGAGCCAAGCAGATTGCCACTATCAACAAGCAAATTGCAGATATCGAAACCGCTCAAATGTCGCATAGTTTAAATAATCAAATGATGCAGGTCTATGATACTTATGTTCTTCAAAGAGAGATTTTAGATCTTGCGGAAGAGCAAGTAGCCACAGCACAATTAAACTTAGATATGTCAACTGAAAGATATAGAAACGGACAAATTAACTCCTTTAACCTTCGTGATGTTCAGATTCAATATTTGAATGCACAAAACTCTCGTTTGTCAGCCATCTTTAACTTGATAGCTACAAACACAGAGATCGTTAGATTGACCGGAGGTATTGTTGATGCTTACGGTAATCAGTAAAATTTAGATTGATTTATTTTAAATCCCAATCAGTTCTGGTTGGGATTTTTTTGTACCCTAAGTACTAAGCCAAAAATAAATGATAATTAATTCTTAGTTATTTTTTGTGAATACAACGCTCAAAAACGTATAAATAGTGGTTCTATTTAAAGTTTTTGAAAGGCAGTAATCGGAAAAAATAATATGAATTAGTGTTATATAATTTTGTCTTAGTACTTAGTTGTAAATAACCACATAAGCATTGAGAGAAGTTGCAATATTAATCCACACAAAATAAGGAATAATCAGTAATGACCACCATCGTAGAGCTTTGAAGTAACTGATAAGATAAACATAAATCAAAGCAGTAAGTGCTAGGATAATCACCAAACCGAAAATTGTATTTCTATAATAGAAGAAAATAGGATTCCAACTGATATTAAGAATCACTTGTGCAACGTAAAGCAGAATAAATACAGATCTATTTTCCTTTTTATAGAGCAAAGCTAAATAAACTGAAAAAGTAATCATTATTGAAGTCCAAGCAAAACCAAATACCCATCCCGGAGGAGTCCATGGTGCTTTATTCATTTGCTGATACCACTCTGAAGGCACACCATCACCAGTAAAAAATCCACCTATTGCTAACCCTAAAAAATTAATGACCAAAAATAAAATAACTCTAATCCACATTTGATTTTCTATTAAAAGTTGAATACCACTTTAATAAATATCATAACTCAAGTATTGTTTTAAATAGGGCATTAAAAAGTAGTTTTCATTTCAAAAAAAGCCTAAAAATGGAACTTATTGCATTAAAAGAAGTCTCTTAATAGGGATTTAAAGAACTTTACACATTGTTGAAACCGATGACGCCCCTTCTCTGTTGAAGAAGTACAACAACCTGTTAGACCTAATTTTTTTATGAAAAACCTAAAGCTACTTTTACTCGTTATTACACCCCTCATTGTAATGGCCTGCGATGTCATTAATGATGAAAAAAACTGTTCTTCAGCAACTGTACTTAGGCAATACAATGCCTTAGTCTATGACATTTCAGAAGCCGACAGTGCTGACTGCAAAGCGATTGCTAGTGCATTGGACTCTGCAATTGTTTTTATTGAGGATAATAAATCCTGTGTAATTAACTCTTTTTCTACAGCAGATAGTACACTTGATGCTGTTGCATTTATCAATTCCGAATTAGACAAGTGGAAAACATCAAGAGCACAGTATGATGAATGTGCCGGTTTAGCTGATATTGTCACAGACCCTTGTTCGGCGGAAGCTTTAGAAGAGGTAAAAGATGAATACAAAATAGCTTATTATGATGCTTATGACAGTAGAAACTGTGACGACATACAGCAAGCCATCGATGCTTATATCGCATATATGGAAAATAATAAAAATTGTATTTCATCTTCATCATCTACAGCCGCTGTAAATGCTGAAATTGAGAATTTCGTTTATGCTAAGAAAATAATTACTGAAAGTAACTGTGATCCTGATGTCTTGAAAACATTTAGACTTTTCAGAACTAAAATGGATGTAACAGAAATGAGTTGTATTCAGGCCGCATCAGCTTTTGCCAATGCTGAAGGTCTTTATCAAGATGCTTTGAAAGATCAAAACTGTCATTCATTAGTCTTAAATGCAGAATATATCATTGAGATCTACAATAACAAGTCTGAATGTTTGGTAGAGTTTATCGCTGAGGAATTTGATTTCAGTGAAGAGGAAGCAAGAAATGTTATCGAACAAAAAGTAAATATCATTACTCAAAATTTAGAGCTTACAAAAGCCAATTGCACCGGATTTGATGAATGAGTAAGATTGAAGTAATTTTCTATTGAATTTAATCTATAATAAGTGTTACCGCACTAGCTTTTGGTTATTTTTTTCAGTATTTTTATTATAGATAAAAAATTAAAAGCTCGATTGGTATTACAGGTGCATAGTAGACCAATGTGAGTGGCCTTCCAAGCAATTGGAAGGCTTTTTTATTACCCGTTATTCACTAGGTTCTTAGCCCATTTACCAGAATTCTTTCTCCATAAATAAAGTGCTAATCGCAAGTATTCTTCTAAAGATACTACGATATAAACCCAGAAGATAGAAAGGTCAAAAACGAAAGCTGCTAAAATACCAAGCGGAATGGAGAAGATCCAAGTACTGAACATTCCCAACCCTGTTGTAAATTTGGTATCACCTCCTGATCGTAAAACTCCCGCTGCAAGTATAAAATTGGACATTTTACATGGCAATAGAAAAGCAAAAATATAGCAGAGCTCAACTGTAACTAAAGCTACTTCATCCGTCACTTGATATAATTTGATATATAATGGAGTAAGTAATGTAATCATGACAGCCACTATTAATGACGATATAACTGTCAACTTCAATAGTTTTGTTGCATATACTTTTGCCTTTAATATATTATTCTGCCCTAATTGATATCCAATTACAATAGCCGCCGCTGAAGCCAATCCCATAAAGAAACCAATACTCAGCATCTGAAGAGGTAAAGTCATGGTCATCGCAGCAATATCAACCGTACCCATCTTACCATAAATCATGGAGTAACATGTTTCCCCAATTGCCCAAGACATATCTCCCAAAATCAAGGGTGCACTGACACTCAATAAAGGATAAATGGCAGATTTATCGAAATGGAAAAGATGACTCATTTTGACATTACCAGGGTAGTTTTCCCATTGCATAATTCCCCACAGTGCAATCGCTTCAACCCACATTGAAATCACAGTGGCCCACGCAGCTCCTTCCATTCCCATTGCGGGTACACCAAAGCCACCGAAAATCAGCCAGTAATTCACCACTGTATTGACAATCACTTTGATAAAACTCAATTGCATCACCAATTTAGCTTTACCAATACTTCTTAAAGAAGAGCTATAGGCTGCACTCAATAAAATAGCAGGAAAACCCACCGCAACAATTTGCTGATAAAGCCCTCCATAATGGATTACTTCCTCATCATTTGAGAATAATGACAATACTTGAGATGGAAAAAGCACACTCAAGGCAATCCCTAATAGCATGACTAAAAAACCAATTTTCAGCAGGTCACCCACCAGAAAACTGATTTTATCTTTTTCTTTTTTGCCCCAATATTGAGCAATAAAAACACCTGCTCCATTGGCTAGCCCCATCACTCCCACTGTATACACAAAGGTAAGCCGACCTCCTAGTCCAACTGAAGCGATAATTGTCTCTCCCAATTGTCCTACCATCACTTGATCCACCATTCCCAAAGCATACTGTAAAAGACTTTGCATGGATATTGGCAACGCTACTTCCCAAACTTCTTTATAGAATTTCCTTTGATTGGCTTTTAATGACAACATGCTGTGTAGAAAAAATTGAGTGATTTTAAAAACGATGCAAAACTAAACGCTTAGAGAGAAAAAAGAGGATAAGTTGAGCTTTATTAAACAATGAAAAGACTAAACTTTAGCATGCATTTTTGACAACATCACCCATTGCACAGCAATTAAGGACTTAGCATCTCTTATTTTATCTTGATGATATAAACGTACCATCTCATCAAAAGTAAACTTCACCACTCTGATGTCTTCTCCTTCAATAAGGTTGCCGCCTCCTTCTGAAACTTTTTGATCTAATTCTGCAAAAAACAAAGCTACTTTCTCATTACATCCACCCGGAGTAGAGTAAAAAGTAGATAAATACTGTACATCTTTTAATGAATAACCGATCTCTTCCTCTGCTTCTCTGTGCAAAGCCTGTTCAGGAGTCTCACCTTCATCTACCATCCCTGCCATAATTTCCAACAACAGCCCATTAGGGTTCTTCTCCGTTAAAGTGGGTATTCTTATTTGCTCAACAAACCAGTATTTTTCTTCTTCAGCATGATAAAACAAACCTGCAATAGCTTCATTTCTCACCACTACTTCCCTTGACATCTCGGCAGATCTTGTTCCGTTAAATTTTTGATGATCGAATTCTACAATATCTATTTTCAAAAAACCATCGTAGGCCCTAGAACGCTTTCTTATATTTATCATTACATTATTTTTAAATGATTCTTACCGCTAAAATAATCAACTCATTCCACAAATTTCTAAAACTTTTCACCTCAAAAGGCATGATATTATTATTACTTGAATATGAAATATTTAGATTTTGTCATCCTACAGTAATCAATTGTCATAAACAGACAAATATTCCAGTAATTTCAACAAATATCTTTACCTTACGTATTAGAAAAGATATTTTGAAATGGAGTAATTAAATTTTTAACAAAACTCAAAAGACAGATGAAAGCATTAACACTATTTTCTTTTCTTCTCTTTTTCACATCAACATTGTTTGCACAAGAGAAGTTGCTATTAGATAAGGAATATACTTATAAAATGGATTACAAGGCCTTCAAAAAACTATATAAAAAGGAGGACGATAGAGATAAAAAAGAATTTATAATTTATGATGGATTAAAAGCATATAAGAAAAATATGTCGGGTTATTATGTGGCCTATAAATGTAAATTCAATGCTCAACGTAAATTAATTGGTTTTGATATTCAGTTTGTAGCTGATTCTAAAGAAGATGTTAGAGATATTTCAGTTTCTTATATGCAAGAATTAGTGAATGAACATGGATATGAGCAAAAGAAAGTAGGAGGAACCAAAGTCGCTTATGAAAAAGATATTTTCTCCTACAAGTTCCAGACTTTAGGTTACGATTATATCGATAAAAGACATAAAAAGTGGGTAGCAAAATATCAAATGAGAGCTTACGACCACAATTAAGAATAAACAGCCGGAATCTATATTAAAAGTTCCGGCTGTTTTTTATTTCATCCAATCTCTCCTATTTCTTCAGTTTTATATTCCTTTTGAAAAACAATAAAATAAAGATAGCTTCCCCCTAAGATTCCTAAAAATACCCCAGCCAAAACCAAGTTATAATAGGTCATCGCCAATAAGGAAACTGTTGCAATCACCAACGCAATAGCAGGTGTAATTGGATACAAAGGAACTTTATAAGACCTTTTCAATTCTGGTTTATTGTTTCTCAAAGCAAATAAGCTAAGCATAGAAATAATATACAGTGTCAAAGCACCGAAGCAGGCTATAGTGATAATTTCTCCCGTCTTACCCGTAAAAAGAGCTACAATCCCTATACACATATTGACAATTAATGCATTCATTGGTGTTTTATATTTTGAATGCACTCTGCCTAATCCTTTAGGAGCATACCCTACCCTTCCAAATTCGAAAGTTGATCTTCCTGCGGCCAAAATAATTCCATGAAAAGAAGCAATCAGCCCTAATAATCCAATTCCAATTAACAGCTTATAAAGTATATGACCCTCACTCACTACTTGCCCTAAAGCCAAGGGTAAGGGTGAATCTGAAGCAACTGTAGAACCTGCAGGATAAACTACTTTTTCCCAACCGCCTACTCCTACAGCAGAAAGAAATGTAAGAATACATAAGAATACCAATGTGGCAATGGCTGAACCAAAGCCTAAATAAATACTCCTTTGTGGGTTTTTCGTTTCTTCGGCAACATTTGCAATCCCTTCAATTGCTAGAAAAAACCAAATAGCAAACGGTATAGCAGCAAATATCCCTTCATAGCCGAAAGGCAATGCATTCATCTTTAGATTTTGAAATTCGAAATGAGGTAAAGTAAATCCTGCAAAAAGCAACAATTCAAATACTGCTAAAACTGTAATTATTAATTCAAAAGATGCCGCTAAATGAACTCCAAAAATATTTATGGCTGTAAAAATAAAATAGGCTCCAATGGAGAAATAAATCACATCGATATCTGGATATAAAAGATGAAGATAAGCTCCAATTGCAGCGGCTATTGCTGGAGGAGCAAAGATAAATTCAATATTTTGGGCCATTCCCCCAATAAAACCAAAGTGTTTTCCCAAACCTCTATGAGCATATTCAAAGGCTCCACCTGCTTTAGGAATTGCACAAGATAGTTCAGTATAAGAAAGTGTAAAGGCCACATACATAATGATAATAAAGAAAGTGGCGATCGCTAATCCAAGCGTTCCCCCTTCTGCAAGCCCTAAGTTCCAGCCAAAGTACATACCTGATATGACGTAACCGACGCCTAGCCCCCATAACATCAGGGGTGTTAATGTTTTTGATAATTGTGAGTTGCTCATTTGAAATAGTTTTATTGTGAAAAAATAAAAGCCTCATACATCAACATATGAGGCTTATATAGAATTCGTAAGTATTCTTTATTCAAAAATTACAGTTTCTGATTTATCAAACCAATCACTGTAATACGGACTATGAATTTTTTCTAAATGATTTCTTTTCAACTTTAAAGTTGGAGTCAATAAACCATTATCAATCGTCCAATCTTCTTTCATTACAATTGCTTTTGCCACTTTCTCATAGTTAGGAAGCGTTCCATTCAAACTTTTCAAAGACTCTTGGATAGAAGTTCGCAACGCATCTTGAGAAAGATCTTTTCCTACTTCAGATGGAACGATCAAAGCAATTGGCTGTGGAATTCCCGTTCCGACAACACATACTTGCTCGATATTAGCATTATCTGAAAGTGGTAATTCAAGATGATTTGGAGAAATATACTTTCCTTTATCCGTCTTAAATTGGTCTTTAACTCTACCTACAATAGACAAATAGCCATCATGATCGTATTCTCCCAAATCTCCAGTTCTCAAATACCCCTCATCATCAAAAAGCTCTTTTGTCTTCTCCTCGTCGTTATAATAACCTAATGTCAAGCAATCACTTAGAAGACAAACTTCTCCTTCAGGAGAAAGCTTCGTTTTGATATGATCATATTTCTGCCCTACGGTACCAATCCTATTCATACCTGGGAAATTCATATGCGACACACAAATATCCTCAGACATTCCATATCCCTGATTCACATCAATACCCAATTTCTTGAACCACTCTTGTAGATCAGGTGAAATTGGAGCAGCACCAGATATCACAGAAACAGCTTCTTGGAAACCTAAAGCTGAAGTGATTTTCTTTTTGATGACATTATTGATAATTGGAATTTTGAGCAATAAATCCAATCTACTTTGAGGCATTTTCTTTAAAATACTCTCCTGGAACTTTTGGAAAATTCTAGGAACAGCAAAGAACATATGAGGTTTTGCTTCTGCCAAGTTTGCTGGAAAGGATTCCAATGACTCTGGGAACGCAATACTTCCACCCAAGTAAACACCAATAAATTCATAAGCTGCTCTTTCAGCAATATGTGCTAATGAAAGAAACGCGAAGAATCGAGGATGTCTTGGCAAGGTAAAATGATGCTCAAATTCTGCTACAGCAAATTCAACACTACCGTAACTGTGCATCACTCCTTTTGGATTTCCAGTGGTACCTGATGTATACAAAATTGTCATCAAGTCTTCTTTCGCAGGTTTATGCACATCTTGAATAGGACTTGATTTCTCAACCAAATTATCCCATCCATAATCTTCATTGACACCATGCATTTCAACGCCAATTTTTGGAATACCTTGAATACCTTCCTTCTGGGATGCATAGTCATCTAACTTCCCAACAAATATGGCTTTTGAACCACTATGTTCTAGAATTAATTGAATAGTAGCTTTATCTGTGGTAGGATAAATTGGAATACTAATACAACCGGCCATCAAAATAGCCAAATCGGCCATAATCCAATGCGAACAGTTTTTGGATAAAATAGCGATGTGGCTCCCTTTCTCCATTCCCATGTCCTGCAAAGCAGTGGCCATTCTTCTAATCTGATCCCCTGCTTCCTGAAAAGACAATGTTATTTTTCTACCATGAATATTCTGATGCAAAAAGGGCTGGTTAGGGGTTTCCTTTTCCCATTTCTGAAAAGCATCTAAAACAGATATAAAGCTCATAGTTAAGTTTTCTATTTAATGTTTGAGTTCGGAAATAATGAATAGTAAGTTTAATAAAAATGCTAATATTTAGTAACATTAACAAATCATTTTCTAGAATAATGCAATTAAATTCATACTTCCTATGTGTATACTGTTAGAATCTTCCGATTTTCTACCATCATACTGCACCCTCAATTGCATACCATTAAACAAACTTTGAGTCCACGAAAGATTCCACTTCAAATTCACCCCTTCATTTAAAGCATCCAACATTTCATAACCAATAGCTGAATTTGGATCTCCATCATAAGTTTGCATTATAGCTGAAAAACGTCCTGTAATCGTAAATAAAGAAGCTTTATTCCACTTCGCTTCTAATGAGAATTCTTGAATTTGAGCATTTTCTTCATTGGTCTCTGCATTCACCTCTCCTACTTTTCTCTTAATGCTATAACCTAATGAATAACGCATAAAGATAGAAGGCTGAAAAGAGATAGAAGGTGTTATCCCCACCTCATTAATTCCATAATTTCTATCCTCTAAATAATCTGATCCTGAATTTACAGTTCGTTGAAACCCTTCCAACTTCAAAGTGAGCATTTTACTGACATTCACTCTACCTCCAAGTGTATATCTTATATCTTGTCTTACCTCTCTTCCTTGTGTCAATAATTGGGTATTTTCTAAAGAAACTATTCTAAAGTCTCCTCCATAAAAAGGATTGTTTCTATTAAAAAACAAGGTATTTCTAAAAGCATAATTGTACGCTAACATCTCCTCGGCATTCACACTTCCTGGAAATGGAGAATACCTCCCCCATATATCATCTGTTAAACTTTTTTTATCTACCAATAAGGAAGCATTATTAGAAAACTTAGCCACGATCTTTTTAAGGGATTCCTTCTTTTGCCACTTATTTGGTGTTTTTAAGTTTAACCTTAGATTTAAAGTAGATCGATAAGCAGGAATATAATCATCAGTTGGAGTGTAAAACCTAGCAAATTGTCGTTCATCAGGATTTTGGGCTAAAAAGAACTCATTCTGATCCTGAATCCCGTCACCATTCAGGTCCCTCCAAGTATGCGTTCCTCTACCATCTTCAACACGCACATAAACAAACTCCCTCAACAATTCTCTAGATGACGATACTGTATAAGTACCATTTAGTTTTCCTATTCCTTGACCAAAATTAATTCCACCGACTAAACGTCCTTGTACAGATTCCTCATCAGAAGGTTCCGTTAAAAAATAATCTTTCCACTTCCTATACGTCGCCTCCAATTGAATATTCCCTCTTCTCCCCGACTTTCCCACACTCAACTGATAAGTATTGGCAATAGTCTGTAATTCCATTTTACCATTTTGAGGTCCTTTATCCTCTCTATAAGAATAATTAAAGTTGAAATTCCACTTCAAACTATCTCCATTTCTCAAATAAGCTTTATGTTCTTCAAAATTCATCCATGAATAAACTACTGAATCAGTTCCTATGACTTTTGTAGCTTGCTGATCCAATTTATATTTATAACCAGGAATAATTCTATTACCCTTATAAAAAACAGATCCATTCAACCTCAACCAATCTGCCTGATGATTTTCATTCAATAACTGAGAACTCATGGTATAAGCGTCACCTCCAAAATTAAATTTTCCAAAATGATATTTTAAGGATGCATCGTGCTGATGTCCATTAATAACATTTTCTCTATCCCGTTGTGCAAAATTATAAGCAAGACTTCTATTCTTTTTATCTTTTAATTGGACTCCACCTTCAAAATAAACTTCTTCACCTTGAGGCACTTCTTCATAATTTAAAGCCCAGTTTCGATCAAACTCAATACTTCTAAAACGATCTACTGCATTAAAATTTTCATCAATTTGCATCATTGAGGCATGAGTTGACAAGAAATATTGACTACCTAAAGGTCTATTTTCAGATTGAATACCTACATTTATAGCACCTCCTTGATTATTTTCATTATCAATCGTTGAAAATAAATTAATATCACGGTGAGATAATGCCCCTTCAAAATTTACAGACTCATAATTCGTAATTTTATAACTTCCTCCTGCTGTAATCATCTGTTTACTATTCGGTGCCTCTAATCTTCCAACAGGTAAATAACGCCCTTGCCTCACTCCATTTTCCGGTGAAACCCATTTATAATATCTACCAAAAGAAGTCACCTCATCCAATACATAATCACCATTTCCTTGTCCCACATCTGAAAAACCCGCACTGTACAAAGGATCATCACCTGCATTAGCCCTTCTTAAACACAAAACATTTTCACCTCCAACAGTCACTGTATCTACTTGCGTATACAAAATTCTATTAGGATCATACACTAATACGGTATCTATTGCTGGCACAATTGCATTTTGCAAACTATCCCCAATTCCAGCTAAAACACGCTTTTCTTCATCCGATAAAGAATAAAAAAGACTGCTATTCCGGTCATCTTTCTCCTGATAAAAATTAAAGAAAGCCTCCCACTTCTTCCCTTTCATCAAATGACTAGCTTCCATTATCGTTCGGCTATAATACTGTGTAGCATACTCATAATCAATTCTAATTCTAGTATACTGCGTAATCAAAACTTTCTCAGTAAAAGTCACTTCTGCCAAATTATAATCAATCACATAATCAGCATCAAATCCCCTTTCCAATAGCTTCCCATCAATATATACTTTCTCAGAATTGGCAATCACTACTATATTACTTTCTCCATTTGGTCCTCTCAGTCGATAAGGTCCCAAAACTCCATCTAAAGGAGTGATTTGAGCAGAATAAAACTGTCCTTTAGCAATAGAAATACCTCCTTTTGTAACTGATCTCACCTTAGAAGAATCATTACCCAACATAACCTTAGCCTGAGCACCTTGAACATTTTTATTATATCGAAGGAAAACTCCTGGATTATTTTTCATTACAATATCACCAGCAGATAATTGCGCATTTTTATGATCTAATTCAATATAAACCCTATCAAAATCCTGTATTTGTTGTGTATTCCCTTCCGGTTGAAAAGGTAAATCCTGATCCGTTAGTATTGCAGTCAACTTCACATCATCTGTAATATTTCCCTGTAATTGTAAGTTCATAGCAGAATTCACAAACACATCTTGAGAGTTACCCATTGATATACCCCTAGAAATACTACCTGTTTTCTCAATATTGGGAGCACTAAACAATTCCTCTTTCTTTTGCTTCTCCTCTATTTCTAAAATATACCGATCATTTCTATGATCAAGACCATATCCTCCTGCCTTATAAACTTCTTGAGAACGATGTTGTAAATTATTGGATAAATAATCAGGATAAGTTCTATACTCAATCAACGCTTTGATTGATTGATCTGTAATAATATCACCATTTGCATAAGATAAACGGACAATATTTCTATCATCAATATTAAATTTCAACTGCAAACCTTCAGGTCTAGTTTCTTTAACCCTCAAAGAAGAATGAAATATAGTAGCAGTATCAAGACATACTTCACCAACACCCACCCATTTCTCCTTTAAAAGAGAAGTTTGTGCATCCACAACATTAGAAATGATAAAACAGAGGAGGATTAATAAAAATCTATGCAAGAGTTTTTTTATCAATAAAAATGAAAAGTGTGTCCAGAAAATATTTCCTTCCATTCCCCTCTCATCATCATAAGCCCACGACTTAAGTCGTGGGCTTATGATGATGAGAGGGGAAATCACTTAAGTTTAGACAAATTGATTTTCCAAAGATAGAAAAAATACAATATCCAAGAAAAACACCTTATACAATCGATTTTAAGCATAAAACACAGCATTTAAACCAAAACTTAAACGAACATTCATTCAAAGAATTGAACTAAATAATTTTTTTAGGCTATATTGCAACCTTAAATATTACGGATGATTGAAAAATCTTAATAAACAAACTGAGCTTTACTTTCATTTCATTAAAACTGAATAAACTTTTAGAATACTTTTTGCATGAAAGTTGTTACTGTGCAACTTTTAAGGAAATTATATCCGATAATGTAACTTTGGGTAGTTCTGAAAAAGCTCTCAGTTAAATATTGTTTTTCACTTTTCAGGAACGAAAACTTTTTGGATTAACTTTTTAAATTACAAACACTTGAATTCCAAGAAACTTTTATATTTTTTGATAGGACTTACCCTAAGTGTAAGCAGCTGTGTTTCAAACAAGAAATTAACTTACCTAAAACACGAAGGAGAGCTCAAAGAGGAGGTCACTTATGATTCTGTTTACAGAACAACTCCCAGTGTTCCACTCGCATTAAATACAATACGACCTTTTGATCAGATATTAGTAGAAGTAAAAACGGTTACTCCTCCGGAATATAACCCTTTTGCTTACGTTGAAAGTGTTGCAGGAAATAACGTTGCAAATATTCAACATCCAGAACAAGGTAGCTTATTAGGATATACAATAAACGAAGATGGTGATGTAGATTTACCATTGATTGGAAATATAAAGCTAGCAGGCCTCACTTTTTCACAAGCCGAATTCAAAATTAAGGAAATCCTTAACGAAATGATGGATAATCCTGCTGTAAGGATTAAACTATTAAACTTTAGATACTCAATTTTAGGAGAAGTAATGAAACCTGGCATATATGGTACTTTTAGTAGAGAAATGTCGATTTTAGAAGCTGTTGCTAAAGCTGGTGGAGTGAAAGAATTTGGAGATAGAGCCAAGGTAAAACTTCTCAGAAAAAATGGAGCTACCATGGAAACGATCTATCTCAACTTAAACGATGAATCATTTATCAATAGCCCTTATTATTACCTACAACAAGAAGATGTTCTAGTTGTCCTTCCTATAAAGAGAAGACCAACCTTAGAATACGTACAAAAAAATGTATCTATCGTAGCCTCTGTTACAGCTATGCTAGTTTCTATTGTAACCCTAATTACTGTTAATCGATAACCATCATGCTTAAGGATAAAGATAATTATTTCACTAAAGTACAATCAGACCCTGAAGATAAAGCTATTCAGGATTTCAAGAAGTGGTTCTACTTATGCTTAGAACAATGGAAGTGGATTGTTTTATCCGTTTCAATTGGATTAATAGCCTCTATTCTTGTAAGTTTATACCAAGTAAATCGCTGGTCAATAACTACAGAATTAGTTAAGAAAAGCACTGAATCAAAAGGAAGTTCATCTGATTTTATATCTATGTTACCTATTGATGCTATGGGTGCAGAATTTAGTAAAATCAACCTTGAATATGAAAAAAGATATTTCACATCCAATGAGGTACTTTACAAGTTAATAGATAAACTTGATTTAAATATTCACTACTATGACAAAAAGGTAATCAAGGTTACTGAACTCTATAAAAATAGACCCTTTACAGTAGTTTATGATAAAAAATCAAAGTGGGTCCCTTCTAATGAAAGAATTCATATTAGCCTAAGTGACAATAAAAACCAATTTCGATTAATGGTTGACAGCGACACATCTGCTCTATTTTTTGAAGATAAAACATTTAGTTTTTCAAAAGACTATAATGTTAACGGTTTTAACTTCAAAGTCACGAAAGAGAACATCTCATTTGAATCTTTTAATGAACTTTCTTTTGTTATCAACTCTTATAATTCTGAAGTAAGAAACTTAAGAAAAAAAATAGGCTTTAATATATTAGGTGAAAAAAACACAGACCTTCCATTAATTCAACTAAAAACAGAGGGTAGTATTGCGAATAAAGAAAAAGATATACTTACTCATCTTATTGCTACTGTTCAGCAAAAAGACATACAAGATAAAAATTTCGCAACAAAACAGTCTGCTAAGTTTATACAAGATCAGTTACAAATCATTTCTGATTCTATGCAACTAATTGCAAATCAAGTGTACAAACTCAAGACTGAAAACACTGAGTTAGCGGGTGGTGCTGAACTAGTTTTTGAAAAAATCTATAAATTGGATGATAAACGCAATGAACTTCAACTAAGTATACGATATTGTGATTATTTATTGAACAATATGAAATCAGGAAGTCAAGAAGAGATATTAATGCCTGAAGCTTATGGCATTACAGGCTCTCAACTTACTGAAATGTTAAGTAAATATTCAGAAATGAAGTTAGAGGATGCACTTTCTAATCAAAGACTAAAAAAATCAATCCTTTATCAAGAGGAAGCTGTGGAAAGAGAGAAAGCATTGAAATCATTACGTTTAAAAATTACAGATGCTATTCGTAGTACCAAAAAAGCACTTAATATTCAATTAGAAGAATTGAATACTGAACTTAAAAAGTCAATACAATCTACAAATACTCTTTTATCTGAGGAAAAAACACTTCAAGATTATCAGCGTCTTTTCGAAACACATGAACAGCTTTACAAGTTGTTGCTAGAAAAACAAGCGGAGTATAGTATAAGAGCAGCAAGTACAATAAGTGATTACACGATGCTTTCTGTCCCTGAAAGTAGTGAATTTCCAGTTTTCCCTAAACGCAAACTCAATGTTTTAATTGGTCTTATTCTTGGACTTTCCCTACCAATTGGCATTTTCTATGTGATTGTTTTGTTTGACACGAAGGTAAGAGATGAAGCGGATGTAAAAGAAATTAGTGATAAACCTTACATTGGCAACATTATCTCACAAGACACTTCAACCCTCCTAGATCCTCTAACACGATCCCTAGCCGCTGAAAGCTACAGAAACTTTAGAACAAATCTTCAGTTTATGTTGGGAGATAAAGACAAATTTACTATACTTATTACTTCATCCATAAGTGGTGAAGGTAAGAGCGTCACTTCAGCTAATCTTGCTAACTTCTATACTATATTAAACAAAAGAGTAATTTTAGTGGGTGCTGACTTAAGAAAACCCGTCTTCAAAAAGCTTTTCCCAAAAAATAATGAGAATATTGGTTTATCCAATTATCTAAGTGCAGGAAAAAAAATTGAAGACTATATTCAAAAGACGGACAACGAAAATCTTGATTTAATACTTTCAGGCACAATACCTCCTAATCCAACTGAACTCTTACAGGGAAAGAAAATGGATCAATTAATGAACGAATTAAGTGATAAATATGACATTGTTCTCTACGACACGGCACCTATTGGTATTGTTTCAGATGCAAGAAAGATGATGGAGAAAGCAGATTTAGTCTGCTATTCAATTCGTCAAGGACGAACACCAAAATCTCAGTTAGAAAGAGCTTTACATTCTTTTTTACCATCCAAGGAAATTAATGTGGCATTATTTATGACGGATGTAAATATGAGTAGAAAAGGAGGATATCAATACTCTTACTACGGAAAAGACTATATTTCTTACTTAGAAAAGTAAATTTTTATAAATTTTAGAACAGAAAATATTTAATAGATAGATACAATGAAATCCTTACTACTAGTCCCACTATTACTGTGCTTAAATATAGGTGCTTTTGCACAATCTCATCGATCGCTCAACTTAATTGAAAGAACAAATTACTTTCTTATTGGAGGTAATATAGGTATTGCCTATCATTCAGGTGGGTATGCTAACCAAAGTCCAAGTAAAATAGATATTTCTGCTGCACGTCCGGCACTTACTGGATATCTACAAACTAAAATTTCCAAAAGATGGCATATTAGGGCACAAGGTTCTTTAATGATGTTAACTGCAAAAGATAAGCGTCCTAATTTAGAAACTACAGGACAAAAAGCATTTGAAACAATATTATTCGATTTTTCACCTCTTTTTGTTTATGATTTGGGCGTAAATAAAAGAAACAGAAAAAGATCACCTTATAGTAGAAAAAAAGGTTCTTTGTTCACTTGGTATCTAGTGGGTGGCACCGGTCTTTTTGTTGCTAATGTAAAAAATTATGTAGGAGGAACTTCAGCAAATAAAGTTGGAGGAACTTTAAATGGAGGTTTAGGCTTTAGATATACAATATCTGAAAATTGGCTATTAAATGCAGAAGCACTAGGCAGAATGAGTACAAGTAATGACTTAGATGGGTTAAAAGCTCAAGCTTTACCCGTAGACTTATATTTAACAGGCCAAATTGGTATCGCTTATAGAATTCCGGGTATGCGTATTATGCGCTAAATAAATGACCTCATTCATATCTATAATCATAAGCCTATAATTAAATTTATAGGCTTATGATGTTTTTGAACTTATAAATACTAAATAACAACAACACCAAATGACTATCAAAGAAACTAGACAATGGATGGTAATTTATACCAAACCAAAGTCTGAAAAGAAAGTTGCTGAACGCTTAAATAAAAAAGGATTCTCTACTTACTGCCCTACCTTTACCACATTAAGACAATGGAGTGACCGTAAGAAAAAAGTAACAGTACCTGTTATCCCCTCTTATGTGTTTATTCAACTCAATGAATTGGAACGATGGGAAGTATTAAAAGATCCTGGCATTCTAAATTTTATATTTTGGCAAGGAAAACCAGCCATCATTCAAGAAAGTCAACTTAATGCTTTCAAGTCCTTTATTGAGAACACATCGGATCCAGAAAATATAAAAATTGAAGATCTAAATATAGGAGACCGGGTATTAATACAGAATGGTGCTTTTCAAGAGCAAAGTGGATTAATTCAATCGGTTCAAAAAAATAAGTTGGAACTTATCTTACCAGAATTAAACTTAAAAGTGATTTGTGCACCAAATCAAATCAGAATACAAGAAAAAGTTGTAGATTAGCCTACAGATAAAAACCTATGATATTAATATCATAGGTTTTTATCTGTAGGCTAAATTTTATACTAAAAATGAAAAATATTTTAATCACAGGAGGAGCTGGATTTATTGGCTCTCATGTCGTAAGACAGTTTGTTAATAAATATCCCGAATATCATATCTTTAATCTTGATGCTCTCACCTATGCAGGCAACTTAGAGAACTTGAAGGATATTGAAGAAAAAGAAAATTACACATTCATAAAAGGAGACATTACTGATGAGGCTTTTATAAATGAGCTCTTTAAGCAACATAAATTTGAAAGCGTTATACATCTTGCTGCAGAATCTCATGTAGATCGTTCAATCAATGATCCTTTGGCCTTTGCAAAAACAAACATATTAGGGACTATGATTTTGCTGAATGCTTTTAAAAATGAAGTTGACTACACAAAAGAAGGTGCATTATTTTATCATATCAGTACTGATGAAGTATATGGCACATTAGGTGAAACAGGTCTATTTACCGAGACAACTTCTTATGATCCTAACTCCCCTTATTCAGCCTCAAAAGCAAGTTCTGATCACTTCGTAAGAGCTTACGGAGAGACATACAATCTTCCATATGTTATCACAAACTGTTCTAACAATTATGGAGAGTTCCAATTCCCAGAGAAATTAATCCCTCTTTGTATTAATAATATTATTAATAATAAACCTCTTCCCATTTATGGAGATGGTAAATACACAAGAGATTGGTTATATGTAGTCGATCATGCAATTGCGATAGACTTAGTATTCCATAAAGGTCAAAAGGGTGGCACCTATAATATTGGAGGGTTTAATGAGTATCAAAATATTGATCTTGTTAAATTGCTTTGCAAGCAGATGGATCAAAAATTAGGTAGAACAGAAGGTTCTTCAGAACAATTAATCACATTCGTAAAAGATCGCCCAGGTCACGATTTAAGATACGCTATTGATGCTACAAAAATCAATAAAGAGTTAGAATGGTCTCCATCAGTTACTTTTGAAGAAGGACTAAGTAAAACAATTGACTGGTATTTAAGCAATCAGGTGTGGTTGGATAATATTACCCAAGGCACATATCAGAAATATTACGGTCAACAATATTCTAAATAAGATGAAAGGTATTGTATTAGCTGGAGGGTCAGGCACCCGTTTGTATCCTATCACCAAAGGCACTTCTAAACAGTTGCTTCCTATTTATGACAAACCAATGATTTACTACCCTATTTCTGTTCTAATGCTTGCAGGAATAAGAGATATTTTGATCATTTCCACTCCTCATGATCTACCTAATTTCAAGAAATTATTAGGTGATGGTGAAGATTTAGGAATTAATTTCTCTTACAAAGAACAACCCTCTCCCGATGGTTTAGCACAGGCTTTTATTTTAGGGGAAGAGTTTATAGGTAATGAGGACGTTTGCCTTGTATTAGGAGATAATATATTCTATGGTCATGGTATGACAGACCTTATAAAACAAGCTAGAATTAATATCAAAAGAGAACGAAAATCTACAGTTTTTGGCTATTATGTAAATGACCCAGAAAGGTATGGAGTTGCAGAATTTGATGGGGATGGCAATGTTGTAAGTATTGAGGAAAAACCTGATCAACCAAAATCAAACTACGCTGTTGTAGGGCTTTACTTTTATACCAATGATGTTGTTGAAATTGCGAAAACAATTGAACCATCAGAAAGAGGTGAGTTAGAAATCACTACTGTTAATGAAATTTACCTTAATCAAGAACGCCTTAAAGTCGAATTGATGGGTAGAGGTTACGCATGGCTAGATACAGGTACTCACGATTCCCTTTTAGAGGCAAGTAGTTTTATACAGACCATTGAAAAACGTCAAGGCCTTAAAGTCGCCTGTCTAGAAGAAATCGCCTTCGATCAAGGATTTATCAATAAGGAACAGGTCGAAAAATTAGCAAAACCTCTTCTCAAAACAGGATATGGCCAATATCTTTTAAAAAAGATTAATGCAGGTACAACCTTGAATAGAACTTAAGAAAACATCCTCCATTACTAGCCCACGACTTAAGCCGTGGGCTAGTGATGGAGGAAAGCGATATCATTATGAACATCATTGAGACAAAAATAAAAGACTTATTTATTCTTCAACCTAAAGTATTTGGAGACAATCGTGGCTACTTTATGGAAGCCTATAAACAAAATTGGTTTAAAGAACACTTCCCTCATATAAATTTCATACAAGATAATGAATCCCAATCTACAAAAGGAGTATTAAGAGGTTTACACTACCAAGTAGGGGAATTTGCTCAAACTAAATTAGTTCGTGTAATTCAAGGAGAAGTACTGGATGTAGCTGTAGATTGCAGAAAAGAATCTCCTACTTATAGACAACATGTAAGTGCTATTTTAAGTGCAGAAAACAAGACTCAATTTCTAATTCCAAAAGGGTTTGCTCATGGATTCTTGGTCTTAAGTGATACCGCTATCTTTTCCTATAAAGTAGATGCACCTTATTCACCAGAAAATGAATCTGGTATAATTTGGAATGATCCAAACCTCAATATTGATTGGAAATTAAAAGAAGAGGAAATTTTTTTATCAGAAAAAGATAAAGAATTACCTTACTTTATTAAAAAATAGTCACCATCATCAATAGCCCACGACTTAAGTCGTGGGCTATTGATGTAGATATAAAGCAATTACCATGAATATTCTTGTAACTGGGAAAAATGGCCAATTAGGTTCTGAAATTAGTATATTAACTAACCAATACCCTAACTTCAATTTTGTATTTACCGATATTGAAGAGTTAGATATAACTGATAAAGAAGCAGTACAAAACTTCTTCATTCAGCAAAAAATTGATTTAATCATCAACTGTGCTGCCTATACAGCTGTCGATAATGCTGAAGATAATTTTGATATTGCGAATAAGGTTAATAATATTGCTGTTAAATATCTTACAGAAGAAGCTGAAAAACATAATTCAAAAATCATTCATATATCTACCGATTATGTTTTCAATGGCAATAACTACCTCCCCTATAAAGAAGAAGACCCAACATCTCCTATTGGTGTATATGGAGAAACAAAACTTCAAGGAGAACAACACATTCTCAATTCAAGTACTCAAGGTTTAATTATTCGTACTTCATGGGTTTACTCTACCTTCGGCAACAACTTTGTAAAAACAATGCTACGTTTGGGTACTGAAAGAGATAATTTAGGAGTTATTGGCGATCAGGTTGGAACTCCTACCAATGCAAGAGACCTTGCTTTAGCATGTCTTGAAATTGCATCAAAAACAGAATTATGGAGTAAAGAAAATGAAATCTATCATTTTTCTAATCTTGGTGTATGTAGCTGGTACGATTTTGCTTTTGAAATAATGAAACTATCAACTCTTGACTGCCAAGTCAATTTGATTGAAACAAAAGACTACCCTACTAAAGCAAAAAGACCACAATACTCTGTGCTTAACAAGGCAAAAATCACAAAGCAATTTGGTGTAAAAAATAAGCATTGGAGTATTTCCTTAAAAGAGACCATAGAACAATTATAAAATTTACTGAAAAGTCCCACGACTGAAGTCGTGGGCTAATGATAAATCAATTTATCAACTATTCTAGTCTCGTCTGCTGTTTGAGATCAGAGTTTCAACTTCTAAAATTGTCAAACCTGTAGCTTCAACCACTTTTTGTACTTTGAACCCCATACTCAATAACTTCTTGGCTGTTTTTATTATTGCCTTCCTCTCCCCTCTCTTCTCACCAATCTCGATCCCTTCTTCCTTTTTTGTCTTCAAAGTATTCGCATAATCTCGAAAACGTTTCACATCTTGATCATACTTCATTTGATCATTCTTTGGTAAAGCCATATATTCTGTCATCTTAAACACTCGTCTAAAAATACGTTCTTGCAAAACAGATGGCATCTCTTCAAAGTTTTTCAATAAATAAAGCCATTTATCAAAATTACTTTCCAAATCACTGTCCTTCTTATAAAACTTTGGAAGTTCAAGATACACAAACTTCAACTTATCATAAAAGACTTGATTATTCTGATTTTTCAATTCTACAGTATGATAATAATGCTCTCCAGTATCATCAAATACAAAATCCATAATTGATATAACATATACCCCATGCAATTCATAATTCAAAGACATACCCTTTTCAGCTTGCTCCTGAATAGGAAAATTTGAGTAATAAATTGTTCTGTCCTTAAAAAAGGTCTGAGAGGCACGCTGTAACTCCACAATAAACCTTTCTCCTCGTTCATTTCACAATACAAATCATAAATAGCTTTTCGATCTGTATCATTCTTAGGAAGATGCTCTGTCTGTTTATACGTCAAATCATAAATATGATCTTTAGCTGGTAAAACCGAATTCAAAAAATCGATCAAAATTTCCTTACTGCTTTCCTCTCCAAAGATTTTCTTAAAACCAAAATCTGTAAATGGATTGATATAACGAGATGTACACATTTCTTTTAAATTGGAGATTTTACGCTTCCATCATCATCAGCCCACGACTTAACCTTAGGTTTGTATATCAATCATTACTTGTAATATTCCAAGAAGGAGGTTTACTTAGTAAGAGGGTTTA
>NZ_JABANE010000140.1 GCF_012844305.1 Flammeovirga aprica JL-4
TGAATATGCTCAGAATTGTTATGCTCGAATTTCTTTTCTAAGAACTCAGTATACTCGACTTCTGATTGTTTATGAGTTACAAATGTAACCGGCTCTTGATCTTCACCATTCTCAAGAGTAGTAATAATATCTTTTGTGACATCAGTTAAATAATCTTTGCTGTCAATTGATTGAGCAATAGTAAACTGAGAAGTTAAAACAGTCAAAGCCAATAATAAAATCTTCTTCATAATGTCCAAGTTTATAATGTATCTGTAACACTTTATAATAACGGATTTAAAACGAAAAAGATTCTTATTTAAGTGAAAAAGTTTCTTAGATTAAAAGTATTAAATCTCATTAACACTATTTTACCCCAATCACCTCAATATCAAAGAATAAAGTAGCATTTGCAGGTATTGGTCCTATGGCTCTAGAACCGTATCCTAAGTCAGCTGGAATCATCAACATTGCTCTTGATCCAATAGGCAAATTCATTACTCCTTCATCCCATCCTTTGATGACTTCACCTACTCCAACATTAAACTCAAATGGTCTGTTTCTATCTCTTGAAGAATCGAACTTTTTACCATCCTCTAAAACCCCAGTATAATGCACAATTACTCTCTGGCCTTTTTGTGGTTTCTCACCATTGCCTTGTGTGATCATTTTTATACCTAATCCTGATTCTAGAAAATCATAACCAATTTTTATTTTTTCATCATTCCATACTTCAATGGCCGTTTGAATAAATAAAAGTTCAAGAGCTGAAATTTTCAACTTCTTATCAGTTACCATTTTTTTATAAGAAAGCGGATCTGATGATTTATCAAAATCAAAATCAATTCTAAGTTCTTTTTTCTTTTTATCTACGAAAAAATAGGATTTGCCCTCGATAAACTTTGCACACATCCCCTCAAAACGGGTATCTGTGTAACAAAAATCCACTTCTTCTGATGCTGTATTACACTTATCGCATTGTGCATAAGATGAAACCGAAAAAAAGAAAGACAGTACTGTTGTTAAGAATAAAAAATTTTTCATGTCTAAATTAATGCGTAATTCAAATATTATAAATCAAATATAATATTTAAGCAGTCAAAAAAAACTTAAAGCATTTCAACTTAAGTGTAAAATGCTCTAAAATTATTGAATTTTGTGTTCAAAATGTACAAAAATGAACAGTACATCTTTTTTTATGAATTCAAGATAATCAAAATTAAAACTCACTAAACACTGACAACCAGCCAATTACACCTGTTAAATGGATCAAAAACTAAAATTGGTCAAATTTTAGTTTTGATTAGTTATACTTATACATTGAAAACCTCAATACTTAGTCACTTTTTATGATTCAGAATAATGTACATATAGGAAATAATATCTTTAAAATTACTGAAGATGCTAAATCACTTTTGGATAGCTACAGAAGTGCCCTATATGATCATTTAAAGAATTTCAATAATTCTGGAATCATAATAAAGGAGATTGAATACAAATTGGCTGAACTACTCTTACCGTGTATTGAGAGTGAATTTGATTTTCTAACTGAAGATGACGTAAAACAGGCCATATTAATTATTGGTCTTCCAGATGGCTACACCCTACCTGATTTACAAAAGGAAACAGAATATCAAACACAATCTATTTACGAAGAAACCGTTACATCTCTATCAGAAAAGTTCAAAAATCTTTATAGAGATATTGACAGACAACAAATTGGTGGAGTGGCTGCAGGTATAGCTGATTCATTGAAAACGGACCCGCTTTGGATTAGGATTCTACTTATTCTTCCTGTTTTTCTTTTAGACAGATCCAAAGCACCTATGTTAATCGTTGCAATAGCGTATTTAGTAGGATGGCTTTTGTTACCTGAAAAAAGAAATATACAACGTGATGAAAACACTCGTATTTTCTTTAGAGACAAAGAAAATAAAATATTCGGTGGTGTAGCAGCAGGTTTGAGTAATTATCTAGGTATTGACCTTAATTGGATTCGATTAGGACTCTTAGTCTCTACCTATTTTGTCAATGAACTGATATTGATTTATGCGGTAATATGGATCGTTACTCCCTATTCTAGAAGTTTGAAAGATAAATTTCAAAGTAAAGGGGTACAATTCAACCTCACTGAGATTGAAGCCTATCTTACTAAGACTTTTGAAAAAACGAATTTTTCTAGTCAATATTTCCACAACCTCTACGATAAAGTAGAAAATACTAATTTCAATATTAGCCCACTATTGTATAAACTAGGGAGAGCTTTTTGTTTTGTTTTAGGTTCTGTATTATTTATTACAACCATCAGCATGGTATTTACGGCGATACCTTTATTAGGAATCAGCCTTAAAATTATTCCATTATCTTCCCTTTTTAATTATTTCTCTATAGATATTGCTGATGAAGTACTACTAGAATATGACCATAACCTACTCAATACTATTCAATACAGTATTCCAAATACCACTGCCATTATATCAGCAATGGAGTTTACGGTATTTTCAATTCTGTTATTTGTGATCAGTACCTCATTAATCTCTTTTAGAAAGACTGTCAATAACACTGTTCTTTTTGGTTTGATCACTTCAAATATTGTGTTTACAATTTTGTTGCTGACAGCTTTAAATATGTCGGTTCATAATTTTGACAATCAGGCTACTCATAAAGAAGAAGTGATTCTTCCACTTGGCACTATGCCTTTGGATTTGAAAATGGAGACGCTTGGAAATATCCCTATTAACGAAACAAAGATTTACCTGAAAGGGTACGAAGGTGAAAAATTGAAGCTTGTATTTATGCAGGAGGCCTTAGGTAAAACAAGAGAAAGAGCGATCATCAATGCGAAGGCAATAGACTATACTTCAAAAATCGAAGCCAATACTATTACATTGGGTTCTCATTTCTCTTTCCCAAGAGGTGTTAAGTATAGAATGCAATCTATGAAGCTTTTTATCTATATCCCTCAAGGAAAATTATTTACGATTGACAAAAAAATTAAGGAAAAAATAAAGGAACAGGATATTGAGTTTGAACACTATGACCGAAGAAGATTCTTAATTTTTGACACAGACGACATCTGTCACTCTATTGATAAGTCTGATGTTCATGACATTCAAAACAATATTAAACTTTCACATAATCATCAACAGAATATTATCCATCAGAAACACTTCAATTCCTCTTTTACATCGGATAATAAAAAGATGCAGATTAGAGTTACACCGATGGATTCATTGGAGATTTATGGCAACTTGAAGGTAAATATCAACTTTGATGAAAATGTTGACTTTACACACATCAATATAAATAGTGATCAGTACTCGGTAAAAAGTATTAATGAGACGCTGAAAATCTATCCAATTGCTGAGAATAATGAAGAAGTAGAACATACTTTAAACATATCTTCACCAAAAGACATTGCCTACATTAAGTTTAATGGAAAAGGAGATCTGAAACTTGCTAAATGCAATGTAGATACTGTAAAACTTGAACTTGATGGTAAAATTGATGCGAATGTAGACATTGAGAGTGAATTCTTATCTACAGTTTTAATTGGATCTTCTAATTTGGTGCTCAATGGTAAAAGTCAGAAGGCTTTCATTTTTACTAATGACGGTTCTCAGATTGAAGGGAAAGATTTTATCACACAAGAAGTTAAGGCAAAAGCAAAAGGAGTTTCAAAAATAGAAATTACCGCACAACAAAATGCTACTATTTTTCAAACTCCTTTAAGTAAAGTGACTATTTTAGGTGACCCTATTCACTTTGAGAAACACACACAACGATAGTATGATTTATGAGCGATTTACAATCGCTTTTCTATGTACTCTCCAGGCATTTAAACCTCTTACTTTCTTTGCCTCACCATAGCTTGACAGTGCTATCTTAGGACCACTTGTACCATTGTCTGACATATATTCGTCAAACATCATAGCCAGGTTCATATTCAAGGTTTTCTTAGCGTCCTCTTCATCTACAAACTCAAAGTCTGCAGAAGTTTCATCGATCACTTTTACCTTGTAAACATGCTTATAGGTTAATTTCTTTGAAGAAAGATTCGTTAAGAAGCCATTTCCATCAGGCTCTGCATAACAGATTTCAATGTAATTACTGTTACTATGATCACTATCTTCATCAACTGAAATCTCCTTTGTCTTTGAGGAAGAAGGTACAGCAGAAGTTCCCAATGTCTCTCCTTTTTTTCCTTTGATCTCATTGACAGAAATAAATAATTCATGCTGTTTCTCTTTGACCTCAGCGAATGAATCATTGATTTTATCTGTAAGTTTATCAATAAAGGATTTATTGGTAGAAATTTCATCACGCAACATCGTTTGCAATTCTTGCTGTCTGCGTGTCACTTCATCAGAAACAGTATTTACCTGAACAACTTCATTTTCAAACTTTGAATTAAGCTGTTCAATTTTTTCTGAGATATTTTCCTCAATCAAATCCATCTTATCACGCAATTCCAGACGCTCACCTTTGATTTTTGTAAACCTCAAATCAATTTTCTTCAACTCATTTCCATGATCATCTGTCAAGAAACTGATTTCTTTATTCAATTTCTCTAGCTGTTTTGAAAATGATTGAAGGGCATCTTCCTTCACATATTCATCTTTAATATCAATGATATTTCTTTCTACTTGATCTAGACGAGAGAAAAACTCTCTTACAGACTCCTTGTTGAAAGAGGATTCGTTCACTTCAGTGATTTGATCAGATACAGATTTTAATTTATCTTCAAGTGAATCAAAGACCTCAGTAAGTTCTTTTTTTCTTGATTTCTGTAAAATCTCAATCTGCTCTTCCAACTTTTCGATTTTCTTCAAACTCGCCTCCAAGATCAAAATTTTCTCCTGATCTTCTTTTTCTTTGGATTCAAGTCTTTTATTTTCAGTTTCTAGATCATTGATTCTTTGCTCAAGAGCTTGAAACCTCTGTAGAAATTCTACTTGTAATAGCTTTATTGGCTCATCAATAGAAGATTTAGACTCCTGTGTTGTCTTCCCTTCCTCACTATACTCTTCTTTCTGATCATCATGATCAGATTCTTGTAAATTCATCATTAAAGCAAAAATAAAGTTTGCTGTTTTGGTATCTGAGACAAATAATGTCAGATCATTGACAGATTTCGCTTCTAAAATATTTGAATAGTTATCAACTATTTCACTTTTATAAGCAAACAATCTATCCATATCCCACTTTGGTGTCCTATTCGATAAAGAATACAACTCCAAGCATATTTCATCAAAAATCAATTCATCAAGTTTATTGTACTCAATAAATTCTTTTTTAGAATATAAACTTACGCCTCTACCTTTAAGTTTAAAACACTGTTTACCATCTCCAATATTACCTTTCCCTTCATTTAACAATGAATAGAAACGATAAACTGAAAACTCAATTATTTGAAAAAAAATGTTTCTTTTATCAGGTTGAATCATTGATGATATAGTCATATTTCCCTGGCAAACCTTGGATTATTATAGGTTGCAAATTTAATGTAATTCATTTAATAAAGAATTTATCACAAAACTATTAACATGTATTCACATTTGAATTGTAGTCTATTTATTAAGCAATAAAGTCTATATTGTCACTTTTTGTAAATTTAATCTTTCCAATCTTTATATTGAAAAGAGGTGTTCAATATCCCTTCACAAAGTATTTAATTTATAATATTTCTTAGATGAATGATAACTGACTCCTCTAGTTTGGTGATAATAAAGTACAATAACACAAAATTACTTACAAAGTCTTACAGCCTAAAAGAGGCTCTGAAAACACTTCATTAGGTGCTTTATTAATAATCACTTATTTTTGATTACCATTACATACAATTGATTAGCGTATGTAGCTTGTTATACATAAATGAAACTTTTTTAAACTAAAAGAAAATGAACTTTAAAAATCTATTACAATACTTATTTACAAGCATCTTATTATTATCTCTCACATCATGTGGTCCTGAAGCTCCTGAGTTTGTGACATTAAAAAACATGGAAATGTTCTCTCTTGAAGATGGTAATTTTGTAGTAAAAGCAGAAGCAGTTTTATACAACCCTAACGGTGTTTCAATAACTATTGATGAAATACACGTTGATGTGTTAGTGAATGGAAATAATATTGGATCTGTAAATCAAAACCTAAGTTCTGAGGCTAAAAAGAAATCAGAGTTCTCACTGCCATTAGAAGTGCAATTCCCTCCTAAAGCTTTATTTTCTAACATCCTAGGTGGTATTATTAATATGGCTACGGGTGATGACTTTGAAGTTAGATACACTGGATACGTAAAAACTAAAGCACTTGGTGTCTCTTTTAAAGTTCCATTTGATCAGAAAGAAACAATTGGTTTGAGTCTCTTAAACTAAAAAAGATATTTTTATAATGAAAAAGCCACCCAATTAAGCAGATGAACATTTAAAATAGGGATAAGTTGGATTATTATTTTTCAGTCTAATCAGGGCAGAATAGAAGAGCATAACCATAGTTACGTGATGATATTCTAACGCAGAGTAGGCTAAAAAAGAAAATCCAAAACTTCCGATTTTAATTATACAACTACTTAAGAGTGGCTTTTTCTATTTTATTCTAGAGCAACCTTCTGAAGGTTTATTGATGTCCTGAAAGCTCTCCTCACATTATTCATTATAATTTCGACCATGTGCATATCTGTAGCCAGAAGTAAGAAAAACGATTTCTCATCTATTTCATACAAATAACTATCTGTCAATGCGTACATATCTCCCACCCAAGCTTCTGCTTTTGTAGAAATATAAGTACCAATCATCATTCTCCTTTTATAGAGTAAGGTATGTGCATCTCCTGTCCCTATTGCAATTTCACCATCTTTTACAATATACAACCCTTCCTCTTTCAACTTTTCAGCACTCACAATTTTCTTCCCTTTTTTGATAAATCTGAGATCAGCAATTTCAGCCAGATCAGAAAGTTCATCTCCTGAAAGATTATGAAATTCTGAAATATTCGTGAAGAATAATGCTTTTGAAAAAGTGAATTTAGGAGTTGTCTTCCAATCCAAACTATCCACATCTCTCAATAATTCCCTTAAATCTGATTCAACTTTATGGTCTAACCTTGGGAAAGACTCTTCTAATACATCAGGGAAATTGACTTTTAATATCCAGGCTGCTAATTCTGAAATTAGTTTATTGGAATCAAAAAGGTACCCCACAAGCATATTTGGGTTACAGATTTGAGGTTTGAAAGCCAATGCATATAAAGCGGAAGCCCTAGCCCATGAAGAGAGCCAGTTCGGATCTCTTGTCGCCAATCTTACCAAAGCATAATCACTAGAATAAGATTCTCTGTAATACAGATCCTGCAATTTTTTGACTCTTTCTTCTGCCGATGCATCCTCAAATAATGGCAATACATAGCCTTTTATATCTTCATCAATCAGTACATCTAAAAGTTCGACTGCATAACCAATACTATCTGCAGTACCCAACTCATAGTTCTTACGTATCAATTGCAATGAACCTCTATCATAAAGCATATCCAACAATAAGAACATCTGATTATAATTGCTTATGATTTCAGATTGCACAGCACGTTGAACAAGCACATTTTCCTTTGTATCTTCTAATTCTAATGAAACCGCAATATTCCAGTAACAGTTATTCGCCTCTCGTTTCAAAGCTTCCTTCAAGAATAAGATTTGGTATTCATCCTCTGCATTCCATCCTAATGCACTTAAAAGTGAAAGTGCTTCATAAGAAATTCTTCTTTCGGGAGATGTGATTTTCTCAGATAAGAGTTGCACTGATTCTTCACTACCTATTTTAGCATAGGCTTGTAAAATCAATCTTTTGGTTTGTTGTATCTGACCATTTTTATGAAATGCATTTTCTAATATTCTAGCTCCATCTTCCCCTACTGCCACGATTGCAGAAAGAGCTACTCGCTCATCACCTTTAATAGACAAACGTTCAACAAGTACTGGAATAAGATTAGCAATTTTATGATAGCCCACCAAGGACATTGCCTCAACTCTTACATCATAATTATAATCTCGAATCAGTTTAGATACTGTATTTTCTAACCTGTCATTATAACAGCTGAAGATTAGTCGAGAGGCCTTCATTCTTTTCTTTGGATCAGGAGATTTTGAAAATTCAATGATATTCTCCACATCACTTTCAAGTAAAACTTCTGCTTTCAAATCATTCGCTAAAGAAGAAGCCACTCCTATCATCTGATCGTCATCAAACGTTCCTTGTACAAAATCTTCTAAGGCTTCTGCACTTTCATAAATCCGGTATTCATTGATTTTACTTAGGGCAATTCTCTTATTGACAAAGCGTAATAAATTACCCTTTTCTGATAAAATAGATCTAAATAAGAAAATATCTAAACGCTCAATGAGTTTAAAAAGAAGAGGTGATAATTTTGTAGATACTGAATTCCATCTTGTCTGTAGGAGGTTTTGAATCTTATTATTTTGAAATCTTTTTCCATGATCATCTACATAATCACTCTCTGTCGAATTAGCAGCCAAAAGGTTCTGAAGTGATACTCTATATTCAGCATACATCTTAAAAGTGATAAACACCCACAAACCTACGATTGCAAAAATCACAAAGTTATTATATAGAATATTGTATCCTCCAAGTCTTGAAATAAGAATCATCAAAACACCGGCACCTAATGTTGACATTTGTGCTACAGTTCCTTCTACTAATGTTTGTGCTTCATATCTGATCTCGGTTGGTAAAGGAAAGAAGAAAATTTTAACCGTTGGACTTTCTAAGGAATCTCTCAGGGCGTCTGTTACAAGTTTCGACATGGATATGATCAGGAAAAACATCAAGAAAACACCAGACTCTTTACTGTGCCCGAATAATGAACCTATTACCAAATCAATAACTCCAAAGAATACCAAAATACCTGGAAGAAGCATCAAAGAATACTGCAAACCATATACTTCTAAGATTTTATCATTCAAGAATGTTTGTACTAAGAAAGAGACAATGATAACGAAAGCTTCAAAAAAGGCTAAAAAGTTGGCTAATTCTTGCTCTTTCAAAAAATACTGTGGCGTGACTGTCACAAATGAATAATCGACAAAGGCCGCTGAAAAACTGGAGCACATCACAAAAGTACTAATCATCAAAAAATACTTTTTATAATCACGGAGGCGTACTCTTTTATGCGGTTCCGTTTTGTTTTCATCTACTGTAATTGCATCTGCCGCATGCATCCTGAATTTTCTCAGTATGTAAATTATAGAAATTAAGCATCCTAAATAGGCTATTGCTCCTACAAGTGATAAATAAGAAAAAGAGGGTAATATACTTTGAATAATGGGAACAGAGAAGAACGCCAAAATAGTGGCTACTGCTTGTCCTGTATCAATACCACCTGACAGACGTTTACTTTGAGAGAAATTAAATAAACGGCCAAAAGCTCCCCAGAAAATCAGTAATGAAATGGATGAAATTGGCCCGAGAGTAGCGAAACCAAAAAATGCCACCCACTCATTATCTTCAAGAAATAACAGTGCTCCAGTGATACTTCCAATAATGCCGAAAATGATAAATGAGGTATAATAAACCAGTTTACGGAAACCTATAATATTTTGAAGCTTCGAGAATAATATTGTAAAAATGATCCCCAAAACACCTTGAGTTACTAAGGCTAAAGGGAAGTCTTCTTCGTTTCCGAATTTGGATATAAATAAGGTATTAATGGCTACACTATAACTGGCCATAAATATACCTGTAAAAAAACCTAAGGTTAATAGTGCTGCGATTCGAGGCCATTCAGAAGAAAGTCCCCCAACCATGCCGAGCAATAATTTTTTCATAGTGTGCAGAAGTAGTATTGAGCTAAATTAAGCGAGAGATGAGTTTGGCATAAGTTCTAAGACAAAGGTATTTAATATTTAATTCAAATTATTATAGCCTTAGTACTTAGATTAAATAAAGATCAGATATAACCGATGGATTTATCTGATCTTTATTTAAAGTTGTAGATGAATATTAATCCGGTCTTTTCATAAGAATTTCATTCATAATATATGCATCTCTAATTCTGTTTGAACTTTTGAATAGCTGTGCAATATTTTTCTTTTTCTTTGGTTTACGTTTTCTTGTAATGGTTTTTCCCTTCTCTACTTTTTCCTTGTCTAGATCATCATTTGTAAAATCATCTTGCCATTGGTAATCATCTTGATCATCATAATATCTGTCCATTCCAGACTCATACGAATCTTCCGCTACATTAGAAGGGCTATATTGATCTAAATCTCGTCTTAGTCTTTGTTCTGAATTTTCAGGGTCTAAAGGATTTATATCTCTCTGCCTAGTTTCTATTTTTCCAGGATCAGATAGAATATCCAATAAATCTTTAAATGATTTAGGAGCACTCACCTCTTCTCTATTCGCTTCAAATTCTTGCTCACCCTGATTTAATTCTCCTTGATTGGTTGGAGGTATGATAGTTTCTTGATTGATATTTTGATTTTTTTCTTTCTTTTTCTTTCCCAGATTAGACAAGTACCAGTACACCGCTAAGCCGATAACCGAAAAAATGAGTTCTTGAATGTCCATTATTTAAAAAACTTTGTGGTGACAACCATAACAAATGGCGTTTCTATCATTAAAGATAATGATAATACAAATATTTTTTAGCGAATTGCCTATTATTTGAAGGATAAACGCTCAATTAATATAATTTTTTAAAGATTTATTCAATATTTATATTTTCCTATTTTTTGACGTTCATTAATCTGTTATTTTTCGAACGAATTTAAACTAAGAAATTTATGTCGCTTACCACTTGGGCTATTATAATTGCCATTGTTGTACTTCTTGTATTTTATTTGAGACTAAAAAGTAAGTCCAAAAAACAAGCTTTAAAGAAGAAAGAAGAAGAAACTAAAAAGAAATACCAGCTCTACCTTAAAAGATTTAACGACACTTCTAATCTTAAAAAATTAGAGCCACAAATCACAAAAGTAGCCGGCACAAAATATGATAATGAAGACACAGGTGTAAACAGACAGGAAATTATTAAAAACACAAAAGAAGGTGAACTTCTAATGCTTCTTCCTGATGAATTGAACCGTTTCGACAGTTCTGCTATTAAGGTAGTCAGACTTAATGATGAGCAGATCGGTTTTCTAGACATGGACATCTCAGTTGAAGTCAAATCAAGACTTAAAAGTCAGTCATTAGTTGAAGCAAAAATTTTGAAAATATATAAAGAAAAAGACAATTTTGAAGTTGAAATAGCACTACAACGTTATAGTCGCAAATTAAAACAACCACTTTAAACAGATTGTACAACAACTAAATAATCTACAAAACAAATGACAAAGTTAGTTAATTATCTTATCGGAGCTTTATTAATCTCTGCAATAGGTTGCTCATCGCCTAGCAAATCAAATGAGTCATCTTCTACAACTTCTAACGAAAAAGAAGTACAGTCAGAAGCAAAATATTCTTATGACCCAAATGGCACAGTTGTTTCTTTTACAGCTTTCAAAACTACAGATAAAGTAGGCGTTGGCGGAAAATTCTTGAAGTTTGATGTTACTCCTAAAACTGCTGAAGTTAGTAATGCTATTGATATCCTTCCTGGATTGACTTTCTCAATCCCAGTGAATTCAGTAGAAACAAATGACGTAGGCAGAAATGCCAAGATTGTAGAGCATTTCTTTGGTACTTTATTAAATAATGAAACAATTAAAGGTGAAGTAAAATCAGTAAGCAACGGTAAAGCTACTGTAAGCCTTACAATGAATGATATAACAAAAGACGTGGAGCTAGTGGCCAAAGCAGATAAAAATGTTGTGGTATTGAAAGGTTCTATTGACATGGCAACTTGGAATGGTTTAGATGCCATCAATGCGTTGAACAAAATTTGCTATGACTTACACAAAGGAGCAGATGGTCAGTCAAAATTATGGTCTGATGTTGAACTTTTTGTGAAAGCAAAATTAGCTCAATAATCATTTCACTTTTATAAGTGTGATCTTATAAGAAAGAGTTGGTTTACTAGAATGTAAATCAACTCTTTTTTTTGAAATTTAGACAAAAAGAAAGACCACTATTTAAATAGTGGTCTTGATTAGTTGAAAGTTTGTCTTTTTAAATTAGATTATTAATCTTCAAAAGTCTGATTAGTAAAGTTCTAATTTTATGTCTTTATAATTAGTTGGAAATTTGTCTCTAGTAGTTTATAAAATTATATCTATTTTCGATATCAGATTCTATTTGTTACCAAAAGTCTTAGTGAAAAGAACTTTTTGTTGTTATGCAAATTTAATAATTATTTTCCTGAAATAATATATCATTATAAAATATATTCAAATAGTGCAACGGAATTGGCAATTTAGATCTTGTTCTATTAAATATTCATCAAATTGTTATACTTCATTTAAAAAGAAAAAGTAGATAAACATTTCAACTGACTCACTTTTTTTTAACTTTGTACTCAATATTTTTAGAAACTGAAAAGGATTTTATGGATAATTTCGTTGTTTCGGCTCGTAAGTACCGTCCCAATACATTCCAAACTGTTGTTGGTCAAGAACATATCACAAACACACTGAAGAATGCTGTTTTAAGTAATCACTTAGCACAAGCATTTTTGTTTTGTGGCCCTAGAGGTGTGGGTAAAACTACCAACGCTAGAATCCTTGCGAAAACAATCAACTGTGATAACCTTTCAAAAGAAGGCGATCCTTGTAATGAGTGTGCTTCGTGTTCAAGTTTTAACAATAACGCTTCTTTAAATATTGTAGAGCTAGATGCCGCTTCTAATAACTCTGTTGAAGATATTAGAAACTTGATTGAACAAGTACGCTACGCTCCTCAGCCTGGCAAAAAGAAAGTGTATATCATTGATGAGGTACACATGCTTTCTACTGCTGCTTTTAATGCTTTCCTTAAAACATTAGAAGAACCCCCTGCCTACGCTATCTTCATTTTAGCGACTACTGAAAAACATAAAATTTTACCAACGATTTTATCTCGTTGTCAGATTTTTGATTTCAATAGAATTACAGTAAAAGAAATTGTAGGTCAGCTTTCAAAAATTGCTTCCAATGAAGGAATTAAAGCTGACAATGATGCCCTTCACTTAATTGCTCAAAAAGCTGACGGTGGAATGAGGGATGCTCTTTCTATGTTTGACATGATCGTTACATTCTCAAATAATAATGTGATTGACTATCAAACAACTGTAGATAATCTTCATATTCTTGATTATGATTATTATTTCAAATTAACTGATTTCTTAAACAAGGGTGATGCATCACAAGCTTTGATGGTTTTTGATGAGATATTGAGAAAAGGTTTTGATGGTCATAATTTTATCAATGGATTGGCGGAGCACTTCAGAAATATTCTGGTTTGTAAAGATGCCGTAACATTAGAATTGCTTGATGTTTCTGATACTGTAAAGCAAAGATATGATCAGCAGGCAAAAGAGGTTCCTATGTCGTTTATTATGACTGCATTAAATATCTGCAGTGATTGTGACACTAAGTACAAGGAAAGTAAAAATCAGCGTTTGCATGTTGAATTGGCCTTAATGAAAATGGCTCACGTCAACAAAGCGATCCGTTTGGCTCAAATAGAAATAAAAAAAAAAGACTAGCTGAGCTTAAAGCGAAAAAGGAAGCTTTAAATGCAGAAAAGAAACCTACTGAGAAAAAATCTCTTGTAAGTGAACTGACACAACAAGAGAATAAAATTCATATTCAAACGACAACAAAAATATCTGGTAATCTAGAACAGTTAAAATCTGGATTATCTAATAAAGCGAAGAGTATTAAGGCTACTGAACAAAAACAAGTCGCTTCTACTCCCGTACCTCCTACTTCTTCTCAACTACCTACTCCGCCTCCACCTCCAAGTTTTGGTGGAAGCAAACCTAAAAAAGGAAAGGCAATCATTGGACAATCCTTTACTTTAGAACAGGCCAAGAAAATCTGGACATCATTTGCTGATGAATATAGAGAAAATGGCAAGAGTAAGTTTGCGAGTATTCTTTTAGATGAAAATGAAATCACGCTTGACAGTCAACTGAATATTATTGTCGAAATCACAAATACTATTCAAAATGAGCATCTCAATATTGTCAGACCTGAGCTTTTGAGACAGCTTAGAACTGAATTGAAAAATGAAACTATTGAGATTTCTACAAAACTAATTCAGATTGAGGAGAGCAATGAACCTAAACGTTTATATTCTCAACAAGACAAGCTACAGTTCTTACAGGAGAAATATCCTGCTCTTAAAACTTTACAGCAAAAGCTAGGGCTTGATTTTGATTAATATTTTCATTTTCTTCATCATTATTTTTTAAACTCTCTTACACGCTATTCATTGAAAATTTACGCTCTATTATTTGCGTTGTCACTGTTGCTGTATAATGAAAATAATTTATACGCTCAGAGTGATTCCACATCAAATGTATTGGACCATGATACTACGTATTATAAGTCCTATAACAATGACTTACATTTGAGGCTTTACTCTGTGTATAAATTCAACAACCTCATTCTCACCGGCAATGGAGACCAAGGAAAAAGAATTGTTTATTCTCCAAATGGCAACCTCAACCTCGGCTTTGGTTTTAACTACAGAGGACTAGGGATTAATATTGGCATCAACTTTCCAGCTATTAACAATGATAATGACAAATTTGGAAAGACTAGAAAGCTAGATATGAGATCTTATGTTTATGGACGTAAGGTGGCAATTGACTTCGGACTACAATTCTATAATGGTTTTTATATTAGTGAATATGAAAGCAGAGGAAATTTTAATCAGAGCAACCCTCCTACTCAACTCAGAGGGGACATGAGTATCAACACGATAGGAGTGTCAACTCTTTTTGTTCATAATCATAGAAAATTCTCATTCAGAGCTGCTTTTGCCCAAACTGAAGTCCAGAAAAAAACAGCTGGTTCACTCCTTTATGGACCTTACATCAATTTCCTGAATATCAAAGCCGATTCCTCCTTAATTCCTTCCCATATTAGAGAAGAATATCAACTGGAAGACAATATTATAAAAGGACTTTATGGTAGCGCTGGTTTAATGGGCGGTTATGCTTTTTCATTGATCATTTATAAACGCTTTTTCCTGACAGGAGCATTAGCCCTTGGCTATGGTCTTAATTATGGTAACACTTGGTATGAGACAACAGAAGGCAGGATGAATGAAGATGTTTGGGATACGGGTTTCAAATTAAATACAAGAGCTGCTTTTGGCTACAACAACCGAAGAACCTACTTAGGCTTCTCATTTGTATTGGAGTCTTATAATATTGCCACAAGTTATGATATCACTGAATTATACTGGATGGGTCAATACCGCTTCAATATTGTAAGAAGGTTTGACTGGAAAGTTCCTCCTTTGGATTGGATTATGGACAGACTTCCAATCTTGAAAAATTCAGGTAAAAAATAAAGGCCACTTGACGTATCAAGTGACCTCTAAATTTATATCAATTCAATATTAATATTCTGTATTTCTACCAGAAGCAGTAACCAGACCTTTCAATTTAGAATTGAAGTTCTTTTGTTTTACTAATTCTTCACATGAGAAATGCATTCTATATCTCCAATAGTGATGCTTGATTGCTGGAACGTTGATACGCTCGTCTTCTGGATTCTCTCTTCTTAATTCACCATCAATTGCTAATAAATCTTGAAGAGGGAAAATAGTCCACATAGAATCAGCATAAAGGTGCTGTACTAAGATTTGCTCAGCAATCCAAGGCTCACAGTGCTGAGGAGCCTCACCCCAGTTACCAAGGATCTCGTTGTAGAATCTCTGAGTATCACCTCTATCTTCTTCCCACCAACCTCTTACAGTTGACATATCATGCGAAGATGGAGAAGCAACAGACTCATAAGGATAGTTTCCAGGATGACCAAAAGCAATTGTTGGATCTTTTGGCATTCTCTGAATCTCTAAACTTAAGATTTCAAGCTCAGTCATTACACCTGGTACACAATCAGGAACCATACCCAAGTCCTCACCACAGATCAACATGTTTGTTGCTTCTTTGATGGCAGGTAATTTTTCCATTGCTTGTGAAGCCCAAAGCTCTTCCTGACGTTTGAAGAAGTAGTCTACATATAAATCCCAGAAAGTATGTTTTTGATAGCTTTCTAACTCATTAAATGTTCTAGACTTATCCATAGTTACACGAGGAGCATAATGCATTCCATCATCATAACCTAAAGCAGGAATCAACAATACCTCATTGTGAAGGCTATAAAGATTATCTCTAATACTGTCTAATCTTGCTTGGTCAGCATCGTCTTTTGCTTTAAGACCATTAAAGTAAGCTTGAATTTTCACTTGTGAATCAAACTCTTCTTTAAAGTCATAAGCTCCAGTATATTTCTCTTTCAAGAACTCTCCTTTCACCCAATCAGTATCCGCTCCAAATAACTCACCTAAGAAGTGCTCACGGATGTAAGGCTTACAGAAACGATCAAAATCGAATCTTACACCTCTGCTTTCAAACTCATTTAAATGTAATGGAAGAGCAGGTCTGAATTGTCCTAAAAGACCTTGAACCGAATCAATTGGAATCTCCCAGATACGGAAGAAACCTAAGATATGGTCAATTCTGAATGTTTGGAAATACTGAGACAAGTGCGTCATTCTACTTGTCCACCATGCATAACCATCTTTCTTCATTGTATCCCAGTCATACGTAGGGAATCCCCAGTTCTGACCGTTTACAGCAAAATCATCTGGCGGTGCACCAGCTTGACCATTCATATTATATAAATGAGGTGCTGTCCAAGCATCTGCAGAGAATCTGTAAATACCAATTGGAATATCACCTTTTAATACCACACCTTTATCTTGAGCATACTCAGAAGCCTCAAGCAATTGAGCATGAAGATGATATTGAACAAAAACATAGAAGTTCACATCATCTTTCACTTTTGATTTAGCACCAAAAAGTTTCTCTACTTCCTTTGCATCATATTTTGCAAATTTCTCAAACTTAGTGAAGTCAGGTGTCTTATATTTATCTCTGAAGTAACAGAAAGCAGCGTAAGGCAATAACCACTCTTCCTGCTCTTTGATAAATGCTTTTACTTTTGCGTCTTTTAAGAAGCTTGCTTTTTTCTCTGACCAGATCTCCTTAAGGTAATCCATCTTTGCATTCATTACTGCTTCATAATCCACAGTATCCAATGCATTCAACTTCTTCTTAAGTGTTTTCAGTTTTGTCATCTTCTTTTTATCCTTCAAAGCTCCTACAGCTTCAAGATTGATATAAATAGGATGCAATGCATAAACTGAAACAGAAGCATAAGGGTATGAATCTACCCACGTGTAAGTAGCCATTGTGTCATTTACAGGTAAGATCTGTACCAATCTCATTCCTGTTTCTTTTGACCAATCTACTAAGCCTTTAATATCTAAAAACTCACCAACACCAAGTCCTTGCTCTGATCTTAAAGAGAATACAGGCAATGCAACTCCCATTCCTCTCCAAGCTCTTTTATCATAAGCGAACCTGTGGTCAGCAAAACGAACGTAAGTTTGAGGATCATTTTCTTGAATATCAAAAATATGGTCAAACCCACCTTCTAATTCAACATGACTAGCATCTTTTGTTGATACTAATACATATTTATATTTTAGTTTATGATGATTCTTTTTTAGTGGTGTTGTTACTGTCCAAAGGTTACGTTCTTTATCATAGTTCATAGGAAGGGCATTATTGATATCCCAGTTTCCTAACTCTTCAACAGAACCAACAACTTTTGCGACCATGTCCTTGTTAATACGAGGTACATTTACTTCAAAAGTGTATTTAGCATCTTTCGCAGATTTTTTAGCAGCTTTTTTCTTAGGGGCTGATGTTTGGAAAATCACATCAAATGCCGCTGTATCGTAAGCATTCTCTGTTTCGTGGTAAGGGTTCCAAGCATCTTGTAAGATGTAATTCTTATATAAAGTTTTATCAAGTACTACCTTTCTTGGTGCACCATCTTCTTTGTACTCAATGCCATTTGATTTATCAATCAGCATGTAGTTATAAGTAAAACTCTTAGCTTTAGTTTTTGAAAGGTCAATTTCTGCAAACCAAACTCCACCCCCTAAATGGGACATTTCTAGGGCTTCTTCTTTTTTGTTTTTACCCAAACTTGGTAAAGAACCAACAATCAGTAATTGTTGCCCAAATTGGGTATCATAATGTATTTTAAAGGTCGCTTTCATTAAAGAACGATTTAATAGAATTTCCTGTTTTTATGGCTGTCTAAACCAATCTGTTTAGCTAAAATACTATAATGTTGTTCTTATAAAAAAGGGTTTTTAATACATTTTTTAGTTTTTTTTATCGCAACGGTTTGCGTTACGGGATGCATGATTAAAATCATCAAATTAAATCTTATAAAGATCCACTTTGTATTTTTTGTAACTACTCACCGACATTAAATTAGACAAAAAGTAAGTCAGCGATAATTTAAATTTAATAAAATCTTCAT